>JAJQBK010000028.1:0-14050 GCA_021203305.1 Lachnospiraceae bacterium
AAACTGCCGTAAAATAATTTGACGAAAGTGCCCTCGTATAATTTGACGGATGACACCATAGCAGCCCTCAATGAAATTTTCTTTTGCTAGCCTCCTTTCCATAATTTACCATTTCTCTGTTGCATGTTCATCATATCACATCTTCTCTGATCCCAATTTAAGGGAGTAAATTCCCTTGCTGTTGGTATTTTAATACTTGTTTTAAGGTTATTTGTTTGTTCATCTTCCCGGAGCCAAAATAGCCCAAAACAAAATCAGGGCAGCGCTGCTTTTCAGTAACGCTGCCCTGACAGGGAAAAAATTATAAAAGAAAGAAATGGGCCAGGTCAAAAACCAACCGATGTGGCAAAAAATCCGAAAAATCCCACAATCAGCATGATAAACAGGGCAACCAGCATGCCTGGCGCACAATATAAAAATACAATCGCAGCCCCTGGGAAACATACACCTAAGTCAAACTCGATATTTCGGTAAAACTCATATCAATCAGAGATACTCCTCCATCATCCCTTAAAAAAGTATGCTCCAGTTGATTTGAGATTCGGAAAGCAGAAATATTCTCCCCGCTGTCATCTATCCCCAGGATGTTCTTACTGCTCATAATAAACGAGGCCATGGAGGAAGATATCTCCACATCTTCCTTCAGATACGTATTTGCCGGATTTTTCGATGGCCGGACATAATAGAATATCCCCTCATCCAGGATATACAGCCTGTTGTCCCGGCCATACGCTGCCGCAATCCCTGAAGTCGCAAGGTTCGCATCCAGCCCGGTGTTCACGTATTTTGCGTAACTGTTTTTGGATAATTCAACACCCTCCGCATTTTTCGCGAACTGATCCTGCTTTCGCTGGCCGGATGTGACATAAAATATGCCGTTTCCCAACTTCACAGCCGGCTGCCATTTTACGCTGTCCGGGATAACATCATAAATTGTCAACGACGTCCAGATGATAAGCAGGCACAGAATCTTTACAGATATACTGATTGCTGCATCTTTCAATTATCCTTTTCCTCCCTTCTGTTCACATTTTTGAACCTTCCACAGGCAGCCATTTCCTGCGACATGTATATCGTATCATATTTTTCTGTTTCAAATTTCAGGGGGTAAATAACATCATTATTTGAATTTAAAATACCCGCTTATTTTGTATCGCATCTCACGCCAAAAAACTGAACTATCTCTTCCAGACTGACGGGCGTGAAATGATTGGCATCCATCCCCACATCGTATTGAAGAATACCGTTCTCCCGGTTCTTCAGGTTATATTCCGGCCTGTTATGCTGGTGACCATGAAGATGAATGGAGCCCTGTGACCTGTAATTCCACTCTGTGATCGGATAATGGAACAGGATAAACCTTTGATTGTCCACCTTCAGCTGATAATAATCCTTTACCCATTCAAACAGGCTCGGTTCAAACTTATTCTTATTGACGAAGTGATCGTGATTCCCTTTGACCAGATATAACGTCCCATTCAGACGCAGCAGCCGTTCTTTTGCAAAATCCGGGCCTTTCATTGTCACATCCCCGAGAATATAGACCTCGTCCTCCGGCTTCACTTTCCCATTCCAGTTACGGATGATCGCCTCGTCCATCTCATCAGCGTTTTCAAAAGGACGGCTGCAGGACCGGATAATGTTTGTATGCCCAAAATGAATATCTGAAGTAAAATAAATCATTGTAATACCCTCCCATTTTCTGAATTAATCACAAAAGCTCCATCACTACCAGATCTCTGGCTTCCATGTTGATATCTCTGGTTTTTAACATCTGATAGCCTCTGACATTTTTTTCATAAGCCCATTCCGGGATCAGAGCAAGGCTGGTCCCCAGATATATATTTGCCCCATTCCGCCGGATAACCACATGGCACTTCCGTTCCGCCCTGCTTTTTATGATGTCAAGAGCCTCCTCCAACTTCACTGGCGGGTCAAATTCCCGGCTTCCCATGGTTTCCACACGATCCCATGGAAGTTTGATATCAAACTCCGCCAGCTTTACCCTTTGGCCATCGTAATCATAGCCGCTGACATTGATTCCGGTAAGCTCACTGTCCAGCAGGATATCTGGTATTGTCTTTCCTCCTTTGCTGAAAAAGAGAATCCTGCCATGTTCATAAATACGGATATGCCCATCCCATTCTCCTTCCGTCCCGTCCAAAAATTCCCTGATTGTTTTCGCGTCCGTCACAATCCCCTCCCTGTCAATCCTTTGCCAAAAGGCAGTTCCAGTCCAAACTGACCCTGAGTGCTTTTTCCACAGCCGGTTCGCACGCTTCAATAAATTCACGGAAAGGGATGACCGTCAGGTCATTGAAGTAGAACGGCAGATAATCTTCCCTGAAATATTTATATTCGTCGTATTCCTCCCCATGGCTGTTTAACAGCCTGACGATTTCCTCCTCCGATATCAGGTCCAGTTCATTTGCCTTCTCCACCGCATCAAAGGGCACTGTATCTGAATACTGACTGCAGGCAATCATCTGGCTCAACAGGGCCGTGATCTGCCATTCGTCCATCAATGCCTTTTCATCAACGTCATAATCCGGGTTTCTCTCTTTCTCCTTCTGCAGGCTGATCAGAAAATCAACTTTCTCCTGAGGGTTCCCTGCTTTCATCCTCTCAGCCAGAGATTCTGCCAGTTCACAAAGTTTGTCTTCCCTTTCCCGGACTGCCAGTTTTTCCTGATATGTGGTTCGGGATATTACAGCACAGTCATCCAGCAGCTGGTTCAGGTCAATGTCCAGGATTTTTACCATCTGGTCGAATGCCTCCTCTATTGCTTCCCCTAATCCCGGGTTCTCCAGTTTTGGGAAGCCGTCGTTTCTCAGAAGCTCCGACACAAACCAGTTCGGCCACAGCGGGGCTTCATCGGCATACAGCTCCGCCATATATTTGATGGGGTAAGTCATGGAACGGTAACGCCTGTAGATGTCATCCCCATACTCCCTTCGGATTTTCCTTTCCTGTTTGCCCAGCGCGGCTGAAAATTCATCCCAGAGCACCTTCCGCCCATCAATGGAAAGCCATTCCCTTTCCGGATTTTTTCCCGTCATTTCCCCCATTCCTCCTCTCCCAGTAAAGATTCAAATATTTCATTTATTCCATTCTCATCCACATGAAAATCCATTCCGGCATCAGCGGGTTTGGAAGGTGCACAATCCTTCACGCCTTCTATGATGCTAATCTTTTTGTTTTTACGGGCTTTTTTATCATCCGGTTCAACCGCGATAACCTTTTCCCTGTAATATCTCTTCAGGCCCGCAGTGGAATAAGGCCTGTCATCCAGGATAATACCGGACTTTCCAGGTGTGCCGCCCAGGAACTCCCTTACTTCACCCATGGTATGATACTCGGAGCACCAGCCGTAGTAATTCAGGCCGACAGAAAACAGCAGGTTGTGGTTATTATCCCTGCACATTTGGTAGATATAGCTTTCGGTCATATAATATTTGATATTCTCTGCATAATAGTGCATACCCCTGATAATGTCATTGTCATATCTGGCAGTGACGTCAGTAAGAAGGCGCTGCTTTACTTCCTTTCCATCGATCCGCCGTGTATACATGCCATCCGGGATGACCGGCCCGTAATCCCGTCCAAAAAGTCCAACCTGATGCTGAAATAACAGAATTCTTAACATAATGCCCTCCTTCCCACACAATACTGTCAGAAGCCATACGGGTCTCTGCCTATATGCCATATTGGCAGAATGATTGCCTTCGACCAGTTAATCCCCTCATATTTTTCCATCAGTTCCTGGTCATCTATGGAACTGAGGCTGATATTTCCACTGTAATAATCATTTATCGCGTCCAGCCTCTCTTCCAGTCCGAACATAAACGATATCTCTTCCGGCACTTTGATATGGAGCATACGCCCCCAAATATCTTCCCAGTATTCTCCCACATAGGGCTCGTCATAAGAGCAGGTAAACCAGGCATAGTCCGTCTTACCCTTGCCCTGGAAAACCGGCACCACCGGCAGTTCCGGATTCATCAGAATCAGGCCCGCCAGCTTTTTTGAATAGTACATTTCCTTCAGGTCTATTATTGTCCGATCCATGGTGGTATTTTTTCTCTCTGAAACATCTGATCCAATTTTGCTTTGTATTTTTCTCTATCCATCATTTTCCTCCCCGGCCCTGTGGATTTTGAAGCAGCTGGTTCAATTTATCCCCCTCCAGCACTTTGATTTTTTTATCTTTCCGCTTTTTCTCATCATCAGGATCAAACATAATCAGCTGTTCCCTGTAATATCGCTTCAGCCCTGCTGTGGAATGAGGACTGTCTTCAAGCTTAATCCCCAAAGTGCCCTGCCAGACAGGCCAGGCTTCCCTCACCTCTGCCATGGTATTAAAATCAGAGCACCAGCCATAGTACTTCATCTCAAATCGAAATATCAGATTATGGTTATTATTTTTGCACAGATCATAGATGTGTCTTTCTGTCATGTACTCTTTGACATACTCGGAAGAATAATAAATGTTTCTGAGTATATCCTCATCATACCTGCAGGAAAGGTCTGTAAGCATGCGCTTCTTCATTGCTTCCCTATCTGCCTGGCCCAGGAACATGCCGTCAGGGATGATTGGCCCATAATCCTGCCCGGATATCCCAACCTGATGGGTAAATAATAAAACCCTGACTACATTTCGTTTTCCATTCCTTTCGCTCATCCAATGTCTTCCTCCTTATCCTTCTGTTTCATAGAGATAGTCATAGACCATCTCATAATACTTGTATGCCGCTTCCTCAGCATACTCCCTGGCGTCTATCTCGCATTTCTGGGAATAATAGCTTTCATAATCCTCTGACCCGGATATGTAATGATTAAATTCATAAGCATAGGCAGTTACCCTGCTGAACATCTGCAGGTTTTTGCTGTCTGTATCTACCTGTCCCAGTACATCTACCAGGCAATACTGGTAACAATGGTAAGCTTCATGGCAGACAGAGTTAAGGACATCCCATGACCAGCCATCGTTAAAGTGGTCGGTGTCAATATAAATCACATTCTCCTCCATTGTACAACTTCCCAGTGTGCACCCTTCCAGGTCTGTGACCACCACTGTGATATGGTCCGGTATCCCCAGACTATACTGTTCTATGTATGCCGCTGTCTGGAGGACCTCAAGCTTTTCCTCATCCTCCAGGCTGTCCCAGATATCCGGCTGCAGCTTCAGTATCGTTTCCATGTGATTGTCGATTGTCCAGCCCGCTGCGCTTTCCTGGAATGCTTCCACCGTTCCATCTTCCATGACAATAGCCCCGGTAAGGACATTGATACTCAGGACAGCCATGACCAGGGCCATCCCCAGCCCCGCTGAGATCTGGGCAACGCAGGCGATCTGGGCAACCCTCATCTGCGGTATCCTGTATTCTCCTTCCACAACCCAGCTGTCCATTTCCAGCACACAGCATGCATATTGGAAGGTTACGTAAATTGCCAAAGCAAGGCACACGGTAATGAATATCTTCTTCATCCCATAACAGGCCAGGACGGTATAGATTCCATATCCTATGGACAAATTCAGGAAAATACTGACCCAGTTGCGTGCGTTTCTCTTTTCCAGGTAAATACCGGCAAAGCCTGTGGCTGCCACAATCCCGCACAGCATGAGCATGGACTTCCCGGAGGGAAGGGATCCAAAGCAGTTAAACAGAATCCTTCTGTAGCCCGCCAGGCAGGCCAGGCCCCAGAAAATATGCAGGATGACAAACTTAAAAAGCCCCATAGAATTATTTCTGACCATTTTCGCCTCCGGTATTTTATATATAAAATATAGTATAGTTTTAAGGAATCCCCGTTTGCGGGGTAAATCCTGGCCGACAGTACGGTTATCGCATCTTTTTCTGTGTATTATTTATACCATACTTTTTCTATGCAGCCCCCGAAGGGGGTAAAAAAAGACCGGGAGGCCATCTCCCAGTCTTTCCATAGGTATTGTAAGCTATTCAGTTTTCACTGGCATAAGTCCCATTGATGATCCTTTTCAGCGTATGGCCGATGTCACTGATTTCCTCCTGCTTCCAGATGGTGATGACGTCCATCATGCTGCCGCGCCGCCGCTGCATGGCGTTGACCGGAGCGTTGTCATAATAGCTCTTCTCCTGGGTATCCGCAATCAGGACCGCCGTGGCATTGATGCCGAACTGCCCTGTCAGGCCCGCAAGCTTATAATAAAATTCCTGCTCTATATCCGGCCTGGCCTTGCATTCGATAAACAGGGTCCTGAAGCCTTTGGTAATGACGCAGTCAATCTCGCTTTTGGCCCCGCTCTCTTCCCAGTCAATGACAAGGCCGCTCTCAACAGAGTCAAACTCTCCCAGCTCCCTTACCTTGTGGTAGGTATATATCTCCAGAATCCTCCCCGCCGTCGTCATCAGCCCTTTGACCTGCCTTCCGGCGTAAGTGAAGCTCATGGCCCCGGCGCTGTCAATATTCAGGTTATTCACGTAGCCCTTCCAGCTGAAAAACCCCATAAGCTTCTTAAGGTCTTCCATTTTATTCCCGGCAATGGAGGCGACGGACACCACAAGGGAGTTAAACATAACCGTGATTTCATGGGTCCTTGTGTTCAGCCCCAGTGTAATGTCATCCGGGAGCATCAGGGCATATACATTGGAAAAAAGCGCGTTATATTCATTGCGGTTTCCGCAGCGGTCCACAATCAGGATTTCGCACAAATCCGCGCTGTACCCGTGGACGCCGCTCCCCTTCTCCAGGGTTTTCTGCTCCATCAGGAACCGGACGATTTTTTCCGCCCCTTTCCGGCATGTATCCGGGACCAGATAGGTAAACTCCTTTGCCTCAGGGTATTTCTGCTGCTGCGGGATCTTTTTAAAGACAGCCAGGGCGTCATTTTTTAACGCGTGCTCCGACAGGATATCACAGAGGAGCTTCCAGTTCCCGCTCCCCTCGCAATATTTCTTCCAGAGGTCCTTAAAATCATCGTAAAACTCCGGCTGGCTGCCTGTCCCGCCGTGGGAAAGCCTGAACGCCGCCAGGTCAGAGACTGTGATATGGGGCATTTTCCTGACGTACTGCAGCATATCGCAGCCTGACAGGCCGTGGAACTTCATCCGGCAGGAGTCGAACTGGTAACCGGCGAACCTGTCATATACGCCGGCGCCCTGCAGGAGATAAGAAAGGGGGGACCCATTCTTTTCCACGGCAAACAGCCCTTTCCCTTTACTTCGGTGTTTCAGGTACGCCTCTATTTCCCCGGGGACGGCATCCATATTTTCCGCCTCGATCTGTTTTACCTCCCGGACCAGCCCCTGCCCCAGTTTCTTCAGCTCATCCTCCAGTTTCCCATTGGCCGGGCCAGCCGCATCCCCAGGGTACACAATGACAAAATCCACCGCTGCCCGGAAGAGCTTCTTTTTCATATATTCCATAATATAGGGGACAGACTCCCGGAGCTTCCTGACATCCTGCCGGGTTTCCGCCAGGTACAGGTAAATGATCCTTGCCGGGTTTACCACAGTGGGGGCCGCCACATTCCCAAACAGGGCCGTATTATCGCCTGTCATGTATGGGATGGCCAGATAGGTATTCTCTGTGAAAGTAAGGATAAAGGGTATGCCGTCCGTCAGGGCCTCATCGTCCTGTTTCCATTCCCGGTATTCGATACTGTTCCTCACAGGTAAAAAGAACGCGTCATACGCCTTCAGCTGCTCCTTCACTGCTTTCCCGGTTTCCGCGGGGAGGCTGCCCAGGGATGACAGGAACGCTTTTTCCAGCCCTTTATATAGATAAAAGGTCTGCCTTACCTCTTTGGTTTTATTGATTTTCCCCTTGCTGATATTGATAATGTTCTTAACACAGGCATGCCATTCCCGGAAAGCGGCCAGGGCATCCTTATCCGCCTCAACCATCCCCCGGATCCCGCGGATAATGTGTTCCGGGGGCAGGCCCTGCTCCAGTATGCTTCTGGCCTTTGCCCTGTATACCCGGTGCAGCTCCACGGACATCCTGTCCAGGCTGTCAAGCCTGCTTAACTCCGCTTCTGTGGCGGTGTCCCACTTTTCATAATCCCTCACCCGGTATCCGTCGGCCAGCATCTGGTCCGGCCGGCTTCTGACAATGCAGACATGGCGTTTGCGCTTCTCGTCCTTCGTCACCCCGTCAGCGCATTCCTCCAGATTATGGATAGCCCTCCAGCCCTGGCAGAGTTTCTCCGTCACCCACCGTTTGTGCTCGGCCCACATCAGCCGGTCAGCCAGCTCTTTGGCCTCCGGGTCATCCCGGTCAGAGGTCTTTTCCATGAACTGCTTTGCAGCCTCTTCAAAATCCGCGTCCCCAAGGTCAATCCCCATGCTGTGAAGCTTATATTTTATAGAAAGAACATTGGAAACACAGGAATCGTGGTTATACGGCTTTTTAAACTCCGCCCTGACGGACTTGTAATCCACGTTGAGGTTTTTCTCCCAGATCAGGTGGGCATTAAAGGCCATCCTCTCAATTTCCGGGTACAGGCGGGACTGCCTGATATCCCTGTTCACATATAACGGGAAAATATCCGTTTTATTTTCAACGCCGGCTTTTCTGCCCTCACAGATATAGCTGATAATACAGCTGAATCCCAGCACAGAAGCCGCCGACCGGCAGGCTTTTGCGGCTGACGCATTTAACCGGTCATTCCCCAGGGCGATGAAAACGTAATGGAGGCGCCTGCTGTCATAATGTTTCAGCAGGACATCCTCTACCATCTTTTCGTTCGCCGCCGGGTCATCATACTCCAGCTGCCTGGTTTCAAAGAAGATATCCCCATAGGCGTCGCTGTCCTGCGCCAGGGATCCGTCAATGTTAAAGAAATCCGCAAGCTCCGGGCGTTCCATCAGGTAAATATCCTTGTCCACCTTATCATCAGACACGACCGTGACCCTCAGTTTTTTATCCTGGGCCTGGCCGTTCTGCAGGCAGGCGTCCAGGAATTTCTGGCCATAGCCGCCAAAGCCAAGGACCAGGACGTTGTTCTCATCCTCCCCCTCCCCGGCAGCCTCATATAAGGGGTGCTCATACAGGTGGTACTGGATGGCCAGGAAGGAGTTCTTTTCCCTGTGGGCGTCCAGGGATTTCTCCACATCCGCCAGGACCCACTTTTCCCCATCGCGAACCTTCCCCGCGGCATCCGGGGGCAGCAGGTAAAATAATGCGGCAGCCAGGTCATTGTGCAGGTCTTCACACCTTTCATACCTGTCTTCCCTTTCACACAGGCATTTCCGCAAAATTTTTGTAAGGATATTCCTCAGCTTTGGATTGGAATTGGCCTCGGAGGCCTGGATCAGCAGGGAGCTGTCGACCATCTCCCTGAGCCTGCCGAAGTATTCCCTTTGGTACTCGTAATCCCCGGCTTTCGTTTCCTCAGTGACAACCAGCGCATAAAACAGGGTCGCCCCGATGGCATAAATATCTGTCTTATTGTTGAAAGGCTCGTACCCGGCCTCAGGCTCCGAAAAGCCTTCACTTTCCACGCCGTCCACATCCCTCCTGTAAAGGGAGCAGATGGAGTTGACATCAAACATGGTCAGGGTCTGTGTCAGGGTTTCATCCCCCCGTTTGCGGAAGCCAAAGTTGGACGGCTTGATGTCCCGGTGGACCATTTCCGCGCTGTGCAGGGCGTCAATGCATTTTGCCAGGGTGTCAATGGCGTTCAGGATGGTGACGAGCTTATATTCCGGCCTGTCCTCCGGGTGGTTATGGATTTCCTCACAGAAGGCGCTGAAGGTCTCCAGCTTCGGCTCCGGCGTCCAGATATAGGTTGTGCCGATGGCATTCCCGGCCTCGTCGCATCCATGGTAAATTTCAAATTCAGGGATAAATGTAGACAGGTCCTGCCCCGCGCTGTCCTGTTTCGCCGCCAGCAGCATTTTGTAAGGCTCAATATACTGCTCCTCCTCCGCCAGGAAGC
Organism: Lachnospiraceae bacterium; assembly: GCA_021203305.1. Classification (GTDB taxonomy): domain Bacteria; phylum Bacillota; class Clostridia; order Lachnospirales; family Lachnospiraceae; genus RGIG6307. The sequence goes on from JAJQBK010000028.1 coordinate 9,923, forward strand.
GCGCCGTGGCCTCCGGGTATTCCGGGGATTGGGTTAACTGGCCGCCCCCATCCCTCTCCACCCCATAGGCATCCTGGGGGTAGAATTCCTTCAGCACGCCCCTGCCGCTGCTTTCGTGGGAAGCTTCATAGCATACCACGAAAGCGCCTTTATCATTTATCATGTCCCCAATCTTGAACGTCCTTTTCAGCGTCCCGTGGCTGTTCTTAATGCAAAGTAAAATCTGTTCCTGTTTCTCCAGATACTGCCGGTTGCTCATGCTGGTTTTCTCCTTCCTTTCTTCCGTAAATCCAATGCCACAAAGCTGCAGTCGTCGAAGCAGTCCTGTTTTTCCAGAAAACCCTTCAGCCGGGCATACTCGCTGTGCCCCACAAAATAGGCGGGCTCCGGTTTCAGCCTGTTTTTGCGGTACATCTGCTTCCACGCCCCGTCAGAGCAGATCACGATGGATTCTGTGGGACCCAGGTCAAACACCTTTGCAAACACCTCAGTTTCCGCCTTTTTCGTTGTGGTGACGCAGCACCCCTCACTGCTGTCTGACGGCAGGGCTATCACCCTGCACTTCCCGTCCCCCGCAGCCAGGACCATGCCGTCCCCAAGGTTGAAGCAGAGCATCTTTCCCGCCTTTTGGTCAACCAAGACGCTGGCGATGGTGCTGGAATACTCCGTGACATTTTTGGAATCCGCCTCCGCCTGCCGCCCTAACTGGTATAAAATATGGGAAAGCCCGTACTCCGCCACCTGTTTTTCCTGAAAGCTTAAGAAAAAATCCCCTTTTTCCAGGAAAAGCTTTGTAATTGCGCTGCTTGCAATTTCCGCGCCGCATTTTGCCTCATCGCAGGAGGACACCCCGTCCGCCAGCGAGATTACCTGGAATCTTTCATTTTCCCCGTAAGAAACAGAATCCTGGTTCTCACCGTTATTGTCTGAATGGAATGTCCCCATCCTGTTTAACACAGTTATCATACATACCTCATTGTATCATAAAATCGTTTATATACGCATAAGAGGAAAAAACGGCCAGGAGGTCAAAAATATTTTTTCCATTCAAAGGCTGGTAATAAGCCTTTTCAAGATATGGGTCCACCTGGCCCGCGAATTCACGGAACACATCATGGAAATTCTTCCCTTCCCTGGCGCGGTCCTTTTGCGGGACGCCCTTATCCGTGAGCCGGTTCTCCCACCTTGCGTTGTAATAATAATAAAACGCGACAATCATGGAAGTCCTGGTGACCTTCCCCTTCTCCGCGCTGCCGGGCCTTTCCCCCAGAAAATAATCCAGCGACAGGAGCAGCGTAATAAAATCATCCAGCTTTTCCTCTGTAACGGACGCCTTCTTTTCCTCAGGAAGCAGGCGGCGTATCTTGTCACACAGCTGCTGCCTGATTTCATTATCCCTCAGCGCTGCCCCTTCCGCGAACCACATGCCGTAATTGTATTCCTTTAACCAGGTTTTCCGCTCTTCCTTCTTTTTATCTGCAGGGAGCAAGGTATAGTCATAATTCTCATCCTTCGGCGCCCCGCACAGTTTCGCCATCTCGCAGACCAGTTTGCCGACTAGCTCCTCATAAACCCCGCAGGCTGTTCTCTGCTCTGTTTCCAGTTCCTGCTCCCCATATTTGGGTTTATAGGTTTGTTCCTGCCCTTTTATTTTCCTTGTTTGGGTACCCAGGTAAGTATTGCAGTTATAGTTCTCCAGAAGGAACTCCATAAATTCATCTTCGCTCTTTTCCAGGATATCCTCCGCATACAGGCTGGCGCTGCTTCCCTTGTGCCACAAGCCTCTGTAAGCCTTTGTCCCTTTGTCCTTTTTAACAGGTGCCTGCCCCTGGCCAGGTGCCGTCTTCCCCGCCTCTTCATTCATCTCCCTGGCTTCCTTCTCCGCCGCCTCAATCATCTCCCTGGAGCGGCGGAATTTTTCCTGCGGACTCATATCCTGAGCGATAAAATACAGGTATATCATTTCCGCAAAGTTTTTATAATTGATCCCCTGCCCCGATGGGGCCACCTCATAATCGCTGAGGTTCCCGTTTTTGTAGGCGTCCGAAGCGAAACGGATCAGGTTGTTTGTGTAGTATTCCTGGAAAAGTTTGATTTCCACATCAGAGGAGTAATCAATGATATCACTGCCGCCGGCAGGGCCCTGGTTTTTGTCCCTGTCTTTATTCCCCAGGGAGTAGGTCATGTTATAAACCATGGCAAACATATATAAATATCTTTTGGTTCCTCCCTGCGTGCGGAATTTCCCGCATGCCAGGTCGTCAGTGGCTTTCAGCAGGCCATACGTGCGGTCCGGCTTCGTCTGGTCTCCGCTCGCAGTCGGCAGGACATCAAAGATGCCGTCATCCAGGAATTTCAGGACCTCTTCCTCAGAGGGCTTCCTCCCGATCTTTTTGCGTACATAGCTTTGGATGGCCTTCTGCCCGCCAAAGCCGTGGGCTTGTTTCTTCCCGTTTTCATCTTCTGTTTCGTAACGGAGATAACCGCCGTACTTGATGAACTGCTTCAGTATCCTGAGCCTCAGGGGCTCATTGTCCCAGCCATCCCCGGAATCGCCCAGCTTGTCCACCAGTGACTGCATATAGCCCCCGGGGGATGGGTAATCCTGGTATTTTTCAAAGAGGTTCACCAGCAGCCTGTTCTCAATTTCAGAAGAATCCGGGAACTCCGCCATATGGCTCTGGACCAGTTCCTCATAATATTCATTTGGTTTCCCCTTCTCATATGGTATCCCGCAGTCATCAAGCATTTCAAACAGGCTTTTCAGTTTGCTGGGCCGGTCTGACCCATTTCCGGCGCCTTCCAGCCTGTCAAGGCAATTCTGTATATCTTTAGCGCAATATAAAGTGCTGAACTCTTCCTCCAAGTCATGAATGACTGAATCCAGCCTCCTGGTGATTGTCCCTTTAAAAACTTCCATCGTCCGGGCCTCCTTTGTGTTACTTTTTTCTTTTGTAATTATAGATTACAGGGATTTCTTTGTAAATTAAAGAAACGGCCATCATAAAGTCATGAAACATCCCCGCCTTTACTGATGGTATACCCCAGCTTCACAATCAACTTTAACGTTTCAAAAGCTGTGTTCCGGTCATATTCCTTCTCGCTGTCCGGTAGGTCGCCATAGGGGACCAGCAGGGGCGTGGTCTTCTTCTCCGCGTCCTTCTTTTCCCCATAGACCCAGCCCTCGGACATCCGTCCCGCCGCCCAGACGTCATGGACATTCTCGGCTATCTTTTCTGTCAGGGCAATGAGGTCCTCCGGCAGGGTTACATCGTTTGTGTCAATTGGTTTTGGATTATACATGGTTTTATTCTCTCCTTTTCTTTTTTTATTGTTGTATTGTCCAAAATGAGTTCGGTTTTATTCTCTACATATCCATTCCCTCCTTTTGAGCTGTGCCCATATGGGCCGGTATATTCATTGTGCCTGAATAATACATCATCTCAAAGGAGCAAATTTAGGGGGGTAAATTTTTTCAAAGTATTTCTTATTCTTCTAAAGCTTCAATAAGTTGTCCAACTATTTCAGCATACTTTTGATATTCCCGTACAGGATTTTGCTCTTCTTTCATTGCCAGTCCTTCCCAAATATCCTTTGCTTTTTTTAATGAAATTATATCCGGAGCTTCCATATTAACTATCCCAATATAATAATATGTACGGGCCAACTGGCTTATAATATAGTCGTCTTCTGTTTCTTCAGCTAACCGGCTCTTTATATTCAGGCTACACTGATAAGATTGTAATGCCTTTTCAGTGTTTTCTTCTTCCTGATAGGAATCTCCAATGATATCATAGGATTTAGCTAATTCAAAACGACTTTCTATCGTTCCTGTTTCTTCTGCCAGGTACCTGTTAATTTCCACGGATTTCTCATAATATTTCTGCGCTTCCGCAAATTCGTCCGCTGCCGTACATATATCTCCCAGATGGCTGTAAGAAAGGCTTAGTTTCCGGCATCCTTCTAAAGTTCTCTCTTCTTCAATTATTTTCTCATCTAATTCAAGTGCCTTTTCACTGTATTCCCTGGCCTTCTTAAAATTTCCCTCCTCTGCGTAAATCCCACCTAAGCAATCATAGGATAGGCTTAAGCTTCTGCGATTTTCTATCGTTCCGCTTTCTTCAGCCA
>JAJQBK010000028.1:14150-51856 GCA_021203305.1 Lachnospiraceae bacterium
TCGTTCCGCTTTCTTCAGCCAACCTCTTCTTTATTTCTAAAGCTTCCCCATAATATTTCTTCGCTTCCTTTAAATTACCCGCCTTCATACAAACGTTTCCAAGGCTTTGGTAAGAACTGCTTAAAAAAAACCGATTCTCTTCCGTTCTTTCCTCATCTGCCAGTTCTTTACTGATTTCCAGAGAAGCCTCATAATATCCCCTGGCCTGTTCATACCTTTCCTCTTCCTCGCAAATGCTTCCCAAATTATCGCAAGAAATACTTATGTCAAAACGGATATCCCAGATTTCCAAATCACCTGATTTATATAATTCTAATTTCTCTTTTATCCGCAAACCTTTTATATAATACTTCCATGCTTTTTTTAAATCACTTTTATCCCTGAAAATATCCCCAAGCCTGTCACATGCTAATGCCAGATTATAATTGTTTAAATTCCCATGGAAGTTCTTAGATAATTCACATGCTACTATATATATTTGCAGACATATCTTTTCCGCTTCTTCCTGTTGGGTTTCCTGGATGTAATTCTTTAAACCAAGCATTGCTTCCAGATAAAGCTGCCCGTAGTATTCTCCTTTATATGTTTTGTATTCCTCCTTATACAGGTCAGTGAGTTTCTTCTGCCACTGAAGAGCAGCTTCATAATCCCGCTGAACGCCATTTCCATTGAGATACATATTAGCAAGCTGCTCCATTGCTTTTGCCTGCCCCGCATCGGCAGCACAAGTGATTAATTCCAGCGCTCGATTTGTATTAACTTCAACGTCAATCCCATTCAGATAGGCCATACCTATAAGATAAAGATGTTCCGGATCATCATTGGCGCCCAAATTAATCTTTGCATTTTTCTGCAGCCACTTCAGTAAGCAGGCCGACATTGCTGTTGCGTCGTGCCCATCAACAACATCGGGAAGCTTATCAAAAATTTGCAGCTCTTTTAAATCCATATCCGCCATTTGTACCGGCAGTATCGGCTTCTTTGCTTCCCGCGCAGCCGGGTATTCATGAGTAACCACATAATTTTTCCCTTTTACCAGATCAGGCGTTACAACCATCATAAAAAGATCGCTCTTTAATATTGTATCTCGAATGACATCATTAAAATGATCATTGGGCTGCAGAAATTCATCATACCAAACGGCAATATCTCTGCAAAAATCAATTTGATGGATCAGCCTCATAAGTTCCTGCGCATATGAGCGGTCCGTCTTTCGATAGCTCATAAAAATATGTGCCTCAAACGCATGCTTCACGTCAAATATAAGGTCATCGTCAGGCAAAACAGAAGATAAAAAATTTTCCAGCTTTTTCTTATATGGGATGACTGTCCGGTTTATAATGTTTTCATATTTATCCAAAAATTGCAGATCTCCGCAGACATTGGCGTATTCTGTTTTCAGATCGGCTTCCTGCATCAACGGTAATATCGGAATACCATGTTCAATGGCAAATGTTAAGTCTTCATCCCGTGCAAAACTGGGCTCGTTCAGGAAATGACGTGTAATCGGGATAACAAACAGTTTCATACTTTCCCGGTTCTGCGCAATTTCCATCTTTAAATCTATATATTCATAATCATCTTTACCTTCAAATATTTTGCTTTTAAATTTTATAATATTACTGAAAAATTTACGGATGGGGTTATCCACGCCTCTTTGACGCTGTAATTCATCCTCACGTACAGATGTCACAGGCGTTTTTTTGAACTGTCTTTTGACTTTCCGGATATTTCCGGTTTATACGTGTTATCCTTCGATTGCGGTTCTTCAACTTTTCCCGAATTTTCTAACGCAGAGCGATACCATATTACACAATCCTGGGTTTCAAATATATCCTGGCAGATCGTTTCAAAATACATATTAAAGTCATCAGGATGACAGGTGAAATATATACGTGCCTTCTCCTGGAGGCTGCCTTCTCCGATTGTTTTATATGATAACTTCTCCATGGTATTTTACCCTTCCTGTTTAGAAAATCTACCATCTTCTTTCGTCAGGTTCTCCCATCCATAACCTCATATAATGGCCTTCCATATACGGATCATTCTTCCTGATACATAAATCCGCAAGCTTCAACCAGGCATACCTCTGGTACTCCCGTTTCCTGCTGACCGCTTGGGGGGATAATTTCAAAATAGCGTGATAGCATTCCTCTTCCTTTTCCAAGTCGTTTCTGGCCTTATACAATTCTGCCAGCCGGGACAGTGAAGTATAAGACCTGTCTATATCATCTTCATCCCCTGAAATGCCAGCAATTTTTTCCGCCGCCTCACACCGCTCTTTGGAATAATAAATCTTCTCATCAGCATCGTGGGCAAACCTTATGCAGGTATACAGCCCGTCAAACATCTCCCTCAGGTATCCGATATCTGAAGAGTTACAGTATGCTTCCCGTGCGGTTTCCACGCGACGGTCAGAGTACCGGAGTGCGTCCTCTTTATTATCCTGTATTTCAGAGATTTTTGCAAGGTACCGGTAACTGGAAAGAAGCATCTGGCGCCATTTTGAAATATTCTTCTCATTTTCAGACCTGGCGGCAATTTCCACCACTTTTTGGAAAACCTCCTGCGCTCCCTGTATATCTGTCATAACAGGCCTGTTAGAATCTTCGATTGACGGGGATGCACACAGCATGCCATAATCAAGAAGCTCCCCGGCATAGGCGAAATCTGTCACATCACTATTTTGGCGTAATATTTCAATGTACTGTTTTTTCAGTGCTGCGGCCCTCGGCAAATCCCTTTCATTGCCGTACTGGTAAATCTGCGATAACCGGTTTATTGGATCCGGGAGCCCCGCATCCACTGCTTCCTGGATATATTGCAGCCCTTTTTGGGAATCGCGCTCTACCCAGCTCCCTGTGTAATAGCCCAGCCCGCGAAAATACTTCCTCTCCAGCGTTTCATTCTGCGTTTCGCGCTGAATAAATCCCTCAAGCCCGGAAAAGAGCTTACGGAAGAATTTCTTTTCTTTCTCCGGATTGACAAGGCTGAAATTTTCCCCATATACCCTGCCCAGTTCCTTTTTATCTGTTTCTGCCATCCTTACTGCCAAAACAGGCTTCCCCATGGCTTTTGCCAGGGGATATTCCTTCAGGAGCACATAATTTCCATGTTCAAGGATTGACGGTGTAACAATCAGCAGGAACAGGTCGCATTTGCAGATTGCTTCTATGATGGAATCCTCAAAGTCCTCCCCCGGTGTCAGGTAATCGTCATACCAGAATTCCACATGCTCGAATTCCGGATACTGGTGGATCTGCCTCTCCAGCTTCAGCACATGCTGGAAATCCTTTTTACGGTACGAAAGGAAAACCCTTATCCCAAAAGCATCGTGGATTTTCTCAGATATCTCATCCCCTGAAAACATGGCCGACAGATATTTTTCCAGGTGCCGGCTATCCTCTGCCGATTTTGAGGAAAAGCTGATATACTGGATATTCCCGAATGTATCCCTGTATAATTGCTCCAGGCTCGGCTCCATCATAAGCGGCAGGATGGGAACCTGGTTCTTCTTCGCATAGATAAGCTCCTCACAGGCTGCCCTGCTTCCTGAAGTGAGCAGGTTTTTGGTGACAGGCACCACGAAGAGTCGCATTGCGCTGAGGAATAGCTCTATCTCCCCGAAAGGAATATCTGCATCTGTATACCATACGGCAAAATTTTGGAACCTCAATAATCCATCAGCAACCGCGTCCAGATAAGTATCCAGATCCGCAGGATGGCAGGAAAAGTAAACTGCCGGCTTCCCATTAGGGCGTTCCATTTGGCCTCCTGCGGAATTCTTTGCCAGACGCGTTTTGTATTTCCATTCTATCATAGTCTGCCTCCGTTTTCTTTTTTGTTGTCCTTATCGTATCACATATTTTTATGATAGCATAAATGGGGTAAATAGGGGTATATCTTATCCTGAAAACTTAATTTGCTGCATATACAACATAGCACACTTCCATGCTGGCTGCCGGATGCCGGGTAAATTCTTCTTGAATCTCTCACCTTCCTTGTCATCCCGCCACCCTGGCAGCCCTTTGTGAAATTCTCCTTTGCCGGCCTCCTTTCCATAGTTTATCATTTCTCTGTTGCACGCTTATCTTACCATATCTTTTCTGATCCAAATTTCAGGGGATAAATATTTATATTGTGGGTATTTATATACGTATTTAAAGAATGTCTTGCGTTTCGTTCGTCCCACTACTGGCTCAAAATAAGCCCACAACAAAATTAGAGCGGAACTACTTTTCAGTAGCTCCGCTCCAGAAAATAATAAGGTTTATCGGCTACACCAATTTGGCGCCAAAATATGCCACGATATGCCACGATACGCCATTTTCCCAAAAACAGGAGAACGTCCGGAATCCCTTATTTTAAAGGCTTTCCTGCAAAATATATGGAGTCTCCTGGTATACGTAATAATTTAACCAGTTCGAGTACAGGGCGTTGCTGTGGGCCCGCCACTGCAGATTTGGCTTCCGCTCACAGTCGTTGTTGGGATAATAATTCTCCGGCAGCTTAATGCGCAGCCCTTTGGCTTTGTCCCGCATATACTCATTGTGAAGGGTGTAACGGTCATACTCCGGATGCCCCATGACAAAAATCTGCTTTCCCATCGCTGTCATGCACAGGAAAACCCCCGCTTTGTCGCTCTCGGCAAGCACCGTCAGGTCGCTGCAGTTGTGAATATCCGCGGAAGAAACCGTCGTGTGCCTGCTGTGGGGCGCCAGAAAAATATCATCAAAGCCCCGCACCAGCGGAATTTTGCGGTTGGAGACCCTGTGCTCGAAAAGGCCGAACAGCTTTTCCGGCAGGAGCCTCTTTTCGATTCCGAAGTGATAATAGAGCGCCGCCTGCGCTCCCCAGCAGATATGCAGGGTGCTGGTCACATGGGTTTTGGTCCACTCCATGATTCTGCGAAGCTCCGGCCAGTAGTCCACCTCCTCAAACTCATACTGCTCCACCGGCGCCCCCGTGATAATCATCCCGTCATAGCGGAATTTTTTCAGCTGTTCAAAGTTCTGATAAAATTTATTCAGGTGGTTGGCGGAGGTATTCTGAGAAATATGGCTTTCCACCTTCATAAAGGTCACGTTCACCTGCAGGGGAGTATTGGACAGGGCACGCAAAAGCTGGAGCTCCGTGTCCTCCTTCACCGGCATGAGATTCAGGATGCAGATTTCCAACGGCCTGATCTGCTGGCTTGTGGCCCGGTTTTCATCCATCACGAAAATATTTTCCGTTTCCAATATGCTCTTAGCTGGTAAATCATTCTGCGTTCTGATTGGCATGTATCTCTTCCTCACTGCTTTCTTTTATTCATCATAAACAGGCAAACAAAGGTTCTGCTTTATTGTAAATATTTCTGCACAAATTCCTCTTCCGTCATAATGGGAATTCCAAGCTCCCCGGCCTTTTTATTTTTATTGGAGGTGGACGCCGGATTGTTGTTGACCAGCACGCTGGTCTTTGCGGAGACACTGCCGGTCACCTTTCCCCCGGCCGCCTCGATGGCCGCCTTGAGCTGGCCGCGGTTCTCGTAAAGGAAAAGATCGCCGGTGATCACCACCGTCAGGCCTTTCAGCCTGTCCCCCTCCGCGGAGGTCTCCTCCTGAAGGCTCAGCTCCGAGAGCAGCTCCCTCACATCCGCAAGGCGGACTTCATCCTCAAAATAGCTGGCAAAGGACCCGGCCAGCACCTCCCCCACCCCGTCGATCTTTTGAAACTCCTCCGCGGAGCCATGGGAAAGCGCCTCAAAATCATTGTCAAAATGTCTGCAGATCAGCTTCGCCGTGGCGAGGCCGATGCCCGCTATCCCCAGCGCGTAAATCAGCTTCGCCAGGGTTGTCCTTCTGGAGCTTTCCACCGCCCGCAGCAGATTATCGCAGCTCTTTTGTCCAAAGCCCTCCATGGAAATGATCTCATCCCGGTATCTGTCCAGATGGTACAGATCCCGGAACTTATGCAGAAAGCCCGCGGCGATGAACTTCTCCAGCGTGGCTTCGCTCATGCCGTCGATATTCATGGCGTCCCTGCTGACAAACAGAGTAAAGGACTTAATCTTTTTGGCGGGACATTCCGGATTGGTACAGTATAAAAACTGCCCCTCCCTGACGCTCCTTATTTTGGTCTGTCCCCCGCAAACCGGACACTTCTCCGGGATTTCAAGAGTGTCAGAGCAGATCAGATTCTCCGAGATCTGAGGGATGATCATGTTGGCCTTATAGACCCGGACAGTATCCCCGATTCCCAGCTTTAACTCCCTGACAATGCTGACATTGTGGACGCTGGCGCGGCTGACCGTGGTGCCCTCCAGCTCCACCGGTTCAAACACGGCCACCGGATTGATGAGCCCCGTCCTGCTGGCGGACCATTCGATCTCAAGCAGGGTCGTATCCCTCTCCTCATCCATCCATTTAAAGGCCATGGAGTCTCTGGGGAACTTACTGGTCCTGCCCAGGCTCTCTCCGTAGGCGATATCATCATAGCACAGCACCAGGCCGTCGCTTGGCACATCGAAGCCTTCAATCTTCTGAGAAAAATAACGCACCGTCTCCGGTATGGTCTCCCCGGTAACCTTCCTGTACTCCACCGTCTCAAAGCCCTGGGAGGCCAGAAATTCCATCTGCTCTTCTCTTGTGGTGAATCCCCTTCCGTCACATTGAACCAGAGTAAAGGCAATCAGCCGGACTCTTCGCTGCGCCGTGACCGCGCTGTTGAGTTGGCGCACGGAGCCGGAGCACAGATTCCTGGGGTTTTTGTATTTCAGACTTTCCTCCGCGATGGAGTCATTGATGGCCTGAAAATCGCTGTAGGTGATAACAGCCTCCCCCCGCAGGATCAGTTTTTTCTCATAAGGGATGCGCATGGGGAGATTAATGAAGGTCCTGGCGTTGTCCGTGATAACCTCTCCGATCTCTCCATTGCCTCTGGTCACCGCCTTTAATAGCTGTCCATTCTCATAGGTCAGAACAATCGTCAGGCCATCCAGCTTCCAGCTGAGCAGCCCCTCCCTGTCCGCCAGAAAGCTCACAAGCTGGGACACCTCCTTGGTCTTGCTCAAAGACAGCATGGGGCGCTCGTGGGCCTCCTTCGGCAGCTCCTCCACCGCGCTGTAGCCCACCGTCTGGGTGGGACTGCCGGCCATGACAATGCCGGTCTTTCGCTCCAGCTCCACAAGCTCATCATACAGCCTGTCATACTCAAGGTTGGACATGAGCTCCCTGTCCTCCGCGTAATAGGCCCGGCCAGCCTCCTTCAGAATCCGATGGAGCTCAAGCATCCTCTCTTTGTCTGTCATAATTCCCCCATTACTTCAAACCGTCTTTCATAACACAGCGCCTCCGAAATCACTCCTTGCAGTTCCCGGCAACCTTCCCAAATTGCCCTTCTTCACGACCCGGCGGCCTTCCCAAATCGCCCTTCTTCACGACCCGGCGACTTTTCAAAACATCTCTCACGGCCCCGGCCGCTCCTGAGGCTTCACCATGCCATAAAGAGCCTCACGCTCCTCCCCCGTAATCTCACGGTACTGCCCCGGCTTTAAATCCTTCAGCCAGATATTGGCCACGCGGACTCTCTTTATGCTCCTCACCTGAAAACCGAGAGCGGCGCACATACGGCGAATCTGCCGGTTCAATCCCTGCGTCAGGATAATGTGGAAGGTATATTTTCCCTCCCGGACTACCTCGCAGGGTCTTGTGGTCTGTGATAATTCCTTCAGATAAATCCCCTCTGACATGGCCCTCAGAAAATCATCCGTGACTTCCCTGTCCACCTTCACCACATATTCCTTCTCATGGCCTGAGGAGCCATGCATCAGTCTCTGAATCAAGTCCCCATCATCTGTGAGAAGCAGCAACCCCTCGCTGTCTCTGTCCAGCCTGCCGGCGTAGGTCAGTCGCACAGGATAGGAAAAAACATCCCTGATCATCTTCTCCGCGTGGCTGTCCTTTTCTGTACAGGTGACTCCCACCGGTTTATACCAGGCCAGCACTGTTTTTGCATCCGGAAGCGTAAGATCCCGGCCGTCCAGCGCTACCTCATCACCGGGAAAAACCAGATATCCTATCCCTCCGGGCTTTCCGTTGACCGACACCCTCCCGGCCTCGATATAAGCGTCCGCCTGCCTTCTGGAGCAGATTCCGGCCTGAGCCAGATATTTATTTAGTCGAATTCCCTCAGCCATCCTCCGCTCCCTTTCACGTTCACACGAAAGCTATCTTACCATAAAACCCGGCTTTTGTACACACAAATGTCACGATTCACAGCTATTATGGCTCATCCATCTCTAAGTACGTGATATCTGCCAGTATACACAAAAGGGCGGGAATTCTCAATCAAAATATGGAAATCCCGGTGCGTAAAATAAGCACCCCCGCCATGGGAGTGCTTATCTGATATCATTTTCCTTTATCTCATCTGCAAAAATAACTTCTTAACAGTCCCGGGCTGTGGCGAGGCTTTCAGAGGCTGCGATTCGCGTATTAGCCAGTGCAAGATGGGCATATTATTTCGCGACAGTTTCTTACTCCTGCTTCGTGACGTACTCCGTAGCCACATAGCCGATGGAGCCGTTATATTTCACCTTGGAAAAGCCGCCGGTCACATCTTCAATCCACTCCAGCACATCTCCCTCGGAAATCTGCCCCAGCCTGTCAGCGTCCGTGCTGGCGGAGGCGCGCACATTCACCGTTGCGTTGGCCACCACATACCCGTTGGTGGGCTCATCATCCGCGCTGCTGATGATCTCCAGATAATCCGTCTTGACGTAGGCTTCCTGTCCCTCATACTCGATCTGTGCCCAGCCATTGACGCGGATCTCAATCACATCCAGCGTAGTGCCCTTCTGGATCGTACCCAGCTTATCCGCGGACGTACTGTCAGAAGACCTGACATTGATGGTATCTGTGGTGGTTGCCTTGCAGGATTTGGCGACAATCGTCTCATCACTGCTCTCACCCTCCTCTGAGGAGCTCTCCTGAGCATCCTCCGTGTCGCTGCTTGCCAGCACAGTGCCCACAGCGTCGCGGATCTGGTTCACCATAACCTCCAGATAAGTGGCAATCTCGCTGTCATTCGCCACCATCTCCTGATATTCCTCATCAATGGAATTCAGCAGATTCATCACAGACTCATCAGAATTGAGAGCCTCAATATAAGCCGTCTCCTCATCCGTCAGAGTGTCTTCATTAATATAATAGCTGCCATCCTCGTCCATGCAGACATAGAAGCAGTAAATTCCCGGCACCAGCGTATCCAGTCCCGGAAACTGCGCTCTCGCCGCCGCGTAAACCACATAGCTGTTCTCTGCCGGTCCCAGCTTCGTAAATACATTATACTCCGGAAAGGCCTCAATATATTTCCCCAGCTCCTCGATCCGGATTTTCTCCGTACCGGTCACGTTGCTGCAGATCTCCATCATGGCGTCCACATCGCCGTCCGCCAGAGCCTCCAGATACCTCACAACCAGCTCATTAATTTCCGGATATTTGTCCGCCTCCAGAGGATTATCCACACTGACCGCCGCCACAGCCGCTTCCGTGACAGCACCATCATCCACTTCTGCTTCCTGCTCAGCCACTGTTTCTTCGGCATTATTTTTGTGATAGACCAGCATACCAGAAACAAAGACAGCTACTGCCAGCACGATAACCACTGAGAGTATCAGCATTCTTTTTTTCATAGTAACCCCATCTCCTGCGCAGATTCCCCTCAAACAGGAAGCGGCGGAGCGTGTCCGACAGGAATCGAACCTGCATTAAAGGCGTCGGAGGCCTTCGTTCTATCCATTAGACTACGGACACAAAATTGTAATATGTTACAAAAGTATTACGCCGCTTCCTGTAAATAATAGCACAGTCTTTTCCGGATGTAAAGCCCTTTTTTTCACTCCATCAAATTTTCACAGGTTTCACAGGTTTTCACAGGTTTTATATCCGAGTTCCTGCCGTTATCCACGGTCAAATATGTCATTGGCTCTTTCCCCAACCTCTGAATAGTAACGGTTTTATACCTCCGCGATCTCAAGCCTGTCCTCGTCGGAGCGATAAAAATAAAGACTGTCCGACAAAATCTCATCCTGCTGCATCTCATAGCTGTTCACGTCACACACCGTCCTTTTCAGAAGCTCCCGGCTCGTAACCCTGCTGACAGGAATAAACAGAACCTCATGAATGGAGGATGGCAGCAGATAAAATTCCTCTCCCAACAACTCGTACAGTTTCCTGCACGTTCCCGGCAGAAAGGCCATGACCGCGCCCCAGACGCCGGTCCGGCCGGAGAGCACACAAAGGCCGCATCCGCTGCCGGTGCCGGGGAGAGGCTCGGGGAAGGGCAAAAGCTGATGGCGCTCCAGAACCTCCTCCACAGTGTTCCAGAAGATTCCTTCCTTCTCAAGACTGTTTGCCGCCGCCCTTTCAAAAACCTCCTCCCAGGCTACACCCCAGTTCCGCACATGCTCCTTCTGAATCATGATGGTGCCTCTGACTCCCGTATCCGCCTTTTCCACCAGATAATAGACCGTCATCGCCAGATCCAGAACGGGAACAAAAGGTGCCTGCTCCAACAGCTCCCGGTTATTCTCCCGGTGAAAAATCCTCACAAACAGCTTTCCTGACGCCGTCTCAAAGCTCTCCATATCGGAGACGTTTCCCTTCAGCACGCCGGTAACCTCCTTCGCCTCCTCCTCATAAATCAGCCAGAGCTTTTCCGCGATCCTTTCCAGGGACTCGCCCCGGTGAAACTCCTCGTAAACATTCTCCAGATAGATCACCGGAGCGCAGGCACAGCCTTCCCGTTCCATCAAAAGCCCCCACCAGAGCTGGCCGTTCAGCTTCTGTTTATCGACCAGGCTGATTTTCATGTCGTCGTCAGCCCGCTCCCGCATCTGGTGTAATATTTCCTGTCTGAATTCTCTGTAATTCATTTTGTTCTCCCGAAATTTTCTGCCGCGCTGACCGCGGGCCGTGCATACAGCCGTTCCCTGCGGCCAGGCGTTCCGCAATCATAATGAACGACAAAATATTTCATCGTTCATTACAAAATTCTGCCATCCTGTAATATACGTGTTAAGTTTAACGACATAAAGCCGTTTCCTGTCATCAATGTAAAAAGGACAGCCGGTTTCCCTGCT
Organism: Lachnospiraceae bacterium; assembly: GCA_021203305.1. GTDB lineage: Bacteria > Bacillota > Clostridia > Lachnospirales > Lachnospiraceae > RGIG6307. Next base: position 25,276 of record JAJQBK010000028.1, read on the forward strand.
GTCCTGAAAGCTTCAGAAAAAATGAATACACTGTCCGCTCAGACGCCTCCGCAATTATCAGGCCGGAATATCGGCCTTTATGCCCGGATCGCTGTTATGCCCTGGATAAATACTCCTTGGTGCGGGTATCGATCTTGATCACGTCGCCGTTGTTGATAAAGATCGGCACCTTGATGGTCGCGCCGGTCTCCACGGTCGCCGGCTTGGTCACGTTGGTCGCGGTATTGCCGCGCACACCCGGCTCAGTATCGGTTACCTCCAGCTCCACAAAAAGCGGCGGCTCAATGGAAATCACCTTCTCCTTGAAGGAGCAGATCTTGCAGATCTCATTTTCCTTCACAAACTCCATGGCGTCGCCCACAATCTCGCTGTTGTACTCGAACTGATCGTAGGTCTCCACGTCCATAAAGCTGTACATATCACCGTCCTTGAATAAGAACTGCATATCCTTCTTGTCAATACGGGCAAGAGGATACTTGTCGGAGGGGTTGAAGGTGTCCTCCACAACACCGCCGGAAATCACGTCCTTTAACTTGGTCCTCACAAACGGGGAGCCCTTGCCGGGCTTCACGTGCAAGAAATCCAGAACCATATATACGCTGTTTTTGTACTCAAATGTAATCCCTTTTCTGAAATCGCCTGCATTTATCATTGCTTTTCCTCCTGAAGTTGTAACAAATATTCCTCACTTAGTCTACACGATTACATGGGTTTTTTCAACTGTTTTTTTCATTTCTCACAGGTTTTCCCATATGTCCCCGCGGATTTTCGGCACGGGGCTTTTTTTCTGAGGAGCTTCATCCAATGCAGCGTTTTCGAAATAACCAGATATCTGGCCGGTTATCTGCAAAACGCTATACCAGAGCTTTTCCTCCGGTTCCTCCGTTCCGAATCATTTCAATGCAAAGATCGATGGCGTCCGGATAGCCCGCAAGGCCCCTGCCGTAAATCTGGGCGTCGCAGGCATCCTTCGTGACAGAATTGCGCCGGAAGGGCTCTCTCTTTGTGATATCTGAAATATGAATCTCAATTTTGGGCACAGTTATGCTGGCCAGCGCGTCCCGGATCGCGTAGCTGTAATGCGTGTAGGCGCCCGGATTGATCACAATCCCAGCCGTGGAATCAAAATAAGCCTCCTGAATTCTGTCGATAATGGCTCCCTCGTGATTCGACTGAAACACCTCAATCTCAGCGCCGGTTTCCCTGCCCTTATTTTCAATCAGATTCAAAAGATAATCATAGTCCTCATTTCCATAAACGCTCTTCTCCCGGATACCCAGAAAGTTCAGATTGGGTCCGTTGATCACCAGCAGCTTCATATCCACCCTCCGTTTTCTTATAAAATGATTTACACGGCTGAAGAGTATGCTGCCCATGGAGTCATGAGGTCCATCGGCTCTTCTCCCCTTCCGTCCTGTACGCCTCCTGCAGCTCCCCCAGCAGGCGCCTGATATCCCAGTCGTCCACCCGCAGTATGTAATCCGCGGCCTCCCGGTAAACGGGGTCCCTCTCCAGAATCATCTGCCTTATCCTCGCCCGCGGATCGTCACACTGAAGCAGGGGCCTGGTGTTGTCCCCCTTCAGCCTCTCATAAATGGTCTCCGGCTCCGCCTTCAGATAAACGGTGACGCCCAGCCTCTTCAACAGCTCGCGGTTTTCCCGCCGAAGGGGCGTTCCTCCCCCCAGAGCCAGCACCCGGGGCTCCTTTTCAAGAAGCATGGCCTTCAGGCAATCCGTCTCCTTTCGCCTGAAATAATCCTCCCCATGAGCGGCAAAAATCTCACTGACCGTCATTTGTTCCTTCTGCTCAATCCATCTGTCCGTGTCGATAAAGCACTGCTGCAGAGGATAACTGACGGCGCAGCCTAAGGTACTCTTGCCGCTGCCCATGTATCCGATCAAAATCAAATGCGGTTTCATCCTACAGCCCCATCTCTTCCTTTAATCTCCGGCGCACTCTGTCCACGGCTTCAGTGCCGACCCTGACCCTGTTCCACAGCTCATAGGCGATGACGCCCTGATAGAGCAGCATATTCAGTCCGTTGTACGCTCTGGCGCCGCCCTGCCTAGCCAGCCCCATAAACCTTGTCTCATAAGGATTATACACTAGGTCAAAGGCCGTATGGATCCTCTCATAGAACGCCGGGTCCTCAATAACCGCCTGGTCTGTATGGGGACTCATGCCCGTGCTGGTGGCCTGAATACAGAGATATTTTCCTTCCGGAAGCTTATGGTAATCAGAAAGGCTCCCGGCTGTCATCGGGCAATTCGGATACAAACGCTTTATCTCGTCCGCGATGGCCTGCGCCTTGCCCGGCGTCCGGTTCAGCACAAAGACCTGAGCCGCTCCCTTATCCGCCGCCATCATAGCCACCGCCCGGGCCGCGCCCCCGGCTCCCAGAATCACGATTCTTTCTCCCTCAATCCGGATACTCTCCCGCTCCATGGCCCGGTACAGGCCCGGCATATCCGTATTATAGCCCCTGAAGCCCTTCCCCTCCACCCGCACCAGGGTATTGACCGCGCCGATTTTGGCCGCGAAATTATCAATTTCGACAAGTGCCGGTATGACCGTGGATTTATGGGGAACCGTCACATTCAGGCCCTGAATGCCAAGGGCGTAAGCTCCCTCCACCGCTTTGACCGGGTCCTCCGCAACAGGAAAGGCCCCGTAAATCAGGTTGTGTCCGTAATATTCCGCCAGCGTATTATGTATGACCGGCGACATGGTATGTCCCACCGGATTGCCGATCAGGCCAAAAATCCGGGTATGGCCATTGACAGAAGGCCGCCCTGACTGTTCATCCATTTTCATTTTCACTGAATCCTTCCCTTATCCGCCTGTCTTTTTATGCGCTCCCCTACGTCTTTTGCCTGTTCGCTTCTGTGCGTCAGCCCTCCGGCATGAGCATTCATTTCGCGTTATCCCTCTGGCAGGAACATTCGTTTCGATTCCCGGGCATATCTGTTATTTCGAATCCGCCTCATTCCTCTTCCGGTACACCCGAAGCACCGGCTTCTCCAGCTGCCGCTTGAGAATAATCTGAATCTCCTCCGATGTGGTCATGGGCTCCACCAGAATACTGTGTATTCCCAGACGCCGGGCTCCCCACACATCCGTAAACAGCTGATCCCCCACAAACAGGGTCGTCCGGGGAGTAGAACCGGTAGCCTCCATGGCCCTTTCATAGCCGCCCCGCAGCGGTTTGCCGGCCTTCGCCACATAGCCGATACCGCAGTCCGCGGCGAAAGTCTCCACCCGCGGTCCCTTGTTGTTGGAAATAACCATGATCTGATAGCCGGTTTTTTTTAACTGATTTAAAAAAGCCTTACATTCCTCCGTGGCCGGCGCATCCGGATACACAAGAGTGTTGTCAATATCAAAGAGCACCGTGCGGTACCCCTTCTCATAAAACTCCCGATAGGGTACGTTCCAGGCTCTCTTTACCATTTCATCCGGAAAAAATATCTCAAGCATCCGCTCTTCCTTTATCCTTGCTACTATCTGTCCTTATACGGCGAGACTTTTATGGCCTGCGATTCGCGTATTAGGCGGTGCAAGATGCGCAAGTTATTTCGTGACAGTTCCTTTATTACCGGTCCGCCAGAAGCTTTTTCAGCTCCGACATGAAGGTGTCGGCATCCTTGAACTCCCGGTAAACAGAGGCGAAACGCACGTAGGCCACCATGTCCAGACTTTTCAGCTTCTCCATGACCATCTCCCCGATGTCCGTGGAAAGCACCTCCGCCTGTTCCTTTGCGTAAATCTCCGATTCAATCTCATTCATCGCCTGAGAAAGCTGGGCGGAGCTGACCGGACGCTTATGGCAGGCGCGGAGAATGCCCTGCTCGAGCTTGGCGCGGTCATAGGCCTCCCTGGTCTGGTCCTTTTTGATGACCATAATGGGAAATGTCTCCACCTTTTCATAGGTAGTGAAGCGTCTGCCGCAGCCCTCGCAGACCCTCCTTCTGCGGATGGAATTGCTCTCGTCCACAGGTCTGGAATCCACCACTCTTATATTCTCACTGCCGCAAAAAGGACACCTCATGTCGCGCCTCCGTAAAATAAATATTTTCATGTCACCATCCGCGGTAACATTTGAAATGATTTTACCAAAAACTCTATCTTGCGTCAACCAGAATAATGTCCGGGCCGATCTGACAGATTTCGCAGAAATCCAGCACATAATCCGGCTCCGGTGAGACAAAAAAGCTGCACTTTGACCCACAGGGGACAAAAAATTTCCGCACGCACCCAGTGTGCGGATCAAACTCCAGATCCTGTATTCTTCCCAGCTTTTTGCAATCCTTTATATCAATCACTTCTTTATTTTTCAATTCCGAAAACAACATAAAAAGAGAATCCCTTTTTCTTTATTGTATGCCTCCACGTATAAATTTGAGCATTTAAACCATACTAAAAAATGAGGCTGCCGGTAAGACGGGCTTTGTTGAAAATTCCATATGACAATATTGGATTTCAACAGAGACTGTCAGGCAGTCATCATAATACAAAAGACAGCGTCGGTGCGGGGATAAGGCCTATCCCTGTGTCGGCGCTGTCTGAATCAGAGCAGATAAGGCCTGATCCGGGAGGAACTGATGGGAAAAGTGGAAATCTGCGGCGTCAACACCGCCAAATTACCTTTGCTGGCACAGGAGGAAAAGGACGCTCTTTTTGAGCAGATCGCCCAGGGCGACCAGACTGCCCGTGAAAAATATATAGAAGGAAATCTGCGTCTGGTTTTAAGTGTAATCAAACGCTTTTCCACCTCCGAGGAAAATGTGGACGATCTTTTTCAGATTGGCTGTGTGGGCCTGATTAAGGCGATTGATAATTTTGACCGCTCTCTTGGGGTTAAGTTTTCAACTTACGCTGTCCCAATGATCATGGGGGAGATCCGGCGCTATCTGCGCGATGGCGGCTCCATAAGAGTCAGCCGCTCCCTGAAAGACATCGCCTACCGGGCCATGCAGGCAAGGGAGACCATGATGGGAAATTCCCAGAAGGAACCCACTGTGGAGGAGATCGCCACAGAAATCGGCATCCCCATGGAAGACGTGGTCTACGCTCTGGACGCCATTCAGAGCCCGGTCAGTCTCTATGATCCCATTTACAGCGACGGCGGCGATACGCTCTACGTCATGGACCAGATCAGCGATAAGAAAAATAAAGAAGAAAACTGGATTGAGCACATCACCTTGAGCGAGGCCATGGGACGGCTGAACGACCGGGAAAAAGAGATCATCACGCTGCGTTTCTTTGAGGGAAAGACCCAGATGGAGGTGGCGGACTATATCGGAATTTCTCAGGCACAGGTGTCGAGGCTGGAAAAGAATGCGCTGAAGAGTATGAGGCAGTATCTGTCGTGATGAAAACAGCTTAACATTTTTCCGGTTGTATTCGCTTTGAATCCCTGTTATAATCACCAATAGAGAGGGAAAGGAGGTTCATATGCCGGAGATCAGCCTGTTTTACGGGATCAGAGTTACCATGTACTGGAATGACTACAATCCGCCTCATTTTCACGCAGAGTATAGCAGCTATAAAGCTGTTATTCTGATTGAAGACGGAGCAATTCTGGAAGGCCATTTACCCAAAAGGCAATTAAAGTTTGTACTTGCATGGGCAGAAATACATAAAGATGAACTGATGCAGAACCGGGAACTTGCCAAGGATAACAAACCGCTGATGAGAATTAACCCATTAATCTAGTGAAAGGAGGCTCACATGACAGACCGCAAGCTGGATTTCACGCTGTTTTACCCCGAAGTATATCAGGCCGTGGCCGGAAAAGATTATATTGTATATGCTTATATGAACGATGGCGCCATGCGGGCGCTGGACATGAAGCCCCTCATCGAAAACGGCGGAGTCTATGAACCTCTGAGAGATCCGGAAATTTTCAAACAGAAGCTGACCGTAATCGGATATACCGTGGCTTGGGATCTGGATGGGAACCGTGATGAATACCATTGTATTGACGTGGATCCCTTTGTGGTTTTCGACAGTCCCGTAGTGGACGATGTCCCGGAAAATCTTTAAAAGCAGAAAATAATAAGCTGCTGCCCTTCAGGTGAATCACACCTGCGGCGGCAGCTCTTTTCTTTCACTTACCCGATCTCATACTCCCCGGTTTTTAAATCAACCGTCACCGTGGTTCCGTCCGAAAACGCCGTCCGCTGTCTGTTATAATCCCCATCCAGAAATTCATGCCGCATCATCTCGCATCCGGCCACCCGCTCCTGCAGGCCGCTGACCACAGCGCATCGTTCAATCTCCTCAGAAAGCTTCCTCTCCGCCTCACTGTCAAAGGCTCCATCCGTATCCGGATAAGCGCCGTCCCGGTCTAGGTAGGCCGCGCCGCCATTCAACAGGGCGTACAGCATATAATCCTCCCCATCCGGCTGCCTGTCCATAAGCCACGGCAAAATCATGCAGTCGTGGTACACCAGGTTAAACAGCGGCACCGGCACGCCACGCCTGGGGCTGCCCGGCCTTTGCAGCATAAAATCATAGGGACCATAATGGCAAAATACCAGCTCCCTCATAGCCCAGTCCGAACACTCCTCGCTGCTGGGCAGAATTCCCTTCGACCACAGATATGAAAAACAGGCGCTGCGGTACTCCAGGCATTCCTTTCTGGTCATCCTGTGGCGCGGGTGGGCGCACTCGTCCGGCTCGTTACAGGTAAACACATCCAGGTAGGACGCCTGTAATCGGATGCCATGGTTCAGGACCTCCTCAAAATTGCGCTTCACATAGTAAGGCGCCTGGGTGGCGCAGAGATAATTCTGCCTGCCGCCGGCCCAGCGGGACATCTCAAAGACGGAGCCATCCGTCCCATGAATGGCAAATTCCCGGTCATAGGTGGCCGCGTCCGTATAATAATCCCGGTACTGGTCGTGAAGCCCGAACAGATAACCACATTCGCTGATGGTATCGGACAGCTCCTTCAGCCCTTCCCAGCCCCCGGCCTCGGGACAGGCCGGCAGATAGTCCGGATGCTGATTGTCATATCCTGGCGTTCCCCAGCCGTCCAGACGAAGATAGAGCTTTCTTACTCCCTTCTGATGATAGCGCAGGATCTCCTGAGCGCGGGTACGGAAGGGAATGAGGACATCGTTTTTCTCCGGGTGCTCCCTGTCATAAAAATCAGAATCCGGAGAAACATGGGTCTTAATTCCTTTATGGACAATCACCGCGCCGATCAGCTCATCCACCAGCCCATTGCGGGCCGCTTTCTCCTTCAGGGTCGTCAGGAGTCCTGTCTCTGTGGCATACTTCCGGTAAACCTTGCACAGATCGTTATAGTCGCAATCCCTCAGGAAAACGTACTTCAGGCTCCGCCGATAGGAAAGCCTCCCCAGACTGGGCAGAAAATAGACGCCCGCATGGGTATAGGGTCCTCCCGCCGGGTGATCCACATAATAGCCCCCGTCCCAGGGGGTCTCGCAGATGACGATATAGCCCTGCCCTTCCTCCACCTGCCCAAACCAGGGCATATAGGCGCCGGCGGAGCAGAACTGTCCGTCAAAGGGCAGCTTTCCGACCTCGCCATCCCAGGTATTGGGGATCAGAAGGCCCTGCAGGACGGGCATCACAGTATAAGCGTCCCGCCGCTTTTTTTCAAAGGAAAAATATCCCGGCCAGCAAACCCTCGTGAAAGGAAGCTCCCCCTCCCCGGGAATCAGTTCAAAGCGGACCGCCCCCGCAGCCTGCTCCGCCCAGACAAAGGTCTCAAAAGAAAAATCATTCCACTCATAGTGAGAAAGAATTCCCTGCCCGACGCCGCTTTTTTTATATTCATGGCGAATGGTATCCGCACTGTGAAAAGGCAGTTCGCTGCCGTCTTTAAGACAAAAATGAGGACAAAAAGACGGATCCTGCCGCCAGCCCCAGCCTGCTGCCTCTACGTTAAAAAGCAAGGTTTCCGGATTCAGCTCCAGCTTCACTGTGCCGATGTCAACCCGCATGGTTTCTTTCATTGTATTTTTGTTCCTTCCTTAAAAGTAACCCCGGCAACAGATACTTTCCTCCCGAGTGTTGCCGGAGCCTCTCTCATGAGAATAAAATATCGGTATCTGCCCACTGTTGTACACCATACAGGTAGTCAGGTTATCGCGTCACATTTTTGCGTTTTTAAAAAAAAGTGACGCGATAACCTGCGTTTTTCATTAAAAAAGAGTATATTGGAGACAGTCAATCAGCCGGGAAACGGAAGACCGGGAATATCGTCCTCTGGAAGAAATCCGGGACAACTTTACCCTCTGCGCCGTCTCTCATTCTCCGCTTCCTTCACCTTGATTCCGTGATACAGGACGCGGTTGACAGGAGTATCCACGCCGAGCTCCTCTCCTAAACGGATCACCGTCCCGGAGAACATTTCCACCTCCGTTTTGCGCCCCCGCTCCAGATCCTGAAGGGTGGAGGGCTTATTCTCAAAGGGAAGCTTCCCAATCGTCTTTTCCTGCCTCTCAATCTCCGGCTCGCCGATGTCGATGCCCTTCTTCTGCGCAATCGCGGCAACCTCCCGCATGGCGGCCCGGCGAATAAAATTGGCGTCCTCATTTGTGCGGAAAACGCCGAAGGGAATTCCCAGCAGGGCGCAAGTCGTATTTTCTCCCACGTTGCACATAAATTTGAACCACAGCCCGCGCAGCATGTCGGCGTCGATCTCATAGGGAATGCCGCAGATGTCAAAGACCTCCTTCACAGCCAGGACGCGGGGAGAGAGAGTCGCGTTTTCCTTTTCCCCGAAGTGGACAGAGCCTCCATCCGGATTAAAGTCCGCGATTCCCTGGTCCATAACGATGGAAATTCTCATATAGGAATAAAGCACATGCTCCCAGCCGTAGGCTGCCGCTACCCTCTCCTCGCTCTCAATTCCGTTCATGACACAGAGGATCTGAGTCCCGGGTCCTACCTGATTGCGGATATCGGTGATGGCCTGATCCAGCCCCATATCCTTCACCGCCATAATCACCAGATCCGCCGTGTCCCCTGTAAGCGCAGGCTCAATCACCGGGAATTTATAATTCACGCCGTTCAGGGTCACTCCCTGCCTTTCAAGCCTTTCCTTCCGCTCTCCCTCCGCCAGCACACGGAAGGCTCCCGGCGCAAGTCCCGCCGCCAGACGGGGCGCAAAGAAGGAGCCCATGGCTCCCAAACCGATCAATGTCACTTTTTTCATTTCCATTTTTGCAATCGTACCTCTCTTTCCGTTTCATAACTATTTTTGCCCAAAACAACCGCCACACTCTGACGCCCTTCACCAACACTACCGCAGCCAGGACCGCAGTGCGTCCAGCCGACTGTCCCGGTCATCATTTTTAATCAGTTCTGTCAGCACTCCCGCGAAAGCCCTAGCTCCCGCAAGCTGCAAATGGGCGTTGTCCTGTCTGCCGTCCGCGCACTCACTGTCCGGGTACTCCCCGGGCCTGACCCAGAGAAAAAGCTCCTTACACTCCTCCGCTCCCAGCTTCTCACAATACTCGGTGGTGGCCTTTCCCAGATCCAGAAGGGGCAGCCCGGCCTCTTTCGCGTAGCGGATCATCGCTTCCCGGTACTCCGGAAAGCTGTATGTAAATCTCCCCTCCGGGTTGTCCTCACAGTTTCTCATGGCAATGGGCGTCACCAGAATGAAGACAGCGCCCTTTTGAGTGCACAATTCAGCAAAGGGCGCCAGCGAAGCTCCGAAATCCTCCGGCCTCACATAGCGCTCTTCCTTCGCCTGATTGGCGTCATTGTGCCCAAACTGCGCCAGCAGATAATCCCCCTCTCCGACAGCTTTAGCGATGTCCGACAGCCTTCCCTCCTCCCTGAAAGACCTGCTGCTTCTGGCCGCCATGGCCCGGTTGTCAATAATCACATCCGGAAGCTCATAGCAGACCGCCTGAGAAAAAACGCTGTCTGAAGGATAAGAGACGCATCGCTCCGCTCCCTGAAAATATTCCCACCAGACCTGGCCCCAGCCGGTCTGGGGCTCCTTTTCCTTCGGGTAGCTCTGCACGGTGGAATCTCCCGCCAGAAATATTCTTTTTTTGCTCATATCATCTACCGCTTTGCCGCTTTCCGGCACGCTCCTTTACTTCCGGGAATAAGCCGTTCTTATAATGAACGACAAATATATTTTCTCTTCAGCATATACCGGTTGGGCTTCAAAGTGAAATTATTAATGTCGTTCACTATAATTTAAAACCGCCTTCCCCGCATGCCGCGCCGCTATTCCGCCAGCTTATAGAAAATAACGCAGTTCGGCTCTCCCACCGGAATCTCCTTCGCGCACATGGCCAGCGTTCCCTTTTCAATGTCCACATTGAAAAATGTCATGGTATTGGATTCGTGATTCAGGCTGACCAGGTGCTTATTGTCCGGGAAGAGCATGGCGTCCTTGGGATAGGAGCCGCTGATGGGCAGACACAGAATCCTGGAAAGCAAGCCTGTCTCCTCGTCCCGGTTATAAATCACCACGCTGTTGTCGCCGGCGTTGGAGCTGATCAGATATTTGTAATCCATGGAAAAATTCAGGGCGCTGGCCGCCGCGTTGCCGGAGGTATAATTGCTCAGGGTGGAGATGGTCTGCACCTTCTCAAAGTAGGGAAGACCCTTTTCCTCCTTATAGCTGTGGACGGTGATGAAATTCTTCATCTCATGGACAATGTAGACAAATCTGCCGTCCTTGCTGATCTTGATGTGTCTGGGCGCGGAATCCGGTTCGGAGCGGATCGCGTCCACCTGCTTAACCGTGCCGTTCCTGTGATCGACCCTGTAGACATTGGTGTGGTCCAGGCCGGAGTCCGCCACCAGAAGGTATTTATTGTCCCTGGTCATCTTGGTGCAGACAATGTGGGCGCGGAAGCTTCGGTCCGCGATGCTGCCCATGCCCCTGTGATAGAGTTCATCGGTGATCCTGCCGATGGAACCGTCCTCGTTGAGCTTCAGCACCGTCAGCTTGCCGTCATGGTAGCTTCCCACAAACAAAAACTTGTCCGTGTAATCCGTGGACAGGTAGCTGCCCCGCATGCCGTTGATGCCGGCGTGGTTTAAGGTTTTTAAATCCCCGTTTTTCAGGATTTCATAGGCTTCCACACCGGTATCTGTGATGGAATACAGGAATTTGTTGTTTTTGGAGAGGGTCAGGTAGGAGGAATTGGTGATCTCCACTTCGTTTTTCGGATAAAAACGACCTTTCTCCATATCCACGTCAAATATTTTAATCCCAAGGTTGTCCCCCCGGGTATAGGTGGAAACATAGGCTACATATTTCGCGTCTGCCATGACCGCGCCTCCTGTCTGAAATTCACACGCAGCTCCCGTCAGGTTTACTGCGTGTGATCTGAAACCTTTATCTTTGTCTTTCTGCCTGTCAGTTTAACACTGCCGTCTTTTTAAGTCAATCGTAACATTCCGCTTCCTCGTTCCGGTGAATAGTAACGCTCCCATCAGCCACCGCAACATCTATCCCCTCAGCACCGGATAGGGCGGGAAGGGATACTGCGCCGTCCTGGTGTTCCCGTTGTTGCCAGACATCAGCGGCTGGGGCACCTCACAGCTGCAGTCGTCCGGTACGGCAACATTGTCAGACCCGCAGCAGCCGCAGTCCCCGTTGACCGCATTTGCACCGCAGCTCCCCGCCGCGGCACGGGACACATTTACACTGCGATTTAAGCTTGCCTCACGGTTTAAGCCTGCTCCGTGGTTTAAGCATGCCCCGCGATTCAGGCTGCTGGCATCGGTACATCCGCAGCTGTCAGCACACCCGCAGCCACAGTTCTGATTCGCCGCCAGTAAAAAGATACATATAATCCACAAAAAATCCATGGATAACCTCTTGACAGTCTTTTACTTTAAGGTATGCGGCGCGGTTTGGACGGTGCCTGTTTTTTATGGTGAGCGACAAAAGTAAATTTTTATCGTTTGCTAAAAAGCAGCGCAGGATGAGCGTATTGTTTCGCGGCAGTCACTAATGTAAAACCTAAAATCCCGTCCTGATGGGCGTATTATTTCACGACAGCTTAATATAAAGGCTAAAACCCCGTCCTGTCGTCGATTTCCGGTATTTCCTCCGCCGCCCCCGGTTCTCTCACCGCCTCCAGCACGTAAATCGTCCTGGCCGGCACGGTCAGCGTTCTCTCAGGCTCATGGTCCTCCGCAAGCTTTTCGGTGGCAAGCACCACCCGCCAGCACAGGCCCTTTCTCAATAACGGCAGGGCGCATTCATGGGTCTGCCAGTGCATATTGAAAGCCAGGAACAGAAGGCTGTCCGGCTTGCCCTCCTCCGTTTTTGCGTAAGCACCGTTCAGCAGCACCCCCAGCTCCCTTCTGTACGGCTCGGAGGACGTCATATAGGCCTCCAGCCCGTGGAAGGAAATATCCGGATAGCCAAGCCCCTTCACGTCCGCGCCGGTCAGCGGCTGATCCATGTGCAGAATCGGGTGCGCCCTGCGGAATGCCAGGAGCTCCTTCACAAACTGATAAAGCTCCCCGTTCTTTTTCAGGTCGCGCCAGTTGACCCAGGCGGTTTCATTGTCCTGATTGTAGGGGTTATTGTTGCCCTTCTGGGTTTTGGACATCTCGTCCCCCATGAAAAGATAGGGAATGCCCTGGCTTAAAGCCAGCATAGTGAAAATATTTTTCTTCTGCTTCTCGCGGAGGGCGGTCACCGCCTTTTTGCGGGAGGGACCCTCCTCGCCGCAGTTCCAGCTGTGATTATAACCGGAGCCGTCCCGGTTGTCCTCGCCGTTGTCCTCATTATGCTTATAATCATAGCTTACCAGGTCATTGACCCGGAAGCTGTTGTAATCCGCCACGCTGTTCATATAAGCGACGGACCGGCCGTTTCTTTTCAGCGCCTCCATCATATCGCCCAGGGTATGCTCATCGCCCTTCAGAAACCGGCGGTATGCGATCATCGGATTCTCATTGAAGGCGCAGAAGCGTTTGGCCAAAGACTGCTGATTTCTGTCAGAAAGGGGCCTGTCCTCGAAGCCATAATAAATCAGTCTGACATCGGACAGCAGGGGAGCGCTTTCGACAAGCTCCATATTGATATGATCCGCCATGATCTGAAAGCCGTCCACCCGGTATTCCAGCGTCCAGTGCTCCAGAATGGAAAGAATCTCCCGCTCATTGACCGTACGCGGAAAATAAAACTGCATCCACAGCTCCATCCCCCGGACATGGCAGGCCTTCACCAGATCCTTAAATTCCGTAACAGCATCCTTTCCCGCGGCATAGGAAGCCTTGGGCGCGTAATAAAAGCCCTCCCGGTATCCCCAGTAATTCAGCTTCTTTTCTGTCTTTTCCGGGGAATATCCACCATAAGGTGTTCCCACGGGATGGGCGTTACCGGCGCTTTTCTCCGCCTCAATAAACTCATAGGCCGGCTGCAGAAGCAGAGTGGTTACACCAAGCTCCTGAAGATAGTCCAGCTTCTCCGCCACGCCCGCGAAGGTACCCTTATGCTTACAGCCGCTGCTGGAATGTCTGGTAAAGCCCCGCACATGAAGGCCGTACACTACCGTCTGGGAAAGAGGAATGTACGGGCGCCTGCTGTTCTCCCAGTCATAATTCCTCTCCGTCAGGATGCTTTCCATCTGAGCAGCCTCAAGCTCCTCCCCGTAAGCATGCTTCACAAACTGCGCGCCGTTTTTATCCGGTACTGTTTCTCCCTCTTCATAAAAAGCGGCCAGCGTGTACTCTCCCGGCACATTCTCTATCCGCATGGAATAGACGCTCCCGCAGCGGTACGTCTCATCAAAGGGGATTCGAAGCTCCTCCGATCCGGGGCGCGCGGATTTCAGCACCACCCCGCAGTCCGCTCCCCGGCTGACAAAGGAGGCCCGGATGGCCCGGCCCTGACGCCGGATGCCCAGTGGATAAGGGGTCGAAGGTCTGGTAGTAAAGGTATTGTTCATGAGCGGTTCTCCTTTGAATAATCTTGTCTTATTCTACCATATATCGCGTAAAGGAGTAAAGATTTTCTTTTCGGGAGTGGGAATATAATGTTGCTTTTTTTTGTAAAAAAGGGTAGTATAGGAAGAGCTTTTAAAGGAGGACATTCCATGACATACGAAAACGAACCCATTGACGAGGAAATGACCGTCACTCTGGATCTGGAGGACGGACGCACGGTGGAGTGCGCCGTCATCACCATCCTGGAGGTGGAGGGTAAAGATTATATTGTACTGCAGCCCCTGGATGAAAAGGGCGAAAATGAGGACGGGGAGGTGTGGTTCTACCGCTACAGCGAAAATCCAGACGATCCGAATGAGGAGCCCAAGCTTGGCTATATCGATGACGACGATGAATACGAAGCCGTTGATGAAGCATTCGAGGAATTTCTGGACGACGTGGAATTCGATGAGATTGTGGACGAGTAACAGGCCCGCGAAACCGGTTTCCCGGGAAATCGTTTCTCAGAAAATCTGAATGCTGTTGGAAGTATTTGAACCGTGAAACCTGTCGGAAGCATTTGCCCATGAAACCCGTCAGAATCACTTTAGCCGTGAAGCAGAACCACTGTTTCACGGCGTTTTTTCTTCCAGCAGTCTGTGAAGGAACATGCTCGGTCTCTTCAGATGCCCGGCTTCCCCGCTGATGTAGTAGATTTCCAGCGTGCGCTTCGCCCTGGTCATCGCCACGTACAGAAGCCTGCGCTCCTCCTCGATCTCCTCCTTTGACAGATTTTTACCGCGGGGCATTCGGCCCTCATTTACGTCCGGCAGGATCACCGTATCATATTCCAGCCCCTTGGAACCGTGCATGGTCATCAGATGGACGCCGCTTTGGGGCTTCGCTTTTTTATTTTCCCTTAGCTGCAGCTGCCGGTCCGTCTCCGCATATTCCAGCCAGTCCCTCACCTCCGTGTACTGCTCCATCTCCCCGGAAATTTCCTCATACTGCTCTAAAATTTCCTCATACTGGTCTTCCGCTCTGGAGAGCGTATTTTTCAGATAGCGGCCGTAGCCGATTCCAATCCAGATATATTTCATGGCAAGGGAGGTCCGCATTCCCTTCAGGTGCTTTACCTGGGAGGCCAGAGGCGCCGGAAGAGATGTGAAATTCACAATCTGCTCCCGGGTGATAAAGCGGTTGGGCTTATTGGCGATTCTCAGAATATCCTTCCTCTCCCCCGTTCCCAGGCCAAGCTTCAGATAAGCCTCCACATCCAGATACCAGTCCTCCTCAAAAACGCTTCTGACGTTCTCTTTTATCTGATAGGGGACGCCGGCCTTTCTCAGGCGGTGGGTGAAGGCCCCCAGCTCCTTGTTGGTGCGGCAGATCAGGGCGCACTCGTTGAGGTCGGGCTGCCCCAGCAGACAGGCCAGGATTTTTTCCTGCATGGCCTCCTGGTTGGGAAATGCCCGGACCGCCACTCCCAGCTCTATCTGATCCTTGGGCCGGATGGCCTTCTCAAAACGGGACTGATTGTCGGAAATCACCTTCAGGGACGCCTGCACAATGCACTTCGCGGAGCGGAAATTCTGATCCAGCAAAATCTCCGTCACCGGCCTGTAATCCTCCAGAAAGCAGCGCGTAAGGCTTACCTGGGCGCCCCGGAATCGGTAGACGCTCTGATCATCGTCTCCCACCAGAAACACCGATTTTGCCGGCCCGGTCAGAAGCTTTAAAATCTCATACTGCACCGGGTTCATGTCCTGACACTCGTCCACCAGGATAAAGGGAAAGGCCTTTACCAGCTGTTTTCTGATTTCCATATTGGACTTCAGCAGCTTCAGACAGGCAATCTGCAGCTCGTCAAAATCAAAATATCCCTCCTGCCTCAGGGCCTCAGAGTACATCTGATAAATGGTCTCCACGTCCTTTGGCCCGATCTCATCGGAAAGGGGCAGCCGTTCCAAGTCCATCCCCACATTAATATAGAAGCCCAGCAGTTGCTCCGCCGCCTCCGCTATACCCCTGGAATTGTCCTGAAGCACGGTTTTGCAGGCGGATTTTATGAGCATCTGTTTGACATTGGAAGGAACCAGGGTTTTTGGAAATTTTCGGGAGTATGTTCTCAGAATAAAATAAAAGAATGAGTGAAATGTGCCAAACCAGGGTCTTTCCTGTGGCATCTTACGTGAAAAGCGTTGCTCCATCTGGACCGCGGCGGCCTTCGTGAAGGTAATCACCAGGATTTGGGAAGCGTCGACCTTGCGCTTCTCAATCAGGCGGCGGACCCTCTCGGTGATCACCAGGGTCTTGCCGCTGCCGGGCCCCGCCAACACAAGGGCGGGACCCGTAAAATGATCGATGGCCCGCTCCTGGGCCGGTGTGAACTGATCAGCCAAGCGGTGCCTCCAAATCATCAAAATTGTGCACTTTTCTGTGCCGGTATAAACGTTTATCCAAACATGGCCTCCAAATCATCAATAGCACTTCTGCCCGTTGATGTCAGACGATTATCCAAGGGCAGCCTCCAGCTTCGCGATTCCGGTTTTGATGCGGGACAGGGACTCTTCCTTGCCCAATACCTCCAGAATCTCGGTGGCTCCGGCGGGCGTGGTCTGTCTGCCGCTTAAGGCGGTGCGGATGGGCCACATTACAAATCCGTTCTTATAGCCCTTCTCCCCCGCGTAGGAAAGCAGCAGCTGATAGACGGCGTCGTTGGAATAATCCTCCTGCGCTTCCAGCAGGGGCAATACATCCTTTAACACCCCGAGAGAGCTCTCCGGCGTGGTCTTCATTTTCTTATGGCGGTACATTTCCGTGTCATATTCCGGCAAAGTCTCAAAGAAATCCACCATTTCCGTGATATCCGGGAAGACCTCAATGCGAGTCTTGACCATAGCCGCAACCTTCCTCAGATCCTGCCCTTTCGTCAGAGCCGCCTCCAGATAAGGCCTTGCCTGTTCATAAAAAACATCAAAGTCCATGGCCTTGATATACTCGCCGTTCATCCATCTCAGCTTTCCGATATCAAAGACCGCGGGAGACTTATTAATCCTGTGATAGTCAAACTTCTCAATCAGCTCCTCCATGGAAAAGATTTCCCGGTTTTCCTCGGGAGACCAGCCGAGGAGCGCGATATAGTTGACCACGGCCTCCGCCACAAAGCCCTGCTCTAAAAGATCCTCAAAGGAGGAATGGCCGCTTCTCTTGGAGAGCTTTTTGTGATTTTCATCGGTAATCAGAGGCAGATGGATATACACCGGCACCTGCCAGCCGAAGGCCTCGTACAGGCGCACATACTTTGGGGAGGAGGAAAGGTACTCGTTTCCCCGGACCACATGGGTGATGTTCATGGTATGGTCGTCCACCACGTTGGCAAAATTGTAGGTGGGATAGCCGTCGGACTTGATCAGAATCATGTCATCCAGCTCGGAGTTGTCCACTGTGATGTCCCCGTAAAGCTCGTCATGGAAGGTTGTGGTGCCCTCGGTGGGATTATTCTGCCGGATGACAAAGGGCTTGCCGGCGGCCAGGTTGGCCTCTACCTCCTCTTTGGAGAGGGAAAGGCAGTGCTTGTCATAGACGGTGATCTCCTTGGTCTCTCCGTCCATCTCGATGGTCCGGCGCAGGCCCTCCAGCCGCTCCTTGTCGCAGAAGCAGTAATAGGCCTCGCCCTTGTCGACCAGCTCTCTGGCATATTTCATATAAATACCGGTCTTCATGCGCTCGCTCTGCACATAGGGGCCGTAGCCGCCGTCCTTGTCCGGCCCCTCATCCGGAATCAGGCCCGTCTTGTCCAGAGTCCTGTTGATGATATCCACAGCTCCCTCCACCTGCCTCTCCTGGTCAGTGTCCTCGATACGCAGGACGAAGGTGCCGTTTTCGTGCTTTGCAATTAAATATTCGTATAAGCCGGTGCGCAGGTTCCCCACGTGCATTCTGCCGGTGGGGCTGGGGGCGTAGCGGGTTCTGATTTTCGTCATTCTGTTTTCCTCTCCTCACAATTTAAATCTCAATCACTATACCGCAATTTTAATCACTTCTCAAGTAGTATTCTAAATTTTTCTTTTTCTAAATTTCTGCAACCACCATTCACAGCTATACCGACTTTGCAAATCAGAGCAGGGAAATGAAATATCTGTTTCGCGATTTATGTGCTGCGGAGATGAGACTTACAACGAAACTGCCACCGGCAGTTCCGTTGCATGCTGGGCAATTGACAATCGTGGAAGCCTCTGCTGAACACGATTGTCATGCCCATAGGCTCATCGCAGCGTTCAGCACATCATGAGCAAAACAGATATTTCATTTCCCTGCGAGACTTTGCTATTAATATAGCTGTAAATAACACCCTCTACATATTCTCCGGAATCTTCCGCTCCGAGGTATTGGCATATTGCGTCACGGCTTTCGTGGCCTGGGGGATGGTGATGTTGGTACCGGCACCGGCCACGCAGCCGCCGGGACAGGCCATACCCTCGATAAGGTAGCCGTTCAGCCTTCCGGCCTTGGCCATCAGCAGAGCCTTGCGGCAGTCCTCCAGCCCCTGGGCGTGCTCGATTTTGACCTCCGTTCCCGGATAATAGGCGTCAATGGCTTTTTTGATAGCTCCCGCGACTCCCCCGGCCACGCCATAGCCTCTGCCAAGGGCGGTGGCCCGGTTCATCTTTTCCGCCTCCTCCTGCTCCTTCATTTCATTTAAAAAGATACCCTTTGCCTCAAAAATCCCTGCCAGCTCCTCAAAGGTGATGACAAAGTCCACATCGGAGCGCACCGTGCGTCTGCTGGCCTCCAGTTTCTTGGACACACAGGGGCCGATGAAAACCACCGAGGCTTTCGGGTGCTCCTGCTTGATGATTCGCGCGGTAGCCACCATGGGGGTCAGCTCGTTGGATATCTTGTCAATGGTCTCCGGAAAATATTTTTTGGCAAGGACGGACCAGGAGGGACAGCAGCTGGTCAGGGAGAACTTCTGCTTGCCGCTGGCCACCTCCTCCACATAGTGCCGCGCCTCCTGCAGACAGCCGTAATCCGCCCCCAGCGCCGTCTCATAGACCTCCTCGAAACCCAGAGACAGCAGCGCCTCCTTCAACATCTGGGGCGTCACGCCATTACCAAACTGCCCCACAAAGGCGGGAGCCACCTGGGCGATGATCTCCCTGCCGCTCTGCAGTGCCCGAATCAGCTGGAAAATCTGAGATTTGTCCGCGATAGCGCCGAATGGACAGCTGACCATGCACATGCCGCAGGTCACGCACTTGTCCGAATCAATGACCGCCCGGCCATGTTCGCCGGTGCCGATGGCTTTCACGCCGCAGGCCTTCATGCAGGGACGAACCGAGTGGGAAATGGCGTCATAGGGACAGACCTCCCTACACTTGCCGCACTTGATACATTTTTCCTGATCAATATAGGATTTGCCGTTTTTCACGATCATGGCACCCCGGGGACAGACCTCCCTGCAAGGATGGGCCGCGCAGCCCATGCACACCTCCGTCACCTCAAACTTATTCTCCGGGCAGGCATGGCAGGCGGAGGGAATCACCTGCAATAGCGGTGGTTCGTAATATTTTTCATCAATATTGGACAGCTCCACACCCTGACTGACGTTGACGGGCACATCCTCCGGCCTCAGACTCATTCCCAGGGCCAGGCGCAGCCGCTCCCGCACCACCTCCCGCTCCCGGTACACGTTCTCCCAATTGGGGTTGTCCTCGCTTTCCACGATGGTGTAGGGCAGATTTTCCATGTCCGCGGCCAAGTCTTTGGAATAATACGCCAGATTGGCGATCTCCTTAAATACTCTGCGGCGATTTTTGCGCACCTCGGTGTCGATGCCTCTCATGCTCATGGCGGACCTCCTGAAACAAAAGAATCTTTTCCTGTTTTCAACACCGCGTTCTCCTGACAGAAATCCATCAGATTCCAATCTTTCTGTCATGGGAAAACGCTGTGTCTTATCCGCCAACATTATATATGATAGTTAATTTTTTATCAATATCTTTTCAAAAAAATATTGTCCGCGCATGGGGAAGCATCCAAAGGCGTCTCGTACACCGTATGGCGTCCTGTAAAGGAGGGAAAGCGGCTGTGAATAACGAATTACTCCACAACCTCATAGTACCTTGCGCTGAAACGCGGCAACTCAAACACAAACTCCCCGCTCTTTGTCAGCCCCTGATCCGCGCTCTTCTCCCGGGTCGCGCCCCCGAAGCGCTCCCAGTCGCTGTCCAGCTTCAGCTTCAGATTTTTCGCCTTCGGCACTGTGAGCCGGTAATCCTTCTGCTCCTGATCCGAAAAATTGAAGATCGCCAGAATCCTCTGCCTTTCGCTTCTGCGCTCAAACACGTACACGCACTGTTTTTCCTGATGGCAGTCCAGCCACTCAAAGCCCTCCCTCTGAAAATCCATCCGCCAGAGGGCGTCGTTTTTCTCATATATTTTATTTAACTCCATCATAAAATGGTGGAACGCGTCATGGGCCGGATAGCTCAGAAGCTCCCAGTCCTGCTGCCTCTTTTCATCCCACTCCCGCAGCTGGCCGATCTCATTTCCCATGAAATTCATTTTTTTGCCGGGATGGGCGTACATATACATGTACATGGCCCTGGCCTGAGGGAATTTCTGATCATAGAAGCCGTTCATTTTCTGCAAAATCGTGGCCTTTCCATGAACCACCTCGTCATGGGAAAAAGGCATGATAAATTTTTCATTATAATTATACATCATGGAAAAGGTCAGCTTGTGGTACATGTCCGTCCGCGCCTGGGGGTCCGCCTTAAAATAGGTCAGGGTGTCGTTCATCCAGCCCAGGTCCCACTTGTAGTCAAAGCCCAGGCCGTCCTCCTCCACCGGCTCCGTCACCTTCGAATAGGAGGAGGAATCCTCGGCGATCAGCATACAGGACGGGAAGCGTTTTTTCAGGCCCAGATTCATGTTTTTGACAAACTGCACCCCGGGGCCGTTCTCTCCCCGGTCGGAATTCCCCTGCCAGTAAATGATGTTGCTGATGGCGTCCATGCGCAGGCCGTCAAAATGAAATTCCTTCAGCCAGTAACAGGCGCTGGACTGTAAAAAAGAGCGCACCTCTCCTCTGGAATGCATGAAATTACAGCTTCCCCACTGGTTATAGCCCACATCGCCGTGAGGGTACTCGTAGAGCGCCGTGCCGTCATACTGCCAGAGCGCGTAATCATTGCAGGCAAAATGCACCGGCACAAAGTCCAGAAGCACGCCGATCTGGTTCTCATGCATTTTATTTATGAAATAACGTAAATCGGACGGGGTGCCGTAGCGTGAGGTCGGGGAAAAGAAGCCTGTCGCCTGATAGCCCCAGGACTCGTCCGAGGGATATTCGCACAGAGGCATGACCTCCACATAATTATAGCGGTTTTCCTTCAGATACTCCACAAGCCTGTCGGCGACCTCCCTGTAGGTGTACCAGTCCTCCTGGCGCTCACCAGGCTTTTTCCAGGAGCCCATGTGCATCTCATAAATATTCAGCGGTCTCTCCCCCATGACGGAGCGCTTTTTCATCCAGGAGGCGTCGTCAAATTCCTCCTCCCGCAGAGTGGAAATGACGGAGGCGCTGGCCGGTCTTAACTCCGCGAAAAAGCCGTAGGGGTCGCAGTGGTCGATGACCCTGCCGTCCCTGTAATGGATACGATATTTGTACATCATCCCCTCTTTGGCCTCCGGCAGAGTAAGCTCCCAGAAGTTGCCGTCCAGCACCTTTATCATCGGAGCTTCCTGCCAGCTGTTGAACTCTCCGATGACGCCGACAGCAGCGGCGGACGGAGCGAAAGTGCGGAATACGGTGCCGCCCTGCCAGATGGTGTGGGCGCCGAGGAACTGATAAGCTTCAAATTCCTGACCTGTGTAGAAACCGAATAAATCCATAAGACCTCCTGTAGCAATTTGTCGTGAGAAAGAGTGAAACTGTCGGGCTCATACTTCGCAGGACATTCCGATGAGCCTGTAAGCATGTCAATCGTGTTCAGCATGGGCTTCCACGATTGACAACAGTCTCATCTCCATTGCGCAGAAATCGCCCGGCAGTTTCACTCTTTCTCACTCTGTATTGCAGATTAAATTTCTGAAAAGTTATCACGCTCAAGTTCTCTTTATAGACTCGAGTTGATTTTCCAACTACAATTTATTATAATCTCATTATAAATAAAAAGCATGCAAAATCCACCCACTGATTAGTCAAAAAGTAGGATAAACAACTTTTCAGTCGAATTGTCCGAAATCCTGGCACAGATAAGAAAGAGGCATGAAATGGATATCAGAATCAAGAAGACAAAAGAAAGCATCACCAACGCTTTTCTGGAGCTGCGCAGCCGCAGGCCGTTGGAAAAAATCACGGTAAAGGAGCTGTGCGAAAAAGCGATGATCAACAAGTCCACCTTTTATTCTCATTATACGGATGTGTACGATTTGTCGGAGCAGCTGGAAAATGAAGTGGTGGAGTCAGTGCTCTCCAACCTGACAATGCCGTCAGATTTAAAAACCTCGGAATTTGTGAATGAGCTCTTTCACGCCCTGCTCTCCTGTGACCGACTGATCAATATTCTTTTTACCGGGGACAGGCAGGGACGGCTTCTTAAGGTGCTCAAGCCCCGGCTGCAGAAGATGTTCCTGCCCTATTATCTGGAGCATACCGACAGTCCCGAGCGGGCCAATATCCTTCTCAATTTCAGCATCAACGGCTGCTATTACGCGTTCATGGAGAACCGCGCCTACGGGGACGATTTTGTGATACAGGTACTGGGGGAGATCAACGATTCCATTATCAGAATGCTGTAAAAAAACAGCAGCTCATTTCATCCGCCCGAAAAAAACTTCTTCAAAATTTATAATGCCCCTTGCATATACATATTATTGTGATATACTAACTTTATAAACATATCAAAATAATTTTATGGTAACAAAATGAAGGGGGGGGATGATACCGATGATGAAAAGAGGAAGACCCGCACTTTATGACAGCAACGATACTCCTATCGAAATGTTCAGGGACTACATGACCATGACAACCGCTGAGGTGGCGCGGAAATACGACTGCAGCCCTTCTACCGTCGCGAAATACTGTAAAATTGTGAAGTCCCTGCCGGAGGGCAGGGAAATAATGAAACAGGCGGAGGGCGCCAAATGACCGCAGACGGCGCGCCTTTTCACTCTTCCATGCCGTTCCATATCCACTCACAGACTCTCCTGAGATATTCCGGGAAATCCCCGCTCGGGTCCTCCATGATTTTTGAACCCGAGACGGTGCCCATTGCGCCCAGTGTGAGCAATACCACATCATCCGGCTCATCCTTCAGATTTTGCTTCACATGGGCGCTCGCGTGTATCAGGGCAGTGTCTATCAGGGCCGCGAGCTCGCCGGCCTTCATGTCGGCGACGCCATCATTCATCGAGAGCATCTGCCGAAAAAGCTCCTTTGACGCCTGTGATCCCAGATCCATAAAAAAGATAAGCAGAGAATCGGCAGCAATCTTCTCGTCCATACTTAAGGACAGGCCGTCCCTTAACTGTTCCGCCTTTGATTTATTCATGATGTTATTCTTTCACCTGTTGCTTTCCTGTTTTTTTCTCATAACAGTTTTTTTCTGTTCTGTTCAATTCTAGCACTTGAACAAAGCACAGGCAAGAAAAACAATTTCCACCCGCCAAATCTTAAGATTTGCACACTTACGCCTGAAGTTCAGGCTTCCCCACCCCTCCGGATGGTAACCTGTTGTAAACATTTCACCAGGAAAATTTAAAGCATTTTAATTACGCCAGATCACATTTATGCTTGAAATCGAACGCATGTTCGTATATAATGTGTCTTGATACACCATAAATTATCCGGTCATTGCAGCCACGAACGCATAACCGGCGAATGTTTTGCCATATTAATCATAAAAGGAGGTGACCTGTCCATGCATCCAAAAGCCCGGACCATGCAGCAGCCAAAGAAGAAAGTCTATGTGAAGGTCTCTTCTGATACGGACCAGACCGGCTATGTAGAGCCCAAAATCATCACATGGACAGACGGCAGACAATACCGGATTGAAGATGTGAAGGATGTCCGTCCTGCCGGTACGGCAGGCGCACACTATTGCGTGGATTGCTATACCGTAGTTATCAAAGGCCAGCGGAAACACCTCTTCTACGAACTCGTTGACGACCGCTTTCTGGGAAGACACGGGAGGTGGTATGTTGAAGTATAGAATTATAAATTTGGGAAATCAGCGGCAGAAAGGGGAAATTGGCAAATGTACGCAAATCCGGACATGAAAACAGACCAGGGTCACACCTATCTGGCAATCGATCTCAAGTCTTATTTTGCCAGCTGTGAATGCGCAGACCGTCATTTCGACCCTCTCACAACCAACCTGGTTGTGGCGGACGAAAGCCGCACAGAGAAAACCATCTGCCTTGCCGTATCCCCCTCCCTGAAAGCTTATGGAATCCCGGGACGGCCCCGGCTGTTTGAAGTAATACAGGCTGTAGACAGAATCAACGCGGAGCGGATAAACACACTCCGCCGCGTCACAGGCAATCCAAAAGCAGAATTTACTTCCTCCTCATTTGACGCGGAGACCCTTGCGGCGGACCCATGGGCGAAGCTCACATACATCACTGCCCCGCCGAGGATGAAACGCTACGTGGAGACGTCGGCGCAGATTTATTCCATCTACTTAAAGTATGTGGCCCCGGAGGACATCTTCGCTTATTCTATAGATGAGGTGTTCATTGACGCCACGGCCTACTTAAAAACCTACCACATGACGGCGCACGAGCTGGCCATGACGATGATCCGTGAGGTCCTGTACACCACAGGCATCACAGCCACAGGCGGCATCGGCACCAACCTGTATCTCGCCAAGGTTGCCATGGACATTGTGGCGAAGCGCGTACCCGCGGATAAAGACGGCGTCCGCATTGCAGATCTGGACGAGTATTCTTACCGCGCCAGGCTGTGGTGCCACAGGCCGCTCACAGACTTCTGGCGTGTCGGTTCCGCTACTGCGCGAAAGCTTGAGAAAAGATACCTGTATACTATGGGGGATGTTGCGCGGGAAAGCCTCATCAACCCGGAGTGGTTCTATAAGACCTTCGGCGTCGATGCCGAAATCCTCATGGAACACGCCTGGGGAATTGAGCCGGTCACAATGAAGCATATCAGGAACTACAAGGCCGACAACCACAGCCTGTCGGAGGGACAGGTTCTCTCCGAGCCGTATGAATACAGCAAGGCGCGGATCATCGTCCGGGAGATGGCGGACAGCCTGGTGCTGCAGCTCGTGGAGAAGGAGCTGGTGACAGACTTAATCACGCTGGACATCAGCTACGACAGGGAGAACTGTGATAAAGGAAGGTACTCCGGAAGCGTAAAGACTGACCACTACGGCAGGCTCGTTCCCAAACCGGCGCATGGAAGCGCACGACTGGGATCGCCAACAAACCTCGGCTCTGAAATCATCACAGCAGCTTTAGGAATCTTTGACCGGATTGCTGATAAGAATCTGACCGTGCGGCGCATCAACATAGCCGCCGGACACGTGACCGAGGACACAGGCACATACCAGATTGATCTGTTCACGGACGTGGAAAAACAGGAAAAGGAAAAGAATCTGCAATCCGCAATGGCAACGATAAAAAGACGGTTTGGGAAAAACGCTGTGCTGAAGGGCACAAGCTACCTGGAAGGAGCGACCATGCGTGAGCGCAACGGCCAGATCGGTGGGCATCGCAGCGGGGAATGAGGAATTCCCTTCCCGAAAACAGAGAATTTTCCTTCCGATTTTAGGGATTTTCGCCTGACAAAACACAGGCAAGCAGACACACGGCAGAAAGAACAGCCACAGGCAGGAAGGAGACAGCCGGCAAATGACCGATACATCCGTATTAACTGAGGGAGAAGAAAAATACAGCGACATCATCCGCAGGACCTGGCCTGCTGACCCGTCCATCTATAGAAAGCATCCGAAGATGCCGCTCCAGGATCGCGCTAAGATATTCGCCCCGTTTGCCGCCCTCCGCGGCCACAGTGACCGCCTTTCCGAAGAGGCAGGGAAACTGCTCCGCTGCAGCCGGATAGAGCTGTCCGGGGAAGAAGCGGCGGTCCTGTCCGACAAACTCCTGCAGATGAAGAAAGGCATGGAAGTGACCGTGGTTTACTTCGAGCCGGATTCTCCCGGTGACAGCGTCGGCTGCTACATCTCGCTGACCGGCACCGTAGCGGAAATTGATGTCACCTTCCGGATCATTAAGATAAACACAGGCAGGACATCTGATAAGGGAGAAATCGTGAAAGCCGTGAAATTTGATGACCTGCTTGATGTCACTGCCTGAGTTTTCTGCTTTCTCCCCCTTCTACAACCGTGAAACATCATATTTTACCGTGGTCAGACTCTTACGGTTTGCCCGAAAATTGTTGTTTTTACTCCGTCAAAACCCTGCACTGCTTTAAACAGAAAGTGATTCCGTAATGCCTGATACTCTTCGGTGACCGCTGGCTAAAGTACTGGTCGTACCGCAGCCTGTTAATCTGGTCAATCGCTTCCTGGGCATCCGCATTTAAATCCCTATTGCTTTTTGAATACTTAACCTCAATAATGTATGCGTCTTTCTTACGCAGATTGAACGCCGTGATGTCCGCTCTGCCATTGCCAGCCTCACGCTCAG
>JAJQBK010000038.1 GCA_021203305.1 Lachnospiraceae bacterium
TTGGAATTCTGTGAAACCGGACGGAAATGTTCCGGATGACCTGTTAAAGGATATGTTGGATAAGTCGTACTTTCTCGTACTGTCAGGATTCAGCAGGAAAAGACAAAAAGAAATTTTGGGGAAAACGGATCATAGCATTTGATTACAAGAAAGAGTATAATGAATTATTTGATGGATTGAATAATCTTGAATGATAATTCATTTGTTGATGTATTATACAGAGCTAACAATCGGAAGTTAAGGGAGTATGGGGGAATGTTAGTAAAGGCTACAAAAGAAGATATCAAGCAATATATGGATTTCGCCTACTCGCTGGCGATGGATCAGACGAAATCCGGCTATCCTCTTTGTTCAGATGGTGTTTCTACAAAAGAGGAGTTTGTGGAGCAGGTTTGGAAAAGTTTCCACAATGATTATAGGGATGTTCTTCTTTTTGTTATTGATGGAGCAGTCGAGGGCTGGATTCAGTTTTTCTATATTGAACAGGACCGGTATCTCCAAACAAACGGTTTTCTTATTAATCGAAATACAGAGCAGGCTTTCACAGAGTTCCTGGAATACGCATGTGCACATTTTACAGGATATGACCTGTATTTAGGATTTCCGAAAAGAAATGTCAGTGCAATCTCTTTCTTGCAAAAAACAGGTTGCAGATTGATTCAGGAATCCTATCACGACATTTTTGTTTTTGATGGTTCTGCCATACAAGTCGAAACAGATGGAATTGTAAGGGTTACTGAAAGCAATTTCTCTGAATTCAGAAAACTGCATCAGACCGACTCCGAGACATATTGGAGTTCAGAACGTATTTTTTCAACGCTGAATGAGTGGTTGATATATTTACTATATCGAAAAAATATTGCCGTAGGATACATCTGTGCAAAAGACGGTGAGGTTTTTAGCTTAGGCTATCGGGATAATATATTTGATAAATCAACTTACAAGGCTTTAGTGACCGTCATATTGAAAGATTTACAAGTGGCAGGGTATAAACATATGATATTTTTTAACGACGATGAGGAAAGTCAATCTGCCGCACTGGATATAGGCTTTTCTTGTGTTGGTGAATATGTTTGCGCAGACACCCACTCTGCATGTGACATCAATATCGTTTTCTCGTGCCATTGCGAAAGTGTCACTCTGGTTGTACGTACAGAAAAATGATTGTTAAGTGCTACAATTTCCTTATAATGATTGGTGGAGGTATTTTATGAGTTATAAATCAACGGATCGTGCCACAGTATTATGTGGAGAACAGCCACGAAGCCATCATTCCAAGAGACATTTTCATGCGGGTCAAGGAGGAGATGGTAAGACGCGCCAATATTACGACAGGGACTGGAAAGCGAAGGGTATACAGCGGCCACTATGCATTATCAAGTATCATCTTCTGCGCACATTGCGGAGATTTGTTCCGGAGAATCAGCTGGAATAACCGTGGAAAGAAATCCGTTGTGTGGAGGTGCGTCAGCCGCGTGACGAAGAAAACGAGCGGGATTGACTGCCCGGCCAGGACGGTCCGGGAGGAAGACCTTCAGGCGGCGGTGGTAAAAGCTATCAATGATGTGTTCTCTGGCAGGGATACCATCATCCCGATTTTGAAGGAGAACATCGAAAAGGTAATCGGCAGCGGCAACACCAGCAAAGTCGAAGAGATTGAGGCGGAACTTGCCGATTTGCAGAAGGAACTTCTGAAAAAGGCCAGTGCGAGACAGGCCTACGATGACATCGCGGATAAAATCGAGGAGCTTCGCAGAAAAAAGCAGGAGCTTCTTTTAGAAGATGCCAACAACGAGGGAAGCCGCCAGCGGGTAGAGGAGATGGAGAAAATGCTCGATGAGATGGGGACGGAGGTTACGGAATATGATGAGAGCCTTGTACGGAAGCTGATTGAGAAAATTACGGTTTATGACGACCATTTCGTGGTAGAGTTTAAGTCGGGGTTGGAGACGGAAGTGGCGATGTAGAAATACGAGAAAAACCTAAAAATTCCAATTTAATGCTCACTTTTATTGCTCACCTGTGTTATAATAGGTGAGCAATAAAAGTGAGCATTAAATTTGTGGAGGCTGGAAACACTATGGATATGGCGATAGATATTATAAAAGAACTCCGAGAATATGATTCCGAGAGAGAATGGTTTGAATTTAAAGTAAACTGGTTTGTGGCAGATGAACTTGGCGAGTATATATCGGCTTTGTCAAACAGCGCGGCAATTGTTGGAAGAAAGTATGCTTATTTTGTATGGGGCATAGATGATAAAACACATGAAGTCGTAGGGACAAGCTTTAACTGTAATCAGGATGTGAAGAAGGAGCCGCTAAAACATTACCTTGCAAGACAGCTGAGTCCGGATGTTAATTTTGTTTTTGAAGATGTGTTTATCGGGGATAAAAAGCTGACACTTTTAACAATACCGGCGGCAAAGACGGTGCCTGTTTCTTACGCAAGGGAACGTTATATCAGGATTGGCTCAAGCAAGGAAAATTTAAGGAAGTATCCTGAGAAGGAATCTTTTTTGTTTGAAGTTTTACGGCATGGTTTTCCAACGATAGAGAATACTCCCTCGGAATATCAGAATCTGACTTTTGAAAAATTGCTCATATATTATGGCGCAAAAGGCTTGAAGCTGAATCCGGATACTTTTAAGAAGAATCTTTCATTTTATACAGAGGATGGGAAGTACAACATATTAGCACAGCTGCTGTCGGATGATTCACACATGCAGATAAGGGTGGCAATTTTTTCTGGCAAGACAAAGGCGGACAATATGTATTCTGTCAGAGAGTTTGGAAATCAATGTCTGCTGTATTCGTTGGACGAAGTGCTACGGTATGGCGATGTCCTGAATATCATTCAGGCAGATGAGAGAGAACGTGTGGTGGAGAGGAAAGAAGTTCCTCTGTTTGAAAATGAGGCTTTTCACGAGGCTGTGGTTAACGCATTTGTGCACAATAAATGGGTTAGCGGTAATGAACCAATGATAACAGTATATTCTGACAGAATTGAAATCCTTTCGCGGGGTTCTCTTGCTCCGGAACAGACGATGGAGGGCTTTTTTGCAGGCGAATCGGTGCCTGTGAATAAGAAACTGTCAGAGATTCTTCTTCAGCTTCATATAAGTGAGAAGACCGGCAGAGGTGTACCAAGGATTACTCAGAGGTATGGGAGAGAGGCATATGAGTTCAGGGAAAACTCCATCGTTGTAACAATTCCGTTCAACTGGATCAACGTTATGGGTGATAAGGTGAGCAATAAAACGAGCAATAAAGTGAGCAATAAAAATGCTGATGAAACATCCGTGGAATCAGGGCTAACAGGGACACAGGCGCGTATTTTGGCGGAGATTCGGAATAACCCCAATATTACGAGGGAGCGCCTTATGGAAAAAATCAAAGTCGGCAAAACAACGGTATACACGGCAATTTCAACATTGAAAAAACTGGGGTATATAGAGCGCGCTGGTTCTAAAAAATCCGGTTATTGGAAGGTGCTGAAATAGGAAGAGATGCTGTGACATTGTCGATATGTTTGCGCAAACACCCATATGCGCCAAAAAGCCCCAAAATGGGCAAAAAAAAACGGCTTGATATGTTATGCCATACAGTCAAACGGCAAAAATTGCCCCGTCGACATGTTTGCGCACACTACCGTAATATGCCCGACATCAATGTCATTTTCTCGTGCTATTGTGAATGTGTGACGTTGACGGTGCGAACAGAAAAATAAATTTTGGATTTCATACTGAGACTTAAATGAGGCTTTAAATGGCGCATGAAAAGAAAGATGCTATGTATGAATCTTTGAATATAGAACTGGTGGAAGGGCAATGAGGCGGCGCTTTCTGTGACGCTGCTATATTGGCGGATTAAAAGAGATATGAGTCAATAGCGGAAAGAAAGGAATTTTTGATATGAATGTCATTTGGTCGAAATATGTTCAAGGGACAAATACATTGTACTACTCTCGCAAATTAAGATTTGATGATTTATTTGAGCAACAGTACAGACAGCTTTTTGATTTGGACACAACTCGCACTTTGAAAGTCCTGGAAGTCGGCTGTGGTCCCGGAGCTTTAGCAGGTGCGATTCATCGCTGGTATCCCAATGCTGAAATTACCGCTGTTGACAGAGATAGTGAATTTATCCGGTTTGCATCAGAACACGAAGACGGCATATCTTTCATGGAAGGAGATGCCACCCGGCTCGCCTTTGAAGATAATACTTTTGATGTGACCATTTCAAATACGGTAGCGGAACACATAGAGCCTTCCGGGTTTTATGGGGAGCAGTTTCGGGTATTGAAACCGGGTGGAAAATGTCTTGTGTTATCCTCACGGAGAGGTATCAATATAACTCCGGCGTGTGTAATGGAACTCAATGATTTTGAACAGGCATTTTGGAAAAAAGCCAGAGAATATGATACATCGTTTGAAACATATTCCGTTTGCAAGTACCCAATGAACGAAGCGGAAATGCCGATCACTATGGAAAAGTATGGCTTCCGAAATATAAGAACAGGGTATGCAACGATTGATTTAACTCCTGATCACCCCAGATTCAGTTCCCGGCTTGCCCACGATATGATAAATGCAGAACGCTATTCCGCTTTGGATAGCATAGACTCTGTGTTTGAGACAATGCCAGAACATTATAACGCTCAGGAGGTTACTGAAATGAAACGGCTTGCCAACATGAAGTATGATACAAGAATTGAACAGTATAATCGTGGAGAGAAACAATGGGACACCAATGTTTCCGTAATAATGGTGATTCAAGGAACAAAATAATGAATAACAATAGATTTTAGCCAAAATTATCTTGAATTTCCGGTAATATGAGATATAATGAGCAAGTAAATGAGCAAGATAATACGCAAGTCATGAATCTGTTGCACAGCGGGTTTTTTCGTTCGCGGATTTGGAGGAAAAATGGGGAATTATGAGCCGACTTTTACCATAACAAATGAAATGCTGTTCCGTGTGGCTTCCGTTTCAGAAAAAATCGGAAGGATTGCCGCGGTTGGCAGCCTGGATTCGAAGCCGCACCTGAGGAAGAATAACCGCATCCGCTCGATTCACTCATCTCTTAAGATTGAGGCGAATTCTCTTACACTTGGGCAGGTGAGGGATGTCATAAATGGGAAAACTGTGTTGGGCGAACAGAAGGAGATTCAGGAAGTAAAAAATGCTTACGCGGCATATGAGCTTCTGGATCAAATAAATCTATG
Organism: Lachnospiraceae bacterium; assembly: GCA_021203305.1. Lineage (GTDB taxonomy): Bacteria > Bacillota > Clostridia > Lachnospirales > Lachnospiraceae > RGIG6307. The sequence continues at coordinate 5,230 of JAJQBK010000038.1, forward strand.
GAGCATTGAAGACTTAAAGCGTTTCCATGGAATTATGACAAAATATGTTGTGGAGGAATCCGGAATTTTCCGCCGGGGCGAGGAAGGGGTATTCCACGGCGATGAGTGCATCTTTATGGCTCCACCGGCCAGAATGGTTCCGCAGCTTATGGAAGATCTTTTTGGATGGATGGAGGAATCGCAAAACAGGATTCACCCGCTGATTCTCAGCAGTGTGTTCCACTATGAATTCGTATTTATTCATCCATTTGCGGACGGCAATGGCAGAATGGCGAGGTTATGGCAAACTGCGCTTCTCTCAAAGTGGAAACCGGTTTTTGCATATATTCCTCTGGAGAAGCAGATTGAGCGATTCCAGGAGGAATATTATGCCGCGATTGCAAGGTGCCATGTGGAGGGAAAATCGAACGCGTTTATAGAATTTATGCTGACACAGATGGACGGGATTCTGGATGATGTTGCGGCGCAGACGGATGAGGAAGGCGCGCAGCTGTCCGAATATGTCAGAAAGCTGCTGGGAGTGATGGAATACAGTGTTCCGTATACAGGGAAAACACTGATGGAAAGACTGGGATTAAAATCCAGAGAGACCTTCCGACGGAATTATCTGCATCCTGCGATGGAGCAGGGACTTGTCCGGATGACCATCCCGGATAAACCGCAAAGCAGAAATCAGAGGTATGTAAAGGCTGAATGATTTATCTGCGTCAATGTGAAGGTGGAGCCGGAATAGCGGGAAGTCACCAGAATAGAAACAGGACATGTGAGTGGCGTAAACGGAAATGCCAGCATTAACAGATGACCCAATAAATGAATGGAAATTTGATGAAAACGCGGACACTCAGTCAAAGTTATTGGCTGTTATTCATCACCATCCGGAATGGATACGAAAAAAATACAGTGAAGCCTTGAATGTTTCAGACGCAACGATTAAGAGGCTATTGTCAAAATTGCAGAAAGAAAATATTGTGGTACATGAGGGATCAAGGAAAAGTGGAAAATGGGTTATAGTAAAAAGCGGAAAATAATAGAAGCTGAGCTCCCTTTGAAGGCACTAAGCGCTTCCACGATGGGGGATAAGGCGCATAAAGGTCATCCGGGCAATACAATCGAGCTATGGTTTCCGTTTCGATGGCACAGAGCAGGAAATCATGCTTGGTACACCGAATACAGAACTGCGAATGGTCTATACCAAAACTCAAGAGCAGATTCGTTGAGGATATTATCAGTATGTGGATGAGAATGCACAAGTGGGCAATAAACCGGTTAATAAAAAGTGGGTAATAAAACGAGGAGTAACGCCATGAAAAACGAGGAGCCTGAAAAATGGCGCAACACCATTGATCCTTTTTCACTGCCGCTGAAAAAAGTGTGTATTCAGGAAATTCTTGGATACCCGCACGCGGCGAACCAGGTGTTCTATGTGAAGGGTGTACAGGCGGGAAAAGAGGGATACTATTATCTGAAATATGCGCACCATGTGGACGCCAACCTCAAAAATGAAATAGAGATCCTGTGGCAGCTTCATTTCCGGTGCACGCCTGAAGTAGTGGAATATGATGCGGAGGATTACCAATATGAAGTGACTCGCCAGATAGATGGCAGACGCCTTTCCGTGATTCTGGAGGAAGCCGGATTGGATAGCGGCCTGAGCTATATGTATGAGTATGGACGGACTCTGGCCAGGCTGCATCAGGCTGCCGGCAGTTTTCCAAAGGCTCCGCACAGGAGGTTCCATGACATTCCGGAGCCTTCCCATTTTGAGAAGATTGACATGGAAGATGTCCGTGAGTGGCTGATAGTCAACAAACCCACGCAGATCAATACATGCTTTGTGCATGGCGACTTCCATTATGCAAATCTTCTCTGGAAAGACGGTTATATTTCCGGCATCCTGGATTTTGAACTGGCCGGTATGGGCAATCGGGAGTTTGATGTTGCGTGGGCGCTCATTTTGCGGCCCGGGCAGAAGTTCATGCGGACGGAGGAAGAACTGTGGGAATTCATTGCCGGGTACACTGCTGTCGGCGGCTGCGATCCGGCTCTTGTGCGGTATTATATGGCCCTGATTTACACGCGGTTCATCAAATTTGGAGATGAACAGTATGCGCAGTTTGTGCGGAAATGGGTCAGAAAATGTATTACGCAACAATGAACTGATGAGGATAAAAAGAAATTATTGCTGGCGAATTCAGAAAGGCGAATGAGAATATTGAAATCATGATAAATATTTTGTATGATACGGGGGGCGAGCTGAAGTGGTTCTGATCGGAATTTGAAGTGGTGAATGAGTTTCCTGTGGAATATGAGAAACAGATGAAACCGAAAGGCTTGTGCAGAGGCCTTCCTGTTGAATTCGAACGGCCCTGAACAATAATAGACGATGAAGAAGGATATCAAAAATGATAAGGTTAGAGGAGGTCACGCCTGAGAATTGGCGTTATGATTTAAAGGTGGCGGAATCCCAGAAAAGCTATGTGTCTGATAGTATGAGGTTACTGGCCAGAGCTTACGCGTATCGAAATTATAACAGCGTGGCGCTTGTAATTTACAACGATGATACACCGGTGGGCATGGCTCTGTACTATGATATTCCGGGAGCGTATGATTTCAGCCAATTGTTTGTTGACAGGAATTATCAGCACAGGGGTTACGGGGAGGAGGCTGCCAGGCAGATTATTGCGGGGATGAAGGCAGAACACAGGTATGGGAAAATCCTGCTCTGCTATATCGAAGGGAATGAAGCTGCACTTTCATTATATAAAAAGCTGGGATTTACGCATACAGGGGAGAGCGATGGAGATGAAATTGTGATGGAGCTTGATATTTGAGAGTGGCAATCGGGCAGGGAACTTTAATGTATGGAAGCAAAGTGCTTGCTGCTCATTGTGGTCAGGAAAATAAGCGGGAGGCTTCATGCAGATACGACTGGACAAATTTCTGGCGGATGCGGGGATTGGTACGCGGAGCGAAGTAAAAAATATCATAAAAAGGAAAGCGGTCACCATCAATGGGGTGTGTGCCGAAAAGCCGGAGATCAAAGTGAACCCAGATATGGACGAGGTTGCCGTAAATGGGAAATTGACGGCTCCGCGCGGCAATGTGACTTATCTGCTGCATAAACCGGCGGGTTATGTCTGCGCTGTGGGGGACAGCCGCTTTCCTACTGTGATGGAGCTGGTGCCCCGGGGCAGGGATCTGTTTCCGGTTGGCCGTCTGGATAAGGACACGGAGGGGCTGCTTCTGATTACAAATGACGGCGCGATGACGCACCGCATGCTCTCTCCGAAAAGCCATGTGGACAAAACCTATCTGGCAGTGCTCGATGGCCCGGTGGGGAGCGGATACGCTGCCGCTTTTTCGGAGGGCGTGGATATCGGTGACGATACGCCGACACTCCCCGCGAAGCTTGTGATCTGCGATATGGCGCATCCGGCGCTTGCGTATTTACCGGAGGAATATCATACAGATCTGCGCCCTGGACAGGTGGTGCTTCTGACGATTCAGGAGGGCCGCTACCATCAGGTAAAGCGGATGTTTCATGCTGCGGGGCGGGAGGTTATCTATCTGAAACGCCTGTCATTCGGGTCATTTGCGCTTCCTCTTTCCCTGAAAAAAGGAGAGGCCGTTCTCTGTGACATGGAGGATTGCCGGGAGGTTCGTTCAATATTTTAAATCAGTAGTAATCAATCATAGCAGGCCTTCCCGGAAGAAGGAGGCGCGCAGTGCGCAATAAAGAGGTTGTCATCGGCGGTTTGCCGGTGGAGATTAGCAGAAAGAGCAATCAGAAAAATATCTATATCCGGGTGAAGCCGCCGGAGGGCAACGTTACAGTCAGCGCACCGGCCAGGGTGCCGGACAGAGAGATTGAGCGGTTTGTCCTGAAGAAAATGCCGGAGATTATGAAAGCCAGGGACAAGGTACTGGCACGGGAGCGTCAGAACAGCCGTGAATATATTTCCGGGGAAACACAGTATCTGTGGGGCAGACCCTATCCGCTGCAGGTAGTATATGGAGGGACACGCGGGAATGTCATCCGGACGCCTGAAAAAATAGTCATGACGGTGCCGGAGGGAACGGAGACCGAAGCAAGAGAGGCGTTATTGAACGAGTGGTACCGGGGCGAGTTAAAGCAGGCGCTTGAAGGCGCGGTTTTGAGATGTGAGAACAGGACGGGGCTTCACGCGGAGGAATACAGAATCAAAAATATGAAAACCCGGTGGGGCACCTGCAATATCCAGAAACGCAGAATCTGGATTAACCTTCAGCTGGCGAAGAAGCCGGTGGAGTGCCTTGACTATGTGGTCATACATGAGCTGGTTCATCTGCTGGAAAAAAACCATACGCGCAGATTTTACGCGCTTGTTGAGGGATTCTGTCCGGCCTGGCGGGAGGCGGAGGGGCTGCTTAAAGAGGCTTTTCCGGATAAATCCCCCGGGGAGCGGTGACCCGGCCCAGCAGATAATCAACGCTGACGCCATAGAAATCCGCCAGAATGCACAGGTTGGCCAGCGTGGGCAGATACCGCCCCTGCTCGTAAGCGCTGATGGACGCGGCGGAAATGTGGGTGCACTGGGATACGTAGCTGATGGTCCAGCAGCGGTTTTCTCTTATTTTCTGAAGCTGGATATGTAAATACATGGGCGCCTCCGGGGTGCGGCATGGCTGGAATAAGCCTGGCCGGCAGTGTATCACGATACTGTGAAATGATCATACCACATCCGGAAGCGGTATTCGGACGATATATCGTCCGAACTGCGGCAGCCGGGTTATCAGTGACAGAAATTATACGAATAAAATTTCCCTGTTTTTCAGATATTTTATAAAAAACAGGGTTGAAATAATCAGAGGATGGGCTTATACTAAATCTGGTTTTCAAAACTACATTTAAGGGTTGAGAAAACGAGAATACAATTCGGGAGAGAGAAGCAGTAATGAGGCAGTTTGAGATTATATGTGACAGCGCATGCGACATTCCAAGAGTGGATTGTGAAAAGCAGGGTGTGACCATCGTGCCCTTCTATGTTTCCTTTGACGGGGAGAAGTATGAAAGGGAGGAGATTGATTTCGCCGTGCGTGATATGTACGACAAGATGGTGCAGAACGCGGGCGTATATCCCAAGACATCTCTGCCGTCCGTGCAGGATTACGTAGATTATATGGAGCCGCTTGTTAATGAGGGAAAAACGGTGCTCTGCATTACCTTTACCTCTCACATGAGCAGCGCTTTCCAGTCCGCGGTGGCGGCGGCGGAGCTTGTGAGAGACGAGCATGAGGGCGCGACGGTGGTGGTCCTGGACAGCGAGCAGGCTACCGTGGCGGAGGGATTATTTTTAAAGCAGGCCATCCGGCTGCGCGACAGGGGGCTTGAGGTCCACGAGGCAGCGCAGAAGCTGGTGGAGCTGAAAAAGACCTCGAGAATTTTTACACCGTGGCGGACCTGGAGTATCTGATCCACGGCGGCAGAATCGGCAAGGCCATTGGTCTGGCCGGCAGCATCCTGAAGCTTCAGCCCATGATCGTCTTTAAGGATGGAGAGCTGGAGGCCGCGGGAGTCTGCAGAAACAGGACGAAGGCGACGAAAAAGATCATTGACCTTCTGGATTCCCATGTAAGGGAAGGAAACCTGAATCCCGGTGATTATGATTTTTCCATCGGCTTTGGCTATGATCCGAAGGAAGGGCAGGCGCTGAAGATTATGGTGGATACCTGGCTGAAGAGCAACGGCGCCGAGGCGTCTGTGGAGGTATACCAGATTGGCGCGACCATCGGAGTGCATAACGGACCATACCCGCTGGGGCTTGGCATGATAAAGAAGGTATAATCTATGAACCCGGAAGAAAGAGAGATAGAGGATATCCTGAAAATTCTGGACGATTTCACGGCCCGGGGCGAGAGCCGGCTGAAGATTCAGACAGAGGGAAATATCCCGCCAGGGCAGACGGAGAAGATCTATCATCTGGGCCGCTGCGATGTGGGAAGCCCCTGGGCCCGCGGTCAGGCCTTCGATGTGCTGGAGCCGGAGAAGTAAATATTCAGATATGTTCAGCTGTGATGATACCCGGCCATGCGCCGGGTATTTTTGTGTGAGGAAGCCGCGGCTGACGGAGCAGAGACGGGCATATTCCTGACATGCACGTTGTTTCGGCTATTGCAGGATAACGCACTGATTTCCGCGGGAGGAAAAAACGCTTTCAAAGGCGTCTCTGTCATATTCCGCCAGACCGGAGATGGGGTCGGCGACAGTTACGGTATCCTCCGTATAGCCGATGAGAACCGCGCCGTGGTCGTTGCTGCTCCACTCCACCCATTCGCCCTCCCCGGTATACCAGCCCTCCGGCGTCAGTCTTGTCTCCATATCGATGGTGACCCATACCACAACGGGAACGTCCTGGCTGACAATGAAATACAGGTCATCGAAGCTGATGCCGGTCAGGTCATTTGCCCTCATATCGCTTCCCATATCCTCCAGATAGGCGTCAGCAGCGGTCACGATGGCCGGTGTGCCGCAGATATAACCGGAGGAAAAGGGATCACCCACAAAATATTCATTCAGATCAGGGCCATATTTCAGGCCGTCGCTTCCATAATAAAAAATCGCTTCCGCCGTGGGCAGATATTCCGAGGCCATGGTGATTTTGTCCGCGTCAAATCCGTAATAGCATAATGCCATGGTCAATGCCGTGATTTCGCAGCCGGTGGGCAGCTCCGGATTCTGGAGGATAATTTCAAAATCCCCGATCAGATGCTCGGAGGGAGTCTCCACGGAGGTCCGCGCGGATGCGTCAGAAGAAATTCCGCCGGCGTTGAGCACGGCGGAACCGGAGGCTTCGCCGTTAGCATTGGTTTCGCCGGTATTGCCTGTATTCAGAGAGCTGCCCAGTTCTGTGGCAATTACTCTGGGAACGGTAGTTTTGCTGAAAATGAGATCCGGCACAGATATTTTTTCATGCGCCAGCACACCGAGCAGAAAGCCGTCAATAAACAGCAGCAGAACTGTCGTATAAAACAGCGGATGGATTCGCCTGCGTCCGCGATGCTTTTTCCCATTTTTCATTGAAGAGTTCCTCTCTTTTCATAAAATATCTGCTGCGACATCCATACAGGAGGCTGTGTTGGCCTGGCGAAACAGGAAACGACTTATGTCACTTGCTATAGAGCCGCTCACGGGCTGTGTAAGCAGTCATTCCCTGCGCGAGCGTGTATACCAAAGCGTAAGGGATAGATGAATCAATTCCGCCTCAGAGTTGTAACAAACCTGAATCAGTTTTTGGCGTGTATGGCAATGCTTTTACCCGGGGAATGCCCTTTTTGGCACGAAAATTGGCACGAAAAAATCAAAATCCCTCTTTACAAATGAAAAAAATGATATTAAGATAGCAAAGACAAGTACGCGCCAGCTGCCCATATATTCCGGACAGTTGTGAGCAGTGAATACACAAATGCATTGATGAAGACAGTAATCTCATCAGGGAAGCCTCAGCGAGCCGGGGAGGGTGGAAGCCCGGCGCGGACTGGTGAAGACGAAGATCACTTCTGAGCAGCCGGGTGAAAGGAGACGAGTAGCCTGTGGCCGGCATCCCGCCGTTATCGGGAAACATATAAAACCGGAAGACGGGGAGTATGCGTAACAGGTGGTTTGAGAAGTATTGCGGCTTCTTCCTTTTACGGGAGGAGGCTTATTTTTTTGCGAAAGCTCAGGAACTGTCACGAAATAACCTGCTATTTCGTGACAGTTCCTGAGGAAAAATAAATCAGTGCGCGGACTGTCTGTTTCCGGCGCAAAGAGCAATATTTTGATCTGAAGGAGGAAAATCATGTACAACAAAGTATCTCCGGACCTGAATTTTGTGGAGAGAGAGAAGAAAACTGAGAAATTCTGGTCTGACAATGACATTTTCCGTAAATCCATGGAAAACAGGAAGGGCTGCCCGACCTATACCTTTTATGACGGCCCGCCGACCGCCAACGGCAAGCCCCATATCGGCCATGTGCTGACCCGTGTGATCAAGGATATGATTCCCCGCTACCGCACCATGAAGGGCTATATGGTGCCCCGCAAGGCCGGCTGGGATACCCACGGCCTGCCGGTGGAGATCGTGGTGGAGAAGGAGCTGGGCCTGGACGGCAAGGACCAGATCGAGGAATACGGCCTGGAGCCGTTCATCGACAAGTGCAAGGAGAGCGTCTGGAAATACAAGGGCATGTGGGAGGATTTCTCCAAAACTGTGGGCTTCTGGGCCGACATGGACAACCCCTACGTGACCTATCATGATGATTATATCGAGTCCGAGTGGTGGGCGTTAAAGGAAATCTGGAATAAGGGTCTTTTGTATAAGGGCTTCAAGATCGTGCCCTACTGCCCCCGCTGCGGCACCCCTCTGTCCGCACAGGAGGTAGCCCAGGGCTATAAGACAGTCAAAGAGCGCTCCGCGGTGGTGCGCTTCAAGGTGGTGGGTGAGAACGCTTATTTCCTGGCCTGGACTACCACGCCCTGGACCCTGCCCTCCAACCTGGCGCTCTGCGTGAACCCTGACGAGACTTATTGCAAGGTGAAGGCCGCGGACGGCTACACCTACTATATGGCGCAGGCGCTGCTGGACACCGTGCTCGGAAAGCTGGGAAATGAAGAGACGCCGGCCTATGAGGTGCTGGAAACCTATGTCGGCAAAGACCTGGAATATAAGGAATACGAGCCCCTGTTCGCCTGTGCCGGAGAGGCGGCCGCAAAGCAGAATAAAAAAGCGTTCTTTGTCACCTGTGATAACTACGTCACCATGTCCGATGGTACCGGCATCGTTCACATCGCGCCGGCCTTCGGTGAGGACGACAGCCGGGTGGGCAGAGATTATGACCTGCCTTTCGTACAGTTTGTGGATAGCAAGGGAAACATGAGCGAGGAGACTCCCTACGCCGGTCTTTTCGTGAAAAAAGCGGACCCGGAGGTGATTAAGGATCTGGACGCGAGTGGCCAGCTTTTCGACGCGCCCAAATTTGAGCATGACTATCCCCACTGCTGGCGCTGTGACACCCCGCTGATTTACTACGCGCGCGAGTCCTGGTATATCCGGGAGACCGCGGTGCGCGATGATCTGGTGAGAAACAACAACACCGTCAACTGGATTCCCGAATCCATCGGCAAAGGCCGTTTCGGCAACTGGCTGGAGAATATTCAGGACTGGGCCATCTCCCGCAACCGTTACTGGGGGACTCCCTTAAATATCTGGGAATGCTCCTGCGGTTATCAGGAGTGTATCGGCAGCCGGGCGGAGTTGGCCAAAAAGGCCGGCGATCCGGAGGCGGCGAAGGTGGAGCTGCACCGGCCATATATTGATGAAGTGACCTACACCTGCCCGAAGTGCGGCGGCACCATGCACCGGGTGCCGGAGGTCATCGACTGCTGGTTTGATTCCGGCGCCATGCCCTTTGCCCAGCATCATTATCCCTTTGAAAATCAGGAGCTGTTCAAAGAGCAGTTCCCGGCTCAGTTTATCTCCGAGGCGGTGGACCAGACCAGAGGGTGGTTCCACGCGCTGATGGCGGAGGGCACCTTATTATTTAACTGCAGCCCCTATGAGAACGTCATTGTGCTGGGCCATGTGCAGGATGAGAACGGCCAGAAGATGAGTAAGAGCAAGGGCAACGCGGTGGATCCCTTTGACACGCTGGACAAGCACGGGGCGGACGCCATCCGCTGGTATTTTTATTCCAATTCCGCGCCCTGGCTGCCCAACCGCTTCCATGACAAGGCAGTGACCGAGGGCCGCAGCAAGTTCATGGGCACTCTGTGGAACACCTACGCGTTTTTTGTCCTGTATGCCAATATTGACAATTTTGACGCGACGAAATATGAGCTGGAATATGAGAAGCTGACCGTCATGGACCGATGGCTTCTGTCCAGATTAAATTCCATGATCAAGGAAGTGGATCATGATCTGGAGAATTACCGCATTCCCGAGGCGGCCAGAGCCCTGGAAGCCTTTGTGGACGACATGAGCAACTGGTATGTGCGCCGCAGCAGAGAGCGCTTCTGGGCAAAGGGCATGGAGCAGGACAAGATCAACGCCTACATGACCCTGTACACGGCGCTGGTGTCCTTCTGCAAATGCGCCGCTCCCATGATTCCCTTTATGACTGAGGAAATCTACCGGAATCTGGTCTGCTCCATCGACAAGTCCGCGCCGGAGAGCATTCACCTTTGTGACTATCCGGTGGCGGATGAGAACCTGATCGATGAAAAGCTGGAGTCCGACATGGAGGAGTTGCTAAAGATTGTGGTCATGGGCCGGGCCGCCAGAAACGCCTCCGGGCTGAAAAACCGTCAGCCCATCGGCGAGATGGTGGTCAAGGCGCCGTCCGTGCTGGATCAGCTCTATACCGATATCATCGCGGACGAGCTGAATATCAAGGAAGTGAAGTTTGTGGACGATGTGTCGTCGTTCACCACCTATACCTTCAAGCCGCAGTTGCGCACCGTGGGTCCGAAGTATGGCAAACAGCTGGGCGGAATCCAGAAGACGCTGGCTTCCCTTGACGGCAACGCCGCCTACGCGCAGCTAAAGAGCGAGGGCGCGTTGAAATTTACGGTCAACGACGTGGAAGTGGTGCTGACCGAGGACGACTTGCTGATCGACACCAAACAGCAGGAGGGCTACGCGATTGAGGCGGATAATACCGTTACTGTGGCGCTGAGCACCAGCCTGACTGAGGAGCTGATCGAGGAAGGCAACGTCAATGAGATCATCAGCAAGATTCAGACCATGAGAAAGGACGCCGGCTTCGAGGTCATGGATCATATCCGTGTCTCTCTGAACGGCAATGCCGCGCTTTCCGCCGTCATTGAGAAAAATAAGGACGCGGTCGCGGGCAAGGTCCTGGCGGAAGAGATTACCGCAGATACGGACTTCGCGACTTCGAAGGAGTGGAGTATCAACGGGCAGAAGGTTGTGATTTCGCTGGAGAAATGCTGAAAAAAAGGGTGAAGGGGTCAGTTCCTCAACGGGAACTGACCCTGAATTTCGGATTTTTGACTGAAATCAGGTGATTTTTACTTTCTTTTGAGAAAAAGCTGTGGTATACTCTCCGTGTATGCGTTAAGCAGACTTACACCATTATGATTTCAAAAACACTCGATAAGGAACTGGCGCAGGATGCATAAGCTGTTTCGTGACAGTTCCAAAAACCACAGGAGGCTATGGAATGGCAAAGAAATCAGTTAAGAAAAAATTTGACAAGGAGCAATTCAAGAAAGAGGTTGCCTTTAACGTCAAGACTTTATATCGCAGAAATATTGAGGAAGCGACCGATCGGCAGCTCTTCCAGGCGGTGGCCTACGCGATCAAGGACGATATCGTGGACAACTGGATGGCGACCCAGAAGGCCTGGGAGGAGCAGGACCCCAAGATGGTATATTATATGTCCATGGAGTTTCTCATGGGCCGCGCCCTGGGCAATAACCTGATCAACTTAAAGAGCTATGGAGATATCAAGGAAGCGCTGGAGGAGCTGGGCCTGGATCTGAATGTGATCGAGGACCAGGAACCGGACGCGGCGTTAGGCAACGGCGGTCTGGGCCGACTGGCAGCATGCTTCCTGGATTCTCTGGCGAGCTTAAATTACGCGGCTTACGGCTGCGGCATCCGCTATCATTACGGCATGTTCAAGCAGAAGATCGAGAACGGCTTTCAGGTGGAGGTGCCGGATATGTGGCTGACCGAGGGCAATCCCTTTGAGTTAAAGCGCAAGGAGTACGCCCAGGAAATCCGTTTCGGCGGCCATGTAGTGACCGTGGCGGATGAGAACGGCAAGCTGCATTTCAGGCAGGAGGGCTATCAGTCCGTGATGGCGATCCCCTATGACCTTCCCATCGTGGGCTATGGCAACGGAATCGTCAATACCCTGCGTATCTGGGACGCGGAGGCCATCAACCGTTTCCAGCTGGACAAATTTGACAAGGGCGAGTACCGCCAGGCAGTGGAGCAGGAGAACCTGGCCCACAATATCTGCGAGGTTCTGTATCCCAACGACAATCACTACGCGGGCAAGGAGCTGCGCTTAAAGCAGCAGTACTTCTTTATTTCCGCCTCTGTGCGCGCGGCGCTCAACAAATACATGCGTTCCCATGACGATATTCACGGCCTGCCGGAGAAGGTGACTTTCCAGATGAACGACACCCATCCTACAGTGGCGGTGGCCGAGCTGATGCGCGTGCTGGTGGATGATTATATGCTGGAGTGGGATGACGCCTGGGATATCACCACCAGGACCTGCGCCTACACCAACCACACCATCATGTCTGAGGCGCTGGAAAAGTGGCCCATTGAGCTGTTCTCCAGGCTCCTGCCCCGCGTATACCAGATCGTGGAGGAGATCAACCGCAGATTTGTCAATGATATTTACCGCATGTATCCCGGCAATCAGGAGAAGGTGCGCAAGATGGCCATCATCTATGACGGACAGGTTAAGATGGCGCATCTGGCGATCGCGGCCAGCTACTCCGTCAACGGCGTGGCAAAGCTGCACACTGAGATTCTGAAGCATCAGGAGCTGAAGGACTTCTACGAGATGATGCCCCAGAAATTTAATAATAAGACCAACGGCATCACCCAGAGACGTTTCCTGCTGCATGCCAACCCGCTTCTGGCAAGCTGGGTGACCGACCATGTGGGAGACGAGTGGATCACCGACCTTTCCAGACTGTCCGGCCTGAAGGTTTATGTGGACGATGAGAAGGCTCAGGCCGAGTTCATGAACATCAAATATCAGAACAAGGTTCGTCTGGCCAAATATATTCTGGACAACAACGGTATCGAGGTTGATCCCCACTCCATCTTTGATGTACAGGTTAAGAGGCTGCATGAGTACAAGAGACAGCTTCTGAATATTCTGCATGTGATGTATCTGTACAACGAGCTGAAGGATCATCCGGAGATGGACTTCTATCCGAGGACCTTTATTTTCGGTGCGAAGGCGGCGGCAGGCTATCAGATCGCCAAGCTGACCATCAAGCTGATCAATTCCGTGGCGGATGTGATTAATAATGACGCCTCCATCAACGGCAAGATCAAGGTGGTCTTCATTGAGGATTACCGTGTCTCCAATGCGGAGCTGATCGTCGCGGCGGCCGATGTGTCCGAGCAGATTTCCACCGCTTCCAAGGAAGCCAGCGGCACCGGCAACATGAAGTTTATGCTCAACGGCGCTCCCACCCTTGGCACCATGGACGGCGCCAATGTGGAGATCGTTGAGGAAGTGGGCGAGGAGAACGCCTTCATCTTCGGACTGAGCGCGGATGAGGTCATTCAGTATGAGAACTTCGGCGGTTATAATCCCATGGAGATCTTCAACAATGACGGCGACGTCCGCAGAGTGCTGATGCAGCTGATCAACGGCACCTACTCTGACGATACCGAGCTGTTCCGCCCGATTTACAACAGCCTGCTGAACACCCTGAGCACTGACAAGGCCGACAGATACTTTATTTTAAAGGATTTCAAGGCTTACGCTGAAGCGCAGCGCGAGGTGGAGAAGGCTTACAGGGATGAGAAGAGATGGGCGCGGATGGCCATGATGAACACGGCCTGCGTGGGCAAGTTTTCCTCCGACAGGACCATTCGGGAGTATGTGGACGAGATCTGGAAGCTGGACAAGGTGGTGTTGGATAAATAAAATCAAAGCGGAATCATAATTTATGAATATCAGCTGTGATTTTGAAGCAATCTGCGAACTGAATTGAAATCTGAACCTGTATTGGGGCCGGAATGAAAACCGGCTCCAATATTTTTGCATAAAAAAGACAGCGGCTGTTCATACTATCCTCAGTAGAAAAGTGAACGCCGGCCAAAGCGCGGCCGGCGGGAGCATTCACTTTCCCATATACGATACAGGAGGGATAGTTATGGAAAGCAAAAATACAAATATGGCCGACCAGTTTGTCAGCAGGAGAAGGGAGAGGGCGATCATCGCGGGCTCTACGGTGCTTGTATTGGCGGCGCTCACCATCGCCGGCCTTTATGTCAGCAACACGGCGCAGTCTCAGGACCTGATTTTGCAGGATATGACCGGAATTGAGGAAAATCTCACGGAAGACTCCTTTCCGGTCGCGGAGGAGGAGGCAGAGAACATGCAGGAGGTAGAGGATGTAGAATCCTCAACGGTGGAGAATCCAGGCCGGACCGGCAGTTCCGCGTCATCTTCCGCTTCCGGCAGCAAAACTTCCTCATCGACACAGGTCACATCCACGCTTCAGACCACGGATGAGCTGACTGCGGATGGAGTTTCGGAAGGGGAGCTGATGGAGGAGGATATTCTGACGGAGGAAATGCTGGCGGAGACAGTGGAGGAAATGATGTATTCCTTTACCGGCGACGGCATGATCTGGCCCATCATGACGGACTATGAAATCCTGATTCCGCACAGCATGGACAAGGCGGTATACTTTACGACCCTTGACCAGTACAAATACAGCCCGGCCATGGTATTGTCAGCCGAGGTGGGAACTCCAGTGTTCGCCGTATCCGCGGGCAAGGTGATCTCCCGGTACTGGGATGAGGAAACCGGCTGGACTTACGAGATGGATTTAGGGGGCGGCTTTACCGCTTACTACGGGCAGCTTGACGCTTCATCTATGGACAAGGCGGAGGATACCTATGTGGCGGCGGGCGATCTGCTGGGATATGTGGCGGAGCCCACGAAATACTATTCGCTGGAAGGGTCAAATCTGTATTTTGCGATGGAGAAGGACGGCACACCGGTATATCCGATGGACTATCTGGGGCAGGAGTAAAATCCTGCTCCTTTTTACGTGAGAGCCAGAGCCTGCAGCCGTGCGAAAAATTCCGGGAGCTTTTTGTCAATCCGGATAATCCGGCCTGTGCCGCTGTCCAGAAAACAGTGGGAGCTTTCCGCAGTGCAGACAATTTTTCCTTCAACAGTCATGGTATAACCGAGCGTCAGCTTTACGGACGTCAGATCGAGAACCTGTACGGAGATTTCGATGATGTCCGGGAAGCTGGTGCTTTTTTTGTAATCGCATTTGACGGACACAACCGGGGAGCCGACGCCCTCAGCCTCCATTCTGTCATAGCCGTAACCCAGCTGCTCCATGAAATCAACCCGGGCCTCCTCGCAGAAGCGGATGTAATTGGAGTGGTGTGTGATGCCCATTTTATCGGTTTCATAATATTGAACCTTGTGTGCGTAAGGGGTCATGTCTTTTCCTCCCTGATGACAGGATTTATGAGCCCATGATATAAAATATCGGATGAAATTTCAAGAGAAAATAAGTATGCGCCGGCTGCGAATTTGCGGGGTATTTGTGGGGCGTATAAAAAGACAGGAAATGAAACGCGGCGCTTCAAAGATATTTCGTCTTGAATTTGGGGCGGAAGTCCTGTATCATAATGGAAGAAAACACAAGGAGGGAATACGGTCATGGCAAATGTAAAAGTTACGGAGGAAAAGATTTTGTACCGCAAAATGCTGAAAGCCTGTGAAATTCCGCTTCAGAACCTGCAGTGGGCCTATCTCCAGAAGCAGGCTGTGGAATCCCGCCTTTGCTGCGGCTCCTATTCCTCGGAAATTGACCGCGTCATTGTGGTGCTGAAGGATGGGAAAAAAGAGATGTTCCAGTTTGAGAGTATGGAGGAGGCGAAGGAGCTGCTCTCAAGGCTTCAGGAGGCGAAGCCGGAGCTTATAGTGGGGTATACGCCTGAGAATCGGGCGCTGTATGAAAGCTGCTGACATCTAACTGGGGGATGCGCATGGACGAAAGATTAAAAAAACAGCTGGATTTTATTCTGGAAATCGATAAGGAAAAAAATATTCTCCGACAGACCCATCTGTCCGGCAACGGCCGGCGGGAAAATGACGCCGAGCATGCCTGGCACATGGCGATTATGGCCTATCTGCTGCGGGAATATTCCAATGAGGAAATCGATATCGCGAAAGTCATGCTGATGTGCCTGATTCATGATATCGTGGAAATTGAGGCCGGGGATACTTACGCCTATGACGAGGAAGGGCTTGCGACACAAAAGGACAGAGAGGAGGCCGCGAAGGAGAAGCTTTACTCTATCCTTCCCGGGGATCAGAAGGCGGAGCTGACAGAGCTGTTCGATGAGTTTGAGGAATCGGAGACGCCGGAGGCGAAATTCGCCCATGCCATGGATAATTTACAGCCGCTGCTTTTGAATGACAGCAACGGCGGAAACGACTGGCGGGAGCATCAGGTGACCGCCGCCCAGGTGTACGCCCGGCAGGGAAGGACGAGACAGGGATCCGAGGCACTGTACGAGGTGACGGATCAGATCTTGAAGGAGCATATCCGGAGGGGGAACCTGAGAGAAAATTCTCCGGAGAAGGGGAAACAGGAATGACAATTTTTTAAGGAGGAAAACAAAATGAGCGCGACAGTATATTTTTCAAAAACCATTACCCCTCAAAAGGTGGCGGAAATGTATGACATTCTGGGAGTGAGCCTGACCGGCAGAATTGCGGTCAAGCTGCATTCCGGGGAGGAGGGAAATCAGAATTTCCTGGGACCGGATTTCTGGCGGCCCATCATTGAGAAGCTGAACGGAACTGTGGTGGAGTGCAACACGGCTTATGAAGGAGCGAGGAATACAACGGAGAAGCACCTGAAGCTGTTAAAAAAGCATGGATGGAACCATTATTTCCCGGTGGATCTTCTGGATGCGGAGGGGCCGGATATGGAGCTGGACGACCCGGACGGAAAGGTCATTCAGAAGGATTATGTGGGAAAAAATCTGGCCAATTATGATTCCATGCTGGTGCTCTCTCATTTTAAGGGCCATCCCATGGGCGGCTATGGCGGAGCGCTCAAGCAGCTGTCCATCGGCTGCGCGTCCAGCTATGGGAAAGCTTATATTCACGGGGCGGGCATGCCGGAGGAAATCTGGACCGCGGACCATAACCTGTTTCTGGAATCCATGGCGGACGCTGCCTGCATGATGCACCGGCATTTTGAAGGGAAAATCGCTTACATTAACGTCATGATGAATATGTCGGTGGACTGCGACTGCTGCGCCGTCGCGGAGGACCCCTGCATGAAGGATATCGGAATTCTGGCCTCCACAGACCCCATCGCCATCGACCAGGCCTGCATCGATCTGGTGCTGAAATCCGATGATCCTGGCAGAGACCATCTGCTGGAGCGGATCAATTCCCGAAACGGAATCCATACCATTGAGGCCGCCGAGGCCCGCGGCTTTGGAACCAGGGAGTATGAGATGAAGGAAGTGTAAAAACGTCATTTGTTCCGGATACGGAAGAGTAGTTGCAATATTATACGTATAATTTTACGAATGATATTGCACAAAAATATAAATTACCTTATAATGTTGGCAGCAGGGAGGTGATGATATGCCCAATATTCGACCAGTATCAGATTTAAGAAACTATAATGCAGTGCTGAATGAGGTATCTTATGGGAATCCTGTTTATCTGACAAAGAATGGCAGGGGCGACTATGCAATTGTAAATATGAGGGAGCTGGATGAACTGAGAGCCTTAAAAGGATTGTATGGCGCACTGGAAAAGGGAGAAGCGTCTGCCAGGGAGAAGGGATGGATTTCCTATGAGGACGCAAGGAAGGCTCTGGGAGTATGAAAAAGCTTGATATGTCGCCGGAAGCTTTGATGGATTTACAGAGCAGAAAAGCATGGCTGGCCGGTGAATTTGGGGAGAAGATCAGTGAAAGCATTATCGGACAGATTATGGACTCCATAGGCAATCTGCTGATCTTTCCGGATTCTGGGGTCAGTCTGTATGCAAGATACGGGATAGAATGCGATTATTTTTACATTGTGTCAAAAAAGAACTATATATTTTTCAGACAGGAAGAGGAATCCATAAAAATTATCAGGGTTTTGGATGAGAGACAGGACTTTATGGATACTCTTTTTCATATCAGAACTACGACGCAGGAAACGGAGGACTATTGGGGTGAGTAGGATTCTGAACTGAAGATAAAAGGTTGTATCCTTTCTTGGGGTGAGCGTCAGAAACGACAATTTACGAAAGGTGTGAGGGGGAAAATCTGATGGACTACCTGTACACGGAGCTTTTGATATTTTTTATGATTTACGGATTTATGGGGTGGGTCGGCGAGGTCGTCCTTACCTCCGTGACCAGGCGTAAATTCTGCAACCGGGGCTTTTTTAATATGCCGATGTGCCCGAAATACGGCGTTATGGCGGATCTCCTGATTCTGGTGCTTCCCACGGTGGGGGAGGAGCTGAGCTTTTTAAATGTGGCGACGCAGTACATAATCACCCTGGTGGTCGTGTCGGTGGTGGATTTTATTACCAGTTATATGGCACACCGACTGCTGCACCGCAGGCTCCAGCAGTATGAGAGAGACACTTTATTCGGAGGGGAATTAAAAGACACTACAGTGGCGATACTGAAATCAGCGGTGATTCTGATCATTGTCAAGCTGCTTCATCCGTTTATTTTTACCTTTATCAGGTTGCTGCCGCTCTGGCTTTTACAGGTAGCGGGGCTGGTACTGCTGGCGCTGCTGGCCGCGGACATGATCTCGGTGGTTTACGCCGGGGAGATGAAGAAGCGCAGAGAGATTGCGGAAAGCAAAAGGAAGGGCAGAAAGTCCGGAAAGAAAGGAAATCGTGTGGATGTGGCTCAGGCTCTTTCCAAGGAGAATCTGGGAAACCGGCTCTGCAACGCGATCTGGAAGCGCCTGGAAAAGGCGTATCCCGGCATGGAGGAGAGGGCGGATATCCGCTCCGGCAAATATGTTTTTGCCAGAGGGCTCTGCCTGAATAAGCTGCTCTGGATTTTTATTATCTGGGCGTTTGTGGGGGATCTGTTTGAGACGGTGTTTGTGCGGGCCACAACAGGCGTGTGGATGAGCCGGACCAGTGTGATTTACGGAACCTTTTCCATTGTCTGGGGCTTCGGGGCTGTGATTATTACGGTTGTCACACAGAGGCTGGCGGGCAGAGAGGACCGGTATGTGTTCCTCGCGGGTGCTTTCCTCTGGGGCGTCTATGAGTATACCTGCAGTGTGATTTCCGAGGTTGTGTTCGGCAGAACCTTCTGGGATTACAGCGATATGATGTTCAACATCGGCGGCAGGACGAATTTAATGTTCTGCCTGTTCGGGGGCCTATTGTCCGTGATGTGGGTGAAAATTCTGTATCCGCC
Organism: Lachnospiraceae bacterium; assembly: GCA_021203305.1. Lineage (GTDB taxonomy): Bacteria > Bacillota > Clostridia > Lachnospirales > Lachnospiraceae > RGIG6307. Next base: position 24,415 of record JAJQBK010000038.1, read on the forward strand.
GATGAACGGCCTGATTGAGAAAACGCCCCCGGCCATCGGGGTGGTTGTCACCTGGGGCGTGGTTGTGGTGATGATCGCGGATCTGCTTTTATCCGGCGCGGTGCTGTCCAGATATGTGAACCGGCTGGAGGGGCAGGAGGCGCGGAACGTGCTGGAGGAATTTATTGACGAGAATTATTCGGATGAGTTTGTGGAGAGTGTCTGGCCCAATATGCAGGAGCCGGGCAGCGGAGAGCCTGTGTGGCAGCAGGGAGCAGCGGAATAGAAATGTAACGTTCGTGCAGAGAGCCGGATAACTTTTACGGGGAGCGGCAGGGGGATATCCTGCTTTATCATTCGGCGGCAATCCGGATGAGGGAAGGAGAAGCTGGTGAATAAAAGAACCGTATTACAGAAACGATTTTTAAAAGCCGCCAAGATTTCTGTGGGGAGCGGTATTGCCATTTTCATTGCCATTCTTCTTGGCCTGGATTATGAGGTGTCGGCGGGCACCATTGCTTTGCTGACACTGGTTACCACAAAATGGGGAACCATCAGGCTGTCACTGTACCGCCTGATCACGCTGGTCATCAGCATTGTGCTGGCCGTTGCGATTTTCTCATGTATAGGAAATGAGTGGCTGGCCTTTGGAATTTATGTCTTCTGCGTGGTGTTCATCTGCGAGGTCTTCGGCTGGGCGGCTACTGTATCTGTCAACGCGGTGATCGGCGCCCATCTTCTGACCAGCCTGGATTTCAGCGCCCGCTTTATTTATAATGAAGTGATGCTGGTGCTGATCGGCGTCAGTGTGGCCATTGTACTCAACCTGATTCACAATTACAAGCGGTATGAAAAAGAGCTGATTGAGAGTATGCGAAAGACCGAGGCGCGGCTGCAGGAGCTTTTGGAAGAGCTGGCCGTTTATCTGCGGGGAAGGGAAGCACTGGGCGGTGTGTGGGAGAACGTGCAGGGGCTGGAGGAGCAGATCGGCAGATATTATGAGGAAGCGAAGGAATATCAGGAGAATACCTTTGCCTCCCATCCGGGATACTATATGGAATATTTTGTGATGCGCCGCCATCAGTGCGCCATCCTTGGCAACCTCTATCACAGTATTTCGCAGATCCGGTCTATGCCGACGCAGGCGGGGAAAATTGCGGATTATCTGGTGTATCTGAAGGATTACGTGGTTGAGAAAAACGCTCCGGAGGAGCAGATTGAGCGTCTGCACCAGGTATTCCGCAGCATGGAGAAGGAACCCATGCCCGTAAGCCGGGAGGAGTTTGAGAGCCGGGCGATTTTGTACCATGTGCTGCTGGAGCTGGAGGAATTTCTGAACTGCAAAAAGGGGTTTGTGGAAGGGATGGATGAGACGAAAAAGCTGATATATTGGGGAAATCATCTGAGTTGATATAACGAACGGCGGATTCCGAACAGCCCAGGCTGCCCTCTCTTGCCGCATAGCGGCAATTCACCTTGTGGCGTCATGGATTGCGGGAGCACTCCATGGCATCACACCCTTTTGCCGCTTTAATCATAGCATTGAAAGTACAAAAATTGACGGAAAATATTGCAACCGGGATAAAATGAAGGTATAGTAAAGAGCGTGGTTTTCGGGAACCATAATTAAAAAAAGACAGGACAGAAATCCACTATGACTTTTTTTACCGTATTTTATCAGATGATCGCGCTGCTGATTTTAATCGGCGCGGGCTATATTGCAGCTAAGACCGGGATGCTGGATGAGCATACCTCCACGAAAATGTCAGCCATGATACTGAATATTTTCAATCCCATGCTGGCCCTGTCCAGCGCCAGCGGAGCCATCGGGCAGATTCCCTTAGGGCAGATGGATCAGGTGGCGCTGATCGCCGTGGGGATGTTTTTACTGTTCATTCTGATTGGCAGAATCTGTTCGCCCTTTTTTGCGAAGGATGTTTTTCGGAAGAAAATTTTTGAACTCATGTTCGTGTTTTCCAATCTGGGCTTTATGGGAATCCCCGTGGTCAGCAGTGTGCTGGGGGCGGAGTATGTGGTCTATGTGACGGAATTCATGATGATTTACAATGTGTTTTTCTACACTTACGGGCTGGCCATGATGGACGGCAAATTCTCGGCGGCGTCTCTGAAAAAACTGATTACACCCAGCAATTTCCTGGTGCTCTGTTCCATTTTTATCCTGATTTTCAGCATTCAGCTTCCTTCCTTTCTGAGCACTGCCATCACTTATCTGGGCAACGTGACCTCGCCCATGGCCATGATGACCATCGGTTATGCATTGTCCAAAGCCAGCCTGAAGGATATTTTCACTGACAAAAAGCTGTATCTTTTTACATTTATCAAGCTGCTGGTGATTCCACTGGCATTATTGCCTTTGCTGAAGCTTCTGCCCATTCCCTCAGATCTGATTCCGCTCTGTATGGTTATGCTTGGCATGCCGGTGGGCAATATGCCCCTGATTCTGGGAAATGAGCGGGGAATTGACGGCACCACCTGTTCGGCGGGGATTATTATGACCACGCTGTTCTGCCTGGTGACGATTCCGCTGTTGATGGCGATTGTGTGAGAAATTGCCGGAATGAGAAAAAGACACTTTATTTTATAAAATTTTGCTGTATAATATTAACTACAAAATGCAGAGAAGGAGAACACTATGAAACGGCATCTTGCGATTGATATGGGGGCGTCCAGCATGCGCGGTATCGTGGGCTGGATGGAAGATGGCACCATGCGGATTGAAGAGGTTTACCGTCTGCCTCACGAGGCGATCATGCGGGGCGGCCATATGTGCTGGGAGATGGAGCCTTTGTACGAGGGAATCCTGGAGTCTTTGCGCCAGTGTAAGGCGAAGGGGCTTACTCCGGATACTCTGGGCATCGATACCTGGGGTGTGGACTATGTGCTGTTGGACGAGAATGATCGGATTCTGGGTGACAGTGTGGCCTACCGGGACAGCCGCACGGACGGAATGGACAGAGTCCTGGAAGAGAAGCTTCCCTTTGAGGAGCATTATGCGATCAGCGGTATCGCGAAGCAGCCCTTTAACACGGTGTATCAGCTGATGGCACAGTTCAAAGAGCATCCGGAGCACAGAGAGCAGGCGAAGAGCTTTCTGATGGTGCCGGATTATCTGGGCTTTTTGCTGACCGGGGTGAAAAAGAACGAGTACACCAACTGCTCTACCACAGCCATGCTGGACGCGGGGACGAAGAACTGGTCCCCGGAGATTCTGAAGGCGGCGGGCATTCCGGAGAGCTTATTTGCGGAGAAACCGGCGGAGCCGGGTACGGTGCTCGGCGCATTAAAGCCGGAGCTGGAGAAGGAGCTGGGCTATAATGTGGCAGTCGTTCTGCCGGCCACGCATGACACGGGCAGCGCCTTTGTGGCGGTACCGGCGAGAGATGAGAACGCGGTGTATCTGTCCAGCGGGACCTGGAGCCTTCTGGGCGTGGAGCTGGATCAGCCGGTGACGGACGTGGAAGCGTTGAATTCCGGCTTCACCAATGAGGGTGGGTATGATGGTAGAAACGGCAAGATTCGTTTCCTGAAGAATATCATGGGCCTGTGGATTCTGCAGAATATTCAGAAAGAATTAAAGGGAGCCTATTCCTTCGGAGAAATGGCGGATCTGGCGGCAAAGGCTAAGGATTATGCGGGCAGCGTGGACGTCAATGACAACCGCTTCCTTGCCCCGGCCAATATGACGGAGGAAATCAAGACGGCGTTGGCGGAGAAAGGATATCCGGAGCCGACACTGGAGGAGCTTCTCTCCTGCGTCAATCACGGCCTGGCGGACTGCTACGCGGACGCCATCGCCCAGCTGGAGCGGATGCTGGATAAGAAATTTACATCCATCAATATCGTGGGCGGCGGCAGCCAGAACGTGGTCTTAAATCAGTGGACCGCCACAGCCTGCGGGCTTCCTACATATGCCGGACCCAGCGAGGGTACCGCTCTTGGGAACCTGATGATTCAGATGATTTACGCGGGTACCTTTACTTCCCTGCAGGAAGCACGGGACACTATCCGCAAGAGTTTTGCTATCCGGGAAATCAATCCGTGAGGGGAGTAAATTTCCGATAGTTTTTCGCCATTCTTTTTCCGATCGACAGTTCCGGAAACAGCAATATCAACAAAATAAATGGAGGACAATTTTATGTTAGTAGAAACCAAAGCAAGAGTCGGCACCTTTGCCATCGCCCTGGGCGCGTATCTGCCCCAGTTTCCGTCTCTGGTACCGGAGTTCGAGGCGCAGTACGCGGCCTTTAAAAAGACTCTGCCAGATACGGTGGAGGTAATCGACGGCGGCATCGTCACCACCAAGGAGCAGTCCCAGGCGGCGGGCGACAAGTTCCGCGCGGCGGACGTGGACTTGGTATTTTTACAGCTTTTAACCTACGCCACATCCTACAATATGCTTCCGGCGGTGAAGGATCTGGATGTGCCGGTGGTGCTTGTTAACGTGCAGAAACTCAAAGCGCTGGATTATCAGCATACCGATATCGCCTCCTGGCTGGGCGAGGGCTATGCCTGCGGCGCCGTAGGCGAGATGGTAGCGGATCTGGAGCGCTTTGGCAAGAGACATGCCGTGATTACCGGCGTGGTCGAGGGCGGAGATCCCGGGGTGCAGGCAGAGATCGAGGACTGGTGCCGGGCGGCTCAGACCAGACGCCGCTTCCGCGATACCAATATCGCGCAGATTGGCCGTCCTTATCCGGGCATGATGGACCTGTACATCGATGAATCCAACCTCTACAGACGGATGAACCTCTACACCAAGCAGTTTGACTGGGAGAGAATGTGGATTATTGCTGACAATATCACCGATGAGGACGCAATCCGCGCCAAGGCGCAGGACATTCTGGACACCTTTGACATCGAGGGAGGCGGTTCCATCGAGGAAGTCTGGGAGATGGCCAGATATGTAGTAGCCTTCGAGCAGTGGGTGGAGGACGAGAAGATCGGCCTCATCGCTTCCCACTACGACGGACTGGCGACCGGCAAGGCCGGCGTTCTGGACAGCATGCTGATCCCCGCGTTCTCCATGCTGATCAAGCAGGGCGTAGCCTGCGCGGTGGAGGGCGACATGAAGGTGGCCATGGCCATGAGCATCATGAAGACCATCTGCGGCAGCGGTCAGCTGGCGGAGATGTACTCCATCGACTTCAACGACGACATCGCCATCATCGGCCACAGCGGCTCCGGCGACGCGGACATTTCCTCCAAAAAGCCGACCATGAAGATCGTGAAGGTCTTCCACGGCAAGACCGGCGGCGGCTATCTGACCCAGTTCTACCCGCACTTAGGACCGGTGACCTACCTGGCCATCACCCAGGATGGCGACGGACACTTCAAGTTCGTGGTAGCGGAGGGCGTCAACGAGGAGGGCGAAATCCTGTCCTTCGGCGACACCAACATGAGAACCCACTTTACCTGCGGCGCGCGCGAATTCGTGACCCGCTGGAGCGAGTGCGGACCGACCCACCATTTCGCGGCCGGCTCCGGCAGACATATCGACACGATTCTGAAGGTGGCGAAGATCTTCAATGTGCCGGTGGATATTGTTACCAGATAAATATATTTTTACAGGAGTTTCACAGTGTATGCAGCAGTGAAATTCATAAGCGGATGAGTACGTCCTGATATAAAAAGCGTTGTCAGTGTAAATATTGACTGGCAACGCTTTTTTGAAATGTCAGATGAGGAAGGGATTACTGAGAGGATGCTCGATTCTGCGTATAGATGTGCCGCTCGACTTTGAGAAATCCATCCTGGCAAAGCCGCTGCAGCCATTCGCGCATCTGCCCCTGTTTGATATGAAAATGTTCTGCCATTTCCTTTTCTTTTCGCCCTTCCGAGGCATAGTCGATCAGAAGATCCCTGACAAGGTCATAAATATCCATGTCGGCCATCTCTGTCTCTGCTGCTGTATTTTCGGAAGGTGCAGCGCATGGCTGAGATACCGGGATGGCGGCAGCGCGGACAGTTCCCGCCGGTTTATTGAGAGCATCGTATTTTTGAACGGACGCAGTGGTACGTTCTGTATCCGGCGCTGTGAAATAATGGAAAAGATCCTGCTGAACATAAAGATCCTGCTCTGGATTGTTTTTTCCTTTTGAGGGAACAGTATCTATTGATTTTTGCGTAATTATATTAAAAATACTTTCCTGCGATAAGCGGAAGGGGATTCCCCCGTTTTCAATCAGTTTTCGATTTCCATCATATCCGGGTTTATCCCAGATAAATGTCTTTGTATAATGGTGCTTTAAGGATTCTGCTGCGCCGGCCCATGTCCCTCCTGAGTTTACGTCTGACCTGACAATGAAAGCACCGTAGGATGATGCGTAGATATATTTGTTTCGGTTCATGGCCCGCCCCGGGGAGAAACCGCTGTCAGGATGAACATCTGAAATCAGCAGAAGCTTATTGTTGAGAAGGGGGTCGAGGATATCATTATTTTTCAGACGCTGCGTCAGGGAATCTGCTAAAAAGGTGACAGCTGCCCCACCGGAATGGAGAGCGGCTGACTCGGAGATGGAATCAACGCCCCTGGCGCCGCCGGAGTAAATGACCAGTTTTTCTTCAGAGGCTTTCCTGGCCAGCTTTCTGGCGAAATCCATGCCCTCTTCGTCTATATTTCTGGAGCCGACAACAGCGATTCCGATTTTCCTGGCCAGTTCCAGATTCCCGGCGTAAAACAAAACGGGAGGAGTCTTTTTCCCCAGCTTTCTTTTCATGAGGATCGGATAATCGGAATCGTAAGTGGTCACCGCATAGATTCCTTTTTTTTCGAGGGCTTCCAATTCAAGGGCGACCTTTACGCTTCTTCCGGCAAGCATGGCGATCCGATGGAGCTGCTCTTCGGAACAGAATGGCTTTCCGGACAGGGTCTGCGGATTGCTTAAGACGCAGGAAGGCTCCTCATTCAGGGCGGCCAGCTCGTCCAGAAACTGATACCACTCTCGGAGGGTGAAGGGCTTGAAATTATCAGTGCGATTGAGACCCAGATGGGAGCATAAAAGAATCGTACTCATGGAGTTGTCCGAATAAATCATATACATTTCCTCCGCTGCTTTCAAAAATTTTAAACTGTGGATTTAAGATGCGCTGCCGCCGGTGTTGGCCAGAGCAAACGGAAATACCTTGCCGGAGCCCTGCTGTCTTAGCTTAAAGCCGCAAACGGTAAAGGTCCATCTGGAATCCACCATATCATCAATCAGTAAAACATTTCCTTTATACGCCTTTGTGACATGAAATGACTGGTATGCGTTCCGACACTGGAAAAAACTGGCGTTAAATTCCTTCTGGCATTTACTGTCTGTTGTTTTTTCAATAACCTCCTGATAACGAAGATTCAGCCGATGGGCAACCTTTATGGCAAAATCTCTGACCAATGCGGGCCTTCGAAGAGAAGGAACACTCGTGATCCATTCAATTTCATGTTCTCTGACGAATTCCTCCAGCAGCTTTGCGGAAGCGTCTGCCAGTTCATCGTCAAATACTCCCTTCTTATATTTGCAATCCGCAACCCTTCTTCCCCAGCCGGCATCCCCGTAATTGCTCAGGACAAGACCTTCCTCACATAGAAGGTCTGGGGAAATGAATTTACCGTTTTCAATACCGGAGGGCCATTTCTTTCGAGGCACGATGACATTATGGCTTGACCTGATGAAGCTCTGCGCCCTGGCGGTGACATCAGGACTGACGTCAGTGCTGAACAGATTTCTGTGAAGACAGTTGGCGCAGCAGCCGCAGTCTTTTGGATTTTCGTCATCCAGAGCTCTGGCAATATATTTCATATAGCAGTCAGAGGTATGGGTAAAATCATCCATTTGTTTTAATTCCGAATTCCGGATGGCGGTAATCTCTGCACTTTTGCTCAGATCGGGCTTCCAGAGCCTGATGGACTTGTAGTATTGGCCGTTTTCCCTGTAAATGTCTCCGTTTACAAGAAGGTATTTCAGGCATTTGTCTGTCATGGTGCTTTTCATATCGACATTCTGCTCGATTTCGCCCCTTTTCAGTCCCTGGTTGTTTTTCGTCAGCAAATCGATGATTTCGCTCATGGAGCGCTCTGTGGGAAAAGCGGAGTTGATGAAATACTGATTGATCTCTTGATCCTCCTTTCCGCAGAGCAAAATCGCGTATGCCCTGTCGATGGCCCTCCCGGCCCGTCCGATCTGCTGGTAATACGCCACAAGGTTTGCCGGTCTCTGAAAGTGAATGACAAAGGAAATATCCGCTTTGTCAAAGCCCATGCCGAACGCAACGGTGGCTGCCAGCACTTTGATTTTATTTTTCATAAAGAGATCAACAATTTCAGCCTTTCTTTCACCGTCGACGGTGGAGTAGAAGCTTTCACACAAGATGCCGTTTTCCTTCAGCCAGCTTTCTACCAAAAGGCAGTCATTGATGGTAAGACAATATACAATGCCTGTTCCGGGAATCTCATTTTTCAGATGCTCGGAAAGCCATGCCAGACGTTCCTCTTTTGAATCCAGAGGGATGACCTGGACAGCGAGACCTTCCCGAACCAGATTACCGCGGCGAATGATGAGATCGTCTCCCAGCTGCGCCTGGATATCGTTTACCACCCTGTTGTTGGCGGTGGCGGTTGTAGCCAGAACCGGGATATTGGAGGGAAGAACCTGGAGAATATCCACGATCCTTCGGTAATCAGGTCTGAAATCGTGTCCCCAGTCTGAAATACAGTGGGCCTCATCCACCACGAACAGGCCGATCTGACCGCTCATGGAACCGATCAACTGTGATTTGAAGTCGTCATTTGCCAGACGTTCCGGAGAGATGATCAGTGCATCGACTCTGTTTTGGCGGATTTCCTCGAAGATCATTTCGCTGTCCTGACTGTTTTCAGAATTGATCGTCATGACATGCAGGCCAAGTTTTCCGGCGGCCTCGATCTGATTATTCATCAATACCAGAAGGGGACTTATGATCAATGTCATTCCATTTGACTGTTCCCGAATGATTTTGGCCGCAAGGAAATATACGAGACTTTTGCCCCATCCGGTTTTCTGAACGACGAGAACGCGCTTCCTGCTCAGGATATCAAGAATGGCCTCTTCCTGCCCGTCCCGGAACCTGGCGTCAGGACCGTAATATTTTCTGAGTTCCATACGTAAATCCATTTACAAAGCCCCTCCTGTTAAGTATGCTTCCCTGATTATAACAGATGAAAGGAAAGAAAGAAACACTGTTTTTCATTGAGACCCAGCCAGAAAATCAGAAAATTTCTGAAATCTGCATGAACTTTCGTCTCCTCATTTTGCCTGAATTACTCTGCCATAAAACAAAAACCCACACAAATTTTACATGAAAACCAAGAAAAACATCAAATTATTTTGTTGACTTTATGAGGAAGCCCTTATATAATGAATGCCATAGGTTATCGTGAATCCTGACAGTGAAACGAAAGGAATTCCCCATGGAGCGTTATTACACTGCTGAAATCCCGAAAACAGACCGCATTCCGAAGCTGGTGGAGCATCTTTTCAAAAAGATGCCTGAGATCGAGTCCGCCAGGGCGGTTCTTCTGACAGAGAGCTATCGTGCCACTGAGGGCCAGCCCATCGTCACAAGAAGGGCGAAGGCCTTCGCGCACATTCTTGACCATATCCCCATTATCATCAGAGAAAATGAGCTTGTGGTGGGCAGTACCACCATTGCGCCCAGAGGCTGCCAGACCTACCCGGAGTTTTCCTGGGAGTGGCTGGAGGCGGAGTTCGACACCGTGGAGCACCGCAAGGCCGATCCCTTCTACATATCCGAACAGACGAAAAAAGAATTAAGAGAGATCCATCCCTATTGGAAGGGCAAGACCACCAGCGAGCTTGCGACCTCCTATATGGCGCCTGAGACCCTGAAAGCCATGGAGCACAATTATTTCACGCCGGGTAATTATTTTTACAACGGCGTGGGTCATGTGACCGTGCAGTACGAGAAGGTGCTGGCCATCGGCTACGAGGGAATCATTGCCGAAGCGCAGGGATATCTGGACGAATGTAAGCCGGGAGATGCGGATTACGCGACCAGGTCCCGTTTCCTGCAGGCGGTGATCATCAGCTGCGAGGCGGTGATTCGCTACGCGGAACGTTACGCGGCACTGGCCAAAGAGATGGCGGCTAAAGAGAGCGATCAGACACGCAAAAAGGAGCTCTTACAGATCGCGGCCAACTGTACGAACGTGCCGCGAAAGGGAGCGGCATCCTTCCGGGAGGCCTGCCAGAGCTTCTGGTTTGTGCAGCAGCTTTTGCAGATTGAGTCCAGCGGGCATTCCATTTCTCCGGGACGCTTTGACCAGTATATGTATCCTTATTATAAAAAGGATCTGGACGCCGGGGTTATCACCAGAGAGGCCGCGCAGGAGCTGATTGACTGCATCTGGGTGAAATTAAATGACCTGAATAAATGCCGGGACGCAGTGAGCGCCGAGGGCTTTGCGGGCTACAGCCTGTTCCAGAACCTGATCGTGGGAGGCCAGAATAAAAACGGCCAGGACGTGACCAATGATCTGTCCTTCATGTGCATTAGTGCCTCCACCCATGTGTTTTTGCCGCAGCCGTCTCTGTCCATCCGTGTGTGGAACGGTTCGCCGCACGCCCTTTTGGTGAAGGCGGCAAGCCTGACCAGGACGGGCATCGGCTTCCCTGCTTACTATAATGATGAAGTGATTATTCCCTCCCTGATGAGCAGGGGACTGACTCTGGAGGACGCCAGAGAGTATAATATCATCGGTTGCGTGGAGCCGCAGAAGGCGGGCAAGACCGAAGGCTGGCATGACGCCGCGTTCTTCAATATGTGCCGGCCGCTGGAGACCGTGTTTGAGAGCGGCTATGACAAGGGTGAACTGGTGGGCGTGAAGACAAAGCCGGTGGAGGAGATGACTTCCTTCGATGAGTTTTATGACGCCTATAAAGAGCAGATGCATTATTTTATTTCTCTGCTGGTGAACGCGGACAACAGCATTGATGTGGCGCACGCCACGCTCTGTCCCCTTCCCTTTGAGTCCTGCATGGTGGATGACTGCATGAAACGGGGAAAGGCTCTGCAGGAGGGCGGCGCGATTTATAATTTCACCGGCCCGCAGGGCTTCGGCATTGCCAACGTGGCGGACTCCTTATTCGCGGTGAAAAAGCTGGTCTTCGAGGAAAAGAAGGTCACGATGGCGGAGTTAAAACGCGCGTTGATGTTAAACTTCGGCAAGGGGCTGGATGCGGACAGCATCACGGACATTTCTCTGCGCATCATCGGCAGTCTGAAGGAGCAGGGTGTTCCGGTGGATGTTGCCGCGGCGGAGGGCATCGTGAAGCAGGTGCAGTCCGCGAAGATTTCTGAGGAAGATCAGAAGCGCTTTGATGAAATACTGGAGCTGATCGCGGAGGTGCCGAAGTTTGGCAACGATGACCCGGAGGTGGACGCCATGGCCAGGGATGCGGCCTATGTTTACACAAGGACGCTTCCGGAATATCGAAATCCAAGGGGAGGCATTTTCCAGGCAGGGCTGTATCCGGTATCGGCCAATGTGCCACTGGGTGCGCAGACGGGAGCCACGCCGGACGGCAGGCTTGCCCACACCCCGGTGGCGGACGGTGTATCGCCCTCCGCGGGCAAGGATGTCCACGGACCAACCGCGACGGCCAACTCCGTGTCCAGACTGGACCATGGCATCGCCTCCAACGGGACGCTTTTAAATCAGAAATTCCACCCCACCGCCTTAAGCGGCGAGAAGGGGTTAGACAATTTTGTGGCGCTGGTCCGCACCTATTTTGACCAGAAGGGCAGCCACATGCAGTTCAACGTGGTGGACCGGGACACGCTCCTGGACGCGCAGAAGCATCCGGAGAAGTACGCGCACCTGGTCGTCCGTGTGGCGGGCTATAGCGCGTTGTTTACCACACTGTCGAAGTCTTTGCAGGATGATATTATCCGCAGGACGGAGCAGGGGTTCTAGACGCGGCGGGAGACCAAAATCGTGCGGCTGATTTGCCGCGGTGGAAGGAAGGGTTTGGAGAATGGACGACTATCTGCAGACAAAAGGCCGGATTTTTGATATCCAGCGCTATTCCATCCATGACGGCGACGGAATCCGGACCATTGTGTTCCTGAAGGGCTGTGTGCTCCGCTGCCGCTGGTGCTGCAATCCGGAGTCCCAGGAATACGCCGTCCAGACCATGATGGTGCAGGGAAAGCCGAAGATCATCGGCCAGGATGTGACAGTGGAAGAGGCCATGCAGGAGGTGGAAAAGGACCGGGGTTACTACCGCAGAAGCGGCGGCGGCCTGACCTTGTCCGGTGGCGAGAGTCTCTGCCAGCCGGCTTTTGCCAGGGATCTGCTGCACGCGGCGAAGGCGGTGGGGATTCCCACGGCCATGGAGAGCATGGCCTGCGCGAAGTATGAGGTAATTGAAAGCATTTTACCTTATCTGGATCAGTATCTGATGGATATCAAGCATATGAATCCCCGCAAACACAAGGAATTTACCGGGCGCAGCAACGAGCTGATGCTGGAGAATGCCAGAAGGGTGGCGGAGAGCGGACTGACAAGGCTTTCCATCCGGGTGCCTGTGATACCCACCTTCAATGACACGCCGGAGGAAATCCGGGATATTGCCCGCTTTGCGGACAGGCTGCCGGGGGTAGAGCGCATTCATCTGCTGCCGTATCACAGGCTGGGGCAGGACAAGTACGAGGGCCTGGGCCGGGAGTACACGATGAAGGAGATTTTGCCGCCGACGAATGAGCATATGGAGATGCTCAAAAAGACCGTGGAGAATAACAGCAGTCTGGTGTGCCAGATCGGCGGATAAAAATTGGAGAAAGGCTCGTGCGAGGACGCATGAGCGAGACAGCTTACGCGTCTTCGCACTCTGTTTCACCCGGTCTTTCGGTTTCCAGCGGTTATGGAGAAAAGCATGGTTATATTTGATAAAGACGCAGAAAACGAAAAACAGCGTATTGTACAGGAGCTGGTGCCGGGCCGCCAGATCACCCTGGCGCACATTATCGCCAATCCGGACCCGATTTTGTATGAGAAGCTGGGGCTGGACCCGAGAGTGGAGTATGTGAAATCGGCCATCGGGGTTCTGACAGTCTCCCCGGCGGAGACAGCGATCATCATGGCGGATATCGCTGCCAAGTCTTCCGGCGCGGAGCTGGGCTTTGTGGACAGATTCAGCGGGTCTTTGATCATTACCGGCTCAGTTTCCGAGGTGGAAGCGGCCGTGAAGGCTATTCTCGCCTATGTGCAGGATGTGCTGGGCTACACGGTCTGCCCGATCACGAAGACATGAGAGCGGCGGAATGAAAAAGATTATTTTCATGGGGCGCAGCGAGTGCGGTAAAACGACCCTGACGCAGGCACTTCGCGGCAATACTATCACGTACCACAAGACCCAGTACATTAACAATTTTGATGTGATTATCGATACGCCGGGAGAATATTTACAGACCCATGTGCTGGGGCACGCGCTGGCTCTTTACACTTATGAGGCGCAGATTGTGGGGCTTTTGCTGGCGGCCACCGAGCCCTTTTCCCTGTATCCGCCCAACGTGACGTGCATGTGCAACCGGGAGGTGATCGGCATTGTGACCAAGATCGACGTCCCGGGCGCGAACCCTGAGCGGAGCGCGAAGTGGCTTCGGCTGGCTGGCTGCAAAAAGATTTTCTATGTGGACTCGAAGGCCGGGGAAGGCGTGGCGGAGCTTTTGGAGTACCTGCGGGAGGACGGAGACGTGCTGCCGTGGGAGGAGGATGCGGATAAATCGTTTTAAGTATTGTCTGCTTTATAGTAAACGTCAAAAATAGTTTCTCTTTCGGCACGTGCTGTGTTGGCTTCAAAAAGAAATTTATAATGTCGTTCGCTATAAAAGTTAGTCAGCATTGCTCCGTAAAACAGTAAAGGCAACAAATCAATATTTCACATAAAAACATTACCTAATTATTTCAAGGAGGAACCAGAAAAATGGTAAATGAGTACGAACTGAAACAGCAGATCTGTGACATCGGCAAGCGTATCTACAACAGAAACATGGTAGCTGCCAATGACGGCAATATTTCCGTCAAGCTGAATGACCATGAGTTTCTGTGCACCCCCACCGGTGTATCCAAGGGCTTTATGACCCCGGAATTTATCTGCAAGGTGGATGAGAAGGGCAATGTGATTCAGGCCAACCGCGGCTTCAGGCCCTCTTCCGAGATCAAGATGCACATGAGAGTCTATGAGAAGAGACCAGACGTGGGTGCTGTGGTGCACGCGCATCCCACTTTTGCGACGGCTTTTGCCATCGCCGGTATTCCGCTGACCCAGCCTATTATGCCGGAAGCGGTGATCTCTTTGGGCTGTGTGCCGATCGCTGAGTATGGCACGCCCTCCACCATGGAGATCCCGGATAACCTGGAGAAATATCTTCCCTATTATGACGCGGTGCTGCTGGAGAGCCACGGCACGCTGACCTGGTCCACTGACCTGACCGCGGCGTATTACAAAACCGAGTCCGTGGAGTTCTACGCTGAGCTTCTTTACAAGGCAAAGCAGCTGGGCGGCCCGAAGGAATTTGACAAGGCGACTGTGGAGAAGCTGTACGAGATCCGCAGAAAGTTCGGCATGCCGGGCAAGCATCCGGCTAACCTGTGCCTGAACAAGGACGGCGTCAACTGCCATAACTGCGGCGGAGCCTGCTCTTCCTCCAATGTGGGCGCGGTCACCGGCTCGGTCAATAACGGAGCGAAGGACGTCAGCCCTGAGGTGGTGGCGGAGATCACCAAACAGGTACTGGCTCAGCTCGGAATGAAGTAATGAGCGCAAGAGAGCCCGCCAGTCATAATGAACAGGTGATTTCAGAAGTCATCCGCTCCGTTCTCGCGGAGAATGGCATCGGGAGCATAGCCGCTTCCCGGCTTACTCACCGGACATCAAATATCACTCTGGAAAGCGCAGAGCTTCTGATGAAAAGGGTGGAAGCGAAGGCCCGCGACATGGAAATGAAGGTGGTTACCGCTGTGGCGGACGCCCATGGGAATCCGGTGGCGGTCAGATGCATGGACGGCGCGTTTATGGGCAGCTACGATGTTGCTTTGAATAAAACCTACACCGTCATAGCTTTTCAGATGTCCACGGAGGAGCTGGGGAAATTAAGCCAGCCGGGGCAGCCGCTTTATGGCATTCAGTATACCAACGGCGGCAGGATTGTGATTTTTGGCGGCGGCGTGCCTTTAAAGATGGATAACGCCATTGTCGGCGCTTTCGGGGTCAGCGGAGGAACAGCCGAACAGGATACTTACCTCGCGCGTTACGCGGAGGAGGTATTCGCGGAAATGGCAATGGATTTCTAATTAAAACAGACAGGAGTTCTGAATATGAACGAACAAATGGTAAATGACATCGTACAGGAGGTGCTGGCGAAGCTTCAGATCGCGGAAAGCCCCAGCGGCAAGCACGGTGTCTTCGTGGAGATGGAGGACGCCATTCAGGCCGCCAAGGCGGCTCAAAGGACAGTTCGCAACCTGTCCATGGATCAGAGGGAAAAAATTATTTCCAACATTCGTAAGAAGACAAAGGAAAATGCCGAGACCATTGCCCGCATGGGCGTTGAGGAGACCGGCATGGGCAATGTGGGCGACAAAATTTTAAAGCATCTTCTGGTAGCGGAGAAAACGCCGGGAACAGAGGATATCACGACGACAGCCTGGTCCGGCGACAGAGGGCTGACGCTTCTGGAGATGGGACCCTTTGGCGTCATCGGCGCCATCACCCCGTCCACCAACCCCAGCGAGACGGTCATCTGCAATTCCATCGGCATGATCGCCGGCGGCAATACTGTGGTGTTTAATCCTCATCCGCAGGCAGTAAAGACTACCATCTTCGCCATCAATATGATCAATGAGGCTTCCATCGAGGCGGGCGGCCCGGACAACGTGGCCTGCACCGTGGAGAAGCCCACGGTAGCTACCAGCAATTACATGATGAAGCACAAGGACATCCAGCTTCTGGTAGCGACCGGCGGTACCGGCGTGGTGACAACTGTTCTTTCCAGCGGCAAGAAGGGAATCGGCGCAGGAGCCGGAAACCCGCCCGCGTTGGTGGATGAGACGGCGGATATCCGCAAGGCGGCCCAGGACATCGTCAATGGCTGCACCTTTGACAATAACCTTCCCTGCATCGCGGAGAAAGAGGTTGTGGCGGTTTCATCCATCCTGGACGAGCTGATGCATTACATGCTCACCGAGCAGGGCTGTTATCTGGCCTCCAAAGAGGAGCAGGATAAGCTGGCAAAGACCGTGATCACGGAAAAGGGCGCTTTAAACCGCAAGTGCGTGGGCAGATCCGCGAAGGTGCTGCTTTCCATGATCGGCGTGGAGGTGCCGGACAACATCCGCTGCATTATTTTCGAGGGGGAAAAGGAGCATCCGCTGATTACCACCGAGCTGATGATGCCCATTCTGGGAATTGTCAGGGCGAAGGACTTTGACGACGCGGTGGAAAAGGCGGTCTGGCTGGAGCACGGCAACCGTCATTCCGCCCACATTCATTCCAAGAATGTGGACAACATCACCAAGTATGCCAAGGCCATCGACACCGCCATTCTGGTGAAGAACGGGCCGTCCTACGCGGCGCTGGGCTTCGGAGGCGAGGGCTACGCTACCTTCACCATCGCCAGCCGCACCGGCGAGGGGCTGACCAGCGCGAAGAGTTTTACCAAGTGCAGACGCTGTGTAATGACTGACAGCTTGTGTATCAGATAGAAATCAGAAACCGTCGACTTCAGTCGGCGGAGTAATAGAAAGGACCAAAAAATGGATCTGAATAATGTAAATGTGGAAGATATTGTCAGACGGGTTCTTCTGAGCATGGAGGGAAAAGGCGTCAGTACCGGCGCCGCGGCAGCGGGAAGCGGCAGCGCAGCCGGCCAGCCCATTCCGAAGACCGCTCATGTGGCAGTTCTGACAGCGTTGGAGCACTTTGACGTGAAGGAATATCCCATCCCGCCGGTAGGGGATGACGATATCCTTGTGAAGGTGGAGGGCTGCGGCGTCTGCGGCACTGACGCTCATGAGTTTAAGAAAGACCCCTTCTCCCTGATTCCCGTGGCGCTCGGCCATGAGGGCACCGGCGAGATCGTGAAAATGGGCAAAAATGTGAAGAAGGACAGCGCGGGCAAGGATCTGCACATCGGCGATAAGGTTGTCACCTGCATGATTTTCAAGGATGACCCGGAGATCACCATGTATGATCTGAACAGACAGAACGTGGGCGGCGCCGATGTATACGGCCTTCTGCCGGATGACGATTATCATCTGAACGGCTGGTTCTCCGATTATATTTTCATCAGAGGCGGCTCCACCGTATTCAATGTCAGCGACCTGGATCTGTATTCCAGAGTCCTGATCGAGCCCTGCGCGGTCCTGGTACACGCGGTAGAGCGGGCGAAATCTACCAATATTCTGCGGTTTAACTCCAGAGTGGTGGTACAGGGCTGCGGCCCCATCGGCTTAATCTGCATCGCGGTTTTAAAGACCATGGGCGTCCAGCAGATTGTCGCGGTGGACGGCGAGCAGAAGAGACTGGACTTTGCGAGGAAGATGGGAGCCACCGGCACCGTGAATTTCAAGGATCACAAGGGTATCGAGGCTCTTTCGGGCGCTGTCGCCAATGAGTTTGGCGGACATCTGGCGGACTTTGCCTTCCAGTGCACGGGTTCTCCCGGGGGCCACTCCAATATTTACAAGTTTATCCGCAATGGCGGCGGGCTGTGTGAGCTGGGCTTCTTTGTCAACGGCGGCGACGCTACCATCAATCCGCATTTTGATATCTGCTCCAAGGAGATCACTACGGTGGGCAGCTGGGTTTACACCCTGAGAGATTACGCCACTACCTTTGAGTTCCTGAAGGGCGCGAAGAAGATCGGCCTTCCCATGGATGAGCTGATCACCCATACCTTCCCGCTGGATCAGATCAACGAGGCTTTGAAGACAAACCTGTCCATGCAGGGCTTAAAGATCGCGATTATCAATAAATAACTGCGGACAGGATACATCGGCGTTTTTATGAAAAAAAGCAAAGAACGCTGATAAAAAGGCAAATGATCGTTACGGGAGGAATCCAACGTGAATCAAGCAGTCGGAATTCTGGAGGTGTACGGCCTGGTCTGCGCCTTTATGGCGGCGGACGCCGGGTGTAAGGCAGCCAGCGTGACTTTGGAAAACTTTGATAAAAATAAACCTGCCAACGCCGATTCCCTTCCGGTGCCGCTGCTGGTGACCATCAAGTTCCGCGGCAGTATTTCTGATGTGGAGGCTGCCATGGAGGCCGGAATTGAGATGGCAAAGACGGTGTCAGGGGTGGTGCAGCATTATATTATCCCCAATCCCACGGATGACACCTGTAAAATGCTGAAGCTCAGCGGTTTTGACAAGGTGTAATAAGGAGAACGAAGATATAAGGAGGACATGACAATGACAAAGGAAGCATTGGGAATGATCGAGACCAGAGGCCTGACCGCGGCGATTGAGGCCGCGGACGCTATGACCAAGGCCGCGGAGGTGACTCTGATCGGCACGGAGAAGATCGGTTCCGGACTGGTAACCGTGATGGTTCGCGGCGATGTGGGCGCGGTGAAGGCGGCGGTGGAAGCCGGCGCGGTGAAGGCCTCGCAGCTGGGCGAGCTGTTCGCGACTCATGTGATCCCAAGACCTCATGAGGATGTGGAGTCCATCTTGCCGAAGATCTGATGATACAGAGGACAAAAAGGTCATAAACGGATGTTTGCATCCGTGTATCACAGCAACGGAGGAAGAACAATGGGAAGCTCATATGGCCTGATTGAAGTGTCCGGTGTGGCGGCGGCCATGGATGCGCTGGATATCATGTGCAAAACCGCGGAGGTGGAGCTGGTAACCTGGGAGCGCAAAATGGGCGGAAGGCTGGTGACGCTGGTGGTGCAGGGCGAGGTCGCGGCTGTCACACAGGCTGTGGATGCCGCCTGCGCACAGTGTATCAAAAAGCCGGTATCCCATGGTGTGATCGCCAATCCTCATTCAGAGATCGTGCGTCTGGCGCATGTAAGCGCGAGCAGATTCAGAAAGGATATGACATTCTGAATTCCGCCAGAACAGCGGGCTGAAGAACGGCGCTTTCAGACGAAGGAGGGTCCGAATGGCAGAAGAACCAAAACCGGAAAAGGAAGTAACCGCGCAGGGAAGAACCCGCACGGCGAAAACAGCAGGTGCGGCGAAGAAGGCCGCGCAGGCTGAAAATAAAGCAACTAATCAAATTCAGGATAGCACAGACAAAGAGTCTGTCACAAGAAAGGAGAAACAAACAATGGCACAGGAAGCATTAGGAATGGTAGAAACCAGAGGACTGGTAGCGGCGATCGAGGCGGCGGACGCAATGTGCAAATCCGCGAATGTGAAGCTGATCGGTACCGAGAAGATCGGTTCCGGACTGGTAACCGTAATGGTTCGCGGAGATGTAGGCGCGGTTAAGAGCTCTGTGGAGAGCGGCGCGGCCGCGGCCGGCAAGCTGGGCGAGCTGATCGCTACCCATGTCATCCCCAGGCCCCACAACGATGTGGAGATGATTCTGCCGTCTGTAAAGGCTTAATCAATTTTTACATACGGGGAAGGACAGGATTGAGGCGCTTTTTTCAGATGAAAGGAGCGGCGGCTGGTGTATATCAGGGCATTTTGTATGTCCTGATATGCATATGGCCGGTATTTGAGCGATGAAAAGTGTAAAGCATGGCTGTCGGGAATAAATGAAGATTCACACCCACAGAGTGTTCTCTGCGCAGATATCTGAATTTATGTCCATTGTATTATGCATCAGAAGATTAACACGAAGGTGAATGCCCACAGGTGTTATTACTGACGCCGCGGGGCACAAAAACAGGTGACGACTTTGGAAGCAAGAGAGATTGAGATGATCACAAAAGCGGTGCTTGCCGCGATCGAAAAAAACAGGCCCAATGAAAAGGGATACGTGGTACCTGTCGGCGTATCCGCGAGGCATGTTCACCTGACCCAGGAGCACGTGGAGGTGCTGTTTGGGAAGGGCTATCAATTAACGAAAAAGAAGGATTTGATGGGCGGGCAGTTCGCGGCCAACGAGACCGTGACGCTGGTCGGCATCAAGCTTAGAGCCATAGAAAATGTCAGAGTGCTGGGACCGGTGAGAAAGGCTTCGCAGGTGGAGGTTTCCACCACGGACGCCGTGAAGCTCGGTATCAAGGCGCCGATCCGGGAGTCCGGCAATATCGCGGGGAGCTCACCCATTGCCATTGTAGGGCCCAAGGGGGCACTGTATCTGGAGGAAGGCTGCATTGTGGCCATGCGCCATATCCATATGACTCCCGCGGACGCTCAGGCGGCGGGCGTACATGACGGCGATATGGTCTCTGTGAAGGCGGAGAACGAGAGAGGCACCATTTTTAATCAGGTAAAAATCCGCGTCAGCCCGACCTTTACGCTGGAGATGCATATCGATACGGACGAGGCCAATGCCAGCAAGATTAAGACCGGCGACACAGTGACGATTATCAAACAGTAAGAGGGTATTATTCGCGGACATTCCCTTATATGCGAGAAAACGTCCGGCAGGCTGACCAGTGCGGCGTCTCAATTATTTTTTAATAAAAATTATGATTGAGACGGTACACCAGCTGCGAATAGTACCATTGGAGAAACAGTATGCTGATAGGAAAAGTGACAGGCAGTATCGTCTCCACCCGCAAAAATGAAAACCTGGTGGGCAATAAATTCATGATTATTGAGCCGGTTCCCAGCATGAAGGGGAATGGGGGAAATCTGATCGCCATTGACAATATTGGCGCGGGTATCGGCGAGTACGTGCTGGTGGCCTGCGGCAGTGCCGCCCGGATTGGCTGCGGCATGGAGGATTCGCCCATCGACGCCGCGATTGTGGGTATCATTGATGACCCCACAGGGTTGGAATAAGACGGTTTTTGAGAAAACGGCCGGTTGTGTGAGCGGGCGTTCGAATGACGGAATTTTTGATCTCCGGAAGGGATAATTTTCCGGGTGAATGGAATTTGAAGAGATGACTGTAGAAGAGTTAAGCGGGATTATAAAAGAAAACGGCGTGGTGGGCGCCGGCGGCGCCGGTTTTCCCACTTATATGAAAATTGATAAGCGGGCCAACACCATCCTGATGAACTGCGCGGAATGCGAGCCCCTCTTAAAACTGCACCGACAGTTGTTAAAGGAGCATGCCGGAGAGATTGTCAGAACCTTTGCCCTGATTGCGGACATTGTGGAGGCGGATGAGGCCATCATCGGCATCAAGGAGGAATATCAGAGCACCATCGAGGCTTTGGGGCAGTTCCTTCCGGAGTATCCAAAGGTGAGGCTGAAGCTTTTGCCGGGCGCTTATCCCATGGGAGACGAGATCGTGTTGATCTATGAGGCCACCGGGAGGGTGATTTCGCCGGGAGGCCTGCCCATTGAGGCTGGTGTGATTGTCTTCAACGTGGAAACGGTTTACAATATTTACCGCGCGCTGGAGAAAAAGACGCCTGTGGTGGACAAGGTGGTCACGGTGGTCGGCGAGGTGAAAAATCCCGTTACGGTCCGCGTGCCGCTGGGGACGCCTTTAAAAGAGGTGGTTGCCATGGCGGGCGGAGAGACAGGCGGGGATCTGGTTTATCTGGTGGGAGGCCCCATGATGGGCAATATCGGAAGCCCTGAGAATCCGGTGACCAGGACGACCAACGCCATTTTAGTGCTTCCGAAGGATCATCAGATTATTTTAAAGAAGACCATGCCCGCGTCCATCGGCATGAAGCGGGCGGCAGCCTCCTGCTGCCAGTGTGAGACCTGTACCGACCTGTGCCCCCGCCATAATCTGGGACATCCGATTGAGCCCCACCGCTTTATGAGAGCCTTCAGCAATCATGATTACGGGGATCTGGACGCCTATCTGAATCTGTTTTTCTGCTCCAGCTGCGGCCTGTGTGAGATGTTTTCGTGCCCCCAGGGGCTGTCTCCGAGGACGCTGATCGCGGACTGCAAGGATGGTTTACGCAAGGCCGGCATCAAGGCGCCGAAGGGTATCGTTCCCGCGCCTGTGCAGGAGTCCAGAGAGTACCGCAGAGTACCGGAGAACCGTCTGGAGGCCCGCCTTGGCCTGACAAAATATGACGCTCCGGCGCCCCTGGATGATCATGTTCGCCCGGTAAAACGGGTGAGAGAGCTTTTCTCCCAGCATATCGGCGCTCCTGCGGTCTGCGCGGTGCAGAAGGGCGATAAGGTTACAAGAGGTCAGAAGATCGCGGAGGCGGCCACGGGTTTAAGTGTGCCTGTGCACGCATCGATCTGCGGAACTGTGACGGACGTGACGGACAAATATATAGAGATTACGGCGTAAAAGAGGTTGGTAAGTATGGCAAAAGCAATTGGAATGATTGAATTTAAGACAGTATCCTCCGGCGTGACGGCCGCGGACACCATGGTCAAGACCGCGGCGGTGGAGCTGCTGGAGGCGCAGGTGGTCTGCCCAGGCAAGTACATCGCGTTAATCACCGGCGAGCTGAGTGCGGTGAGAAGTGCCGTGGACGCGGCGAAGACAGTCGCGGAGGAGCATTTCATTGACAGCTTTGTGCTGGGCAATCCTCATGAGAGTATTTTCCCGGCCATTTACGGAACCACCCATGTGGAGAATATCAGCGCCCTGGGAATTCTGGAAACCTATGACGCCGCCTCCATCATTGTAGCCGCTGATGAGGCCGCCAAAACCGCCATTGTGGATCTGATTGAGCTTCGCATCGCCAAGGGCATGTGCGGCAAATCCTACCTCTACCTGACCGGAGAGGTGGCGGCGGTCCAGTCCTCCATCGAGCGGGCCAAAGCCGCCGTGGCGGGAAACGGCATGTACTTGGATTCCTCGGTTATCGCTCATCCGGACGCCCAGCTGTGCAGGACGATTTTGTAGAGCGTTTCTGTTGGTGACGAGCGGCTATGAAGCTGTGGAGGCTATATTTTGCCTTGTAAGGTATTGAGCCGGATATCTGATTATACAGTGAGAACAACGAATGAAAAAAACAAAAAGGCGGTTTCCCTGAAAAGCAGAGGAATCGCTTTTTTTACGTAAGAGGCGGTAGTTTTGGTGATATCATTGATTCTCTGGCGGGAAGCTGGTACCGTTTTATCACTTTTATCATAAGACAGCGGAGATATTACAGCAATATTGAGACACCAGTAACGGCAAAAATATCAGAGACGAGAAGAAAATCAAATGGATTTATTGCCGATAATGTGATATATTATATTTGTAATACCTGTGATGATTGATTGAAATGATAACGGAGGAGAACAGATGCAGTATCTCTCGGTTGCTGAAACAGCAAAGAGGTGGAAGATATCGGAACGCAGCGTGCGAAACTATTGCGCACACGGAAGGGTCACCGGCGCATTTCTGATCGGCAAGACCTGGCATATTCCTGAGAACGCCCAAAAACCGGAACGCTCCAACAGGAAAAAAGAACAGCCCGTTACCCTGCTGGATATCCTGCGGGAAGAGAAAGCGGGTAAGCGCACCGGTGGTATTTATCATAAGACACAGATTGAGTTGACATATAATTCAAACCATATGGAAGGCAGCCGGCTGACTCATGATCAGACCAGATATATTTTTGAGACAAATACTGTTGGTGTGGAAAATGAAGTCCTGAATGTGGATGATGTGATTGAAACAGCAAATCATTTCCGCTGTATTGATATGATTATCGATCATGCCAGGGCGGCATTGACAGAGAAGCTTATAAAGGACCTTCATCTGATGCTAAAAAGCGGAACCAGTGATTCCGGGAAAGACTGGTTTGCTGTTGGCAATTATAAGAAATATCCGAATGAGGTTGGCGGTATGGAAACGGCCCTTCCGGAGGAAGTTGCCGATACAATGAAAGCATTGCTGGCAGAATACAACGTAAAAGGAGAAAAATACCTTGAAGATATCCTGGATTTTCATGTGAAATTTGAGCGGATTCATCCATTTCAGGATGGCAATGGCCGCGTGGGCAGGCTGATTATGTTTAAGGAATGCCTGAAATATAATATCGTTCCGTTTATTATCGATGACGACCTGAAATTGTTTTACTATCGGGGCATAGAGGAATGGAATAATGAGAAAGGCTATCTTACAGATACCTGTCTGGCTGTACAGGATAAATATAAAGCGTATCTGGATTATTTTAGAATCCGGTATCAGGAAGTCCATTATCATTAAAAAGAAGAATTGTGTATGGCCTGCTGATTTCAACTTTTACATCGATTAAAGCAGGAAATAAGCTACAATGCGAAAGATTAAGAAGAGGAATATAAAAAGAATGATAAAAATCCTGTTCATCTGCACCGGCAATATCTGCCGCTCACCCATGGCGGAATTCATTTTCAAGGATATGTTGAAAAAAAGAGGACTGGACCATGAATTTTTCGTGGCCTCGGCGGCTACCAGCTCTGAGGAAATTTACCGGGGTGTAGGCAATCCGGTATATCCTCCGGCAAGGAAAATACTGGCGGCTCACGGCCTTTCCTGCGAGGGCAAGACGGCGGTGCAGCTGAGAAGAAGCGACTATGAAAAATATGATTATCTGATCTGCATGGACCGGTATAATATGCAGAATGCCGGGATCATGCTGGGCGGCGATCCTCAGGGGAAGCTGCACAAGCTGATGGAATTTGCGCAGCGGCCGACAGAAGAGAATCCGGCGGACACCGGACATAACAGGCGGGGAAGAGAGGCATCGGGTACCAACAGAAAGAGGAAGTCCGCGGCCAATTCCTGGTACACCAGCGAGACGCCGGATGTGGCGGACCCATGGTATACCGGGGATTTTGAGACGGCTTATCAGGATATCGTGGACGGGTGTGAGGGACTTTTGAATTTTCTTATGGGTTTAGGAGCTGTCACGAAATAACTTGCGCATCTTGCCCAGCCTGATACGCGAATCGCAGACTATAAAAGGCTCGCCGGAGCCCGCTGTCGGAATCCCACGAGAAATTCACTTGTGAACGTCAGACACTTATGGTACACTAAAGCCAGCGACAGACAGGATAAGTCGGCGCCAGGAAAGAAACGGTGGTTTTCTGCCATGAATGCGGAGGTGCGCAGTATGAGTAATAAAAAAAGAATGCCGATTGGAATAGACGACTTTAATGAAATCATCACCCAGAATTTTTATTATGTAGATAAGACGGGGATGATAAAAGAGCTTTTAGACAATTGGGGCAAGGTCAATCTTTTCACCCGTCCGCGCCGCTTTGGCAAAAGCATCAATATGAGCATGCTGCGGAACTTTTTTGAAATCGGGACGGATAAGAGTTTATTCAACGGGCTGGATATCTCAAAAGAGACTGACCTATGTGAGGAATACATGGGACAGTTCCCGGTGATCTCCATATCGCTGAAGCAGGTGTCAGGCAGTTCTTTTGAGAGGGCTGTGGACAATATACGAAGCATTATCGGAAGAGAAGCGCAGAGATTTCCGTTCCTTTTGGAGAGCGGGCAGCTGGATGAGGATGATAAATGGATACTGCGAAGGATCAGGAGAGGAGAAGGGATGCTGGATGACAGCCTTTATGATCTTTCGCGACTGCTGTGTAAACACTTTGGGAAAAAGGTCATCATTTTGATAGATGAATATGACGCCCCAATTCAGAACGCGTACGAAAAGGGATATTATGACGAGATGGTGGGGTTGATTCGCCAGATTTTCGGTTACGCGTTGAAATCAAACGAGTCCCTGTTCTTTGGAGTCCTGACCGGATGCATGAGGATCTCTAAGGAAAGCCTTTTTTCTGATCTGAATAATCCCAAAATTTATTCACTGGTAGATGAGGGGTGTGATGAATGGTTTGGTTTCACGAACTATGAAGTGAAGAAATTACTGGATGATTATGATTTAAATCAGTATTACGAAATTACAAAGGACTGGTACGATGGATACCGTATAGGCGTAATGGATATTTACTGCCCATGGGACGTCATCAACTGGTGTGATCAGCTGTTGACGTCAGCAGATAAAACACCGGAAAATTATTGGACGAATTCGGGAGAGAACAGCATCATTAACCGGTTTGCCTGGATGTCAGAGGACAGTGACCGGTATGACCTGGAGGTTTTATCCGAGGGCGGTTATGTTGACAAGAAGCTTAACTTTGAACAGTCCTACAAGGATCTTTACAGCAGTGTTGATAATCTCTGGAGCGTTCTTTTTGCGGCTGGTTACCTGACACAGCGCGGCCGGAATGAAGACGGAACCTGGCGCCTTGCCATTCCGAACCGAGAGATCAGAAGGATATTTGCCGACCAGATTGAGAAATGGTTTATGGTGAAGATGGAAGGCGGTTTGCGGGAGCTTTACGGTGCTTTTGACGAGGGAAACGCGGAGAAAATTGAGAAGTGCATTAATACCTGCCTGAAGGAATCCATCAGCTTTATGGATGGAGGAAACACAGAAGAGCAGAAAGAGTCCTCCTACCATATGCTGCTTGTCGGGATGGTAAAAGGGCGTAGAGACTGGGTAATAAAATCAAATAGGGAAGCCGGCAAAGGCCGGGCGGATATTATTATCATCGACCGCCTGAAGAAGGAAGGTACTGTGATTGAAGTCAAACACACGGACGATGATAAGCAGCTGGAAGCCAAAGCGGCGCAAGCCTGCCGCCAGATGAAAGATATGGACTACAGGGAATATTTCCTCGGATTTCAGATCAGCAAAATAAAAGAATACGGGATCGCCTTTTGCGGCAAGGAGTGCAGGGTGTTACGAGGGTAGTTGAGAGTCAGTGTCCATTTAAGAATTCCTAAGATGATTTAAGCACAGAAAAATGAGAGCCTTACGGAGGCTCTTATTTTTCTGCATTTTTTTCAAAAAATATCAGAAATAAAATCTTTGACATTCAGGAACGTGACACAATCTTTTCGACTATATTTACGGAGGTACCTGAAAATGGACGAGGAAAGAAAGGTAACACAAGAAGGAATTGATAAGTACATGGAGCATCTGAAAGAGGAGGAAAAAGCCCGGAACACCATGGACAAATACAACAGGGATTTGAAAAAGCTTCTGGATTGGCTGGTTGGGCGTCCTTTGACTAAAGTACTGGCCGCGGAATGGAAGAATAGTCTGCAAAAGGCAAATTATACCGCCACAAGCGTTAATTCCATGCTGTCTGCCGCCAACGGGTTCTTCAAATGGATGGGGTGGGATGACCTGAAACTGGATCATCTCAAAATCCAGCGGAAAACATTCTGCGATGAAAACAGGGAGCTGGGAAGGGATGATTACAATAAACTGGTTACAGCTGCCATGTTCCTGCAGAAGT
>JAJQBK010000062.1 GCA_021203305.1 Lachnospiraceae bacterium
ATAGGAAAAGAGGAAAAAGGTTTTCAGTGTTCGGTTTTGAGGGTACAATGTATCTATTTGTATACAATAACCACTCGCCACTGGCCCGTTGGTCAAGCGGTTAAGACATCGCCCTTTCACGGCGGTAACAGGGGTTCAATTCCCCTACGGGTCATTATTCCTCAATAGCTCAATGGTAGAGCACTCGGCTGTTAACCGAGTTGTTGCAGGTTCGAGCCCTGCTTGGGGAGTTTCAGTGTGTTTCAGCATGGACCTTTAGCTCAGTTGGTTAGAGCAACCGGCTCATAACCGGTCGGTCCTGGGTTCGAGTCCCCGAAGGTCCACTCAATATTGATACCTGGCCTGGTGGCTCAGTTGGTTAGAGCGCCGCCCTGTCACGGCGGAGGTCGTGGGTTCGAGCCCCATCCGGGTCGTTTTACAGTACAAAGGCAGTTTTGTTTCCGCTGGCTGGTTTGGTTCCGTATGCGGAAGCTTTTGAACTTGTACTAGTTTTCTCTTTTTTTGCCGGCGTGGCGGAACTGGCAGACGCACAGGACTTAAAATCCTGCGAGACTAAACCCCTCGTACCGGTTCGATCCCGGTCGCCGGCACTATACAGAGAGCGGAGATACTTTCAGGTATCCCCGCTTTTTTTCGTAGATTATGTTTCCAGGAAGAAGCGTCTGCGGTGTAATAAGATGAGGTCTCCGGCTATGTTTTCTGACATGTACTCTCAGAATTTGAAGTGAAACCTCACGCGAAAATATGGTAATCCGTTCATGTGACCAGGTAGTGACATGGTAAAAATTTTATTGAGGTATACTTTACCAAAAGCCACTAAAGAGTCACATGGAGAATTACAAATGGCCCAGCAGAAGATCATCATGGACATTCCTATGGGGGAGAATATCAAAAAGCTCAGACAGGAAAAGGGAATGAGGCAGACGGATGTGATTACGCAGATGCAGCTGCATGGCAGTATTATGTCCCGGAGCACGCTGGCGAATATCGAGACCTGCCGGAGAAATATCAAGGCCAGCGACCTGACGATCATGAAGGAGGTATTCGATACCGATTATGATTCGTTTTTTGAGACAAAACAGGAGGAAAAATAAAAAAGAAAATTCTCTTTTACTGTGAAGGAAAATATGATACTATGAAACAGGCAAACGCGGAATCAGGGAAGCGCGGCTGCCTGTTTTTTTGCTGTGAAAGCTTACCGGAGGAAATGTCCGGAATGCGAGGAAGAGGATCTTTTTGAGAGCGCATGGGCAGCATGCTTTTTTCAGGGAAAGCTTTGACAGCCGGATTTATGGAGGCATATATGGACAGGGCAAGAATCCTTCTTCTGGGAGATCTGCATGGAAATATGACGGCCACGATGGCGATGGAGCAGGAGCTTAAGGAGCTTTCGCCGGACGAGGTCTGGTTTCTGGGGGACGCGGTAGGCAAGGGGCCGGAAAACGCGGAGGCTTGCGACTGGGTTCGGGAGCACTGCCAGTATTTTGTGGGCGGCAACTGGGATTATGGCATTGCGGGAGACTGGGAGGCGGCGTTTTACAAACGCCAGCTGGGAGAAGAGAGGCTGAAATGGCTTCGGGAGCTTCCCATGGAGCTTGAGCTGACTGTCAGCGGCATCTGTTTCCGGGTGTTTCACGGGCGTCCGGTGACGCCGCAGTTTCAGGGATTTACGGATGAGGAGATTATCTCCGGGTATTTTCAGGCCAACGGAAAGACCTATGGAGGGCTGATTTCCGCGGATACCCACCGTCCGTATATCCGGTCGCTGCAGGCCGGATATGTGATCAATACCGGTAGTGTGGGCAACAGCCATGGAGTGGCGAAGGCTCATGCGCTTTTGATCGAGGGTGTGAAGGACAGTGTCAGGGAAGCGCCGGTCACTTTTTCCATTCTCAGCGTGCCTTACGACAATGAGGCGGAGGCGGCGGTGGCTATGAGATACCCGGACATGCCCAGGCAGGAGGCTTATATCAGCGAAATCCGTACCGGAGTTTATTCAAAGTGGGGATTATGAAAAAACGGGCGGCAAAAAAGGCAGTCCGGGAAACGGAGGAAAATATGTTTTCAGAACAGTGTTATGAGTGGGGAAGTAAAAGGTCAGTCATCCGGGAACTGTTTGAGTACGGGAAGCAGCGGGCGGCTGTGGTTGGCGCGGAGAATGTGTATGACTTCAGTCTGGGGAATCCCACGGTGCCCGCGCCGGATGAGGTGGGGGAGGCCATCAGGGATATTCTGGTGACAGAGACTTCCATCCAGATTCACGGTTATACCTCGGCCCAGGGCGACGCGGCGGTCAGGAAGGCCATTGCGGATTACCTGAATCAGACCTACGGCACGAATTTTCATCAGGACAATTTTTACATGACCTGCGGGGCGGCTGCGTCCCTGTGCATTGCCTTTCATGCGCTGGTGGAATCGCCGGAGGATGAAATCATTGCCATCGCGCCTTATTTTCCGGAATATAAGGTGTTTGCGGAGGGCTCCGGCGCGAAATTTGTGATGGTGAAGCCGGACATGGAGAATTTTCAGATAAATATTGAGGCCTTGGGGGAGGCCGTCAACGAGCATACCAGGGCGGTTATCATCAATTCGCCCAATAATCCCTCCGGCGTGGTTTATACGGAGGAGACCATTGAAAAGCTGGCGGCTCTGTTAAATAAAAAATCATCGGAGGTCGGGCATCCGGTTTATCTGGTCACCGACGAGCCTTACAGGGAAATTGTTTACGATGGTATTCAGGTGCCCTTCGTGACGAAATATTATAAGGATACGATTGTGTGCTATTCCTACAGCAAATCACTGTCCCTGCCGGGAGAAAGAATCGGCTATATTCTGGTGCCGGATGAGGCCGCGGAGAGCCGCCGCCTGTATTTGTCTGTCTGCGGCGCCGGGCGCAAGCTTGGCTATGTGTGCGCGCCCAGCCTGATGCAGCAGGTGGTGGCCCGCTGCCAGGGAAAGGTTGGGGATATCAACGCTTATAAGGAAAACCGGGACATTCTGTACGATGGGCTGAGAAAGCTGGGGTATGAGTGCGTACATCCGGACGGCGCCTTTTACATGTTTGTAAAGGCCTTTGGAGGGGATTCTGAGGCGTTCAGCGAGAAGGCGAAGGAGTTTGACCTGTTGCTGGTGGCGGCGGATGGGTTTGGCTGCCCCGGGTATGTGAGGGTTTCCTACTGCGTGGATAAGGCGATGATTGAGCGTTCCCTTGGAGCCTTCGCGAAGCTGGCTGAAGCGTACAGATGACAGAAAAAGCAGTAGAGATGTACGATATAAAGATTTTATTTCATTGAAAAAGAAAAGCCGGTGAAAAGGATTGGATGAGACTCTTTTCACCGGCTTTTGCAGATATTTTATTCTTCGGAAATTTTTGAATTTTTCGTCTGACAACAACAGAATGAATAATTTATTTCTCAGAGAAATTTCCTTTATCATTGTGCTGATACGACTGTAGAATATACCGCGCGGAGGTCACCGCCAGAATGCCCACGGCGATACCCATGGCCGCCAGAACAGTATCAGCACCGTAAGCGGCAAAGGCGCCTTGATCCTGCTGCACCAGGCTCCGCATGGTATAAAAAAGGGAGCCGCCGGGCACCAGGGGCATGATGTGAGACATGAGAAACAGTGTGGCGGGGGCTTTGCGCCATCTGGCGTAGATTTCCGCCAGCGCGGTGCAGAACATGGCGGCCGCCATATTGGCGATCAGCGTGGAGGCGGTGAAATGCATCAGCGCAAGATAGACGCAGTAGCCCATGGCGGAACCCACTGTCACATAAGGAATTTTATCCCTTCTCAGATTAAAAAGCAGCGCGAAACCGACAGAGCCCAGGGAAGCGCATATGACCTGAATTATATAAGATAACATGGCCGCCTCCTATACCTGAAAAATCATCATGGAAAGAACGAAGCCGCAGGCGATGAACACCGCGATCAGCAGGCTGTTGACCAGCTTCAGCGTGCCGGAGACAATATCCCCGGTCATCAGATCCCGCAGGGAGTTGGTCAGAGCCAGGCCGGGGATCAAAAGCATCACATTGCCGATCATAATCATGTCCATCTGCACCGGGATGGGCGAAATATGTAACAGGCAGGCTCCCACGCCGCAGGCAAGAGCCAGGATAAAGATGCGGATGAGCTGATTGTCCAGCCGTCGGTCCACGCTTTTTTTCAGATAAAAGATGCAGACGGCAATGAGCCCGCTGCAGAGGGCGTCCAGCCAGGAGCCGCCGAACATGACGGCAAAAAAAGCGGCGGACATGATATAGCCCAGCAGCAGCTTATAGGGATTGGGCGTTTCCCGCTTGATCCCGGCGATGCGCTCACAGATTTCATCGTACTCCGGATGCCGGGAGCAGATGTACCGGGACAGGGTATTCAGATCCTCCAGAACGGAGAAATCGTTGGAGGTGGAAAGAACGCGCCGGGTCTGGGTGACGATGGAAGGGCACCCCTCCTCGTGGTCGCAGCCGCTGATATCCATGCTGACAAAAATCGCGTTCATGTAGGAGGTCACGTCCACCCGGCAGTCATAATAGCTGTGGCAGATGCGGCTGATGGTGTCCTCCACCCGGACGGTTTCCGCGCCGCTTATTAACATTTCTTCTCCGATATCCAGCGCCGAGCGCACAACAAGTTCGGGATTCATGGGAATTCTCCGTAATTTCAGAATCGAATATTTCAGAGGATGGAGGCCTTTCATCTGCGGCAATTCAATACAAAGGCTTCCATACAAAAGCTTCAATGACAAAGGCTTCCATACAAAAACGGCCGGTTGAAAAAACAACCGGCCGCCATACGTGCGTTAGAGGATTCGAACCCCCGGCCTTTTGGTCCGTAGCCAAACGCTCTATCCAGCTGAGCTAAACGCACATATCGCAAGGTCTCCCTTACAGCAACATTATATTAGTACAATTATTTTTGTTTGTCAACTGAAAAAAATATTTTTCAGCGATTTTGTAAGCAGCGATTTTGTAAACGGCGGCGGGATTCTTTTAGTTATTTGCAAATATCCATTTTCAGACCGGAAATAAAATGAATTTTTTCTAAAGACTTCAAAAGCGCGATTGACCGAAAGGGATGGGGTGTATATAATGTCCTTAAACGGCGGCAGGAAAGCAAATCTGAAAATAAGATCTTCTGAGTCGCCGTCTGTCAAAAACGGAGAGTTTTTTCATGACGAAACAGGAATTTATCAACCATCTGCAGAATTCATTGCGCGGGCAGGTTCCCGAGGGCGTGGTGCGGGAAAACGTCAGCTATTACGAGCAGTATTTTGAGAATCAGCGTGCCCGGGGCATTTCGGAGGAAGCGGTCTGCGAGAGCATCGGCCCGCCGAACCTGATCGCCAGAAGCATTATTGAGGCGGAAAAGCATGAGACAGGTTCCGCCAGAGAGGATGAGGAGGAACTGACTGATGATATCAGCCCGAACAGCGGTCCCCGTTTTTCAGTGCGTTACAGGCGTATACCGGGCTGGCTTGGTGTGGCGCTTTTAATATTGATCGTGATTTTTATCTTCTGGCTGGTATTCAACATGTTCAGAATCCTGATTCCGGTGCTTGTTCCGCTGGTGCTGGTCATATTTGCGTACAGGATGATCAAAAAATTTATTGCGGGAGCGTAGCAGCGGTGAGCCTTCCGGAGCTTTGAAACAGCGGATCAGGAGGCAGGGGATAAGCATATTACAGGGAACGATAAAATATTTTTCGTTCCTTATAATTTTTTGAAACGGGAGTATAAAATGCTTTTTCAGGGACATACTACCTTTGTAAATCAAATTGATAGGAGGTAGGCAAAATGTCCAACCAGGAAAACTCAAACTACGAGAATCAGCAGAATAAGCAGGAGAATAACTCCAAGAACAGTTCCAAAAATTCTCAGGACAGAAACCAGGAGAAGAACAGTTCTTCCCAGCAGAGCAGCAAAAACTGCAAGTAATTGGGTGTAAAAGGCACAAAAATTATAAAACAGAACAGTTACGAAGGCGGGGCGTCCGAAAGGGCGCCCTTTTTGCGGTTGCGTGTGTTATTCACAGCCGCTTCTTCCACATGCGCAATCCCGCCCCTTACGGGGCTAAGATTGCTTATGTAGGAGGAAGTGACTGATTCTCAGTCAGCCTGAAAGATATAACCAGCCTCTTACAAGCAAACTACGCTTGACGAGTCTGCTTATGTCTTTCAGGTCGGCTGTGAATAGCCACATTTTGTATTCAAATAAAAACATTGACAGATTTTCCGGGGATTTGTATTATTAATAGGATGAAAAAGATGGAACT
Source organism: Lachnospiraceae bacterium (assembly GCA_021203305.1). Taxonomy (GTDB): domain Bacteria; phylum Bacillota; class Clostridia; order Lachnospirales; family Lachnospiraceae; genus RGIG6307. The sequence continues at coordinate 6,277 of JAJQBK010000062.1, forward strand.
GATGGCTCCCTGCCACTTTGGCATGGAGTCCGTATTAAAAAAAGAAATTACAGATCTGGGCTATGATGTGACGGAGGTATCCGACGGCAGGGTGACCTTTGAGGGAGACGAGGAGGCTCTGTGCAGGGCTAACATCGGTCTGCGGACGGCGGAGAGGGTGCTTCTGAAGGTCGGATGCTTCCCCACGGAAACCTTTGAGGAGCTGTTTCAGGGGACGAGAAATCTGCCATGGGAGGACTATATTCCGGCGGAGGGGCGGTTCTGGGTGACCAAAGCGGCCAGCGTCAAAAGCAAGCTGTTCAGCCCCTCCGATATCCAGTCCATTATGAAAAAAGCCATGGTGGAGCGTCTGAAGGAGGTCTATGGTATCTCCTGGTTCTCAGAGACGGGGGCGGACTATCCGGTGAGGGTTTTCCTGTATAAGGATCAGGTCAGCGTGGCGCTGGACACTACCGGGGAGAGCCTGCATAAGCGAGGTTATCGGAAGTTCGCGGCGAAAGCCCCTATCGCGGAGAATCTGGCGGCGGGGCTGATCGAGCTGACACCCTGGAGAAGCGACAGGATTCTGGTGGACCCGTTCTGCGGCAGCGGCACATTTCCCATTGAGGCGGCCCTGATGGCGGCCAATATGGCGCCGGGCATGAACCGGCACTTCCTGGCGGAAAGCTGGCCCAATCTGATTGCGAAGCGATACTGGAAGGACGCCTTTGAGGAAGCGAAGGAGGAATCAGACCTGAAGGTGGATACGGATATCCAGGGGTATGACATCGACCCGAAGATGGTGGAGATCGCCAGGGCCAACGCGAAGGCGGCGGGGGTGGACGGGCTGATTCATTTTCAGGTCAGACCGGTCAGCCAGCTCAGCCACAGCAAAAAGTATGGCTTTATTATCACCAACCCACCCTATGGAGAACGCCTGGAGGAAAAGGAGGCTCTTCCCGCGCTGTACCGGGAGTTGTGGGAGCGGTACCAGAGGCTGGACAGCTGGAGTCTGTACTTTATCACCTCTCTGGAGGAAGTGGAAAAGATCATGGGGCGGAAGGCGGACAAAAACCGCAAGATTTATAACGGCATGATCAAGACCCGCTTCTATCAGTATATGGGGCCGAAGCCGCCCAGAAGAAGCAGGGAAGAAGCCACGCAGGGAAAGCTGGCGGAGAAAACGGAGAAGTACTGAGATATTTATGGGCTGCGTCGGGAAAAGACCGGGGAGCGGGAACGGATGGAAGGACGAGAAGGGATAAACAGAATTATTTTCGCAACGGAAAATCCCGGCAAGCTCCGGGAGGTGAAGGCCATTCTGGCTGACCTGGGGCCGGAGGTGCTTTCCTTAAAGGAGGCCGGGCTTACCACCGATGTGGCGGAGACCGGAGACAGCTTTGAGGCCAATGCGATTCTGAAGGCCAGGGCCGTGACGGCGGATGACCATACCATTGTCATGGCGGATGATTCCGGCCTGGAGGTGGACGCGCTGGGCGGGGAGCCGGGAATCTACAGCGCCAGGTATCTGGGGGAGAATACCTCCTACCGGGTCAAAAATCAGACAATCATCAACAGGCTCGCGGGCAAGACCGGGGCGGAGCGAAGCGCCCGCTTTGTCTGCGCAATCGCGGCTCTGCTGCCGGATGGGACGCTTCTGACCTCCCGGGGCACAATCGAGGGGCAGATCGGATATGAGGAGAGGGGTGAGGGAGGCTTCGGCTATGACCCCATTTTCATGGTGCCGGAGCTTGGCCGCTCCACGGCGGAGCTTTCTCCGCAGGAGAAAAACGCCATCAGCCACCGGGGCAGGGCGCTTACTGAGATGAAAGAGAAACTTCGGGGGATCTTATGAGAGTTTTGATCTGCAGTGACAGTCACGGCAGACATGCCGGTCTGATCGGGGCAATTGAAAAAGAAAAACCGCTGGATATGGTCATTCACTGCGGCGACATAGAAAACGGCGAGCCGCTGATCAGGGAAGCGGCGGGGTGCCATCTGGAGGCTGTGACCGGCAATAACGATTACTTCAGTGAGCTGCCGTCGGAGACAATGTTTGTGCTGGGGGGCAAGAAGGTCTGGCTGACCCATGGGCACAATTATTTTGTGTCCCTGGGCATCGAGCGGCTGAAGGAGGAGGCTGCCAGGAAGAAGGTGGATGTGGTGATGTTCGGACACACCCACAGGCCATTCCTGGAGGAAGAGGACGACATTCTTTTCATCAATCCGGGAAGCATCAGCTATCCCAGACAAATTCCCCGCAGATGCAGCTATGTGATGCTCACCATCGATGACAATGACCGCTGGAAGCTGGAGCAGAAGTTTGTGACCTGAGCTCCCCCCACATAAGCATCTTAGCCTTGTAAGGGGCTGGTGGGATTGCGTGTCCGGGGGGCATCTCGCACACTGTAAGGCGTCCTGTGAAGGAGAGAAAGTGGCTTAACTAAATAAAACAACAGAAGGAAGCTCTGAAGGAGCTTCCTTTTTTGCGCCGTAAGGAGCGGGAAGGCGCTCGAAGCGGGCGGGATTGCTCATGTAGAGGGAAGCGTTTTAAGAGTAATCGCAAATAATAATCGGAGGACATTTTTTCACTTGACACATTTGACTAATGATGTTAGACTAAAACTGTCTAATGAAAGTAGACAGAACGGCACTGCAACAGGTGAGACACACATAAGGCGTCCTTTAGGAGAAAATCTTTGCTTCCCATAGTCGAACTTATGCGTATCCGCCAGAAGAGCGGGGCAATTGACTTTTATATATAGGCATATTCGTTTTGAAAGGGAGATACTCATGGAAAAGTACAGGCTGGGGGAGATGGAGCAGAAATTCGCGGAGCTGATCTGGGAGAAGGAACCCATCGGCTCGGGGGAGCTTGCGAAGCTGGCGGAGGCGGAGTTTGGCTGGAAGAGGACGACCGCCTACACGATGCTGAAGCGTCTTTGTGTCAGGGAGTTGTTTGCCAACGAGGGCGGAACGGTGAGGGCGCTGGTGACCAGGGAAGAATTTCAGGCGGCCCGGGGAGAGCTTTTTCTGGAGGAAAATTTTAATGGGTCGCTGCCCATGTTCCTGGCCGCGTTTTCGAAGAGAAAAAAGCTGAGCGGCGATGAGGTGGAGGAGCTGAGAAAGCTGATTGAGGAGTATGAGGAAGATGGGATGGAAGATGGGCGGCAACCGTGATATGCCTGAACTGACAGGAACCAATTGGAAAATGAGAAAACAGAGTCTGGAAGAATGCGAATATCGTGAAAGCAGACCGAAGACGGGGGTGAGAGGAAATGATGGAAAATATTTTTATTGAGATTCTGAATATGAGCCTGACGGCCAGTGTGGTGATTCTGGCGGTCTGTGTGATTCGTTTTTTCTGGAGAGGCGCTCCCAAAATCTTTTCTTATATACTCTGGGCGGTGGTGCTGTTTCGTCTGCTGTGCCCTTTTTCCATTGAATCGGCATTTTCTCTTCTGGGGGCGATTAACGGAGAGGAGGCCGCGCGGCAGGGGAGGATGGAGTATATTTCCACCGATATTGAATATCAGCCGCAGACGCAGTTGTCCGCGTGGACGGTGAGCGGTACAGTAACTGAGGAAGCGGTGAGTGATACGGTAAATGAGACGGTGAGTGCCTCCCTTCCCACGGCGGATGTGGGAGATTCCGTCAACCCAATGCAGGTCGTGCTGTTTGTGGCGGCACGGATCTGGCTGCTGGGTGTGCTTGCAATGGCGGCGTATCAGATTACATCGCTTTTGCGCTTCAAAAGACGTCTGAAGGGCGCTCAGTGCGAAGAAGGAAGCATTTACCGGATGGCGGGCGGCGGAACGCCTTTTGTCTATGGTTTGATTCGTCCGCGTATTTATATGCCGGAAGGGCTGAGCAATGAGGAGCGGAGATATATGCTTCTGCATGAACAGATTCATATCCGCAGAGGAGATCCAATTTTCCGCTTTCTGGGCTGTGTGGCTCTGTGCCTGCACTGGTTCAATCCGCTGGTGTGGCTGGCGTTCTTTTTAAGTGCCAGGGATATGGAGCTGTCCTGCGATGAGGCGGTGCTCCGGAAGCTGGGGAACGGGGTGAAGAAGGAATATTCCGGGTCGCTTCTGTCACTGGCAGACGGGGACAGGGGGAAGGAAAGCGTCAGGGGAATTCCTGTGGCCTTTGGGGAAGGCGACGTGAAAAGCCGCATCAAAAATGTGCTTGGGTATCAGAAGGCGAAGCCGGTGGTGATGGCCGTGGCCTCCATTGCCTGTATTCTGGCGGTTGCGGCGCTGGCGTTTAATCCGGATTCTGACACAGGGGAAGGCGACACAGCCGGGATGACTTCAGATGCAGGAGAAGCTGACGCAGCTGAGACTGCTTCGGACACGGAAGGGGACGATGCGGCGGAGCTGGCTTCAGACACAGGAGAAGGTGACACCGCTGAGACAGCGTCTGATACGGGAGAGACTGCTTCCTCTGAGGTGACGGTGGTGATGAATTCTGCTTCAGACACAGGAGAAGCAGACGCGCCGGAGGCGGTGCAGCAGGCGGCCATAGCGAGGGTCTTTCGAAAAATGGAAGAATGGGAAATATTGCAGGAGGGAGCAACTGAGCGTGCGATGTGGGGAACCTACAGTTATCTGGACTGGAGAATCAGTTCCCTTGAGCTGTCATGCACCTATGAGAATCTGGATGGGGCGGATTACGAGGTCTGGCTGATGAATTACGAGTTCCTGATGGATGATCCTGACGCTGTTGTCCTGGCGGGAGGCATGGCAATGGATTCGGAGGGCTGGCTTACCGCGGGCTACCCAAACAGTGAATATCTGATTTTTGAAAAGCAGGGGGACACACTTGTCTTTGTTACAGCCGCAATGATCAATGACAGTACTCCGGAACAAGAAGGGTTCATAGAGGATATCAGGATACAGCTGAGTAACGCGGCAGCGCTATTGGAGGCTTCTGACACCTGGGTACTGGATGATATTATTTATGATGAATACCACAATATTTACAGCGGCTTTGTTATACTGTCAGGGGCGGATTCTCTCGGTAAATACAACAGCACTGCCATGACGAAAGGGGCAGAGCTCCGCGCCATGGTCACCAGACAGGGAAACGCGCTCACTTTCTCTGTCATCACAAGGAGCGATGAGGAGGATACTTTTGAGGGAGAGATCAGCGGGGAGGATTCCTTTTATGTGGAAAACAGCGACGGCGGACACCTGGAGGGGTACGCGGCTGAGGATGAAGACGGTGGGATTTATCTGTATGTATGGGGAAATGCCTTTGGAGAAAATGTGGAATTTATGTTTTATCTGTATACCTTTTATGAGATTGGCGCGGACGCAGAGGACTATTATTCCGGCAGCGATTTTGTGGGAGTGACATCTTCTCAGGCGGAGTATTTTGCGGCGTTTATCAAGGCGGCTGTAGCGTCGGATGACAGGGAGGCTTTTGCGCAGATGGTCAGTTATCCGATCACGCTCAGGCTGGAGGAAGAGGTGGTGGTGTCCGATGAGGAGGAGATGCTTCTCTATTATGATGATCTGATGGAATATCAGAATTTTGCAGGCAATGTCGCCGATATTTTCACAAAATATATGTTTGCCGGTTCTATGGGCGTGTGCGTGGACGACGGGATTATCTGGTTTGAGGAGGATTCTGAGGGAGAATGTAAAATTTACGCGATCAATCCCTGAAAAAGGAATGTTGACGGAGTATCTTAAGATTTCCTTAAGCTTTTACTTTCCTGTTGCCCGTAATATCTTTGGTATGATATTCTGGGACCAGCCTGTAAATGAAAAATACAGATGTGGTTTATCTGCCATGAGAGGGGGACGGTATGCAGAAAATTTTTATCGGGTTTTTGTTTGTATTTTTTGACCTGACAGTCAATGCGAACGGTCATGTGGTGGGAATCCTGCCGGACTTTGTCGGTTATATTTTTATTTTTATGGGCTGTCGGGAGATGGCAGAGGAGAGTGATGATTTTTCAAAGCCATATCCGTTTATTGTGGGAATGACTGTTTATGGTGCCGTGATCTGGGTGCTGGAGCTGCTTGGAATTACTTATTATGGCGACACCTGGCCGTTTGCCACCTTAAGCATGGTGGTTACCTGCGTTCCTCTGTATATTGATTATTGTATTATTCTGGGCGTCAGAGATATGGAAAATACGTATAACAGCAGCTTCAGAAGCGGCACGCTTGATAATGTCTGGTTTGCTACGGTGATTTTTTCCGTCGCGGGAGTGATTGCTCTCATGCTGCTTCCTGTACTGGGCGCGATTTGTATTGCGGGCGTGATGGCGGCGCATGTGGTATTTCTGTATCAGTTTTATCAGGCGAAGCGGGAATATTCTCAGGCCATGGGTGTTAAAATGGAGGAGCAGTAACCCTGCAGCTCAGGAATATCCTGCGTGAGAGTTTCCCAGAGGATTTCCTTATCAATTTTGCCATAATTATGGGCAACGATATTGCGCAGGGCTTTCATTTGCCTCCATGGCATCTGGTCGTATGTTTTTTTAAAATCTTCGCTGAGATGAGTGGTAAGTTCTCCAATCTGTAAAACACATAATGCGGTGGCATTTTGATAGATTGAATTGCCGCTAAAGGTTTGATAATCATTTCCAAATACGTCGGCAGTGTGTTTTATTTCCGCACAATATTTTAAAATGTGGCGTAGAATTTCGGCATCTCGATCAGTCGGCATATAGTATAACCTCGTCTTTCTGAATTCTTTTCAGGAAACTTTCTTCAAGGCTTCCGGTGGTCAGTACATCGATCTTGCGATCCAAAGCTTCAGAAAGATCAGTATAGAAACCGCACAACGCGAACATTCCTTTCATGGAGCCTTTTTCTATCCTGAGGTCAATATCACTTTCCTCGTTGTAATCTCCGCGGGCAAAAGAGCCAAACAGGTACACTTTGGATATATTGTATTTCCGGGCAATGGGAAAAATTATTTTTTTTAATTCATCTATAGAATAATTTGTCTGGCTCATACGATTTTCCTTTATAATTGAGCGGAAATTCAAGGTTACAAAAGTATTATAGCATATACTAAATAAAATAACAATTCTGAAAATTTCCTATTGACAAATACCCCGGCAGGGTATATTATGCAGATAGCATAAATACCTGCTGGGGGTATTTTTTGCAATATCCTGGCATTTTGAAACGGATTGACAGGCAGAGAGGACAGATGTATGTATGATGGAGGATTTGATGGGAAATCATAAAACGGAGCAGGATGTTGCCGTTTCGGCGGAGACAGGTGATAAGAAGGAGACAGACGACCGGGCGGAGAGCGACTTCAATATTCTTTGTGATACAGGAATTGGTTCTGTTCCGGTGCCGGAAGTGGATGAAGGGAAGAGCCCTTGTTGCTGCGGCAAGACCACGGAGCGTTCTGCGGAAGAGGTCAGGAAGCTGATCAACCGCTTAAACCGTATCGAGGGGCAGATCCGTGGAATCCGGGGGATGGTGGAGCGGGACGCGTACTGCCCGGACATCCTGACCCAGTCGGCGGCGGTGACCGCGGCAATGAATGCGTTTAACAGGGAACTGATGGCAAATCACATCAAACACTGCGTGGTCAGGGATATTAAAGAGGGAAGGGAAGATACCGTGGATGAGCTGGTATTTACCTTACAGAAACTCATGAAATAAGACGGAGTTTATGGAAAGCGACTTTTTTAGGATAAGAGAAGTGCTTTTGGAGTCCGGACATTTTTCAGTGTTAAGCGATTGCGATTCTTTTCGATGCAGATCATGGTTATGAATGGATAAGAGGAGGCAATTTTGTGGAGCAATATAATGTGACGGGCATGAGCTGCGCCGCCTGTTCGGCCCGGGTGGAAAAGGCGGTGTCAAAGGTGGAGGGCGTGACCTCCTGCTCGGTCAGTCTTTTGACCAATTCCATGGGTGTGGAGGGAAGCGCCTCCGCCAGCCGGATTATCGCGGCGGTGGAGGAGGCGGGCTATGGCGCGTCCTTAAAAGGGGCGGGGACGTCCGCCACGGCAGCAGCCTCATCAGCGGCGGATGAGGACGCGTTAAAGGACAGGGAGACCCCGGTCCTGAAAAGGCGTTTGACCGCGTCGCTGGTATTCCTTGTGGCGCTGATGTATTTTTCCATGGGACATATGATGTGGGGCTGGCCGGTGCCCGCCTTCTTTGAGGGAAATCATGTGGCCATGGGACTTCTGGAGCTGCTGCTGACCGCGATTGTTATGGTCATTAATCAGAAGTTTTTTATCAGCGGTTTTAAGGGGCTGGTTCACCGGGCGCCCAACATGGACACGCTGGTGGCGCTGGGTTCCTCGGCGGCGTTTGTGTACAGCACCTACGCTTTGTTTGCCATGACTGACGCCCAGGTGAAGGGTGACATGGAAGCGGTCATGAGCTATATGGACGAATTCTATTTTGAGTCCGCGGCCATGATCCTGACGTTGATCACGGTGGGAAAGATGCTGGAGGCTCGTTCCAAGGGAAAGACCACGGACGCGCTGAAAAGCCTGATGAAGCTGACACCCAAAACCGCTGTGGTGGTTCGAAACGGCGGGGAGGCGGAGCTTCCCATCGAGCAGGTGCAGAAGGACGATATCTTTGTGGTGCGTCCGGGAGAAAACATTCCGGTGGACGGCGTGGTCATTGAGGGCAGCAGCGCGGTCAATGAGTCCGCCCTGACCGGGGAGAGCATTCCGGTGGATAAGTCGAAGGGCGACGCCGTGTCTGCGGCTACAGTCAATCAGTCCGGTCTGCTGCGCTGCCGGGCTACCCGGGTGGGGGAGGATACGACTCTGGCCCAGATTATCCGCATGGTCAGCGACGCGGCGGCGACCAAGGCTCCCATCGCAAAGGTGGCGGACCGGGTTTCCGGGGTGTTTGTGCCCGCGGTCATCACCATTGCCCTGATTACCATTGCTGTCTGGCTTTTGTGCGGACAGAGCGTGGGCTTCGCGTTGGCGAGAGGCATTTCCGTGCTGGTGATTTCCTGCCCCTGCGCGCTGGGGCTGGCGACCCCGGTGGCCATCATGGTGGGCAACGGCGTGGGCGCGAAAAACGGGATTTTGTTTAAAACTGCCGTTTCATTAGAGGAAACTGGCAAGGTGGACATTGTGGCCCTCGACAAAACCGGCACCATCACGGCGGGGGAGCCGAAGGTGACGGATATTCTGCCGGCGGAGGGCGTCACGGAAGAGCAGCTTCTCACGAAAGCCTTTTCTCTGGAAAAAAACAGCGAGCATCCACTGGCGAAGGCTGTGATGGAGGAAGGAAACGCAAGAGGGCTGGAAAGCGCTTCAGTCACTGAATTCAAGGCTCTTCCCGGCAACGGCTTGACCGGGAATGACGGCGGCAAAACACTTTATGGAGGCAGCCTTGACTTTCTCAGCTCCATGGTTTTCGTTCCCGCTGACCTGCAAAGCAGGGCGCAGTCTCTGGCTGAGGAGGGTAAAACGCCTCTTCTTTTCAGCGAGGATGGAAAGCTGCTGGGGATTATCGCGGTGGCGGACGTGATCAAGCCGGACAGCGCTCAGGCGGTCAGAGAGCTTAAGAATATGGGCATTCATGTGGTCATGCTGACCGGCGACAATGAGCGCACGGCGAAGGCCATCGGCGCCCAGGCGGGAGTGGACGAGGTCATTGCGGGGGTCCTGCCTGACGGAAAAGAGAGCGTCATCCGCAGTCTGAGGGAGAAGGGGAAGGTGGCCATGGTTGGCGACGGCATCAACGATGCCCCGGCCCTGACCCGGGCGGATATGGGAATTGCCATCGGCGCGGGCACGGACGTGGCCATCGACGCCGCGGACGTGGTGCTGATGCACTCCCGCTTAAGCGATGTACCGGCGGCCATCCGTCTGAGTCGGGCGACTCTGACCAATATCCATGAGAATCTGTTCTGGGCCTTCTTTTACAATGCCATCGGCATTCCGCTGGCGGCGGGTGTGTTTATTTCCGTTCTCGGCTGGCAGCTGAATCCCATGTTCGCGGCGGCGGCCATGAGCCTGTCCAGCTTCTGCGTGGTGTCCAATGCCCTGCGGCTGAATTTTGTGGATATTCACAGCACCCGAAGGGATCATGCGAGGAGGGCGGCCGGGTCGAAGGCGGCTCAGGAACGTACAGCGGTAAAACAGGCAGAGGATCTGTCAGCAAATCCAACAGAACGCGCAGCGGTAAAACCCACAGAGGATACGGCTGTTCATTCAGATAAAGAAAGAGAGGAATCAAAAACCATGACAAAGACCATGAAAATCGAGGGAATGATGTGCGGCCACTGCGAGGCCAGAGTGAAGAAGGCGCTGGAGGCTCTGCCCCAGGTGGAGAGCGCTCTTGTCAGCCATGAGGCGGGTACCGCGGTGGTGACTCTTGGCGCGGAGCTTGACAACGCGGCGCTGCAGAAGGCGGTGGAGGACCAGGATTATACTGTGGTGTCCATCAGCTGAGTTTTCTGCCTTTCGCAGATACAGGGATCAATTTATTTTTTACGGCGGGAATCCGCCATATCCGGTACAGTGTATCTGATATGGTGGATTTTTGCTTCTATTCGTGGACAGGATTGCGCATGCAGGAGAGGCGGCGGTCTCCAACCCACATTCTACCCATCGTGTCAATCGCCCGAGCCGAATGAGCAGAATATTTTTTGAACCGCATTTTTGGAAAAAGCATTGACACACTGGTCTATAAATGATAGACTGGGTCTATAAAAATTAGACCACAATAGTGTGGTAAAGGATAGACCGCAACAATTCGGAGAAGAGCAGTAACAGAAAGGGGCAGGTGGTTTTACATGGTTATTTACAAAATGACAGACGCGGAAAGGCAGCTGGCGGACATTATCTGGGAGAACGAGCCGCTGGGCAGCGGACGGCTGGTGACGCTGGCGGCGCAGCACATGAACTGGAAAAAGTCCACCACCTACACGGTGTTAAAAAAGCTCTGCGAGAATGATATTTTTCAGAATCAGGGAAGTATTGTCAGCAGCAAAATCAGCGCGGACGAGTACACAAGGCTTCTGGGGGAGGACTATCTGGAGCAGAATTACGGCGGCTCTCTGCCCGGCTTTGTGGCGGCTTTTATCCGGAAAAAGAAAATTTCGAAGTCGGAGATTGAACAGCTGGAGAGGATGATCGCGGAGTATAAGGAGACGGAGTAAGGCGGAGCGCGGACTGCCAGGAGAGGTGTATGAGAGCACTCGAATCGAAAGGGAGTTTTCTGTGCGGAAAAGGGGAGATAAAAAATGGGAATGGAAATACTCAACTACATGCTGCAAATGAATCTGATCGGCATTTACGGCATTCTGCTGGCGTTTTTGAACCGGCCTTTGCTGCGGAAAGCGGGCAGCAGATACTGTTATTATCTTTGGATCATCGTGTTCCTCAATCTGGCGGCGCCAACCGTGCTGACGGGGAGCTTCAGCCTGATTCCCAGGCAGCTGTATCAAGTGGAGCTGTCGGGAGTGTCACAGGAGTCGGCAACGGAAGCGGAGTCGGAGACTGCATCGGCGTATGATTATGGAAATACTGGTAACGGCCTGGCGAACGATGGATATCTCAGTCTGAGAAACGGCGCGGTGGATCAACTGGCGGATGCGGCTCAGGATATGTCGTCAGATGTCACGGAAGCGGATGGGACGCTCAAAATGTCAGAACAGATATGGAACCGGGTTCTTTCAGCTTTTGGAGGAGAGACGACTTTTGCCCGGTGCCTGCTGATTGTCTGGGCTCTGGTGATGGCGCTTTTGTTTGCCATGGAGGGTGCGCAGTATCTGAAAATGCGCCGCAGGATCAAAGGCTTCATGACGGTTGAGGAAGATAAGGAGAATCGCGTAGTGACGCTTCGTGGGCTGGATACGCCGCTGCTTTTTGGCTTTCTGAAACCGATGATTTATCTGCCGGACGGCTTAAAGGGGAAGGAGCGGGCCTATATCATTCGCCATGAGTTGTATCACCGCGGGCGCAGGGACAATATTGTCAAGGCGGCTGTTCTGTGTCTTGCCATCGTCTACTGGTATAATCCGCTGGTGTGGCTGGCCTTTCACTTTTTCGGCGTGGACATGGAGCTTTCCTGCGATGAGGCGGTGCTGCTGAAGTCGGATACGGATATCAAAAAGGCTTACGCCGGCAGTCTGCTGAAATACGGCGCCCTGCAGAATCATTATATCCTGACGTCTCTGACCTTCGGGGAGCCGGGGCTGAGAGCGCGGATAAAAAATGTCATGAATTTTAAAAAGCACGGAGTAATCATCACCGTAGCGGCGGTGCTGGCTGTTGCCCTGCTGGCGGTGGGGCTTTTAGTGCGGCCGGCGGCGGAAGGTGAGTCGGCGACGGAGGGTGAGTCGGCCGCGGAAGAGGCAAATATTACACTGGAGACATACGGATGGACTCTGGAGGAGGAAAGCGTGCTCCTTAACGGTGTGGTGGTGTATGAGATTACAGATGCATACCAGTATGGAGAAATTACGGGAAATTATGTCTCCGAAGACAGCGCATATGTGGCGTATCATCTGGAGGATGCGCAGATTTGCGTCCTATCCACGCATGATGCGGGGGAAAGCTGGCAGCAGACGTATATCGGGAACGCTCAGGAAATGGATGCCCTCGGCGCGCTTTATCTGTCCTTTCTGGAAAATGGGACAGGTTATCTGCTGTACACGTCCAGTCCGGCCGCGGGGCTGATGACAAAGGTTCTGTATACCTCTGTGGACGGAGGCCTGAGCTTTCAGACAGTGGGCGACATCACGGACAGTGTGGACAATTATCCGCAGTGGATGGTCTTTTATGATGAAAATATGGGTATGATTCTGACGGATTACCATGGATATGAAGACTGCGCCTGGCTGACAACGGACGGCGGAATGACATGGGCCGCACTGGATCTGAATGTGCCTGACGTGGAGGGAAGCTCCTATATTGACGGAATTTCTCTGATACAGACAGATAAGGAAGCGGATACCTGGGTCATGAGCCTGCTGGTGGTTTACGATGACAAGGTGGATATATACCGGTGGTGGTCGATGGACGGCTGGGAGGCTTTTTGCGAAAACGGGACTGTGACGCAGGCACAGACGGAAGGGGCTGATGACGCGGTCGTGGATCCACTGGCGCATACGGCGGGGCAGATTTTACAGTTCGCGGACCTTCTGAACGGCCTTAATGAGGAGGATTACTGCCAGATTCTCACTATTCACGGATACAGCATTCTGCTGGTATCAGATATCGGAACCTATGATACCTCCTGGGCAAGAGGAACGGAGCATGGTGTGATTTCCGCGGAAGTTTATTTCCCCGGTACGCAGATGCGCATTTATTCCATGGGGACGGCTTATCCGCTGCAATATAATACGGAAGGAATCTATGTGGGGTGGAATACGGGAATTCATACGATTTATACCCTGGAAGAAGAGAGCGGGGAGCTGATTACAGAGGAGAGAGAGCTGATTGATAATGAAGCGGATACGTTGTATGATATTCCCTTTGTGACGAAGATGGAGCTTCTGGAGGAAGTGGGAGTTTCTGTGGAGGAACTGGAGGCCGCTGCAGGGCAGAAAGCAGTTTTGGATGATGCGGAGCAGACGGAACTTTTGGATGACACACAGTCGGCGAAGGAACAGCCTCTGGATCTGCTGACCATCAGGACGCTGTCGGATACGGATGATGAGGCGGAACAGGTGCAGAAGGCGGCCTTGGAGCAGGCTCTGTCTGAAGCAGACGGGGCGGCGCTGACCATGGAGACGCTGCTGGAACTGGCGGGCCGCGGCTACAGCGCGCTGACGGAGTTTGCGTATTTCAATTGTGTAAATGCCACTCTGGAGCATGACGGCGGAGCAGGGGTTGTGCAGATTGCAAATTACTGGTACACTTTTGCGCTGGAATATGAGAGCGTGGCCTATACCTTCCGCGCCAGCTATTATAAGAGCGATAACTCTCTGCAGATGCTATATCTTACGGATGACGCGGGCACGGAGGATAACTTTGCCCTGTACTACACAAAGGAGGGGAGTGCCGATTATATCGCCGCGCCGGAGAATTTTAAGGCCTATCTTCAGAAAACAGCGGATAAAAGCGCCTGGAGCCTGGGGATGTTTCTCTCTTCTGTTGATCTGCCTGACGATTATACGTTGGGAAACTGGGATTCGACTATTGGTTATACGTTTGACAGCAGTGTCGCGATGAGCGGCGGTGTGTTGATTAAGCCTGTGGCCTATGAACTGCAGGAGGGATACGAGGAGGAGGCACTTGTTGCGGACTGGCAGTATTACGCGGGATTCTTCTCGGTGATCGGGGAGGGCTTCTGGTCCTGGGATGGCGACACCCTGGTACCGGGCTTTCCCCTGGGAAACCATATGTGGTCCGCGTATGTGGAGATGGTGGACGGCGCCGCGAAAACCGCTTATCTGATGGAGGTGGAATATGATATGTATACGTCCTCAACGGAGGGCAAGATGGAAGAAAGCGGCCTGGATCTGAATGAGATCGACACAGTGTCGGAATACTGGTACATCATTTTTGTGGACGACGGCGCGCAGGCCGCCATCGGTTACTGCCTGGGACTGGCGAAGAGTCAGTTTACGAAGGAGGAGGCGATTGAGATCGCCCGGTCGGTGGTGTTTGCAGAGTGACGGAAAGGCAGCAAGGCCATAAGACTGGATGGAAAGTTCCTGTCTTTAATTTCAGTGTCTGAAAATGACAATGATAAGGCGCTGAAAATGACCATTACCATTAAAAAATATCAAAAAAATGGTTGATTTTTTACAGGAAATTGAATATAATACAAGTGCAAGAACTCTGATTTGTACAAATACAGATTCGATATTGGGCTGGTCGGAAGACCCGGGTCCAACCTGTCAGGCGGGGAGACTCCCCGCCATTTTTATTACAGGTATGTTTTTGAGGGGGCAAAATGAAGCAGCTAAGCATTTTTGTGGATGAATCTGGTGATTTTGGAAAATATGAGAAACATGCTCCGTACTATGTAATAGCGATGGTTTTTCACGATCAGGAGAGTGATATAGCAAAGAATATTGATAAGCTGGATCAGGAACTTGCAGATCTTGGATATCAGGATAAGGTAGTACATACAGAGCCTTTAATTCGTAGAGAAGAGGATTACAAAAATATGCCTCCAAATGAACGGAGACGTATTTTTACAAAATTATATTTCTTTTTTATAAGGTGCGATGTTAAGTATAAGACATTCAGATTTTACAAGAAAGAGTATAATGATTTTTTTCAGTTTGAGGCAAAGATAGCAAGGGAAATATCTTTATTTATAAGGGAAAATTACAGTTATTTTCAGAAATATGAGAGGGTTATTCTCTATTATGACAATGGCCAACATGAGTTGAACCGGATTTTAAATACAGTGCTGGCCGCTGAATTGTCTGGTTATGAGATAAGAAAGGTGCTGCCAAAAAACTATCGCTTATTTCAGGCAGCAGATTTAGTATGCACGCTGGAATTATTGAGAGCAAAGATAGAAACAGGTGAGTTGACCAGATCAGAGCAGCTTATTTTTCATTCGGTCAAAGATTTGAAAAAAGATTTTCTGAAGGGCATTCATCAAAAATCATTCTGAGTCACTTTCCTGCCTTGACAAAAAGAATTCTCTGTAATAACATAAGAACAGATGTTAGTTTTAAAAAACTAACCAGAAAGAGAAACGGAGAGTACCACTATGAAAGTTAAAAAAATAGTCTACATGGCGCTGGGATTTCTGGCGCTCGGCCTGGGTGCTGTCGGAACGGTTTTGCCTATTCTGCCGACGGTGCCCTTTTTGATGCTGGCGGCCTTCTGCTTTGGCAAAAGCTCTGAGAAGCTCAGCGCCTGGTTTCAGGGGACGAAGCTGTACAAAAATAATCTGGAGACCTTCGTGAAAGGCGAGGGTATGACCATGAAGACCAAGCTGCGCATCGTCATCACAGTAACCCTGATCATGGCCATCGGCTTTGCCATGATGTCCAGCGTGCCCATCGGGCGGGCGGTGCTGGCTGTCGTGTGGGTCTGCCACCTGCTGTATTTTTTCGTAAAAGTGAAAACCATTCCCCCGCAGGCGGAACCGGCGGCGTGAGCTTATTGTTGCTGTGAATGGTAACAACTTATCATACGAGGAGTAATAATATGATCGACAAACGTCTGACCGCGGTAGTCAGCGGCAGCATGAAATACATTATCGGAAACGTAATTTTCCAGTGGTGCGCCCTTCTGGCCAATATCGCCATGATGACCGGCATCACCATGTTTTTGGCAGACTTATTTGACGGAACGGCGGGTCAGGCGGCCATGCTTACAACGCTTGCCATTGCTCTGGCCGCGGTGCTCATCCGGTTTGTCTGCGCCATCGGCGCCTCCCGTATGAGCTTTCTGTCCTCAAAGGCGGTAAAGAAAATTCTGCGGCAGAAAATCTATGAAAAGCTGTTGCGCCTGGGAGCGTCCTACAATGAACAGACGGCGACTTCGGAGATCGTCCAGGTCTCTGTGGAGGGCGTGGACCAGCTGGAAACCTATTTCGGGGCTTATCTGCCCCAGTTTTTCTACGCCATGCTGGCGCCCTTTACCCTGTTTATTTATCTGTGCTTTGTCAATGTGCCGTCGGCGATCGTATTACTGGTCTGCGTGCCGCTGATTCCCATCGCCATAGCCCTGGTGCAGACCTGGGCCAAAAAGCTTCTGGGCAAATACTGGGGCCAGTACACCGCGCTTGGGGATGTTTTTCTGGAGAATCTGCAGGGCCTGACCACTCTGAAAATTTACCAGGCCGATGAATTCAAGCAGGAGGAAATGAATGAGGAGGCGGAAAAATTCCGCAAAATCACCATGAAGGTGCTGACCATGCAGCTTAACTCCATTACGATTATGGATTTTATTGCTTACGGCGGCGCGGCTCTGGGGCTGATTATGGCGGTGACGCAGTATATGGCGGGACATGTGACTTTGTCCGGCTGTCTGCTGATCATCCTGCTTTCCGCTGATTTCTTCATTCCCATGCGGCAGCTGGGCTCTTATTTTCATGTGGCCATGAACGGTATGGCGGCCAGCGACAAGATCTTCAGGCTTCTGGATCTGCCGGAGCCGGAGCAAAAGAGTGCGTCATGCCCTGAGAATGGTTCGATCGTTTGCCATGAGTTATCCTTCTCTTATGGAAACACTGAGAAAAAGGAACATGGAAACGCTGAGGAAAAGAAATGTGAAGGCACAGATGAAAAGGAGAGCGTGAGTGCTGGCGAAAAAGGTTGTGGAAACGCTGATGAAAAAGAGCGGGAGGTCCTGCATGGCGTTGACCTGTCAATTCCCTGGGGCAGCTTTATTTCCATAGTGGGAGAATCCGGCTGCGGCAAATCCACACTGGCTTCCATTCTGATGGGCCGGAACCGCGGCTATGAGGGCAGCGTGACGGTGGGCGGCGTGGAGTTAAGGGAGTTAAACGAAACGAGTTTATTTCAGAATATCACCTACGTCAGCCACCACAGCTATTTATTTAAAGGTACCGTCCGGGACAATCTGCTGATGGGGAGGCCGACGGCGTCGGATGAGGAACTGTGGCGGATACTGGAACAGGTAAATCTGGCGGATTTTGTCCGCTCGGAAAAGGGGCTGGATACTCTCCTGACTGAACAGGGCAATAATCTGTCCGGCGGCCAGCGCCAGCGCATGGCTCTGGCGAGGGCCCTGCTCCATGACAGCCCGGTGTATATTTTTGATGAGGCCACCTCCAACATTGATGTGGAGAGTGAGAATGAGATTATGGCTCAGATTCACGCGCTGGCGGGCAAAAAGACCGTAATTCTGATTTCTCACCGGCTGGCCAACGTGACCGGCTCCGACCGGATTTACGTGATGGACGACGGGAGAGTCGCGGAGAGTGGAACCCATAAAGAGCTGCTTGGGCAAAGCGGCTCCTACGCGGCACTGCGGAACGCCCAGCAGAGTCTGGAGAATTTTGGCAGGGAGGCGGTTTTATCATGAAAAAAAGAAGCGGATTTACGGTCATGTGCCGGCTGATCGGCCTGGTGAAGCCTCTGACCGGTTACATGATTCTGGCTGTCTGCATGGGGCTTTTGGGGCATTTGTGCGCTTCCTTTATTACTGTTTTGGGGGGATACGCGGTACTGAGGCTTTTGGGGTTTCAGACGTCCCTTTCGGTGGGAGGGGTGTTTGCCTGCGCGCTCTTTTTTGCCCTGCTTCGGGCTCTGCTGCGCTACGGGGAGCAGGCCTGCAACCACTTCATTGCCTTTAAGCTGCTGGCGCTGATTCGGGATAAGGTGTTCCGGGCGCTGCGCAGGCTCAGCCCGGCGAAGCTGGAGGGCAGGGACAAGGGAGACCTGATCAGCGTCATCACCTCGGATATCGAGCTGCTGGAGGTGTTTTACGCCCATACCATCTCCCCGGCGGCGATTGCTTTTCTTTTTACTGTGATTATGTGTCTGTTCATTGGCTCCTTTTACTGGCAGCTGGGACTTCTGGCGCTGGCAGCCTACCTGATTGTGGGCATCGTAATTCCGCTGGTCATATCAAAGGTGAGTGGGGATACGGGGTTGAAATTCCGCACCGGGTCCGGGGAGCTGTCCGCCTTTGTGCTGGACAGCATGAGAGGACTGGCCGAGACCATTCAGTATGGACAGGGAGAAAAAAGACTCTCAGAGATGAACGAAAGGACGGACGCTCTTTCCACAGAGGAGGAAAGGATGAAGCGCATATCCGGCCGCAACACGGCCATCACCAACACGGTGATTTTGCTGTGTGACCTGGCCATGCTGTTTTTCAGCGGCAGTCTGTATTTTCAGGGGATGGTGGACTTTGACGGCGTGCTGATTCCCACCATCGCGCTGTTTTCCTCCTTTGGACCGGCGGTGGCGCTGGCGGCTCTGGGTAGTACCCTGCAGAACACCTTCGCCGCCGGAAACCGGGTGCTGGATATTCTGGAGGAGACGCCGGTGACGGAGGAAATCACAGGAAAGGCTGGGGTCTCGTTTGACGGCGCGGCGGCGGAGCGGGTGACCTTCTCTTACGGAAATGAGGTCATTTTAAAGGATGTCAGCGCGGATTTCTCTAAACGGCGGATTATTGGAATTGTGGGAAAAAGCGGCAGCGGCAAGTCCACCCTGTTAAAGCTTCTGATGCGTTTCTGGAATACCGGGCAGGGAAAGGTAAAAATTTCCGATACAGATGTCAATGAAATCAATACCTCCAATCTGAGGGATATGGAAAGCTTTGTGACTCAGGAAACTCATCTCTTCCACGACAGTATCCGCAATAATCTGCGGATCGCGAAGCTTGACGCCACGGACGAGGAGATTGAGGCGGCGTGCAAAAAGGCTTCTGTCCATGATTTTATTATGACGCTGCCGGACGGATATGACACGCCTGTGGGTGAGCTGGGAGATACCCTTTCCGGAGGGGAAGGGCAGCGGCTGGGTCTGGCCAGGGCCTTTCTCCATGACGCGCCCTTTGTCCTTTTAGACGAGCCAACCAGCAATTTGGACAGCCTGAATGAGGCGGTGATTTTGAAGTCCTTAAAGGAGGAGCAGAGGGATAAGACCATTGTGCTGGTGAGCCACAGGCAGTCCACCATGCGTATCGCGGACAGGGTGTATTCCGTGGATCATGGGAGGGTGAGCTGAAGCGCCTTATGAGGTCGCGGCTTTACAGGATTTTCGGGGAGAGGCAGGGCCATCTGAGGTTCTGCCTCTTTATACTTCTGCGGCACTGCGATATTTTCTGCTGGTCATACAGCCGGAAACGTGCTATACTGATTCATTATAGGCGTTGTTGCGCCATTTTGAACGTAATAAGGGATATAAAAACAGATAAGATGCCGCGGCAGGCCGATGCACGGGTGGGTGCAGCGTTTTGCAAATAACCGGACTTTATGTGCGGGAGCGTTTTTGGATGAAGCTGGCCGCGCCGCGAAGTCAATTGTCTGTTTAAGGAGCACGGAAATGAAGAAAAAAGAGAGCGTAAAGCTGAAAGGAAAGATCAGAAGATATCTCCAGTTTTCCCTCTACCTGGGTATTTTGCTGCTGTTTGTCAATGTGGCGGTTTACCTGGTGAGTATTGAGGCGGGAGTCATCCTGTCCGGCTATCTGCTCGCTTATTTTATCATTGTGGCCTGGCTGATGGCCCATTACCGGCAGGTCTTTATCCGCGAGCTGGTGGATTTTGCCACTGCCTACGGGCAGATGCAGAGCCAGCTGCTGCGGGAATTTGACATTCCCTATGCGTTGCTGGACAACCAGAACCGGTGCCTGTGGGCCAACAACGCTTTTAAAGACCTGATTGAGATGGACAATGTCCGCAGTAAATCGATCACCCAGTTTTTTTCCATGATGACGAAGGACAGGATGCCCGGCTACAACGGGGAGGAGAACAGCACCTTTGAATTTTCCTATCGTGAAAAGGAATACCGGGTGGAGGCCACGCAGATTTTCATGGGCAGGCTGGTGTCAGAGAGCGCTCTGCTGGGGGAAAGCGATGAGGAAAGCTACCTGGTGGCGGTGTATTTCTATGATGAGACGGCGCTGAAATTCGCCCTGCGGGAGGTGGATGACCAGAGTGTGACCGTGGGCCTGATGTACTTAGACAATTACGACGAGGCCCTGGCCAGCGTGGAGGAGGTTCGCCGCTCCCTTCTGATTGCCCTGATTGACAGGAAAATCAATAAATATGTTTCCTCTGTGGACGGCATCTGCCGCAAGCTGGAGGACGATAAATATCTGGTGGTGCTGCGCAAGAAATCCTTAAAGCAGCTGCAGGAAAAGAAATTCGACATTCTGGACGACGTCAAAACCGTCAGTATCGGCAATGACATGGCGGTGACCATGAGCATCGGTATCGGTTATGGGGGAATGACTTACGCCCAGTGTTATGGCTACGCCCAGAATGCCATCGACCTGGCCCTGGCCCGCGGCGGCGACCAGGCGGTGGTAAAAAATGACAGGGAGACCCAGTATTTCGGGGGTAAGAGCCAGAGTATGGCCAAGAACAGCCGTGTCAAGGCCCGTGTCAAGGCTCATGCCTTAAAGGAGATCATCTATTCCAAGGATCAGGTGATGATCATGGGCCACAGGAATCCGGACGCGGACTGCTTCGGCGCGGCGGTGGGCGTGTACAGAATTGCCAGAATCTGTGAAAAGCCGGCTTATATTGTGCTGGATGATCCCCAGGGAAACCTGAACAGCGTCACCGGTATGTTTATCGGGCAGCAGGATTACGAGGAAGATATGATCATTGACTCCCGGGAGGCGCTGGAGCTGATGTCTTCCAATACGGTTCTGGTGGTGGTGGATGTCAATAAACCCAGTCTGACGGCCTGCCCGGAGCTGTTGCGTATGGCCAAGTCAACCGTGGTTATCGATCATCACAGGCAGGGGGTGGAGACCATTGAGAATACGGCTCTGTCCTATATTGAATCCTATGCCTCCTCCGCCTGCGAGATGGTGTCCGAGATCCTGCAGTATACCAGCGATAATCTGGAGCTTCGCCCGGAAGAGGCGGACTGTATGTACGCGGGCATCGTGGTGGATACCAATAATTTTATGAATCAGGCGGGGGTCAGAACCTTTGAGGCGGCCGCGTTCCTGCGGAGGAATGGAGCGGATGTCACCAGAGTGAGGAAGCTTTTCAGGACGGACGCCGTGGACTACAAGGTGAAGGCGGAGGCCGCCAGCCAGGCGCAGATTTACAGAAATTATTACGCGATTTCCTATTGCGCCGCGGAGCTGGAGGGAGTCTCCAACCCCACAGTGGTGGGCGCTCAGGTGGCGAATGAGCTGCTCAGTATCTCGAGCGTGAAGGCCAGCTTTGTGCTGACTCCGTTCCAGGGCAGAGTCTATATTTCCGCCCGCTCCATTGATGAGGTGAATGTGCAGGTCATCATGGAGAAGATGGGCGGAGGCGGCCACATGACTACGGCGGCCTGCCAGCTGGACGGCGTGACTGAGGCGGAGGCTGAGGGAGCGCTGAAGCAGACCATAGATACCATGATCGAGGAGGGAGACCTGAAATAAGGGCTGTTTTCGGGAAAGGGACAGGAGGATCGAGGATGAAAATTATTTTATTACAGGATGAAAAAAAGCTTGGCAAAAAGGGCGATATTGTGGAGGTCAGCGAGGGCTACGCCAGAAACTTTATCCTGCCAAAGAAAATCGGCGTTGAGGCCAATGCCAGGAATATGAATGACTTAAAGCTCCAGAAGGCCAGTCAGGAAAAGAAGGCGAAGGAGCAGCTGGAGGCAGCTCAGGCGCTGGCAGCTCAGATCGGGGATAAGACGGTAACAGTATCCATGAAGGCCGGGGAGAACGGCAAGACCTTCGGCAGTATTTCCACGAAGGAGATCGCGGCAGCCCTGAAGGATCAGCACGGTATTGAGGTGGACAAAAAGAAGATCGTCCTGCCGGAGGCCATCAAAACCTTTGGTATCTTCGATGTGGCTGTGAAGCTGCACCCACAGGTGGCCGGTACCATCAGAGTGAAGGTGGAGGAAGCGTAGGAGCCGGACAGGATACAGAATTCGGATGAAAACGAGTAAATACAGTATGCCGTTCAGAGACGATGAAGCGGCGCTGTTGTGGCATCAGCTGGCTGTGACTGGGACAGCGCAGAAGGAGTAAAGGCATGCCGGAGACATCGCAGGAGGCAATTTTAAAACGGGTGATGCCCCACAATCTGGAGGCGGAGCAGTCGGTGATCGGAGCCATGCTTCTGGATCAGGACGCCATTGTGGAGGTGTGCGAGCTGCTGCATGAGGAGGATTTTTACAGTAAGCAGTACGGCATAGTGTTTGCGTCTATGGTAGAGCTTTTTAACGAGCGCAAGCCTGTGGATCTGGTGACTCTTCAGGACAGGCTCCGGGCGAAGGACGTTCCCCCGGAGGTGTCAGGGCTTGAGTTTATGAAGGACATCCTGACGACGGTTCCCACCTCCGCCAATGTGCGGCAGTATGCGCTGATTGTGTCTGAGAAGGCGACGCTGCGCAGGCTGATCCGGGCGACGGACGAGATTGCGGGCAATTGCTACAAGGATCAGGAGAGCGTCAGCACAATCCTTGAGACGACAGAAAAACAGATTTTTGACATCTGCCAGAATGGAAATCTGGTGGATTATGTGCCTATCCGGGAGGTGGTGGCCGAGGCCATGCGCAAGGTGGAGATCGCCAGCCGCAACGGCGGAGCGGTCACAGGCATTCCCTCCGGGTTTACGGACTTGGATTATAAGACGGCGGGCTTCCATCCGGCGGAGCTGATCTTGATCGCGGCCAGACCTTCCATGGGAAAGACCTCCTTTGTGCTGAATATTGCCCAGCATGTGGCGATTAAGAAGAATGAGCCGCTGGCGATTTTTTCACTGGAGATGAGCAAGGAGCAGCTGATCAACCGTATGCTTTCCCTGGAGTCAAGAGTGGACGCGCAGAAGCTCAGGACGGGGCAGCTTTCCGATGGGGACTGGGAAAAGCTGGCGGAGACGGCCGGTATGATCGGGCGCGCCCCTATCATTATTGATGATACGCCGGGCATCACCATAGGGGAGTTGCGCTCCAAGTGCCGCAAATACAAGCTGGAATTTGGTCTGTCCATGGTCATCATTGACTATCTGCAGCTGATGAGCATCGGAGGACACGTGGAATCCAGGCAGCTGGAAATTTCGGAGATTTCCCGTTCCCTGAAGGCACTGGCAAGAGAGCTGGAGGTTCCGGTGCTGGCCTGTGCCCAGCTGTCCAGGGCGCCGGAGCAGAGGCCGGATCACAGGCCCATGCTTTCGGATTTAAGGGAATCGGGGTCTATTGAGCAGGACGCGGATGTGGTCATGTTTCTTTACAGAGACGAATATTACACCAAGGAGGAGTGTCAGAAACCGGGCGTGGCGGAGGTCATTCTGGCCAAGCAGAGAAACGGCCCTGTGGGCACGGTAGAGCTGGCATGGCTGGCGGAGTACACCAAGTTTGCGAACCTGCAGAAAGGAAACTACGATTCGCAGCAGACCTGAAAGATGATAAACGGACCTGTCAGCCACAGTTTTGCTGCATCAAATACTTATATTACAAAAGAGAGTATGGAAACGCCTGTACTCTCTTTTTATATATAAAATTTTCCATCGCTAAAAATATAAGGAGGACTGTCATGGAAGGACAATATTCTGTTAAGGAAATGACGCAGAAGCTTGGAATTGAGGCGCATATGCTGCGCTACTGGGAGAAGGAGCTGGAGCTTGACATACCCAGAGACAGCAAGGGACGGCGCACTTACGGGGAGGATGAGGCGAGAACCCTGGAGCTGGTCAGCACCTATAAAAAAGAGGGCAAGCCGCTTCGCATGATTAAAAGCCTGATCCGGCAGCCAGGACAGGAGGAAGGAGCGGAGGAAGAGCCGGAGAGAAAAATTCTCATATACCGCCCCGGGAAAGAAGAGGCTCAGGAGAAAGGGGCTTTCGGCCAGGAGGCCGCGGACAGAAGAGCTCCCGGCAAAAAGAGTACAGACATGGAGCTTTTGGATAAGACGGCGTCAGACAGCGAACTTTTGGATACGGAGAGCGCGGAGAATATGAGCCGGACAAAATCCCTGCGCCTTCAGGAGCTTTTGAGCCAGATGGTGGCGGAGGCGGTGCGGGAGAGCAGCGAGGCCGCTATTCTGGAGATGAAGGACAGTATTTTAAAGGAGCTGGATTATCAGTTCCGCCTTCAGGGCGAGCGAGAGGAGGAGCTGCAGGAGAAGCTTTTTAGAGCGCAGGAGGAGCATTTTGCGCAGCTGGACACCATACTTCGGGAGAAAAACGACAGGAGGAAGAAAAGGCTGTGGGGGTGATACATGACAGAGAATATATCCGTTTTGGGTGATCTGATGGGTCGCTGGCAGTGGCGGGGTTCATGCGCACTATTGATTTTTTTGAGCAAGATATATAAAGAAAGAGACAAGATACACGTTGAAACCGGAAAATAATCTGATTATATTGAATTTATCATTATACATTTTATGATGTTGCGAAATTGTTGCACAATTTAATATAACATTGTCATGTCGGAAAAAGAGGAAGAGCCGGAGAGAAAAATTCTCATAGATTGCCCCGGGAAAGGGGAGGCTCAGGAGAAGGGGCTTTCAGCACAGGAAAGCGAAAGAAGCGGATCACGGAAGAAACGAACTATGGAGGATGTCAGATGAGCAGACCGAACATTATCTTTTACTTTTCAGATCAACAGCGGGCGGACACCCTTGGCTGCTATGGCCAGAGGCTGGATATCACGCCGAATGTGGACCGGCTGGCGAGAGAGGGCGTTATGTTTCGCAATGCCTTTACCGCTCAGCCGGTATGCGGCCCATGCAGGGCGATGTTTCAGACCGGGCGCTATCCTACGGAGTTAAACTGCTGGAAAAACGGCCAGCCCCTGCCGCGGGATGTGAAGACTGTGGCCGGTTACATGGAGGAGGCGGGTTATGAGACAGCCTATGTGGGGAAATGGCATCTTGCCAGCGGATCAGGCGGCAGCCGGACACTGGATTACACTGTAAAAGCGGTCCCAAAAGAGCTGCGGGGCGGATACAACGGCTATTGGCGGGCGGCTGATGTGCTGGAATTTACCTCCCATGGCTATGACGGCTATGTGTTTGATGAGAATAATCAAAGAATCGACTTTCAGGGCTACCGGGCGGACTGCATCAACGACATGGCGTTGAATTTCCTTGATGTCAGAGACCGAAGCAGACCGTTTTTTATGGTGGTCTCCCAGATTGAGCCCCATCATCAGAACGACCATAAGCACTATGAGGGACCCCGCGGTTCTAAGGAAAAATACCGGGATTTTGAATTGCCGGGGGATTTGCAGGCTCTGAAGGGAAACGCCAACGAGGAGTATCCGGACTATCTTGGCCAGTGCGCCAGCCTGGATCAGAATGTGGGGCGCCTTATCGCGAGGCTGAAGGAGGAAGGGCTCTATGAGGATACCGTGATTATTTACGCGTCGGATCATGGTTCCCACTTTATGACGAGGAATAAAGATGGACACATGAACGGCGGGGACGATTATAAGCGCACCGGTCATGACGCCGCGCTTAAAGTCCCGCTGATCATCCGGGGAGGTTCCTATGTGGGCGGAAAAGTAGTGGAGGATCTGGTCAGCACCGCCAGCCTGCCCAAAACGATCCTGGCCATGGCCGGAATAGATGTGGGCGATGGGATGATCGGGGAGAATCTGCTGGACGTGGTTCAGGGAAATGCCCCTGACCGGAAGAATGAGGTCTTCGCGCAGATCTCGGAGAGCCGGGTGGGCAGATGTATCCGCACACCGGAATATCTGTACGCTGTGTACGCCCCGGGGATGAATGGCTGTGAGGTTGGGGCTTCTGATTTTTATGCGGAAGATTATCTTTACAATGTGAATAAGGATCCATATCAGCTTCACAATGTGGTTCATGAGGCCGCATACACGGAGATGAAGCGGGATCTGAGGGCACGGCTGCTTGCCTGGATTAAGGAGGCGGAGGGAGCAAGCCCCACGATCGCGGACACGGAAGTAGGAGAACAGGATGAAAGCAGATAAGACCTTGAAGGAATTACAGGTCATAAATCAATTTGACACCGGGCAGCAGGCCCGGTCGGTTATCCCCTGGGGAAACGGCCATATCAACCGGTCCTTTCTGGCAGCGATGGAATCGGGGGAGCGCTATATTCTGCAGAGAATCAACTCCGCCGTGTTTCAGGACGTGGATGGACTGATGGACAATATTGCGAGTGTCACCTCTTTTCTGCGGGAGCGGATCCAAAGGGAGGGTGGCGATCCAAAGAGAGGAACGCTGACTGTCATCCCCTCGGTGGATGGGCGGCCGTACTGGAAGGATGAAGAGGGGTTTGCCTGGCGGCTTTACGCCAATGTGGAGGGCACTGTGACCTACGAGAAGGCGGAGAATGAGGAGGTCATGTACCAGGGAGGACTGGCGGTGGGACAGTTTCAGGCGCTCTTAGCGGACTTCCCGGTGGAGAAGCTGCATGAGACGATCCCGGATTTTCATAATACGCCCAAACGGTACCAGACCTTTGAAAAAGCGGTTTCGGAGGATATCTGTGGCCGGGCGGCGTCCGTCGCGTCCGAGATTGCTTTTATCAGGGAACGCCGGGAGGAGATGAGCGTATTTGTGGAAATGCGGAAAAAGGGGCAGTTGCCGTTACGCGTGACCCACAATGACACCAAAATTAATAACATTTTGTTTGACGAGGCTTCTCAGAGGGCGGTGTGCCTCTGCGATCTGGACACCGTGATGCCCGGGTTTGCTGCCTTCGACTTTGGCGACGCCATCCGGTCGGGGGCCAACACGGCGCTGGAGGATGAACCGGACAGCAGTAAGGTTTCTCTTTCTCTTCCACTGTATGGCGCTTATCTGAAGGGCTTTGTGGAGGGAACCCGGGGGAGACTGACGGAGGAGGAAATCCGCATGCTTCCCATGGGCGCGAAGCTGATGACGCTGGAGTGCGGGATGCGGTTCCTGACGGACTATCTGCAGGGGGATACCTATTTTAAAATCGAGCGGGAGCGCCACAATCTGGACCGGTG
Source organism: Lachnospiraceae bacterium (assembly GCA_021203305.1). GTDB lineage: Bacteria > Bacillota > Clostridia > Lachnospirales > Lachnospiraceae > RGIG6307. The sequence goes on from JAJQBK010000062.1 coordinate 33,762, forward strand.
CCGGACGCAGCTTGCACTGGTGGCGGATATGGAAAAGAAGTGGGAGCAGATGGCGCTATGTGTTTGAGGAGATATTCTGCTGCTGCCGGAGATTTTCCCCGGCAGCTGTTTCATAGCTGTGATTTCTTCATCCGGCAGTCCTTTCTGTAGTCAGAGGCGGACATGCCGCAGTATTTCCGGAAGCACTGGGCAAAATAGCTGGGGGAGGAAAAGCCGGAGTGGATGGCCACATCCGTGATGCTGTAATCCGTGCTGGAAAGCAGCTCTTTGCTGGCCTTAATACGCACCTCGTTCAGATAGCTGATGGGCGAGAGGTCGAAATATCTGGTAAATTCGTGCACCATATAGTATTTATTAAGATGAGTGATCCGGGCCAGTGTGTCCAGTGTGATCCCCGGCTGGGTATAATTCATTTCAATGTATTGCTTTAAACGGATACATTCCCTGCTGGAGCGCACGGGAGCGACATGGTCGGAGGAAAAGCTGGCGCGGCGGTTCAGCCTGACGATCAGCACCTCCAGAAGATTCTGGCAGACCAGCTCATAGTTTTCATTTTTCTCTTCCATCTCCTTCAGAAGCGTATCCATATAAAACAGAAGCTCCTTTTCTCCCTGGCGGCAGTCAAAGATGATATGTTCCCGGTTTTTTCCAAAGGAAAATTGAATTCCCTCCACTCCCAGGATAATGTATTCCAGCGGAATTTCTCCTGAAGACATTTCCGTGTGGCTCACATTGGCGTTGATGATGACAAAATTGTCCGCTTCCACGGGATAGGCCTCCTCCTCAATCTGATAGTAACCGCGTCCCCTTTTGATGTAGCAGAGTTCAGCGAAAGGGTGAGTGTGAGGGCGGCTGTGCCAGTCGTTTTCGTATTTGGAATAGGTGACATAGAGCAGGCGGGCGGAAAGATGATCGCTGCCCGGATTATCCAGTGAATATCGTGAGATTGCCATGATTTTATCCTCCTTGCTGTAAATTTTATAATTATTGCTGTTCACAGGGACAGGTAATGTATGTAAAAAGAAAGAAAATACGTCTGGAGCCTATCTGCATTTTGCACATATTTTATGTGAAATATAATAAAATCTGTAAAAATCTGCCTATAATTTATCTGAGCCCAGAAGAAAATTATGTAAAATTCCGCTGACTGCATCATAGCAGATATGGTCAAAAAAAGCAAGATATATAAAGAAAGAGACAAGATACACGTTGAAACCGGAAAATAATCTGATTATACTGAATTTGTCATTAAACATTTTTAGACACGGCGAAATTGTTGTACAATATAATGATAACATCGCCATGTCGGAAAAGGAGGAAATATGAAGAGAAAAATGGTAAGCCTTCTGTTGGCGGCAGCCATGGTGACGGGACTGTTGGCCGGCTGCTCCAGCTCCTCTGCCAGCTCCACGAGCTCATCTGAGACCAGCGAGAGCACAGAGGAAACGGCTGATACCACAGAAGCGGCGGAAGAGACTTCTGATCTGGCGGATTACAGCGGTGTGACGCTGACCTACTGGTCTATGTGGACAAGCACCGAGCCACAGGCTGAGGTGATTCAGCAGGCGGCGGACGCGTTCAGCGAGCAGACCGGAGCCACCATCAACATTGAGTGGAAGGGACGTGACATTTCAAGCGTCATCCTGTCAGCGCTGGAGTCGGGAGAGGATATCGATCTGTTTGAGGACAGCGATTCCAGAATTTCCCAGAACTACGCGGATTACTGCTATGACCTGACCGAGATGGCGGAGGCGGCAGATTACGCTTCCTACAGCTACGCCTGCTTTACCGAGACCATTACGGACTGGGCGGGCTTCCTGGCCTGTATTGTGGAGCAGCCCCAGGTAGGCGGCGTCTGGTACAATAAGGACATCTTTGAGGCATGCGGAATTGATGTTCCCACCACCTGGGAGGAGTTTATGGACGCCTGCCAGACCATGGTGGACAACGGCTATCAGCCCCTGGCTCTGGACAGCGCCTATGCCAGCTTTAACTTCGGCTATCACCTTGACAGATATCTGGGCGAGGATGCGGTTTCCGAATTATCCTTAAACGGCGGATGGAGCGACAGCGCTGGGGCCATCCAGGCGGCACAGGATATCATTGACTTTGTCAACGCCGGTTACCTGGCGGACGGCGCGCCGGATGAATATCCCTCCAGCCAGAATAAGATCGGCCTGACCGGCCAGGTGGCCATGGTGGTATGCGCCAATTATGTGACCTCTGAGGTTGACAATAACAGCGGCGTGGATACCAACTGGGGAATGTTCAATTATCCGTCCATCGACGGAGGGGTTGACCCGTCTAACGCGTACGCTGGCGCCAACTGCATCGCGATTTCTTCCTACAGCGAGAACGCGCAGGCAGCCTTCGATTTCATCATGTTCCTGACCACCGGCGAGTATGACCAGCTGATGGCGGATACCGCGGAGCAGATTCCGGCGGATCCCAATAACACCGCTCCGGACAAGCTCAGCGGCACAGTGGAGGCTCTGCTTGATACATCCGATCCGTTAAAGTGGAATATGGGCCTGACCGACAACTCTGACCTGAGCACCGGCATTAAAGAGAATGTTGTGAAGCTGTTTGAGGGCCAGTACGCGACCGGAGAGGAATTCGCGGCGGCTATGGACGCTTTATACTAAGAGAAAAAAACCGGCACAGTGTCTTATAAGGAAAAGGTTATTTTGAGAACACTGTAATCAGGGGCGGCGCTTTTTTGTGGCGCCGCCCTTTCCCACATTCAGAAAGGGAAAGCATCATGAAAAAGAATAAATCCATGATTGTGTGTTTTTTGCTCCCGTGTGTGCTGGCGATATTGATTGTCTATCTGTATCCTGTGCTCAGGACGCTTTTGATGAGTTTTTTTAAGATAGAGAGCGTGACATCGGATATTTCCAACTGGAGCTTTTACGGACTGGGCAATTATAAAAGGATATTTGGAAGCGCTACTTTCCGGACTGCCATGTGGAATATGTTTCGTATCTGGCTGGTGGGCGGGATTATTACGCTGTCGATCGCGCTGCTGTTCGCGGTCATCCTGACCAGCGGGATCCGCTTCAAAAAATTTTTCCGGGCTGCCATTTATCTGCCAAATGTGATCAGCGCCGTGGCCCTGGCCACCATGTGGGTTCAGTATGTATACAACAATGACTACGGCATGCTCAATAAAATGCTTCGCTCCGTGGGACTGGAGGGTGTGAAATGGCTGGGGACGGATACCAAGTTCTGGGCCATGCTGGCCGCCTTTATTTTCGGGGCGGTGGGCTATTATATGCTGATCTTTATCAGCGGGATCGAGCGGATTCCCCAGGATCTCTATGAGGCGGCCATTATCGACGGCGCCGGCATAGTGCAGAGGTTTACCAGAATCACCATGCCTCTCCTGAAGGGAATTATGAAGACCAACATTACCTTCTGGACCATCAATTCCGCCACCTTTTATCTGTGGTCGAAGATGTTTTCTCCGGTGGATACGGAAAGCTCCACCATTGTGCCTGTAGTATATCTGTATGAGCTGATCTTCGGCGGCAAGTCCGTATCTGAGAGAGACGCCGGAGCTGGCGCGGCTGTGGGCGTGACACTGGCGGTGATTATCCTCCTTGCCTATCTTGTGATGAACAGGGTGTTTAAGGAAGATGATCTGGAGTTTTAAAGGAGGCTGACGATGAGTAAAAAAGAAGTAGCAAAATACAGAGAAAAAGTCAACTGGAAAAAAGAACTGCGCCTGCTGCCGGGGTACCTGATCGTGACAATCTGGATTCTGTTCGGGGCCGCTTTCCTTTTATGGATTCTCGCAGCCAGCCTTTCCACCTCCAGAGAAATATTTTCCGGGACTGTTTTTCAATTTCAGTCCGGCTTTCATTTTGAAAATTATGTGAACGCCTGGAACGCTCAGAACGTGTCCGTTTATTTTGCCAATTCCCTGCTGTACGCCTCCGTATCCTGTGTGGGCGTACTGCTGATCGCGGGACCGGCGTCCTATGTCCTTTCCCGGTTTGAGTTTTTTGCCAATAAGGTTGTCAAATCATCGCTGATTGTGGCCATGGGCATCCCCGCGATCATGATTATCATGCCGATTTACTCCATGACAGTGAGATGGGGCATTAAGGGAAGAGCGCTGCTGATTTTTCTGTATATCTGTATGCATGTTCCCAACACTACGATTTATCTGCTGAATTTCTTCGCGACCCTGTCAAGGACATACGAGGAGGCGGCGGCCATCGACGGCTGCAGCCCCGCCAAAACCTTCTGGGTGATCATGCTGCCTTTGATTCAGCCGGCTCTTATTACGATTACGATCTTTAACTTCCTGGGCGTGTGGAATGAATTCTTTATGGCGCTGATCTTCGCAAGCAGCGAGAAGATGATGTCCGTGGGAGTGGGACTTTTACAGATTGTCAACGCCATGAAATACACCGGAAATTACGGCGGCCTGTTCGCGGCTGTGGTAATCGTGTTCATGCCCACCTTTATCCTCTATCTGTTTTTGTCGGAAAAGATCATCGCTGGTGTGACCGGCGGCGGTATCAAGGGATAAGTAAAAAATTATGCAGCGGGAGAGAAAGCAATGTTTCAGGAAAAAGGAAGAGTGACGATTCCAACGGATGTGGATGTGGTGAAGGAAACCATGGAGCTGGCAAAGCACTGGGGGGCTGACGCGGTCAGAGACTGTGACGGCACGGAGTTCCCCTTGGAATTAAAGGACGCGGGAATGAAGGTGTATTCCACCTATTACACCACCAGAAAGGACAATGCCTGGGCAAAAGCTCATCCGGAGGAGATTCAGCAGATGTACATCATGACGCCCATCCGCACAGCTGTCGGCGATTTGCTGCGGATTCGTCTGATGGAAGGGCTTTATCCGGATATGCTGACGCCCAATACCAGGGACGATATCACCCGCTGGTGGGAAGTCATTGACCGCACCACGGGGGAGGCTCTGCCTTCGTTCGACTGGAGCTATGATGAGAAAACGGGGGAAGCAGTTATCAAAAGCACTCCCTTCCATGATTATTCGGTCAGCTTTCTGGCCTATATTCTGTGGGACCCGGTACATATGTACAATGCCGTGGTCAATGACTGGAAGGATGTGGAGCATCAGCTGACCTTCGATGTCAGGCAGCCAGAGTCTCATGCCTATACCATGGTGAGACTGAGACGCTTCATCGAAGAGCATCCATACGTGGATGTGCTCCGTTTTACCACCTTTTTCCATCAGTTTACGCTGATCTTTGATGAACAGGCAAGGGAAAAATATGTGGACTGGTACGGCTATTCTGCGTCGGTGAGCCCCTATATTCTGGAGCGGTTTGAAAAGGAAGTGGGATACGCATTCCGCCCGGAGTTTATCATTGATCAGGGCTATTACAACAACCAGTACCGGATTCCATCCCGGGAGTATAAGGATTTTCAGGCTTTCCAGAGAAAAGAAGTGGCCTCGATCGCGAAGGAGATGGTGGATATCTGCCATGAGCACGGTAAGGAAGCCATGATGTTTCTGGGGGATCACTGGATCGGCACCGAACCCTTTATGGATGAATTTCAGCGGATCGGCCTGGACGCGGTGGTGGGAAGCGTGGGAAACGGATCCACTCTGCGTCTGATCAGCGACATCGAGGGAGTAAAATATACAGAGGGACGGCTGCTTCCCTATTTCTTCCCGGATGTGTTCTGCGAGGGCCAGGATCCTGTCAGGGAAGCGAAGATCAACTGGGTCACGGCCAGAAGGGCGATTTTGAGAAAGCCTGTGGACCGCATTGGCTACGGCGGCTACCTGAAGCTGGCGGTGAAATTTCCGGAATTTGTGGATTACGTGGAGTCCGTATGTGAGGAGTTCCGGCTGCTGTATGACAATATCAAAGGCGCCAGGCCTTATTGCGTCAAAACGGTGGCGGTGCTCAACTGCTGGGGCAGGATGCGCGCCTGGGGCTGTCATATGGTGCATCATGCCATCTACCATAAGGAAAATTATTCCTACGCGGGCGTCATTGAGGCTCTCTCCGGCGCACCCTTTGACGTGAGGTTTATCAGCTTTGACGATATCATTGAAAATCCGGACATTCTGAAGAATATCGATGTACTGCTGAACGTGGGAGACGCGGATACGGCGCAGACCGGCGGGGAAATCTGGTGTAACCCTGAAATTTCTTCTGTTATAAAGGAATTTGTATACAACGGCGGAGGCATCATCGGTGTGGGCGAGCCCAGCGGGCATCAGGCCAACGGCCATTTCATTCAGCTGGCCAATGTGTTCGGCGTGGAGGAGGAGAGGAATTTCACCCTGGGGTATGATAAGTATAACTGGGAGAATCATGAGCACTTTATCACTCAGGATACGCCAGGGGAAATTGACTTTGGCCAGTCCCGCAAATATATGTACGCCCTGGAGGGAACCACGGTGCTGGAGGCCAGGAACAAGGAGCTTCATCTCGCGGTCCATGAATTCGGACAGGGGAGAGCTGTGTACATCAGCGGCCTGCCCTACAGCTTCGCCAACTCCCGTCTGCTGTACAGGGCCGTTCTGTGGAGCGCGGGCAGCGAGGAGGAGATCTGCAAGTGGTTCTCCACCAATTACAATGTGGATGTGCACACTTACGTGGAAAACGGCAAATACTGTGTGGTCAATAATACATACGAGCCGCAGACTACCGTGGTCTATCGGGGGGACGGCAGCAGCTTTTCACTGGCGCTGGAGGCAAACCAGATTTTATGGTATGATACAGGGGAATGATAAACGCTTTTCTGTAAGAAAGGTATCTTTATCCTGAAATTCAGAAGGAACGAAAAAACATGAAAACTTTTTGCTTTGAAAGCTACGACAGGATGAGTAAACACGCGGCTGACATGATCGCGGCGCAGATCAGGCAGAAGCCTGATTCTGTGCTGGGACTGGCCACAGGCTCTTCTCCTCTGGGCGTTTACCGGGAACTGACCACAATGTATGAGAACGGACAGCTGGATTTTTCTAAGGTTACCACCTTTAATCTGGACGAATATTGCGGTATTGATTACCACAATGAACAGAGCTACCATTATTATATGTGGGAGCATCTCTTTTCCAAAATTAATCTCCCGGAATCAAATATCCATTTGCCGGACGCTTCCGCCACTGACCCTGACGCGGTCTGTCTTGCGTATGAGCGGGCCATTGAACAGGCGGGAGGAATTGATTTACAGCTTCTGGGCATCGGGCATGACGGACATATTGGCTTCAATGAGCCGGACAGCCACTTCCCGGTGATGACTCACCGCACAGCGCTGGCGGAGCCTACCATCAGGGCGAACAGACGCTTTTTCCATTCAGAGGATGAGGTGCCAAAGGAGGCTCTCACCATGGGAATCGGCACCATCATGAAGGCGGGAAAAATATTGCTGATCGCCTTTGGGGCGGACAAGGAGGATATTGTGAGCCGGGCGTTTTCGGGTCCGGTTGTGCCCGAAGTGCCTGCTTCTGTCCTGCAGCTGCATCCGGATGTGACTATTCTTTTTGGAAAATAATTTTCCTGCCGCCTGTTATGGCGCAATTTTTAAACACAGAGATATTCGCCTGCTTGACATTCCCTGCCGGAAATGTTACGGTAAGCATGCGTTTGCGGGTAAAGGATAAAGCCTGTGGGACGTGGAAGAAACCTTTACGTTTGATATCGTAAAACGGGAAATGTGCACAGACTGCGGCGGGGAGGAACAGATGATAAAGGGCAGGCTCAAGAAGTTGCTTGATGGAGAAAGAATATTCTGGCTTGGACTGGCAGTGGTAATGCTGTCATTTATTCCTTATCTGATTCTGGGGACAGGCTCTTATGTCACATATTATGAGCAGCTGGACTGGGGGCTCCCCACTTATATTTATCAGGCAAAATATCTTTTTTCCGGCAGCGATTTTATTCCCGAATTTTTAAACGGGGCAGGCAAGCTGACTATGGTGGCCCCTGCCCCCGCTTATGTCCTTGCTTTCAGAGTTTTACCGACATTCAGCGCATATCTTTTTATCTTATTTTTCCAGGAAATCGTTTCTTATATTGGAATGTATCTGCTGCTTGGCAGGTTTGTTTCCAATGAAATTGTGAAAGTGCTGGTATCACTGACATTTGCTTTTTTGCCGGTAATCCCCGTGCTGGGTCTGTCAATCATGGGAGTACCCTTTGCGGCATGGGCAATATGGAATCTTTATGAAGGAAAAAAACTTCGAACGTCATTTTTCTGCATCGTCCTTTTCACGGCATGCTCTTCCCTTGTGCTTGGCGGATTTGCCCTGCTGATGGTCTGGGTTGTTATGATCTTTTTTGTTCTTCTCAGAAAACGGAAAGCAAATCCTCTTTTCTTTATTTCATTTGGCGTTGTGACCCTGGAATACCTGGTCCTTAATGCCCGGTTAATTCTGCAAATGCTTGGGATCGGAGATGGATATGTTTCTCACAGGGCGGGGATGGAGCTTGAAGCGGAGGCATTCTGGTCTTATTTTAAATATATTCTGCTCAATAATGATAACGCTGCGACAGATCTCCACAGGTATTGGATGCCGATAGTTATTGTAACGGCCTGCCTCAGCCTGTTCCGTTATCGCAGGGCGAAGGAGGAGGAAAGACATCAGGCAAGGCAGCTTTTGTCTGTTATTTTGTTTTTACTGTGTCTGTATGCCTTTGCCACTTTCTGGAATATAGAACCGATAATTGCACTGAGAGAAAAACTGGGTGGGATTGGCTCCTTTCAGGCAACGCGAGTAATCTGGCTGACGCCGACTTGCTGGTATCTCGCTTTGGCGATATCGGCGGATTATTGGCTGTGCCATATCCACATTCTGAAGAAATGGTTGTGGATTCCCGCGTATCTGGGACTGTGCGCCGCCTTTCTGTTTGTATTAAAGAACAATCAGATCAAGGAAAATGTACAGCTCTTGAGAAATCCGGAATATCACGTCATAACCTATGAAAACTATTATGCCATTGACCTGATGGATCAGATTGAGGAATATATTCGAGCAGAATTTGGACTGGACATGGAGGAATACCGGGTGATCAGTCTGGGAATAGACCCCTCGGCGGCACTGGCGCATGGCTTTTATTGTATGGATGGCTATTCCAATAATTATGATCTGGAATATAAAAATCTGTTTCGCACATTCATCGCGCCGGAGCTGGACAGGAATGAATATATCCGAAGCTATTACGACGACTGGGGAAACCACGTCTATCTGTTTACGGCGGAGCTGACCACATATGTTAATGTGGAGAAGGGTTCTTTCTGGTTTAACGACCTGCAGATTGATACGGCCGCTATCAAGGAGGCAGGCTGTGATTTTATCATCTCCGCGGCTTATGTGGTGAACGCAGAGGAGGAGAATATGGAGCTGTTGGCGACGTTTGAGACAGAGGAGAGCTATTATCGGTTGTATCTGTATCAAATCGGATAACATTTTGGAATGAGACTTTATGAAAAAATTCCACGTGTGTGATTTTGACCAGCTTAGGAGAAAGCCTGTGAAGAGAAAAATATGAGTGAAAAGTGGAAAACTATATTGGCCGCAGGGATGGTAATTCTGTTTATGATATTTATCTTTGCCGCTGCAGGTGTTTATTATGAGACAAATGACGACAGGATTATAACGGAATTTTTGTCGGGAAGCATGACGGGGGAGCCGGACGCCAGAGTAATTTATCAGAATTACCTTCTTTCGTACCCTCTGATGCTCCTGTATAGTATTACAGTGATGGTGCCATGGTATGGAATCTTTTTGATTGGAGCGCATTGCGTGTCCCTTTTTATCATCGTGAGATCCATTTTGAGCGTATGTGAAACGGAAAAAGAAACAGGGGGGGGCAATAGGGCTGTGTGTGGGACTGCTGTTATCGGATGTTTATATGCTGCCACAAATTCAGTTTACCTCTACGGCAGCTCTTTTGGCGGTGGCAGGCTATAGCAGTGTTATTTCGTTAAGAGGCAGTAAAAAAGGTCAGATTATTTTTTTCCTGATGGAAGTTTTAGCACTCTTACTGCGAAGAGATTCCATGCTGATGATCCAGCCGTTTGGCATGGCGGTCTTAGCAGGAAGTTTTCTGGCTCATTGTGGATATAAGGAAAAAAGCGAGTGGAAGAGGATGGGTATCTGTGTCTGTTCGGCAGCGGTGGCCATATTCCTTGGGCAGATTGGTAACGCTGTTGGATATTCGTCAGAGGAGTGGAAAGCGTATAATCAATTTAACGACGCCTCTGTTGTAATGTTTGATTATTATGGCTTCCCGGATTATGAGGAAGTACAGGATATTCTGGATAAATATGGTGTGACGGAAACGGAATATGCCGCCTATGCAAATTATGTAATGATAGAGTGGGATTTGAGCGTGGAGTGTGTGCAGGAGCTTGCGGAATATGTGCAGGCCACACGCGCCGGGACCATGGTGAATTTAGGAGTCCTGCTTAAGGAGGCATGTGCTTCCCTCTTTTCTCTGAATCGGCTGGAGAGCAATAATCTGGTTGGAATTCTGTGGATTGGCGCTGCCCTTTGCTGCGTTCTGCTCCGAAAAAAGGAAGTTATTTTTCCATTCCTGTTATTGGCGGTAGCGAGGACAGCGGTGTGGAGTTATCTGATTTATCATGGAAGACTGCCATATCGGGTAACAAGGCCTTTATTGTTTGCGGAAGCAGCGCTATTGCTGATCCTCCTTCTGGATGCATGGAAAGGAAAAACGCAGACGAAAGGCATTCACATACTTGCCGGGGGAGTGAGCATTTGCTTTGTTCTTTGGGCATGTATTACCGGGCAGCGGCAGTTTACATACGTGGTAAAGGTGAATTCCACGCAGGAAATTATGTCTCAGTCTTTTCAGGAGATAAAGGATTATTGCGATGCGAATCCGGCGAATCAGTATATTCTTGACTGTAATTCTTTCAGCGACTGCATCGGTCCGGCGCTCGGGACCGCAGTGAACGGAACGGCAAACTATGTATATTCCGGCGGCTGGTATTCCAATAGTCCCAATATGCTTCAATGGCTCGATGAGTATCTGGGAGATCTGGAGTGTTCCTCTTCTTCTGTTTATCTGATTATCTATGACTGGAGTGGAGAGTTAAATGCCCAAAACTGTGGGATAACTGTACAGTATCTGATGGAGAAAACGTTAAGAGAACCGGAGGTAACGGACATTCTTACACTGGCAAACGGAGGAACATATCTGGTACTTCAATTTTGAAAGACAGCAGTCTTTTTCAAAGAAAAAAATGAGCGAGGCACAGACTTTTTTGCCCGAGCCTCGCTCATTTTTATGTATGATAATTACTCTTCGCTGGGAGCGCCGACGGGGCAAACTCCTGCGCATGCGCCGCAGCTGATACACATGGACGCATCGATTTCATACTGGCTGCCATTGTCGCTGATCGCGCCGACGGGGCAGGCCCCCGCGCAGGCGCCGCAGGAAATGCAGCTGTCGCTGATCACAAATGCCATAACAAATCCCTCCATATTGTGTAAAAGCACTGACATCCCCCGCTGCCCGGCCGCATGGATATACAGCTGGCAGAAAGCCGGATACAGGCCTTTACGTTCATTTTTGTTTCTTCAGTAACGGTTGTATTGTAATATAAAGTGTGCAAAAAAACAAGGGCTTAAATGCTGGAAATGCGAAAATTCGCAAAAAAAGGGAGAAACGTCAGTTAGTTTACGCTTACTTCTTAAATGATTCGATGGCGCTTCATCCCTGGTTATTTTGTCAGCTGAGATGGTGGTGCGCTATTCCCAGCTCTTCCCGCTTTTCCTTCAGGCCCTTTAAGATGATCCCTTTCAGCTCAATGGCTTCCTTCTGGCTCATGGCGGGCAGATCCTTCAGCTTATAGTCGATTCCAAGCTTTTCATACTTTGCCTTGCCCATGGTGTGGTAGGGCAGTACGTCCAGGGCCTTCAGATTGGTGAAGGGCGCCAAAAACTGTCCCAGCTGGTACAGATACTTTGGGTCATCGGTGATGGTAGGAACCACTACGTGGCGGATCCACATATCCACGCCCCGGTCATTCAAATACGCCGCGAATGCCAGAATACCATCGTTGGGCTGAGTGGTCAGCTCCTTATGCTTTTCAGGATCAATATGCTTGATGTCCAGCATGACCAGGTCGGTCAGCTTCATCAGGCGGTCCAGCTTTTCGATCAGAGCGGTATTGCCGGGCTTGAAAACGATGCCGGAGGTATCGATGCAGGTGTGAATATTCTTTTCCTTGGCCAGCGTAAACAGGTCGATCAGAAAATCTATCTGCAGCAGGGGCTCTCCGCCGGTGACGGTCAGGCCGCCGTGGGTGTAAAAGGGTTCGTTTCGTTCGTATTGCTCGATAATATAGGAGGGCTCCATCAGCTTTCCGGCATTGATCTCCCAGGTATCCGGGTTGTGGCAGTACGCGCACCGCATGGGACAGCCCTGTACAAACACTACATAACGGGTGCCGGGACCGTCCACGGTGCCAAAGCTTTCCAGTGAATGAATTCTTCCTTTGGTCATGATGGGTTCTCCTTGTTTAAACATTATAAAAGCGACCGCAAAGTAATCGGCTTTTATGTATGGTGATGTCTGTGTTGGCGGACATATCTGTTTGGTGTGAAAAGAAGCGGTGGCAGTGTGCCACCGCTTCCAAGTGTTTCACTGTTTTTCAGTTCTGATCAGACTTAAAATCATGCAACTGAATATGCTTTCATCGGATTACATTGACTCGTGGAAGGTACGGGAAATAACATCCGCCTGCTGCTCCGGGGTCAGTTTGATGAAGTTTACCGCATAGCCGGAAACACGGATTGTGAGCTGAGGATAATTCTCCGGATGCTTCTGAGCGTCCAGAAGAGTGTCTCTGTTCAGTACGTTCACGTTCAGGTGATGTCCGCCTTTTGTTGCATAACCGTCTAATAAAGATACCAGGTTGTCAACCTGTGCTGCACTTGCTGCTGCCATAATAGTTTTCCTCCTTATTAATATTTGCTGTGAAAGCGTTTTCTATACATAATATTAACTGAATAGGTTTGCTTATTCGGATGATGATGTATAAGAAAACCTTTCACACAGATTTTTTAACTCATAATGATTATGAATAATCATCCAGACCCTGTTCGAGAGTGGGAACGCTGCATGCCAGGGGGGTGCGGGAGCAGTCGGTGCAGCCCATGGTCTGTACCTTTACCGCTTCCTCCACCGTGTCATCACAGTCCACGTTGATGTGGCCCGTGTTGTTGGCGAAGCCTTCGTCCAGCATTTTCACAAGGTCTTCAATTCTTTTCTGTTCAGGATCCATAATAAAAATCCTCACTGAATGTGAAAGGGTTACCGGCGGACGGCTGCAGGAATGCCCCGCCCGCGCGGATAGTTTCACGAAAAATGTTTACTTGCTCAGATCGATCTCGATGTCGCCCGCGAAGATCTGATCATCCTTGCCAAGAGCGCCCGGGATGATGGAGAAGGTATTGGAAATACCGTCCTGAGCATCCTTGAACGGAAGCTTGGCTACGGAAGCCAGGGACGCAACCGCACCGTTCTTGTCACGGCCGTGCATCGGGTTAGCACCGGGAGCGAAGGGCTGTCCGGCTCTGCGTCCATCCGGAGTGTTGCCGGTTGCCTTACCATAGGTCACGTTGGAGGTGATGGTAAGGATGGAAGTGGTCGGGAAGCCGTCTCTGTAGGTGTGGTGTCTTCTCACCATGGTCATGAACTTGCTGACGATCTCAGCGGCGATGTTGTCTACACGGTCGTCGTCGTTGCCATACTTCGGGAAGTCGCCGGTGGTCTCGAAATCTACGATGATGCCATCCTCGTCTCTGATCGGCTTCACAGTCGCATACTTGATAGCGGACAGGGAGTCGGCAACGATGGACAGGCCGGCGATACCGGTAGCGAAGTAGCGGCGAACGTCTCTGTCATGGAGAGCCATCTCAGCGCGCTCATAGCAGTATTTGTCATGCATGTAGTGGATGATATTCAGGGTATTCACATACACATCAGCCAGCCACTCCATCATGTCGGTGTACTTATCCATCACATCGTCATAATCAAGCACATCGCCGGTTACAGGACGATACTTGGGTCCTACCTGTTTCTTGGTCTTCTCATCGATACCGCCGTTTAACGCGTAGAGCAGGCACTTTGCCAGGTTGGCGCGGGCACCGAAGAACTGCATTTCCTTACCAATTCTCATGGAGGATACGCAGCAGGCGATGCCGTAGTCATCACCGTGGGTCACTCTCATCAGATCATCGTTCTCATACTGGATGGAGGAGGTGGTGATGGACATCTTAGCGCAGTACTTCTTCCAGTTCTGGGGAAGTCTGGTGGACCACAGTACGGTCAGGTTCGGCTCCGGAGCCGGTCCCAGGTTCTCTAAGGTGTGCAGATAACGGAAGCTGGTCTTGGTAACCATGTGACGGCCGTCAACGCCTACGCCGCCCAGGGACTCAGTAACCCACACCGGGTCGCCGGCGAAAATCTGGTTGTACTCGGGAGTACGGGCAAATTTCACGCAGCGCAGTTTCATGATGAAGTGGTCTACGAACTCCTGGATCTGCTCCTCTGTGAAGGTGCCGTTCTTTAAGTCTCTCTCAGCGTAGCAGTCGATGAAGGTGGAAGTACGGCCAAGGCTCATTGCGGCGCCGTTCTGCTCCTTTACAGCAGACAGATAACCGAAGTATGTAGCCTGGATCGCTTCCTGTACGTTGCTGGCGGGTTTTGCGATATCACAGCCATAGGAAGCAGCCATCTGCTTCATCAGCTTCAGAGCGGTGATCTGCTCGGAAATCTCCTCACGAAGACGGATCACATCATCGGTCATTACGCGGCCGGTGGAATCCTTCTGCGCCTGCTTGTCCTCGATCAGTCTGTCAATGCCGTACAGAGCAACTCTTCTGTAGTCACCGATGATACGGCCGCGGCCGTAAGCATCCGGCAGACCGGTGATGATATGCGCGGAACGGCAGGCTCTCATCTCAGCATTGTAAGCATCGAATACGCCCGCGTTGTGGGTCTTGCGGTGAACGGAGAAGAACTCGGAAATTTCCGGATCCACCTCATAGCCGTTGTCCGCGCAGGCCTTCTCCGCCATACGGATGCCGCCGTAGGGCTGAAGGGAACGCTTGAAGGGCTTGTCGGTCTGGAAGCCGACGATGGTCTCCTTGTCCTTATCCAGATAGCCGGGGCCATGGGAAGTGATGGTGGAAACAACCTTGGTGTCCATATCCAGCACGCCGCCCGCCTCGCGCTCCTGTCTCTGCAGATCCAGAACCTGATTCCAAAGGTCCGTGGTGTTCTGCGTAGGTCCTGCAAGGAAGGACTCATCCCCGTCATAAGGGTGATAGTTTTTCTGAATGAAATCGCGTACATCGATCTCCTTCTCCCACTTGCCGCCTACAAAATCTGTCCATTCTGGTCTCATTTTGAAAGCCTCCTGTAAATGATTTTATTAAAATGAATAGCATTGCCTGCTAATCTCTACGGTTATTATACGGTTGAAGGGGTTTTAAGTCAAGCGAGGTGATGTACTTTTTTACGAACAAACGAGGAATTTTATTTTAATTTTAGTTATAATTCACAGAAAAAAGAAGTGCATACTTGCGCTGAAATCCGGAAAGTATTATACTGCTTGACAAAGCTGTGGTTCACGGACAATTTGAAAAAGGAAGCTTTTGCGCGCGCGGCGTGCGGTGTCCGTGAAGAAACAGAGAATGGAGGAGCTATAATCATGGCAAAGATTACCAGAGATATGACAATCGGCGAAGCGCTGGAGGTGAGCACGGACATTATTCCGGTGTTGTTTGAGATCGGCATGCACTGCCTGGGCTGCCCCGCGTCTCAGGGTGAGACCCTGGAGGAGGCCGCGATGGTGCATGGCATCGACGTTGACGAGCTGATGGAGATGATCGAGGCCGCGGTGGAGGGCGGAGAGAAGGCCGCCGCCCTGTAAGGAGATCATCGTGCAGAAAGAGAAAAGGCTGTTGAAAGCGGCCCGGAAATCGTGAAATACTGTTTCGCCAAAATTACTAAATGACAGAAAAATCCCCTTCGGCTTCTGAATGAATGCGGAAGGGGATTTTTTAGGGGGAAGAAAAGTATTCTTTTATATAATGTTTCCGGGCTGCGGCGGGGCTTTTATGGTCTGTGCTTTGCGTATTAGGCGAAGCAAGATGCACAAGTGATTTCGTGACAGTCCCTTACAGAGAGGCCAGTGTCTGCAGCGCGTGATCCCTGACAATGGGCTCGAAATGCTCATCCAGAAAGCATAGGGTAGCGGACGGCGTGTGGTGTATGGAACCGTACTCGGTCACCAGGTTGCAGAAACGGTTGTAGTCCTCGCGGCTCATTTCCCCGATGGTCACGATCAGCAGATAGGTGCCGTACAGGGCGTCCTTATATAAGGAGTTGGGGGCATCATAAAAGCTCTGTGTCAGCTTCGCCAGCCGGATGACATGATCCAGGGTGCTGAAGGAAAACAGGCGGGTATAACCGGCCTCTTCCTCCGGGGCGTCTTCAGCGCTGACTGTGCCGGGCAACTCCGGCGTGGAGACGGAATCCTGAATCCTGCGGAACAGGTCCAGCACCTCGCTGGCGGCGCCGCTTAAGCCGGCCAGCACGCTGTCAAAGGCGCTTTCGTCCCGGATGCCGGGCGCAAAGCTGGAAAACTTGGTGTCCAGCTCCTCCGGATCCTCCACCTTTGTGATCAGCAGAACCACGTATTCACTGTAGGGGATCGCCTCGATCATCAGGGGAATGTCCTCAGCCTGGAAGCCGACCTCCATCTCCGCCTGGCGCATCATGTCGCGGAACAGGTTTCTGGCTTTCTCGGAACCGTAAGCCAGCTCGCTGAGCTTTAAGGAGCGCTTCAGCATGTCGTCCCTTGTCAGGGTGCAGCGGATTTGATTTTCACTGATTCTTTCTATTTTCAAAGAAATCACTTCCTTTTATTAATGGTTATATAGTGAACGACATTAGTAATTTTACTTTGAAGCCAATACGGTATATACCGAAA
>JAJQBK010000055.1 GCA_021203305.1 Lachnospiraceae bacterium
ACGGTAACCTTAGCTCCAACTTCCTCAAGCTTCTTCTTGAGCTCCTCAGACTCTTCCTTGCTGACAGCTTCCTTCACCATCTTCGGCGCGCTGTCAACCAGATCCTTTGCCTCCTTCAGACCCAGGCCGGTGATCTCACGGACAACCTTGATAACCTTTACCTTCTGGTCGCCGATCTCGGTCAGCTCTACGTCGAACTCCGTCTTCTCCTCAACCTCTTCAGCGGGGCCGGCTGCCGCTACGACAACACCCGCGGAAGCGGATACGCCGAACTCTTCCTCGCAGGCCTTTACCAATTCGTTTAACTCTAATACTGTCATCTCTTTGATAGCATCGATCAGTTCCTGTGCTGTTAACTTAGCCATTTCATTTACCTCCAATTAATAATGATTTGCCATATTCAATACGAAACAATAAAAATACGGACATCTTGCTCCGCAGATGCTACCGCGGGTTCGGGCTCGCCGTTCTTCTCCGCAATCTGCTTCACCACGCGGGCAAAGTTCGCGATCGGGGACTGCATGGATCCAAGCAATCTGGAGAGCAATACCTCTCTTGACGGGATGGAAGCGATTGCCTGCATTCCTGCCGCGTCATAAACCTGTCCCTCCACGACGCCGGCCTTGATCTCCAGCATTGTCAGCTTATTGGCCTTGACAAAGTCCGTGATCACGCGGGCCGGAGCGGTCGCGTCCGTGGAAGATACCGCGATTGCGCTGGGTCCGTTCAGGTACGGGGCAAGCTGCTCAAAATCCGTGCCCTTGAACGCGAAATTCATCAGCGTATTCTTGTACACCTTATAGCTGATGTTTTCCTCACGAAGCTTTCTGCGCAGCTGGGTATCCTGCTCAACGGTGAGTCCCTTGTAATCCACAAGGACAACGCTCTGCGCGTCCCTGACAGTCTCGGAAATCTCCGCAACAATCGGCTGTTTCAGTTCAACCTTCGCCATTTGTTTACCTCCTTATAGATTTTGCCGAAAGAGATCATAATATAGAAATAAAAATCTCCCCGTGAAGACAGGGAGAGACCGTTTATCCATACTCTTTCCTCGGCAGGTGGATTGCTCGCTTACACTTCTGTGCGCTGAAAACCCAACGCACCGGTACCTGCTGTCTTCGGCTGATTTATCGGCGGCTGACGCCGCCAATGGTTATAATACCACAGGGGCCAACCGCGGTCAACCCCTGATGATTATTTAATTGTGTGTGATGTACAGGCTCACTTATGAATACTTCGCGGTGCTGATCTTCACACCGGGGCCCATGGTTGAGCTTACGGTCACACTCTTCAGATACTGGCCCTTCAGCGCGCTGGGTCTTGCCTTGGTAATGGCATCCATCAGCACATTATAATTCTCCATAAGGGCTTCCTCGGAGAAGGATACCTTTCCGATGGGGCAGTGGATGATGTTGGTCTTATCCAGCCTGTACTCAATCTTACCGGCTTTCAGTTCCTTCACAGCCTGTGTCACATTCATGGTCACTGTGCCTGCCTTCGGATTGGGCATCAGGCCCTTGGGGCCAAGGATCTTACCAAGACGGCCAACCACGCCCATCATATCAGGGGTAGCCACCACCTTGTCAAAATCCAGCCAGCCTTCATGCTGGATCTTCGGGATCAGCTCATCGCCTCCCACAAAATCAGCTCCCGCCGCCTGCGCCTCCGCAAGCTTGTCGCCCTTCGCGAATACCAGAACGCGGACACTCTTGCCTGTTCCATTGGGCAGTACCACCGCGCCGCGGACCTGCTGCTCAGCGTGACGTCCGTCACAGCCTGTTCTCAGATGAATCTCTACTGTCTCGTCAAATTTCGCGGGTGCGGTCTTCTTTACCAGCGCAATCGCCTCCGCAGGCTCATAAGCGGCCGTCCTGTCAATCTGCTTTGCGGCCTCCGCATATTTTTTGCCGTGTTTCATTCTTTACCTCCTGTGGTTCAAACGACAATTCCTGTCTCCCATTTTTTCATTAATCCTTTACTTCGATACCCATGCTGCGGGCAGTACCGGCGATCATGCTCATGGCTGCCTCCACGCTTGCCGCGTTCAGGTCAGGCATTTTCATCTCCGCAATCTCTCTGATCTTGTCCCGGGAGATTGTGGCAACCTTCTCCTTGTTGGGCTTGCCGGAGCCGGATTTGATGTTGCAGGCTCTCTTTAACAGAACTGCCGCGGGCGGAGTCTTGGTAACGAAACTGAAGCTTCTGTCCGCATAAACTGTGATGACAACCGGGATGATCAGATCACCCTTATCGGCTGTACGGGCGTTGAACTGCTTGGTAAATTCAACGATGTTGACGCCGTGCTGGCCCAATGCCGGGCCTACCGGCGGCGCTGGTGTTGCCTTGCCAGCAGGAATCTGTAATTTGATATATCCTGTTACTTTCTTTGCCATAATGGCACCTCCTATAAAATGTGGTTGCTGGCGCGGAGTCATACCTTCCCCGCTCCCACTGTTCCGCAAAACGGAACTTCTGACACTTTATCTTAACACCCCGCGGGGCGAAAAATAAACAAACCTCACACTTACTTCAGCTTTCTGACGTCCGCCAGGGCGACGTCCACCGGCGTCTCTCTTCCAAACATGTCCACGGTGATGGTCACAGTCTGCTTGCCAAGGTCCACCTTTCTGGCCACGCTGACCACGTCCTTCCACACGCCGGCGATGACGACCACGCTGTCGCCCTCCTCGAAGTCCACTGTAACCTTCTTTTCCACCTCGCCGGCAATGCCAAGAGCCCGCATCTCGGTCTCCGACAGCGGCACCGGCTTGCTTCCCGGCCCCACAAAGCCCGTTACTCCCCTGGTATTGCGGATGACAAACCAGGTATCGTCATTCATGACCATTTTGACCAGCACATAGTCCGGGAACATCTTGCGCTCCACATGCCTGGTAACGCCGTCCTTGATTTCCTCCGCCTGCTCCATGGGGATCATGACCTCACAGATCTCATCGCTTAAGTTTCTGTTGGCGATGGTGCTCTCGATGCCGTCCTTTACTTTATTTTCATAGCCGGAATAGGTGTGAACAACATACCATTTTGCTTCTGATTCTGCCATATTGCCCCCCTGTTCATCCAATAATAAAACTAATGCCGTACTGAATGATCATATCAAGCACTGCGATGATCACACCCACCACAACAGAGATACTGATAACGGCAGCCGACTGCTTCACTATGGTGTTTCTGTCCGGCCAGGTGATTTTTTTCAGTTCCGCCTTTACGCCCTTAAAAAAGCTGTTCTTTGGCTTCTTTTCCGGCTTTCTGGCCTTTTTCTCCGGGTTCCTGTCCGCTTTCTTTTCCACCTTCTCGCTCATCCTAAAAACCTCCGGAAGCTTGATTACTTGGTTTCCTTATGAACGGTGTGTCTTTTGCAGAATCTGCAGTATTTCTTTGTCTCCATCCGGTCCGGATGAGCCTTCTTGTCCTTTGTGGTATTGTAATTGCGCTGCTTGCACTCGGTGCACGCCAGAGTGATCCTTGTTCTCATGGTTCTTACCTCCGAATCTATATTGTTTTATCACTGTTCCCGTTTCAGGGCACAAAAAAAAGAGCCCCGTTCTCTTCACTGACCAATCTAGCACAACAGAAGAGGATTGTCAATCCCCTTTTTTATTACATAATATGAATAATCCTTATCATCCGTCGGCTACACTGACAACGTAAACAAAAAAATTTGTGCTCTGCATCAGATACTCAGCCTCCACTTCCCTGCACAGCGTCTGCTCCAGAAATTCTACAGCCTCCTGAAAGTAATCTGCATATACATACAAAAGAAAGCTCTCCTCCCCGGCCTTTTCCTTTATGGCTTCCGCATCCGTTTCCGTCTGCTCCCCACCCAGAAAACAAATCTGATCAGGAATAATCCAGTCATAATAAGAATACACTTCCACAACAGGGCCGTAAACAAGCCACGGGATTTCGGCGTATTCCTCCAGCAGCTCCCTGTCCTTTCCCGGATAGAAAAGATAGGCCACGCCATACCCGCCGTTAATCACAGTGAGCTCCCCAAGGAAAATACATACCGTCAGTGCGACGGTCACCGCGCAGCTGAAGATTTTTCCGTATTTCTTCTTTCTGACCGCGGCAAAGCATTTCTCCAGCAGCAGGAACGCGCCCCACGCCGCGCACCACATCATGATCATAAAGGAGCCCCAGAGATACCGCTCCTCCTCCGCGTCAGGCAGTGTAAAGCAGACGATCAGCTGATAGGCCTGCGCGGCGGCCGCTGAAAGGATAAAATTTCTCAGTTTTCGATATTCCTTTTTCTGATACAGGAGCACGCCGCCGCCGAAAATGCACGCCATAATGATCAGAAGCCCCAGCCATACCGGCACACTGTCCCCAAACATAGAGATAGAAAGTCTTTGATATCCCCACAGGATGTGCTCCGCCTTTTCCTCAGAGAAAACAAAAAGCGACGAGAGCGCGATCTGTCCCTTTCCCCGGTTTAAATTCCATCTGCAATAAGGGAAAATCGCTATCGTCGACGCAAGAGAAAGTACAAAATCGCACACGCTTACCAGCACGAACCCGAACTCCCTGGAGCGCCAGAACGCGCGGCCCTTTTTCTGAAATGACAAAATCAGCAGCCACAGACACACCAGCGTAACGGTCACAGCGTAAAAAATCCAGTAATCATAATGCGTCAGGAATCCCGCCGTACTGGCCAGAAACAGGAAAACAGCCTCCTTCCAGGGCTTTCTTCCATCATCATAAGCGCGCAGAAACGCGAATTCCGCCAACAAAAGCATCACCATCGCCAGCAGAAGCATCATGTACATTCTCAGTGTGGTGGCCTGCTCTATCATCAGACGGTTTACCACGCCTGTCAGCACAGACACAATCCCGGCGGCCCAGGGTCTGCCCGTCATCGTTAAAAATACCCGGTAAACAATCCCGAGCACAAGCAGATAAAAAAACCAGATTGATGCTCATACCGATCCAGATGGTGCCGCTGCCGTGAAACGCCCAGACCGAAACAGCCCTGAAAATCCAGAAATAAAGCGGGACGTGGTCATTATACAGACGAACTGTGATATCATTCAAAGACAAGGTATCCCAGTCAGCCGCGAAATAGGATTCCACATCTTTTCCGGTCTGCCATATTCCCTTCAGCTCTGACGGCCATTCCTGCTCAAAGCCGTTCGCGGATTCATATGTATAAATCTCGTCACAGAACCAGACCTGCTTTTTCCCCGCCCAGTAAAAAAGGGAAAGCGTTCCCAGAAGCAGCAGGAGAGCGCCTGTGAAAAATGCGTATTTTTTTGTTTTCATCATAAGTGTTTCCTTTTTGCCTGATAAATAACAGGAAAAATGTCGTTTCCTGTCGTCCCTGAGCCATAATAACATAGAAAACGCTGCGCTGTCCACGCAAATTTACTTCCTGCGCCGCAAGTAAGGGCTTGCATATCCTCCCGCGGATTGATAAAATAATCTCAGTTTTTCAGTCTATAGCAAACGAGGTAGATTCATGAGACACGCATTGATATTACAGACAGATTTCGGCACCTGCGACGGGGCGGTCAGCGCCATGTACGGGGTGGCCTTCGGCGTGGACCGGGAGCTTTACGTCCGCGACCTGACCCACGAGATTCCACGGTATGATATCTGGGAGGCCTCCTACCGGCTGATCCAGACAGTAACCTACTGGCCGGAGGGAACAGTATTCGTCAGCGTGGTGGACCCCGGCGTGGGAAGTGACCGGAAGAGCATTGTGGTCAGAACCACAAGCGGCCACTATATCGTCACGCCGGACAACGGCACCCTGACCCACGTCAAAAAGCTGATCGGCATCCGGGAGGCCCGCATGATTGATGAGTCGGTAAACCGTCTGCCCAATTCCGGGGAAAGCTACACCTTCCACGGACGGGATATCTACGCTTACTGCGGCGCAAGGCTGGCCGCCGGCATCATTGATTTTGAAGGAGTAGGTCCCCAGATGCCGCCTGAGGATGTGGTGGAACTCCCTACCATTCCCCCGGTACTGGAGCATGATAAGGTAACCGGCATCATCGATGTGCTGGATGTGCGTTTCGGAAGCCTGTGGACCAACATTCCCCGGGAAACCTTTCTGAATCTGGACGTAAAGCACGGCGACCGGGTTGAAATTGCCATCTCCAACCAGACCCGCACCGTTTACAAATATATCATGACCTACGCCAGAAGCTTTGCCGACGTCTGTATCGGCGAACCCCTGCTGTATGTCAACAGTCTGGACTGCATGGCGGTGGCCATCAATCAGGGCAGCTTTTCCAGAGCCTACAACGTGGGCACCGGCACCAGCTGGAAAATCACCATCCGCAAGGCGCCAAGAATTATTTACGAGTGAAAAACATTCTCATTTCAGGCCTGTTCTGACCCGCGGGCTCCTTTTTTCAGGACCCGCGGGTCTTTTTGCTCCCTTTTTCCCTATAACAGCTTGCAGACCTTCCGGTCATAGGTCATGATGCCGTTGACCTCCTCCTCCACATCGCTGACCTGGGTGTAGACCGCGGCGGAAAGCCCCTGCAACCAGAGCGCGTCAATCTCCGCTTTCAGCTTTCTGACCGCTTTCCGGTAATCCTCCTGGGTGTCATATTTCCGATATCCATAAATCCGGTCTGTAAAGCTGTGTCCTTTGACATGATGGGCGAAGCCGCCATATTCCGACAGCACCCAGGCCCGGCCCCGCTTATCCTGCCTCGCCTCCAGCCTGTGGAAATAATTGTGCTCGCTCAGAAAGTCCCCGGCGCCCCGGTCAAACCAGCCGCTGGCGGAGACGATCAGCCGGCAAGGGTCTTTCCCACGGATAAACGCGGTCGCTTTCCGGGAATCAAACTGGCCCCAGCCCTCGTTGAAGGCTACCCAGACCGCCAGCGACGTCACCGGGCGCAGCGCCTCGATGGTCTCCGCGGTCTCCCGGTACCATTCCCGGCGCCCATTCTTATTTTTTCTGTGAAAAAGGCCGTGAAGCGAGTCGGGAATCAGTTTGCCGATTCCCGGAAAGCCGGTGGGCAGATAACAGACCAGCAGCATGTTCATGGGCTCGCCGCCGTTTACCATATCCTGCCAGACAATCATGCCCTCCCGGTCACAGTGATAGTACCAGCGCTGGCATTCCACCTTAATGTGCTTGCGCAACAGATTATAGCCACATTGTTTCATGGTGCGGATATCGCGCAGCAGGGCCTCCTCTGAAGGCGCGGTATAAAGGCCGTCAGGCCAGTAGCCCTGATCCAGCACCCCGTTCAAAAAATACGGACGATGATTCAGGCAAAAACGGGGAGTTCCCTTCGCGTCTTTCTCAATGGTGAAACAGCGCATGCCAAAGATGCCGCGGACCTCATCACGGCCTCGCGGGCTGACTGTTTTCCCAAAAGCTCCACCTTCTGTCTCTGCCATCCTGAGCGGACCGCTCTGTCCTTCTGCGCATTCCAAAATCAGTTTATATTCATATAAATAAGGTTCCTCCGGCGTCCATGGCCGCATTTTCTCCACAGGATAAATCAGAACGGCGCTGCTTTTCCCGCGGGGCCAGGTATAAACGGTAGTCCTGTCCTCACAGCTGAGTCTGATTTTGATCTCTTTTTCCGGCGTTTTCATGGCCCGCGTGTCGTTTATGGCGATGGAAATTTTCACCTGCCGCCTGTCAAAATCCGGCTCCGCGCTTACCGAGCGAATATAAAGTGCGGGCACCCATTCCAGCCAGACGCTCTGCCAGATTCCGCTCTGGGCCGTGTAAAACATACCGCCCCGTTTCAGGGTCTGCTTCCCCCGGTTATGATAAGAGGTATCGGAAGCGTCCAGCACCGCCAGAGAAATATGATTGTCCCGCTGCCCCGGAAGCAGGCAATCGGTGATATCCACGGTAAAGGGCGTATAGCCGCCGCTGTGGGTCAATCCGCTTTCACAACCGGCGCCGCCGGCTTCCCGGGCTGAAACACCTGCCACAGGATTCTCATACCACTTCCCTCCGTTTTCCAGGCTCTGAACCTTAACGCCGTTCACATACACACAGCAGGCAAAATCCACCGCCCCGAAATGCAGCAGCAGTCTGCCGTTTTGGGGAGCTTCCTCCAGAAAGTCCTCCGGCAGCACCTTATGGTACCACAGCGTCTGCGAAGGCAGCAGCTGCCTTTCCACCTCAGAAAGCACGCTCTCCGGAGAAAACGGCACCAGAATCTCTCCCTGCCAGTCATGGTTTCCGGTATCCGACTCCGGCAGAAAAGTTCCCTCCTCAATGGCATAGTCCCAATACCCGTTCAGGCTGCGATAACTTTCCCTTTGCATATAGGGTCTGGGGTACTCTGTCAGTACACCCTGCGCCTTTTCCTCATGCGGCATCTGTGTCAGCTTTTCTCCCCATTCAGTGAACAGCTGATAGGTCCGATCCTCTGCATGGTGCCTGCTGATGCTTCTTTTCATGTCTGCCAGTCTGTTTTCCATCATATCTCCTCCGGCCGGAATGTGCTTACCTCAAAAACATCTTCGTCAGGAACAGATACGCCTTGTTATAAGGCTGATACCTCATGGGCATATCGATCCAGGTATATTTTTGCAGAATGCTTTTCTCATGGCTGAAGGTATCGAAGCTTTTTTTGCCGTGATAGGAGCCCATGCCGCTTGCGCCCACGCCGCCGAAGCCCATCTCAGAAGTAGCCAGATGCAGCACAGTGTCATTGACGCAGCCTCCGCCGAAGGAAACATATTTCACAAAACGCTTCGCCACGGATTTTTTCCCTGTAAAAATATACAAAGCCAGCGGCTTTTCCCTCTCCTTGACAAAACGCTCCGCCTCTCTGATATCGCGGTAGGTCAGTATCGGCAGGATGGGACCGAAAATTTCCTCCTGCATGACCGCGTCGTCTGGGGAAACATTGTCCATCACCGTGGGGGCGATGCGCAGGGTATCCGGCTCACAGCTCCCGCCGCAGACTACCTTTTCCCGGTTTGCGTCAATCAGACCGTTCAGACGGTCAAAATGCTTCTGATTGATGATTTTGCCGTAATCCGGGTTGAGCAGCGGATCTGTTCCAAACTGCTTCCGGATCTGCAGCCGAATCAGAGCCACAAGCTCCTCCTTCACCTTCTCATCCACCAGCACATAATCCGGCGCCACACAGGTCTGGCCGCAATTCAGGAATTTTCCAAAGACCAGGCGCTTCGCCGCCAGCTTCAGGTTGGCGGAGCTGTCGATAATGCAGGGGCTCTTTCCGCCCAGCTCCAGCGTCACCGGCGTCAGGTGCGCCGCCGCCTTCTCCATGACCAGCCTGCCCACTGTCACGCCGCCGGTAAAGAAAATATAGTCAAATTTCTGATTTAAGAGCTCCGTATTCTCAGCGCGGCCGCCTTCCACCACCGCCACATACTTCTCCGGAAATACTTCTGAAATAATTTTTCTGATCACGGCGGAGGTGGCCGGAGAATAGGCGGAGGGCTTGAGCACGCAGCAGTTGCCCGCCGCGATGGCTCCCACCATAGGCTCTAAGCAGAGCATGAAGGGATAATTCCAGGGGGACATGATCAGCACACAGCCGTATGGCTCCTGTACGGTGAAGCTTTTCGCGTGGAAATTGGCAAGGCCGGTGGGCTTTGTCCTGTTTTGGCTCCATTTTCTGACATGGCTGATCTGGTAAGACAGCTCGCTTAAGGTCATGCCTGTCTCACACATATAGGTCTCCGCCTCCGATTTTCCCAGGTCTGTTTTCAGCGCCTGATTGATCTCGTTCTCATGCGCAAGAATTGCCTTTTTCAGCCTTTTCAGCGCCGCAATTCTGAAATTTACGTCCAGAGTTTTTCCTGTGTCAAAAAATTTTTTCTGTTTCGCTGTGATTTTACTGATGTCCATGACCAATATATATCCCTTTCTGTGCTCCTTTTCTTATGGCCTGCGATTTGCGTATCATGCGGGGCAGGATGCGCAGATTATTTCGTAACAGTTCCTAACTCCGCAGATATTCTTCTACGCCTTCAGATTCCCGACGATATAGTACATTTTCTCCAGCTCCCCGGCGCTCATCTCTCTCGGCACCGGATAAAGGGGATTGCTCTCCTTGTCCGCGTTTTTCGCCATCTTCGGGATATCCTCCTTACAGATTCCCTCAATATGCCGCGGAATATTCATGGAATCATTCATCTGGCGCACCCAGTCGATGAACTTCTGGGAAGCCAGAATGTCAGAGTCCCTCTTTTCGGCTATCCCACACTTCCTGGCCAGCCTTCCCAGGCGCTTCGCGCAGCTCTCG
This sequence comes from Lachnospiraceae bacterium, assembly GCA_021203305.1. Taxonomy (GTDB): domain Bacteria; phylum Bacillota; class Clostridia; order Lachnospirales; family Lachnospiraceae; genus RGIG6307. The sequence goes on from JAJQBK010000055.1 coordinate 10,227, forward strand.
CCGTACTCCTCCAGAAAATAAGGCAGGATCACCGCGTTGGCCAGGCCGTGGGGCACCCCGTACTGGCCACCCAGAGAGTGGGCCACCCCGTGAACATATCCCACATAGGACTGGGTGAACGCAATACCCGCGCAGTAGGCCGCCCGCAGCATATTGGTTCTGGCCTCGATATCCTGTCCGTTGTCATAAGCCCTCTTCAGATATTTTCTGATCAGCCCCACCGCCTCCACCGCCATCGCGCGGGTATGACGGGTGGTACTCCTGCCGATATAAGCCTCCACAGCGTGAGTCAGAGCGTCCATCCCCGTAGTGGCGGTGATGCCCTGCGGCAGTCCCAGAGTCACATGATAGTCCAGCACCGCGTACCTCGGAATCAGCGAAAAATCATTGATGGGATATTCATGGTGCGTTTTCTCATCCACCACCACTGCCGCCAGGGTGGTCTCGCTTCCCGTCCCCGCCGTGGTGGGCACCGCGAACAGCGGCGGGAGTTTTTTCATCACCTTTAAAAGCCCTTTCATCTGATTGACAGACTGATGGGGCTTTACAATCCTCGCCCCCGCCGCCTTGGCGCAGTCCATGGAGGAGCCGCCGCCAAAGCCGATGATCGCCTGGCATTTGTTCTCCAGATAAAGCCGTCTGGCCTCCTCCACATTTTCAATCGTCGGATTGGGCACCGTCCCATCGTAAACCACATACTCAATTTCTTTATCCTCCAGCGCGGCCTTCAAGCCGTCCAGCAATCCCAGAGAGCTGATACCTTTGTCCGTGACAATCAGCACTCTCATGAGCCCCTGCTCCGCCAGCACACCGGCAATCTGCGGCATGCCGCTCAGTATCTCCGGCTCTCTGTAAGGTAAAAAGGGCAGCGCCGCGCGAAAGCAAAGCTGAAAGGTTCTGCAGTAAATTTTTCGCAGTACGTTCATAATTCTGATTCTCCTGTGTCATTTTCAGTAGTTACATAATAACTCCTGTTCCCGGAGAATTCAAGTCAAACCATTGCTTCCGCGGCATTCCACGCACTTCAGTTACTATTCGCAGGAATCCGAAAAATGTCCAGATATTTTTCGAGAAGACCCGTCCTGGCATTGTTTCCCCTGCATGAAAGCACAAAAAAAGGAAGTCACACTGACCTCCTTTCTCCGATTCATTTATAAAATTCTGCTGAATAACGATCTGTTTCCTTGAATTTCTTCTTCGGAAAGGCCCTTATATTCCTCAGCTCTCCTCTGTTCCTCCATCCGATTCAAACATTCCTCTTCCGATAGTGCAATTTCAGTCCGCTGACCCGCCATTTCCCTGCCATCTTTCTATCAGCCTGTGAAATACATCATCACAGGCTTCCCGGATATTTAAGTCCGCGACCCGGTCAAAGCCGGTATGTCCCGGATTGATCTGCACAATCACAGCGTCCCTTCTCCGGTAATCCCAGTATGCGCTCCCGTAATAGCCATTGGTCCCGATCACCAGGATCAGATCCGCCTTTGAAATCCACTCCCTGGCCTTCTGCACGCCTTCCTCCCAGAGGCTGATGTGGCTGTAAAGCTCCCAGGGCAGGATTCTTCCGCCGCACGATTCGCATCTGGGCAGATCTTCCTGCTCCCAGATCTCATACCCGTCATAATGACGGCCGCATTTCGAGCAGCGGTTGATCTGAAATCCTCCCTGGATTTCCGCCACGTTTTTGGAACCGGCCATTGTATGCATACAATCCTCATTTGTCGTAATGATCCCTGTCAGCTTTCCGGCTGTCTCCAGATCGCGGAGCGCGTAATGGCTGAAGCTGGGCTTATAGTTGTGCATGGCCCTGACGTAAGAGCGCAGGAAATCATCACTCTCAAAGCCTCCGCCCGCACGGACCGTTTTAGAAAGCTGGCTGTATGTGATGCCGCCTCCGGCAAGAGAGATGCCCGCGCCCGTGATGGCGACCATGCTGTGGCTCTGATCAATATAATCAGCCAGCTGCTGTATTTTATCCACGCTTTTGCCTCCCCTGGAAAATCTCATAAATATCACATCCTGTCATTCATGTAAAACCGCGTCCAAAGCCTCCGCCGCTTCCGCCCGGATATTCAGATCCGCCATCCGGTCAGACTGCGTTTCGGACGGATAAAGAGATTTCTGCACAATGATAACTTTCTTATTTAATGTAATCTAAGTAGCTACATTATATTGCGGCATAAACGTAATGTCAAGAGTTACAATTGATTTTCCCTGAAAATTCTGTTATACTCATTTTTAATACTTTGCTTATGTCGGAGGAGGAGCATAAAATACTATGCGTGTCAGTAAACGATTCCCGTTGGCAGTCCATTGTCTGTTATTTGTAGCGGTTCTGTCGCCGAAGAAACGCGTGACCAGTACGCTCGTTGCGGAGAGCACCGGAGCCAATGCCGTCACGGTCAGAAATTTATTCCTTGAACTAGCCGACAGCGACCTGTTAGTCGCGACCGCCGGCAAAAACGGCGGTGTGCATCTGGCCAGAGAACCAAAGGATATTACCTTATTGGACATTTATCAGGCAGTGGAAACGCCGGACGCAGATGAAATTTTCAAAATGTACGAGGGAAGCGACGACTGTCCCATAGGGGGGAATTTTTATCAGATCCTGCACCCGCATATGGTGTCTGCCGTCAACGCCATGAAAGCGGAACTGGAACAGGTTACGCTTGAGACGCTGAAAGAAGAATTGCAGTCCCTGTTGAAGGAATTACATGGAGGAGAATTCCAATAAACAGCTTCATTTTTCTGTTGTGAAGAAACCGGAAGCACTTTCCCCTTTTCCGGATAGCTTCCAGCGCCTTTTTCAACAGTCATTCTATGAAAGCAAAAAAGAGAGCCGCGGTGGCTCTCTTTTTTTTCGATTTATTTATGAGATTCTGCTGAACAGCGATTCTCTGAAGCTACTCCCAGACAAAATTATCCTTGCCGGCTCCCAGCTCAAAATGATATTTGCTGATGCCCAGATCCGCGCCTGCGAAGGAAATATCCGGATAGGTCATGGAAACCCGGTTGCCGCTCCCTTTGATGGTAAAGGACTGATGGTTCATCGCGGTCGGGGCAAGCAGCGCCGCCTCCACACCGGCTTTAAACCAGTCAGGCGCAGCTCCGTCATAGGATGATACTTCATCCGCCGACTTGGATTTATGCGGTACGCCCTGTTCCTGCCCGTAACCGACAACAACGACGCCAATCACCTTGTTTCCGTCCCCGGCATGCTTTTTCGCGTTGGATTTGCTGTACATGCCGCCGACCCACCAGGTATTCAGGCCAAGCGTCTGTGCGTACAGCATGATATCCGCGCTGCAATAGCCTAAGGTTTCATCCACATCCGGCTTATCAGGCCCTGCCAGAATAAAATAGTTGTTGACGCCCTTTGTCATCATCAGCTTCAGGGCGCCGGGGATCGCTCCGCCGTCATTGGTGATCAGCTTGATGTTGAGGCCGTGATCCTTATTGTTCTGCGCAACCCGGTCATTCAGTTTTTCTACGATGTCCGCGGGCAGCGGCGTATCTTTGTACTTTCTGACCGTATGCCTCTGTTTCATCGCTTCCTTCAGTGTCATTTCAAATCCTCCTGTTTTTCATATTTTTCAGAGTAACCGTTGTCCCGGAAGAATATTCTTTGCGGTTATTATATCATTTATGAATATCGTTCATCAACCGACGATTATTCCGGAAGTGTCGAAAGAAGGCAAAATAACAGGTGTAAGATCTGTAAGATGGACGAAGAGGAGCTCCGGAAGTTCAAGAAGGAACACAGCACGTTTATCGCGGCAGGCACGACTCTTATGATTGTCGGTGCTGTTGCCGGGTTGTGGAAGATGATGAAGAAGTGCTGTCACCGCTCTCAATCATCCAGATAATGAAGCCCTGTCAGTTCTTCTGAGACCTTCCAGAGCCTTCGCGCGGTCTCCAGATTGTGGGAAGCTTTATTGGATTGAACCACATCCGGCATCCTGTGCTTTGACGGCCCGAAATACTCGCCTCCTCTGACCGATTGATCCGTAGCCGCGCGAATGAGCGGCATTGCGCCGTAGATAGTAGGCTTTAAGGTATAGGAAAGCAGAGTTAGCAGCTTTCTGGAAACGGCGTTTTTCGCCTGTGCAGGCATAATATTTGTCTGTGCCAATCCGGGATGCGCAGCGAGCGTGATTGTGGATTTTCCTGCCGATGACAGTCGGCGCTGCATTTCATAAGCAAACAGCAGCATTTCCATTTTGGAGCGTCCATATGCCCTCCATCTGCCGTACCCTTTCCTGTTTTTATAATACAAATTATCGAAGTTGATTTTATTTCCCAAAAAGCAGGCCAGACTGCTGACACAGACAACCCTTGCCCCAGGGGTCGCTTCCAGCAAATCAAACAGTCGCGCGGTCAGCGCAAAATGTCCGAGATAGTTTGTGGCAAAATGATTTTCAAACCCGTCAACCGTTTCTGAATAGGGAGCGGCCATGATTCCCGCGTTGTTGACGAGGGTATCAAGCCTTTCATATTTTTCAAGGAATGCATCCGCAAAATCAGCGACACTTTTCTGGCTGGCAAGATCTAAGATCATGACATCCAGATCGGCATCCGGAATTTCATCCATAATCTTTTTTCTGGCAGCGTCCGCCCTTTGGGGATTCCGACAGGCCATTATAACTTTTGCGCCTTTACGGGCAAGTTCCTTTGTCGTTTCAAAACCAAGGCCGCTGTTGGCTCCGGTCACAATCATCACCTTGCCGGAAAGATCCGGTATATCCTTCAATGACCAGCTCATAATCAACCTTCCTTCCGTTCCAGAAGCCTGAGCTTCTGAAGCTTAATCTATAACAGTCTTTTCTTCTACTTCTCATATTTTTCAAAGTAACCTTTATTCCGGAAAGCACCAGCGGCTGAAAAAGTCTTTATACATGTTTCAGTTCCCCTTCCCGCAGCAGCTGTTGTTTGAACAAATCTGCTGATGCTGCTTTTGAGTGGTGAAGCTGGTTCCTGAGCCTGCACCATCCCGCAAACTAAGATATTATATCATTTTTCTGCGGCGTCCATCAACCAACGATTTTCGCGTAAGTGTCGTGCGGTTCAGAAGAAATGTCAGGCTTTGCAGAACATCTCATACGGCAATAAAATTAACATCTGCAGGAGAGCTGATTTTCTGCAGATGTTTTCATTTCTTTCAGTTATAGATTGATTTTTGAATGCAGTGAATTTAAAATGATACTCAACTACGAAACCTGCCATCGGCAGCGCCTGTGCCCCGCGGGTATTCTACGTATGTTAAGGTTAATTTAAGAAGTCAGCAACATTAAGGCAAATCAAAAGGAACTGTAATCATCTTTACTTTACGAAGGGAAGGAAGTCTGGAGATGAAATTCTATGAAATTACTTTCAGTCCAACCGGAGGGACTAAGAAGACGGCTGATATTTTAAGCCAGGGGCTGTCAGAGCAGATCTCAGAAATCGATCTGTGTGACCGGAATATTGATTTTGCAGAAATTGTACTGGAAGAAAACGATATCGTGCTGATCGCGGTTCCGTCGTATGGTGGGCGTATTCCGCAGACTGCTGTTGAAAGATTAAGCGCTTTGTCCGGAAAACAGGCAAGGGCGGTTCTTGTCTGTGTGTACGGAAACCGTGCTTATGATAACACACTGGCTGAGCTCATGGATGTCTCTCGCAAAGCCGGTTTCAGACCAATAGCGGCCGTTGCCGCTCTGGCGGAACACTCAATCGCAAGAAAGGTAGCGGCTGGGAGGCCGGATGCAGAGGATGAAAAAACTTTAAAGGAAATGGCCGGGCAAATCCGCTTAAAGATTGCCGGGGAAGATGTTTCACTCCCTGATGTCCCGGGGAAAGTTCCGGAGAAAGCAGGCCCCCGAACTCCCGGTATGGGGCCGAATGCTTCAGACGTCTGCGTGAAATGTGGTCTCTGCGCAGCAAAATGTCCGGTTGGCGCGATTGATCCGGTATCTATGAATCCGGATTCAAAAAAATGCATCAGCTGTATGCGGTGCATTTCCGTCTGTCCTGTCGGCGCAAAGAAGCTGGGCAGAGCCGTCACCAGCCTGGGCGGCGTAGCCCTTGGAGTACTCTGTGCAAACAGAAAAGAGTGCGAATTGTTTCTGTGAAGAGCGCAGGCTCATTGTAATTTAAGAAGGCACGCAATGTTCGATATACAGAAGCTTCAAACAACTATAGAAAGCCTGAACAAAGATGGGCGGTTCGCATCAGAGAAAACATTCCTGCACCACTGGGAAATAACCGTATATGATCACAGTATTCATGTTGCCGAGGTCAGTCTTAAAATGGCGGATTTCCTGCCAGTTACTGTTGATGAAGATTCACTGATCCGGAGCGCGTTGCTCCATGATTATTTTTTGTATCACAGAAATGAAAGCGTGAAGACGTATGTCCAGCACGGATACCGGCACCCCATGCTTGCGGCAGACAATGCAAAGAAGGATTACGGAATCAATGACATCGAGGAAAATATTATAAGACGGCACATGTTTCCGCTGACACCCATTCCGCCTAAATGCAAGGAAGCGTGGATTGTCTGCATCGCGGATAAATACTGCGCCGCTTTGGAATACCTGCCTGCAAGACTTACGAAAAATCACCTGCCAGGTGAACTTTGATGGCAGGTGATTTTTCATTGTCATTCTTCCGTTCTTTTCCGATTCAGATACTCATTATATTTCGCGTTGTTATACTCCAGTTCTTTCTTCTGCATGATCCGGTTCCGGTCGCTAAGGATTGCAAGCATCTCATCCACGATCTCTCCTTCCGGCAGTTCGCTGTAGTGAGAGAGATAGTAAATCATTCTCTGTGCGGTAAAATCCGTGTTCAGGTTCTGTGTAATCAAATTGCAGAAGCGTTCCTGATACCCTCTGTCCAGCATCATCTGATACAGTTCCTGACTGATTTCCGATTTCGGCTTCATATCACATAATCACTCCCATATTTTACCAGATATAGGTTCTTACTTTGCAGTTCCCGATACCGAATGCGGCAAATCCCTCGTTGGTCATACCATAGCCACAAAAAACGTGGCTATGGTCACACTCATCGCTCGCCAGGAACACGTAAACGTGTTCCTTTCTCGCCTGCACTCGTGATATCATGAATGTGGAAGGATGCAAGCAAAGATGAAGAAGCTATTTGCCATTATTCTTCCTGAATATCCGCTTAAAGATTGTCCTCACCAGCGGCTGGATGAAAAACAGCTGACTGAAGAACGCAAACGGGAAATTATAGCACACCAGCTTCAGCCAGTTGGCCAGGAACGTCAGAATATGGAAGCCATTGTAATACGGATAGTAAAATATCGCAGCCAGGAAGCTCATCGCAGGAACCATGATACCTACCGTTGCACAGATGACAGCACTTTCAAAAATGACAGGATGCGTTTCTTTTGGGTTGAAGTTCATGCAGGCCAGCTTAAAGGAGCAGGGGCTCCCCATCAGACATTCTAACGCATACGCGAAGCAAAATTCGATCAGGATCAATGCCCAAATGGGGAGCATACGGCCAAACATATAGACTCCTCCCTGTGCACGAATAGCATGAAGTACGGAATCAGCTCCCGTAACTTCCATAAGTGTCGAGCCATTTACCACATACAGACTGTAAAACACATAGCCGTGTACGGTAATGATTACAGTGATCAGTGCGAAAATCATTCGCTGAAATTTGTTTTCCGGCATTTTCTTTTCCTCCTCATGACAACAAAAAACACAAGCGGTTATGCTTCTGTCTGATCCGGCCTACATAGTCCCGTGATCAGATTTATGTGCATAGCACCACTTGTGTCGTTCATGTATTACTCTGTGATTCTAATGGATTTTGTGAAAAAAATCAAAAGCTAAATTCTCACAAATTTTCCTGCGGCAGCCATTGGGAAAACTGCCATACCTAAAAAGTACTTTCCGGAAACAGCCTCATCTGCCGGTCAATCCAGCTTTCCTGCTTCGCTTCATGCATCTGATCGTCCGGTCTGCCTTCTTGGCGGTCACCTTCTTCTCAAACTACTGCTTTTGCTCAGATTTTAACTTGTAGATCATATAATCCACCTGATCGACCAGCTGCTGTTTACAGTGCAGTTCGTCCATCAGGTTCCCTCTGATTCTTTTCAGGTTGATCCCGCCTTCCCGGGCGACTGTGGAAAAATAGCGAAGCACTCGAATTTCCATAGGTTACCTCCCCGTTTCAGGAAAACGCTCTTTTAATAAATCAATCAGTCTTTCCGCAATCGGCGTAAAAACCTGATATTTTTTCCAGATAATATACATCCTTGTCTCCAGTTTCGGAGAAAGGGGCTTAAAGCACAGACCGCTCTCCAGGCTGACATCAGCTAACCTGTCAAAGACCAGCAGACACCCCAAGCCCTCTCTGACAAAAACAGAACCATTATAGAACAGGTTGACAGTTCCGACAATATTTAACTGGTCGACCATCTCCCCACACCATCTCGGAAGATCCGCGCGGATGGACTGTGGCGAAGTGATAAGCGGAATGCCCTGCAGATCCTCCGGACAAATTGCTGCTTTCTGCGCCAGGGGATTGTCCATCCGCATCAGAAGCCCCCAGGTATCGCCGCCCGGCAGGGAAAGGTAATTGTACCTGGACAGGTCAGGCGGCTCTACAATGACCGCAAAATCGGAAAGTCCCTGTTCCAGATCATTCACCACCACGCGGGTGTCTCCGCTGGTGATGTGGAACCACAGTCCCGGATATTGCTGACGGAAGTCTTTGATGGCGCTGGCCAGATAACGGATCAGCCAGGATTCCGCGCAGCCAATCCGCACATCACCGCCTGTCACGTCATTCAGGGACTGAAATTCCCCTATGGTCTTGTCCGTCATATCTAAAATGTCTTCGGCTCGTTTGCGCAACAAAATCCCTTCCTCGGTCAGATGCACGTTATAATTTCCCCGGACAAACAGCTTGCACCCAAGTTCGGCCTCCAGCTCCTTGAGCTGTTTCGATAAAGTGGGCTGAGAAATATGCAGCGCTCTGGCCGCACCGGTAATACTGCCTTCTCTGGCCACTTCTATAAAATAACGTAAAACCCGCAATTCCATGATACATCCTCCTTCAGGCCCTCATACTCACAGCTTCGCTGTTCGTTGACCATCGTGATTTCCACTCGCAAGCGGCGGAAATCCCTTCAGGCCGTATTATAGCGCAACCAGATATTCTTTTCAAGAATAACCAGAAATAGGAACTAAGTATTTGCCATTCCTTCTGCATTAATATAAAATACAGGCACAAGGAGGTGACAGTCATGGCAGAAGCGAACAATGAAGCCCAATGCTTTTATGAGAATCTCGTGGACATCGGTTTTGGGGAGGAAATGATTTCCCACTGCGTCATGCTGCAAAAAGAAGACCGGGACAGAGAATTGCTGGTTACATTGAAAAACAGCCGGAAAGATCTGCTGGCAAATATCCATGCAGATCAGAAAAAACTGGACTGCCTGGACTATCTTATGAACTGGCTGGATAAAAAAAGGGCTAAGAAATACTGACAGTGCGGGAATAAAAATAATTGACGAGGAGGGATAGTATGAAGAGATTGACAGCATTAACTCTCTCGGTTTGCATGATTTCCATGCTGGCGGCTTGCAGCCTGGAAGGTGCGGAATCGTCATCCGATTCTGAAAGCAGCACTGTCTCGACTACGGACAGTCAAAGGGAAGCAGAAAACGAAACCGAAGAAACAGATATTGACACACCGAAAGAAGACGGGGATGAAGCGACTAATTCAGACAGCACTTCTTCTGGCAGCAACATCCTGGTTGCTTATTTTTCCTGTACGGGTACTACAGAACAGATTGCCCGGTGGATCATTGATGAAACTGGTGCGGACAGTTACGAAATTGTGCCGGAAGGCCCTTATACTGAGGAGGATCTGGCTTATTATACCGGCGGACGCGCCGACCAGGAGCAGGCAGATCTTTACGCCCGCCCTGCAATCTCCGGCAGTGTGGAGAACATTGAACAGTATGATGTGATTTTCCTCGGTTATCCCATCTGGCACGGACAGGCACCGCGGATTATCAGCACCTTCCTGGAGAGTTATGATTTGTCTGATGTGACGATCATTCCCTTCTGTACCTCCCACAGCAGCGGCATCGGCTCCAGCGATCCGGATCACATCCGGGAGAATCTTGACCTGTTCGGCTTTGAGCTGACGGATGAGGAAATGGAACAGATCAACGCACTGGACAGGAACGAAAAACACGACTGGTATTAACTTTTGACTCAAAATAAATTCAGAAAGGACGAAAACATGATGAATGAACAGCTTACTTTAACACAGGAATGGGATAAGACTTTCCCGAAGAGCGAAAAGGTAAACCACAGCAAAGTGACTTTTCACAACCGCTACGGAATCACACTGGCCGCGGATATGTATGTGCCAAAGAGTGCAGCGGGACAGCTTCCTGCCATTGCCGTATGCGGGCCCTTCGGCGCAGTTAAAGAGCAGGCGGCCGGACTGTACGCTCAGACGATGGCCGAGCGGGGCTTCCTGACGATCGCATTTGACCCGTCCTATACCGGCGAAAGCGGCGGTACACCCCGCTACATGGCTTCTCCGGACATCAACACGGAAGACTTCATGGCGGCGGTGGACTTCCTCTCCGTGCAGGATAACGTAGACCCGGAGAAAATCGGTATCATCGGTATCTGCGGCTGGGGCGGCATGGCATTAAATGCGGCGGCACTGGATACCCGTATCAAGGCAACGGTTGCCTCCACCATGTATGACATGACCCGCGTCAACGCCAACGGTTACTTCGACAGTGAAGACAGCGAAGAAGCCCGGTACGAAAAACGCAAGGCCCTCTGCGCCCAGCGCATCGTTGATTATAAGAGCGGCACCTATGCCCTGGGCGGCGGCGTGGTGGACCCGTTGCCGGAGGATGCACCATTTTTTGTGAAGGACTACTATGACTACTATAAGACGGATCGCGGCTATCACCCCCGCAGCCTGAACTCCAACGGTGGCTGGAATGTGACAGGGTGTCAGTCCTTTATGAATATGCCAATCCTGCAGTACAGCCAGGAAATCCGGAAGGCTGTTCTCATCATCCATGGCGAGAAGGCTCATTCCTGTTATTTCAGCCGGGACGCATTTGCAAAGCTGACCGGTAACAATAAGGAATTGATGATTATTCCGGGAGAGGTTCACACAGATCTTTATGATCAGGTGGATGTGATTCCTTTTGACAAGTTAGAGGCTTTCTTCAACGAGTATCTGAACTGACCGGAGGTAAAACCCAGGATGAATGCAACATTTGATTCATTACCTCCACAGTACACCATCCAATGCAGGGCGCATATTTTCCGTATGGACAGCCGTCGCACGGGTCTGGCTCCTTCTTTATGTTCTTCTTCTCATGAATGATGTAAAAGCAGTTCTGCTCACCCAGAGAGCAACCGCCTGATGTCCTTTCCAGTAGTAACAGAACTCGCAACTTTTAGGTCTGTCCCTGGAATAACGCACATTGGCAGCCATCGTGTCATCGCTCATTATTTTCACCTCCGATCTATGAAAAATAGAAAAATGACATAAAAAAGAGCGTGTAACCAATCCCTCACAGGCCGGGGATGATACACGCTCAGATTTTTATGTATGGAATTTATTTCTGTCAGATTAAGACAAATCAGGGCCACGCCGACAAACTTTTGGGGGCAAGGAAAAATCCCGGAAAGCCTTGAAAATAAAGGATTCCCGGGCATTTAAACCATTTCTTTTCCAGTCGATTATGCACAGCATAAGTTCGATTACGGAAATCGAAGATTTCCTCCTAAAGGACGCCTTCGGTGTATCTCACTTAACGCTTGCTGAACTGCAGAGCGCAACGAGCCGCCTTGAGGCCGTATTTCTCATTATTCAGTGGTATTTTTCCTTGATTTTAAAGGCTTTTTGAGAAATACGCCTCCGTTTTGACCACTTTATTAACAGTAAAAAATGGGGCAGTAAGGCGTCGCTAATTGCTCCTCTTATCTGGGTAAAGAAAAGAGTGGACAGTGCCACTCTTTTACTGATTTTTCACAGTTTATTCTACAATGGGAATGGGTTTTAGGTCTCCATCCCGACCAATGGGACAGGTTTAATGTCTCTGCCCCGACTTTCTCGTAAAGCATCTGCTTTATTAAGACAAGTTCCTGAAGCCTTTGCTCTGGTTCAATTTTATTATATGCAAAATCAGTGAAAATAGCAACAACAAATTTAAAAAGAATGCCTCAAAGCCAGTCATGACCTGGGACGTTCTTATTCTCATTATGTTTCTTCTTCAGATCTGCCAGTCAGTGGCTGAGATCCATCGGTATTATCAGGAGCATTATATCTCCACATATCGTATTCCTCTTTTGTAAGCTCTCCATTTTCCATTCTCTGACTCATTTTCAGCCATTCCATCACCATTTCGGATAACTGGCTGTCCATCCGTGCCGGATCAATCAGCAGGCAGAGCTTCGACTGGATAGTATCAATTTGTATTCCATACAGGTCCTCCATCATAAAAAGTATCTGTATGACCCCGGCGGCGCTCTCCATATCAGGCGGCGAGATAGCAGCTGGGCTGACGTGAAGTGCTCTTGCAAAAGAGTCCCGGAGCGGCTTCTTCGGGTGTCTGCCTTCGCTTTCATACTGAGTAATCCTTACATCTGCGTTTTTCTCCGGCATACCGGCGGCAACCGCCAGCTGTGTCTGTGTCATACCTCTCATTCTCCGGGAATATTTTATCCTCTGACCTGAAGTCATACCGTTTCTTCCTTTCCGGGGTCGTTCTTAGATGATCCCTGCTTAAATGCTCCGTTTACAACATCCAAAGCGGGCCTTTTTATCGGTCACGAGTAAATTGTATCGGAATTCAATCCGCTTTTTTAGAGACCAATGGACACATAATGTGACCATTGGACACGCACATTTCTCCAGTGAGTTGGCGTAAAAAAACCAGCTGGTACTCCCAGCTGGCTTAACAAAAATAAAAGATTTCAGTTGTTTAATTTTCAGCTAACCATGATTTGCTCCATAAGCTGCTGAATTGTGTCGCATACATCTTCAAACAAAATATCTCCTGCGTAGTCAAAATCTTTTTGATATCTTCTCCAGAATCCCTGGAGCGTATCACTGTTGCGAATCTCTTTAATGATTGTCAGATAATCTGTTAAAATCTTCTTGCTACCACGTTTTTCAGTCGTCCTTTCCAATGCCTGCCGAAGTGTTTCTATGTTACATTCGTTTCCGCGCAAGGCATAGAGAATATATATGTCATAATAATCCCTTGGTCTGGTGTTCGCGATCCCACGGGATAATACCGTTTCCAGTTTTTCAGCTATAACCGTTTCCAGATTATAAGCAAGTACACTAATGGTGCGATCCTCAAATAACAGCGAGAAAGTGTACTCGATTTCTCCTGGGGTAATCACATCGCCCGTTGTAACATCTACAGTCAATGGTACAGAAATCGGAGGATAATTTGCTTTCAAAGCTACCCTAATTCCTGGATAATCATCCCCTTCACGGATATCAGAAATACCTGCTATTTCAAATATTACATCGTCAGCCACTTCCACTGCACATATCTCTGAAAATATTGTATGGATTGCTTCATGGGTTAGTGTAAAACCTCTAATGGTCGTATCCAAATCCATGGTCGCTCTTGTATCCAACCCAACGATAGCAGAAATAAGGAATCCGCCTTTGATGATAAAATTGTATTTATAATTAGAAAGGGAGATTCTCTCCATCAGACGTTCCAGCATATAATTCTGCATTACCAGCTGCGCGGAAATGTGTTTTTCTGCGGCTTTATTTTTGATGAATGCTTTCAGCTGCATTGGGTTTTTCGTTATCATAATAAGACCTCCATATATCGTAAAACTTTAGATTTCACACGGAGCTGCTCTGCATACTTCATCAGCTTGTGAATATCTTTCTCTTTCGAAGCTGTATATCGCTTCATTGCGGCTGTGACTATTTGAATGTCGCTTCCGCTTCCTCGCAGAATATCACACAATGTTCGCTCAAGGTCATAAACATTTATGGGGTTCCCGCAGGGAGAATCTATGGAAATGATCCCCATGCTATAATTTTCCGGTACTACACGCATGATAGAAAGATTCTCCTGCTTGAGAGATTGTGAGTTGTAGCCCTTGGGGAATGTCATCGTATATCTGACTGGCGTTCTGTCTGAATAGCCTAAAAGGTACAGTGCTGTATCATGAGAAAATATTCCCCGGCTATATTTTTTCTGCAAAAGATATAGTTCGTCTTCCCAGAAATCGTTGCATACATACAAGCCACGGCTGTAGCGAGTCAGTTTTCCTGCATCTACCATGTTTTTCAGTACACCACGATGGAGCCCCGCTGCGGTTACTTCCTCAGTAGTAATCGTTCCATCCCCAGAGTATTTTAAAAGTTCTGTCATTTTTTCAGTATCTGTCATGCTTATCACCTCCAGCATCTGACAATCATACATTAAATTATATAAAACTAATGTGTAGTTGTCAATCCCCAGCATGACAATGACACATTATTTTCCCAAGGAATAATGTGCCATCGTCAAAGTATAGCAACAGTTTTTTGCTTTGTCGCATTTCTTATACAACTTTTTAAAATACATAAATACCTCCATCCAGGTATCGCGGATATGCAATCCTGAATGGAGGCAGTAAAACAGCAGACGTACCGTCGGCAGATATTCAGAGACAAAAAAGAGTCCGGCAGATGGCCGCAATTCTTCCGTGGAATTGCATTTTCCGTCTGCCGAACTCGTCCGACTCTCTGTCCGGTTCAGCTCTACCTAACAAACTTTTGACTCCTGATTTACGTCCTTGAGGGTACCAGCCCAATTCGACGGCGCTCACAGTATGTCTCAATATATTCAGTTGTTTTATATTCTGTAGCTGTTATCACCGCAGTAAATGCGGTGGTGCTTCTTCAACAGTGACCTTACTGGCTGTCATATCAACAAGCCAGTATTTTTTGCATCTGCTGCATTGCTGTAGTCCGCCCCTGATCACGCGGCCACGCATCAATCGTATACCGCATAACGGACAGTGGGCCATCGCCATCTGTGGCGGTTCTGTTTCTTCCTTCATCGTTGTAACCTCCCCTTATAATTTACACGCAGCAATTTCTCTGTACTGCTCAGCCTCGTTCCCGCGTGATTGACCTATTATAAATTATCCTTAAAAAGAAATCTACACGGCAGCGATCCGATTTTGAACTGATTTCTAACCGATTTTCGCCCGGAAATTGTCCGGCGAATGTTCGAAAATCGTCTGGCGGGAGTCCGGAATTTGTCCGGTGGAAATCTGCAGAACATCCGGAAAATGTCTGAAAAACGTCCGGCAGATCGTTTGATAAAGTTTATACTTCCGCCGAAAGGTCGCTTGAAAATATTTGCATTTATATTAAAAAGTCCCTTGAAAAAATTGCTTTCGTAAAATCTATTGCATTTTTCCGCTCGATTGCATACAATATAGAGGAGGAAATGCGAAAGCTAAATCCTTAGAAGCGGTGAATCTCCACCATTATGTGAGAATAAAAAAGCTGGCGAGTCTCCGCCATAAAGAGAGAACCGGAAAAAGCTGGTGAGTCTCTACCATATAAGTGAGAACCGGAAAAAGTGGGGGTGAGAAATCGTCCCCATTTCCACGCATAGGAGAGACACGAAATTTTATAACGCGAAAGACGATTACATTCGATTCCTGCGCGGATATGACAGCAAGGTCGCAGCAAACAAGATGGAAAGCCGTCCATATGAGGACAAAAAAGGAGCCATATTGACTCCTTTTTTCATTTTCGATTTATTTATGAGTTCCTACTGAATATCGCTTTTCAGAAGGCAAACGGAAAAGCATTTTCAATTCCGGCGGAAACAGCATCTGCCTTCTCTTTGAAATACTTTCGGGGAAAAGGACATGACACTAAATTTTGAGCATTCTCCCCGGATGCTTTTTTGTATGTATCCGGCTCTTACGGTTGTAACGGCTCCATCCTCTTGAAGTAGACTTTATAGGTCACAATAAACAGAATGATGGACAGGATACATGTCAGGATATTCGCTGTTGGCTGCGCCGCACCTATCATAATCGGCGAATGGAAAATCGCATTCATGATGAGCAGGATTGGAATGAAGAAGAGTCCCTGACGGGAAAGGGACAGGATGAGAGCGGGAACTGCAGCGCCGGCACCCTGGATTGCGTTCGTCAATACAAAGGTAATCCCCATGAACGGCGCGGACGCGAGGTAGATTCTTGAAAACGTAATCCCGTAGGATTTGGCTTCCGGGTCACTCAGGAAAGCTCCAACCAGCGGCTTTGCGAAGGTGAAACAAACGATCGTCATGACAACGCTCACAATAAAGGCCAGAATCAGGGAGAAACGCAGAATCTCCATAAAGCGCTTTTTCGCACCCGCGCCGAAGCAGTATCCGAAGAGCGGCTGGATTCCGACCCCTAAACCCATGACCAGCTGCGTGGCGATCGAATCGACTTTTATGGCTACGCCCAGTCCGGCCAGATACAGATCTCCATAAGAAGCCATCACATTATTGACACAGGTGGAGGCAATACTCGACAGCAGGCTGTTGCGGAAAGCCGGAATGCCGATAGAAAACACCCCCCGTTGCAATCTTGTCACCCACACGATAATTTCTGGGGTTCATGGAAAGGAAGGTCTTTCGGAACAGCAGATTTCCGGCATAAAAGCAAAACGCGAAAACATTTCCGATCACTGTCGCTAATGCGGCGCCGGCCATACCCCATCCGAGAACTAAAATCATGATCGGGTCCAGAATGATATTAATAATGTTTCCACAGACCGTGCCGGTCATGGCAATCCTGGGTTTCCCATCTGCACGAAAGATACTGCTGAAGCAGCCGCTGGTGATCTGGAACGGGTATCCGATGGCGAGGATTCTCAAATACTGTGCGGTATATTCAAGGGTGTCTTCACTGGCTCCAAGGATTCTGCATATCGGATTGACAAAGAAGATCACAATTACAGCAAGAATCACGCCGAGTCCCACACAGTTCCAGAAGCAGAACGCAGAAATGTGCTTTGCTTTCTGATAATCGCCAGTTCCCAGCGTGCGGGAAATCAGAGAAGTTCCGCCAACGCCGAAAAGACTGCCGAAGCCCATATTAAGTATAAACATGGGCATTGCCAGCGAGACTGCGGCTACCATCAGAGGATCGTGCGTCTGTCCTATGAAAAACGTATCTGCCAGATTGTAGATCATCATCATGATCATGCTGACCATGGACGGAATAATATTTGTGAGAACGGCCCTGTGTACAGGTGCTTTTAAAATCAGTTCTGCATTTTTGTCTTCCATAATTCTGTCTCCTCGTATAATAAAATTTCCACAATCAGTCAGACTATGCTTTCGCCTTAGACAGTCTTCTCATATTTTTCAAAGTATCCCTTGTCATCAAAAGCGTATTCCCTGCTTTTGACCCTGATGGAAAATGCAAAGGGAAGCAAAATGAGGAACACGGCAATTCCAAGGAAGATGCCAATCCCTCCGATCACTTGCAGGATAGTCGGAACGTACTCTACAAGCCATTTCAGCCCTGCCACGCTAAGCGGTATCATCAGGCACCACGAAGTAATCAATCCAGGCCCATAGATGGTTTTCTTGCCGGCTCCCCTGTATCTGGAATACATTTTTATCCCGCTGCGCGTATGATTAATCGTCTCCCCCAGTCCAAACAGAAACACAAGGGTGACAGTGCTTGCCTCAATAGTCCTGATGCCGAAAAATGTCAGCAGGACAATCACGATTTCTGCGCCCAGATTTGTAACCATGTTTGTGCAGCGGTTCTGGGGATACACCATTGGCTCTTTCGACCCGAATCCAATATTGTTCATATAGTAAAACCCTGCCGGTAAAGTGTTTTCCTCAAAAATATGGCATGGCACAATGATTGCAAGCGCGCAGGCCAGTTTCTGCGAAATTTCCCACGCATCCCAAGTCCAAAGCAGGCATCCCGCCATAATGACAGCAATCAGATATACGACATACAGCCATGCCTGGTCACACCATTTGCTGAACAGAGATCTTCTCATTTGACATTCCTCCCATCCCAGTCTGTCACGATTCACTGATGACGACATTTGGCGTCCTTACGTTTTTGCGCATTTGAATGATATTTGACATTTGTCTCGTTTTGCATTATATTATTTTGAAATGAAATGTGCAAGGAACATTTTTTTGCACTTTGTGCGATAATGCACAAAAGCGGCAAAAATGCTTCGTAAAATTTCCTGTGGAGGAGATTTACCATGAACAAGAATCTGGATTTGCGCATCAGGAAGACATATATGTGTCTCATGAATGCCCTGCTGGAACTTCTGAAAGAAAAAAATTTTGAGGAAATCACTGTCAATGAGCTATGTGACAGGGCTCTGGTGGGACGTGGGACTTTCTACAAGCATTTCACGGATAAATATGCCTTCCTTTCTTTTGTGCTTAACGAGATGCTGAATCATTACATTGAGAGAGCTGAAGATGAAAGCAACTCGCCTGATCCGCGTTCCTATTATATTGCTTTTTTTAAGGCATTCCTGCAATTCATGGAAAAAAACACGGAATCTTTTGGCCCTCTTACCAGCAGCTCAATGACAGCTGTAATGCTGTTTTCTACATCTGACGCAATATCTGGCAAACTGGAGGAGCATTTCAGGGGAGATGTTGCCGCAGGGCACGTCCTTTCTGTTCGCCCTGTTTATGCTGCCCGATTTCTGACCGGCGCCATGGCGCAGTCGGCCAGATACCTTGTCGAACATCCGACTGAAGCAAAAAGGGATGAGATTGTAGAAAGCATGAGCATTCTTATAGGGAAACTGTATGCCGCGGACGATGCATACGAAAATCCGACTGGACAGGAATAGAATATCAGCGGATACCGGCCAAAGCAAAATACGAACCGGAAAATTATTTCCGGTACATCATGAAAAAATACGGGCTGGATAACTGGGACGCCATGGACGAAGTCTGCCAGGAGCAACTGTTCATTTAACAGAAATTTCAGAAACTAATCCAACATTCTGTGCTTTTGTGTAGTTGTGTCTGACCAGATTTGAGTGGTAAAATAAAGAACAGCAGAATTCTTTCCTGCAAAAAGCTGAACTGAATGAACAACGCAAATGGAGGTGTTAAATGGCCGAAAAAACAGTCATCTATTATTACTCCGGTTCCGGAAACAGCCTCTCTGTGGCAAAGCACATAGGCGAGGCGCTGGGAAATACAACGCTTTTATCCATCTACACCCTGCGGGATGACCCACAGGTTCTGGCAGACTACGCCAGAATTGGTATTGTGACCGCTACCTGGTTTGTCCGTCCGCCGAGAGTGGTAAAGGAGGTATGTGAAAAACTCCGCTGCACCAGACAGCAGAAGATCTTTATCCTTGCCACCTGCGGTGGATATGACGGCTATGTCTGCATTGACCTGAAAGCGATCCTGCAGCCGAAAACAGACTTTGCTGTGCAGACCTTTATGTTACCCATGCCGCCCAATCACATTGTGGGTTTTTCCCCCATGCCGGACTGGATCAATCGTATCTACCTGAACCATGAAGCCAAAGCTTCTGTTAGAATCGCAGAGAAAATCCGGTCGGACGCGCCCACCAAAAACCGGAAGGGCATTAACCGCAAGGCGCTTACGTGGGCATCGGCGACTTTCAATATGCGTTTATTGGGAGTGGATCGGGACTCTGTTGAAGGCGGCTTCTATACTTCCGATGTCTGTACAAAGTGCGGCGTCTGTGAGAAACTCTGTAAAAACGGCAACATTCATTTGACAGAAGACGGTCCGGTCTGGGGTCACGACTGCCAGCAGTGCATGGCCTGCATCATGTGGTGTCCAAACAGGGCCATTCAGCATCCTAATGTACCGGAGAGGCGCAGACGCTATCAAAATCCGAACGTCACCCTGAATGATATGATGCAATCGGAATTCCATGTGGATGAACCATGTGTGAAAGAAAGTAGGCGAAACAGCATGTGTAAGATCTGTAAGATGGACGAAGAGGAACTCAGAAAGTTCAAGAAGGAACACAGTACGTTTATCGCGGTGGGCACAACACTTATTATTGTCGGTATTGCTGCCGGGCTGTGGAAGGTGATGAGGAAATGCTGTTGCGGTGGGAAGAAAAACTGCTGTGGCAGTGGAGCGGATGAAGCGTAGGGCTGGCTGATCTGCTGGGAAATACAGAAAAACGTGAAATGATATTCTAAAAAAGGACCTCTGCAGGGAGATTTCCGGGAACTGTTCCGGATTTCCACAGAGGTCTTTTTACAATTCATTTTTTAATCATCCAGATAATGAAGCCCCGTCAGTTCTTCTGAGACTTCCCAGAGTCTTCGCGCGGTCTCCAGATTGTGGGAAGCTTTATTGGATGAAACCACATCCGGCATTCGGTCCTTTGAAGGCCCGAAATACTCGCCTCCCCTGACCGATTGATCTGTGGCCGCGCGGATGAGCGGCATCGCGCCGTATATAGTGGGCTTTAAGGTATAGGAAAGCAGGGTTAACAGCTTTCTGGAAACATCGTTTTTCGCTTGTGCAGGCATGATATTTGTCTGTGCAAATCCGGGATGCGCGGCGAGCGCGATTGTGGATTTCCCTGCCGCAGTCAGGCGGCGCTGCATCTCATAAGCAAACAGAAGCATCTCCATTTTGGAGCGTCCATATGCCCGCCAGCTGCCGTACCCTTTCCTGTTTTTATAATAAAGATTGTCGAAATTGATTTTATTTCCCAAAAAGTAGGCCAGACTGCTGACACAGACCACCCTTGCCCCAGGTGTCGCTTCCAGCAAATAAAACAGCCTTGCGGTCAGTGCGAAATGTCCGAGATAGTTTGTGGCGAAATGATTTTCAAACCCGTCAACCGTCTCGGAATAAGGAGCGGCCATGATTCCCGCGTTGTTGACGAGGCTGTCAAGCCTTTCGTATTTTTCGAGGAATGCATCTGCAAAATCAGCGACACTTTTCTGGCTGGCAAGATCTAAAATCATGGCATCCAGATCAGCATCCGGAACTTCATCCATAATCTTTTTTCTGGCGGCGTCCGCTTTCTGTGGATTCCGGCAGGCCATGATAACTTTTGCCCCTTTACGGGCTAGCTCCTTTGTCGTTTCAAAACCAAGGCCGCTGTTGGCTCCGGTCACAATCATTACCTTGCCGGAAAGATCAGGTATATCATTCAAAGACCAGCTCATAACGCTCCTTTCGGCAACGGGCACTATTTTAATAAACCATGATGATGTCGTTTTCTGAATGGCGCTGTTTCCTGTTTCAGTGCCATTCTGTAAATCACCATATTATATCATTTTTACACGGCGATCATCAACCAACGATTTTTTCATATGTGTTGTACGATTCAAAGGAAATACCGGAAATTATATAACATGAAAAGCCGGCATATGCTTAATTTCAGAAATAATATTCAACTGCGAAACCTGTCACCGGCAGCTTTATTCGTATACTAAGGCAAAGTCTGTATACCGGTTCCTAGTTCATCTCACATAAAGAATAGATGATCCTGACGCAGTTTTCGAAGCCAAACGTGCCACTGTTCAACAAAATGTCATAATTCTTTCGGTCGCCCCAGTCCTTGTCGGTGAACATACTGTAATGACGGGCGCGCTCTTTGTCGGAACGGGCGATTTCGCTTCGCGCAGTTGTTTCCGACATTCCATATTCCTTCACACTGTGTTCAATGCGTTTTTCCATATCCGAATAGATAAAGACGCGAAGGACATCATTCCGATCTCTGAGGATGTAGTCCGCGCACCTGCCTACAATGACGCAGCTGCCGGCATTCGCGTAATTTCTGATAATTTCCTGTTGCGCGCAGAAAACCTGTGTGGTTAAAGGAAGAGGCTGCCCGCTGGCTTCTTCCAGCATACCATAGCCATAGCTGGTTCCCATGGCCAGGTTGTAGAGAAAGCTGTTGGTGATTTTCTGATCTGACTTTTCGATGTACTCCGAAGGAACCCCGGATAGTTTAGCGGCTTCGTCAATTAATTCTCTGTCGTAATAGGGAATGTTTTTGCGCTCCGCTACCAGCTTTCCAATCGTGCGGCCTCCGCTGCCCAGTTCCCGGCTGATTGTGATAATACTTTTCATGTGAAATCTCCCTTCCGGCCTTTTGTGATACTCTTATACTATCATCGAACAGGTTTCGTTACAACAACACCATGGTCCAGATTGTCGCATTAAATTCTGAAATTTTGATGAAAGTTGTTCTTTACCTGTATCTTATCCATTGCCCCTCATCTCCGGCAGGTACCAGCTGTCGAACATTTTCCGGATGATATCAAGCAGATCTTCATCTGACAGAGCGTTCTGGCTTTGCAGATTGATGGTAATCGCGTAAAAGATCCCGAAAAAATAGATATCCCGGATGACTTTTTCCTTTGGTGTGTCGTTCTCCTTCCGATATAGGGTATCAGTCGCATTTTCGGAGATTCTCCTTAAAAAATGCGCGCGGTTTTCCTCCGATAAAAGTATGGATATTCGCTCTTTATTCTCGTGGAAGCATTCAATGATTGTCCTGAAAAACTGGCTCTCGTTGAGTTGTCCTCCCACACTCTGTTTTTCAATTGTCTTACGTGTGTTTTCAAGAAGTTCATTTTCACTGTATTCGATCAGAGCATAGACGTCTTCAAAATAGCGGTAAAAGGTTGTGCGGTTGTATCCGGCGAGGTCCGTGATTTCATGGATGGTAATCTGGCTGATTTTCTTTTTTCCGGCAAGCTGAAAGAAGGCTGACACAAAGGCCTCCCGTGTCGCGTCGGTCACTTTTGGATGCTTATTCATTGCGTATTTCTTCCTCCTTTTTTTGAATCATGAATGGCTGTAACCGGACTGCATCCTGTGTTTTGGATACTCCGGTTTCCAGAAACGTAGTCTACAACAGCTGTCGCAAAAATACAAGAGGCCGGTTTTGAAAATGCGACAAATGTCGGAAATTGTGGCTTGATGAATGAAATTCGCGGTGTTACCATACGTTTCGCAACAGATGTTGTGCAAAAGAGGAGGAAACATTATGAAACTGACAGAAAAAGCAAAAACAAGTGTAACGGAAACAGTGGTGAAGCAGGCGCTCGGATATCTGGAAAAGGATCCGGAGACGAACATTCCGAAGCTGATGGCGTTGGTAGATAAATATACACCAAAGGATTGGTATGCGGGACAAAGGGAAGCAATCCGGAACGCGATACAGGATAAGGACAGCAACTGGTACCGCCTGATCATGCGGTTTTATCAGATGGATCCGCAAGTTCGCAGAACGTTTTTTGAGAACTTCATCATCAATGCCAGTCTGGAAGGAGGCAAAAGGCAGGAGGAGAACATGAGGGAAAATCACTGCAATTCCCCCTGGGCAATCCTGCTGGACCCGACCAGTTCATGCAATCTGAAATGTACCGGCTGCTGGGCGGCGGAATACGGACATGAACTGAACCTGACGCTGGAGGAGATTGATTCCATCATTCGCCAGGGCAGGGAAATCGGTGTATACATGTACATCTATACAGGCGGCGAGCCGACTGTGCGGAAAAAGGACATCATCAAACTCTGCGAGATGCATCCGGACTGCGAATTTCTGGCGTTTACAAACGGTACGCTCTTCGATGAGGCCTTCTGTGATGAAATCCTGCGGGTGAAGAATTTTGTGCCGGCGTTCAGCCTGGAAGGTTCAGAGGAGGCAAACGACAGCCGCCGCGGCAAGGGAAGCTATGCGAAAGTGATGCACGCCATGCAGCTATTGAACGAACGCGGACTCCCCTTTGGCGTTTCTACCTGCTATACTTCGGCAAACATCGAAAGTGTGAGCAGTGAAGAATACTTTGACAAACTGGTGGACTGCGGAGCGTTGTTTGCGTGGTTTTTCCACTATATGCCGGTTGGGAATGACGCGTCCGCTGACCTTTTACCGACGCCCGCTCAGCGTAAAGAAATGTATCAGCAGATTCGGAAATTCCGCAAGACAAAGCCGATCTTTACCATGGATTTCCAGAACGACGCGGAGTATGTGCATGGCTGTATTGCCGGAGGAAGATATTATCTCCACATCAACGCGAAGGGAGATGTGGAGCCGTGTGTATTTATCCATTATTCCAACTGCAATATCCGCAATACGACGCTGAAGGAGGCTCTGAAGAGCCCACTGTTTCAGGCGTATCACGATCAGCAGCCGTTTAATGAAAACATGATGCGCCCATGTCCGATGCTGGAGAATCCGGAATGTCTGCGCGCAATGGCAAAAGAGACCGGGGCGGTGAATACGGACTATCAGAGTCCGGAGGATGTAGACGCTTTGTGCGATAAGGCAACGCCTTACGCAAATGCCTGGAAAGAGACGGCGGATGAACTCTGGGCAGCGGATCCGAAGAGCCGGGAGTATAAGGAAAGAAAAAGGTAATGGGTGAAAACTGTAAGACGGTTTGAATGAATTGTGATTTGAAATAAGATTGGAGGGATTTGCATGTTTCATATTTTCAGCAACATGAAGACCAGGGACAGGTGGCTGGCGCTTTTGTGCGTGCTGCTGGTCTGCGGTCAGGTATATTTTGATTTACGTCTGCCGGATTACACGGCGGAGATTACAGTGTTAATCAGCAGTGAGGTCACGGAGCTGTCACAGTATTATGATGCAGGCGCCAGAATGCTGGGCTGTGCGCTTTGCAGCGCTCTGATGACCGTGATTGTGGGATATCTGGCGGCCATGATCGCGTCGGATTTTTCCTTTGACGTACGTGCGAAGGTGTTTCAGAAGGTTTCCGCGATGGGAAGCGGGGAAATCAAGAAGTTTTCCACCGCCAGCCTGATTACCCGTACTACCAACGATATCACACAGATTCAGATGATCATCGCCATGGGCCTGCAGATGATGCTGCGCGCCCCGATCATGGCTGTCTGGGCGATTATCAAGATTGTGGGAAAGAGCTGGCAGCTGTCCACGGTGGTGGCCGCGGCGGTCGTCATCATCGTCGGCTCGATGATTGTCCTGTTGGGCATCATGATTCCGAAATTCCGCATTGTCCAGAAACAGATCGATGACGTGAACCGGATCACGGAGGAAAATTTAAACGGCATCCGTGTCGTCCGTGCGTTTAACGCGGAGAAATATCAGGAGGATAAATTTGAGAAGGCAAACATGAGCCTGATGAAGACGCAGCTGTTCACCGGCCGCGGTATGGCGGTTCTTTCTCCGATTATGATGTTTGTACAGAGCTGCGTCAGCGTTGGTGTCTATTATGTTGGAGCCTGGCTGATCAATAACATCGAAGTACCGCTTACCGGGACGGCGGCGGAAATCGCGGCGGCAATCTCAGATCGTTCCATCATGCTGGGCGACGTGGTTTCCTTCAGTTCCTATGGACTTTATGTCATTATGTCCTTTGTGATGCTTTTAATGATTTTCATGATGCTGCCCCGTGCGCAGGTTTCCGCAGCCCGTATCAATGAAGTGATCGACAGTGATATCGCTGTCAGGGAAGGGACGGAAACAACTTCTGAAAAGTCCGGCTGCATCGAGTTTCAGGACGTGTCGTTCCGCTATCCGGACGCTTCTGAGGACTGCCTGAAGCACATTTCCTTCTCGGCAAAGAAGGGAGAGACGGTCGCTTTTATTGGCGCCACCGGATCCGGAAAATCCACGCTGGCTGGGCTGGCTGCCAGATTGTATGACGTCACGTCAGGTAAGGTTCTGCTGGACGGCAAGGACGTCTCAACCTACAGCTTTGACACGCTCTACAGCAAGATCGGATATATCCCGCAGAAAACAACGCTGTTTGCGGACACTGTGAAGGGAAATGTCAGATTCGGAAAAGGAAAGCAGAAGGTGACCGATGCCGATGTGGAAAATGCGCTGGATATCGCGCAGGCCGATTTTGTAAAAACCATGGATAATGGCGAGGAAAGCTGGATCGTGCAGGGCGGCAGCAATGTATCCGGCGGTCAGAAGCAGAGACTCGCGATTGCGAGAGCTGTCGCGCGCAAGCCTGAGATTTTGATCTTCGATGATTCCTTCTCTGCTCTGGACTACAAGACAGACCAGACTCTGCGTAAGAGGATTAAAAAGGACCTGAAGGGAACGACCTGCCTGATCGTGGCGCAGAGGATCGGAACCATCCGCAACGCAGATCGGATTGTGGTGCTGGATAACGGTGAAGTTGCCGGTATCGGGACCCACGAGGAACTGATGAAAAAATGTCCGGTTTACCAGCAGATCGCCCTGTCCCAGCTCTCCGCGGATGAGCTGGCGGCGAACGCATAAGCAGGAGGTGATTGTATTATGCCAGAATCAAATAATATGAACAGACCGTCCGCTCAGGGAAGAGCGCCGATGGGGAGAGGTCCCATGGGCCGCGGAATGGGCGGTGGAGGAAAAGCAAAGGACATGAAGGGCGCAATCAAAAGCCTGATGTCCTATATCAGCAGCCAATTGGGGATTGTGATATTCGCCCTGATTCTCGCGGCAGCCGGAGCAGTCTTTACGATTATCGGTCCGGATCAGTTAAGCCGGATAACCGATTATTTGTATGATGGTCTTTCCAGTGAAATCGACATGGATGGCATTCGCAGTGTAGCGCTTTTGCTGGTCGGCATTTATCTGGCGAGCGCGGTCTGCAGCTTTGTTCAGCATTATATCATGCAGACCGTGACCCAGAGAACTGCCAAAAGGCTCCGCGGGGATATCAGCGCCAAGATCAACCGTCTGCCGTTAAAATATTTTAACGGCAACGCGGCAGGAGATGTGCTTTCCCGCATGACCAATGATGTGGATATGATCGGGCAGGCCATGTCCAACAGCCTGTCAAACCTGGTCACGGCAGTGGCGCAGTTTATCGGCTGCCTGATTATGATGTACTATACCAACTGGATTATGGCGACGACCACTGTCCTGGCAACGCTCATCGGCCTTGTGCTGATGGTGGTGATCATGAGCCGCTCCCAGAAATATTTTACGGCCAGACAAGAAAGTCTCGGCAACCTGAACGGGTATATCGAGGAAATGTATAACGGACACGATGTGATCCGTATCCTGAACGCGGAGGATGAGGTCAATGAGAAATTTACCTCGCTGAATACAGCAGTGAAAAACGCCAACTTCCGTTCGCAGTTTTTATCCGGCCTGATGCAGCCGCTGATGACGTTTGTCGGAAACCTCGGTTATGTGGCGGTCTGTGTAGTGGGCGCTTCACAGATCATAGACGGAAACATTACGTTTGGCGTGATTACTGCGTTTCTGATTTACACCCGTCTGTTTGAGTCGCCTCTGCGCCAGATTTCCCAGGCCATGACTCAGGTGCAGTCCTGCGCGGCGGCTTCTGAGCGTGTGTTTGAGTTCCTCGCGGAGGAGGAAATGGAGGATGAATCCGCCAAGACACAGAGAATTGACCATGTGCGCGGGGAGGTCGAATTCCGGCATGTGAAGTTTGCCTATCCGAGCGCGCCTGAGAAGGAGATCATCCATGATTTCAGCGTGAAGGTAAAACCGGGCCAGAAAGTTGCCATTGTAGGACCTACGGGCGCCGGCAAGACCACGATGGTTAATCTGCTGATGCGCTTCTTTGAACCCACCGGCGGAAGCATCCTGATCGACGGTGTACCTACTGAAAATATCCCGCGCGGCAATGTGCACAGCCAGTTTGGCATGGTGCTGCAGGATACCTGGCTGTTTGAGGGAACCGTAAGAGAAAACCTTCTGTATAACACGGAGGGGGTGACGGATGAAGAGATGATCCGGGCCTGCAAGGCCTGCGGCATCCATAATTTCATCCAGGCGCTGCCGCAGGGATATGATTCCGTATTGCGTGATAATACGGCCATCTCCGCCGGCCAGAAACAGCTGATGACCATTGCCAGGGCTATGATTCAGAACAGCCCGATGCTGATCCTCGATGAGGCGACTTCCAGCGTGGATACCCGAACAGAAATCCTGACGCAGCAGGCCATGGACAAGCTGACCGACAAACGCACCAGCTTTGTGATCGCCCATCGGCTTTCCACCATCAAAAATGCGGATATTATCCTGGTAATGCGGAACG
Organism: Lachnospiraceae bacterium; assembly: GCA_021203305.1. Classification (GTDB taxonomy): domain Bacteria; phylum Bacillota; class Clostridia; order Lachnospirales; family Lachnospiraceae; genus RGIG6307. The sequence goes on from JAJQBK010000055.1 coordinate 38,298, forward strand.
GCGATATTGTGGAACAGGGTAACCATGAGGAGCTGCTGAAACTGAACGGTTTCTACGCGGAGCTGTACAACAGCCAGTTTGAGCAGGCGTCTTAAAAAGGAAAGTAAAAGAACGCACTTCATCCGGTTTTGCACTAAAATACAGCCTGTAAAACCGGATTCGAAGATAAACAGAAGGAGTAAAACAAAAGAAAGGATGGCAAAAAAATGGCAAAAATTGACAAGGTGAACAAGCTGGTAGAGAAGGGAAAGACAGATAAGCTGCTGGCACTGGTTTATGACAAAGACAAGGAGGTAAGACTGGCGGCGATTAAGGGCCTGCGCAGTGTACCGGAAACGGAGGATTCCGTAAACACGCTGGTTGCGATGATCAATGATACGGACACGGAAATTCGCAAAGAGGTCATCATTTCACTCGGGTATACACAGGACAGCTATGTGGAGACGCAGTTGCGGCATCGCCTTGTCGCTGAAAACGATGACAGTGTCAAGGCAGCAATCCGTGAGTCGCTGGACAGAATGAGAGCTGCAGGCGTTCATGACTGACGTGGCAAGTAAAAGGCTATTATCGTAAGGAAGTCTAAAAGGGATAAAAAAGAAGGAGGAATTTCATTATGAAGCTGACACCATTAGGAGACAGGGTCGTTTTAAAACAGAAGGAAGTTGAAACGACGACGAAGTCAGGGATTGTCCTGACCGGTAAACCGGAGGAAAAGCCGCAGGAGGCGGAGGTGATTGCCGTGGGGACAGGCCGGACGGAAGACGGAAAGGAAGTAAAGATGTCCGTACAGCCCGGGGATCATGTCGTGTATTCCAAGTATGCGGGAACGGAAGTGAAGCTGGGCGAGGATGAATATATCATTGTAAAGCAGAGTGATATTATTGCACGCATTGAAAATGATTGAACATGATTTTATCTAAGGAGGCAGATCATTTATGGCAAAGGAAATCAAATATAATACGGAAGCGAGAACAGCGCTTGAAACAGGCGTGAATAAGCTGGCGGATACGGTTCGGGTGACACTTGGCCCCAAGGGAAGAAACGTGGTTCTGGGCAAGTCCTATGGTTCGCCGTTAGTCACGAATGATGGTGTGACAATTGCAAAAGAGATTGAGCTGGAAGACCCGTTTGAAGACATGGGCGCACAGCTGATTAAGGAAGTGGCGTCGAAGACGAACGATGTCGCGGGCGACGGCACCACAACCGCGACAGTACTCGCCCAGGCGATGGTACATGAAGGGCTGAGAAATATCGCGGCCGGCGCAAACCCGATTGAAATGCGCAAGGGTATGAAAAAGGCAACGGACACCGCTGTTGAATCGATCAAGGCTATGAGCCAGAAGGTGAGCGGCAAGGAGCATATCACTAGAGTGGCCGCGGTGTCTTCCGGCGATGATGCGGTTGGAGAACTGATTGCGGACGCGCTGGAAAAGGTCTCTGAGGATGGCGTGATCACGATTGAAGAGTCGAAGACCATGAAGACCGAGATCGAACTGGTAGAAGGAATGCAGTTTGACAAAGGATATGTTTCTTCCTATATGGTAACAGACAATCAGAAAATGGAAGCGGTACTGGACGATCCGCTGATCCTGATTACAGATAAAAAGATCAGTAATATCCAGGATATTCTTCCGTTGCTGGAGCAGATCGTGAAGGCAGGGAGACAGCTTCTGATTATCGCGGATGGCATCGAAGGGGAAGCGCTTTCCACCCTGATTGTCAATAAGCTTCGCGGCACATTCCATGTGGTTGGCGTAAAAGCCCCGGGCTACGGCGATAACCGCAAGGAAATGCTGCAGGATATCGCAATCCTGACAGGAGGCCAGGTGATTTCCGATGAGTTTGGACTGGAACTGAAGAATACAACTATGGAGATGCTGGGTCATGCGAAATCTGTCAAAGTGCAGAAGGAGAATACGGTGATCGTTAACGGCTTTGGTGATAAGGAAGCCATCAAGGCCAGGGTTGCCCACATCCGTGCGCAGATTGAAGACACCACCTCCGAGTACGATAAAGAGAGACTTCAGGATCGTCTGGCCAAGCTGGCAGGCGGGGTAGCCGTGATCCGGGTCGGTGCTGCAACCGAGACAGAGATGAAGGAAGCAAAGATGCGCATGGAGGATGCACTCGCGGCGACCAGAGCTGCTGTGGAAGAGGGTATCATTGCCGGCGGCGGTTCCGCATATGTCCATGCATCGAAAGATGTGGAAAAGGTCTTTGACGCGCTGGAAGGTGATGAGAAGACCGGCGCGGGCATCATTATGAAGGCATTGGAAGCGCCTCTTTATTACATCGCAGAAAACGCGGGACTGGAAGGCGCTGTGATTGTGGACAAGGTCCGTAACTCTGAAACAGGCATTGGGTTTGACGCTCTGAATGAGGAATATGTAGACATGGTGCAGGCAGGCATTCTTGATCCTGTAAAAGTCACAAGAACCGCTCTGCAGAACGCTACCAGCGTAACCTCTACACTGCTGACCACAGAAGCTGTGGTAGGTGAGATCAAAGAGCCGGCAGCAGCGGCTTCCGCAGGAGCTGGCGCTGACATGGACTACTGATCATTGTAAAAGTAAAATTCCGCCTTATCCATGAAAAGACCGCAGGGCAGAAAACCCTGCGGTCTACCTGCATGCGATCAAAACCAAATCTTCTGGTGGATGGACAGCGGGAAAAATTCGGTAAGGGATGAGCAGGCACAGCTTCTGGATAACTGGGATGCCATGGATGACCGGGACAAGGAACTTGTGAAAACCTATATTCAGGGAATTACAAGGCAATAAAATCAACGCCTGCAGAAGAGCTTATTTCCTGCGGGTGTTTTTATTTCTTTCAGTTATAGATTGATTTTTGAATGCAACGAATTTAAAATGATATCCAACTACGAAACCTACCGCCGGCAGCGCCTGTGCCCCGCGGGTATTCTACATATGCTAAGGCAAATCAAAAGGAACTGTAATCATCTTTACTTTTCGAAGGGAAGGAAGTCTGGAGATGAAATTCTATGAAATTACGTTCAGTCCGACAGGAGGGACTCAGAAGGCAGCTGATATTTTAAGCAGGGAGTTATCGGAGCAGATTTCAGAAATCGATCTGTGTGACCGAAATATTGATTTTACGGAAATTGTACTGCAAGAGTACGATATTGCGTTGATCGCGGTTCCGTCCTATGGCGGGCGTATTCCGCAGACTGCTGTTGAAAGATTAAGCGCATTATCTGGGAAACAGGCAAGGGCAGTTCTGGTCTGTGTGTACGGTAATCGCGCCTATGATAATACCCTGGCCGAGCTCATGGATGTCTCCCGCAAAGCCGGTTTCAGACCGATTGCGGCCGTTGCCGCTCTGGCGGAACACTCGATTGCAAGGAAGGTAGCGGCAGGCCGACCGGGTTCTGAGGATGAAAAGACCTTAAAGGAAATGGCCGCACAAATTCGCTTAAAGATTGCCGGGGAAAATGTTTCACTTCCTGATGTTCCCGGAAAGGTTCCGGAGAAAGCAGGTCCCCGGACTCCCGGTATGGGGCCGAATGCTTCAGACGCCTGTGTAAAATGTGGTCTCTGCGCAGCAAAATGTCCGGTTGGCGCGATTGATCCGGCATCCATGAATCCGGATTCCAAAAAATGCATCAGCTGTATGCGGTGCATTTCAGTCTGTCCTGTCGGCGCAAAGAAGCTGGGGAGAGCGATCACCAGCCTGGGCGGCGTAGCGCTTGGAGTGCTCTGTGCGAACAGAAAAGAATGTGAACTGTTTCTGTGAAACGCGCAGACTCATTGTAATTTAAGAAGGCACGCAATGTTCGATACACGAAAGCTTCAAACGACTATAGAAAGCCTGAACAAAGATGGACGGTTCGCATCAGAGAAAACATTTCTGCACCACAGGAAAATAACCGTATATGACCACAGTATTCATGTTGCTGAAGCCAGTCTTAAAATAGCAGATTTTCTGCCTGTCACCGTTGATGAAGATTCACTGATCCGGGGTGCGTTGCTCCATGATTATTTTCTGTATCACAGAAATGAAAGCGTGAAGACGTATGTTCTGCATGGTTACCGACACCCCATGTTGGCGGCAGAGAACGCGAAGGAGGATTACGGAATCAATGACATCGAGGAAAATATCATAAGGCGGCACATGTTTCCGCTGACACCCATTCCACCCAAATACAAAGAAGCGTGGATTGTCTGCATCGCGGATAAATACTGTGCCGCCTTGGAATACCTGCCTGCAAAACTCACGAGGAATCAGTTGTCAGGTCATAGTTGAAAAGAGCATTCATGCGATAAAATATAATTTGTAATCGCATACGCAACACCATCGTCTTTGTTTGAAGGAAGTACGATGTCCGCTGTGGCCTTCAGATCAGGAACTGCGTTTCCCATCGCAAATTTAATGCCGGCAGCCTGAAACAGGCTCAGATCATTTTCACCATCTCCAATACATGCGACCTGTCCGGGGTCAATCTGTAAATAAGAAGACAGTTCTGACAATGCGTTTCCTTTCGATGCATCCCTTGAGAAAATTTCAACATAACTCCGGTCATATGCAGCAGTCAGTTCCGGATAGTTCTTCATAATATCCCGGACATTTTCTTTTGACGTCTGTGAAAGGAAGTAAAACTGCAGTTCTTCCAAAACGCCGCCGGTCTGCCTGATTGTGTCCGACATATCTTTCACATACATTGTATTTCCGGCGTCCCTCCCGTAAATGATTCTTCCGATGAAAATCAATATTTTCCCCTGCATCAGATACTCCTGACTGATATGCGCAGTTATTCCCAGACGCTCTTTCCCGCAGTCCTCCAGGAGATTCAGGGCACATTCTTTATCAATCGGAACCTGATAAACAGAAGACCGGTTCTGACAATCAGTAATCTGCGCACCATTGGAAGAAATGACATATCGGTACAGATCCGGATTCTCCGCCAGCTGATAAGGCAGACAGCTTAGCGCGCGCCCTGTCGTTGGCACAATCATAACCCCTGCATCCGCACAGGCTTTCAGCGATTTCATAGTCTGTTCTGATATTTTGCTGTGCGGATTCAGACAGGTGCCATCCATATCAATAGCAAGAAGCCTGATACTCATTAAAATTCCCCTTTACCGCTCCAGTTATGTTCGTTTCTCATGTTGCTCACCACTTATTTTATTCTGAGTTCTGTTCCGTTGAGGCTTTTTCAGCAAATACTTTCTCGGTTCTTTTCCGGTCCGGATATTCTTAAGACCGCTGAAATGACGCTACAACATGAGCAAAGCCATGATCAGTGTAAGAATTCCAACTTCATTTCCATAAAATCGGAAGGCCGGAAACAGAAATGCCAGCGGTATCAGAACTGCGCCAACCGGAAGATAATGACTGATCAGAACACCGATCAGACCCACAATACACGCCAGCAGACCGTATCCGAAAGAAATACTTACAATCGCCGCGCAGGTACAGGTCACGCCCTTTCCACCCTGAAAGTGGTGCCAGCATGGAAAGTTATGACCCAGGATCACACCTAGCCCCGCATATGCTGCAGCCGTCGCACCCGTCTCCGGGAATAAAAATAAGCGGCAGAGCAGGCAGGGAATAAAGGTCTTGAGCAAATCTCCGATCAGTACCAGAGCACCGTTTTTCACTCCATATTCATGGACCATATTGGCCATTCCCGGATTTCCGGTTCCTCTGTCAAAAGCGCTTTCTCTGGAAATATGCTTAGAGACTACCTCCGCTGTCAGGAAATTTCCGAACAGATATCCAACCAATATACATATTACCCTGTCCATTTTCTGCCTGCCTCCTGTTTTACGCAGCCTGTAACTTCCAGTATCTTATCTTCACGGAACGAAAATGATGTTACTGTTGTTTTCAGCTTTTCTGAATACTCTATAACAATATGTCTGAAAAGTAAAGTTTGAAGATTTATCTTCAACATAATAAAAACAGTCCAAAAACAGTCCTGCGATACCCGTTTTGGGACAAATTTTGAAAAATGTGCCTTGTATCTGTGGGAAAACCGAATTATGATCTTCGCAAAGATTTCTTTTTGAAGGAGTGTCGGAAAACGCGGATTGTAAAAGGCCCGGACAGTCCGAACAGATATTGTCGGAGGTAAAAGAAATTGTCAGAAAGAATTGCGATTGTAACCGGGGCATCCAGCGGCCTTGGCCGTGAATATGTTTCACAGCTTCTTAAGAAAAACAGTCTGGATGAGATATGGGTGATTGCACGCCGCAGAGAACGTTTAGAGGAATTGTGCTATCAGACTGTTTCCAGCTGCGCATGTATAATCCGGCCTATCCCCCTCGATTTAGTCTGTCCGGAATCATTTGAAGCAATCAGCACCCTGCTGGAAAAGGAAAAACCAACTGTACAATACCTGGTCAATGCTGCCGGTTTTGGAAAAATCGGTTCCTGGAAAGATATCTCTCTTAAAGATTGCAGCAGCATGATTGATCTGAATTGTAAAGCAGCTGTCACCATGACACAGCTTGTACTGCCTTACATGGATAAAGGTTCCTGCGTTCTTGAAATCTGTTCTACAGCTGCGTTTCAGCCTTTTCCATATCTCGGAATTTATTCCGCGACAAAATCTTTCCTGTACCGCTACAGCCGTTCCTTAAGGATAGAACTTATGGGAAGCGGAATTCACGTAACAGCTGTCTGCCCATACTGGATCAAGGATACGGAATTTATCAGCAATGCGCAGGAAACCGGGAACAGTTCTTTTATCCGGCATTTCCCGCTTGCATCCCGATCCCGAAATGTCGTAAAAAGATCCCTTGCTGACGCAAAACTGGGATTGCCGGTGTCTACGCCCGGCCTTGTCTGCACGATCCACAGATTAGCTGCAAAATTTATTCCAGGCGAGCTGATGATGGGAATCTGGGAATTAATCAGAAGAATTTGAAAAAGTCAGTTCCTCTATAAGAGCTGGTTGTTTATTCCCTTACCTCATCTGTCTCTCAATCCACTCCATCAGCACATTCACCACATATTCCTGCTGTTCCGCCGTCAGTTCAGCGCCTTTCGGAATTCTGTGCCATTTCTCCAGACAGCCCCTGCAGCAGGTAGCAGTAGCATGCTGAGCGATGAATACAGGATGCCCCTTCATCGGCGTCTGCTTGCCGTCATTTGCAGGTTCCGCAGGAGCAAGACGCTTGCTCACAAAATCCTGCGCGTGAGAACGGATCGTGTCCATTCCCTTTTCTCTCACATAGGCTATGTCATTTGCTTTCAGAGAAAAGCTGCTTCGGAATTTCGACTGTGCGAGGCGGTTGAAGAGATTACTGCCACCGTATTGCATTGGCGTCTCCGCGACCATCAGGGGCTCGGTATTCTGATCCGGGAAATATGTGACCTTGTTTCTTCCGGCGCTCTGAAGCTGCACAGGCTGCTGAGTGGTAGTGATTTGCTTTGTATCCGCAGTCTGCACAGTTTGCCGCGTAACTGTCGGCGCAACAGAAGTATCGCGTAGTCTTTCTGCAAGCTTCGTGTTCCTTGACGTAGTTGTTTCATTTCTGACCGCGTAGGAGATCGCCTTTTTCTCACCAATCAGCACCAGAATCTTCTTTGCCCGTGTGACACCGGTGTACAGAAGATTGCGCTGTAGCATGACATAATGGCTCATGGTGAATGGCATGACCACGATAGGATATTCGGAACCCTGCGCTTTATGGATTGTCGTGGCATAGGCCAACACCAGTTCATCCAGTTCAGTCACATCGTAAGTCACTTCACGGCCATAGAAGTCAACGGTGAGTTCTCCATCTTCTGTATCAACGCGAACAATGATCCCGATGTCCCCATTGAAAACTTCCTTATCATAGTCATTTTTGATCTGCATCACCTTATCATGCAGCCGATACTGTGTGCCGCCGCGCTTCAGGAAAATATGAGTCGGGTTCATGGCTTCCTGCAGGAGCTGATTTAAATTTGCCGCACCACAAACGCCGCGCTGCATGGGCGTCAGTACCTGAATGTCGCGGAAAGCGTCCGCGTGATAATAGCGTGGAAGATTCTGTGTGCAATATTTTACTACCAGATCAGTGGCAGCCTCATTGGTCTCCTGCGCAGCAAAGAAAAAGTCGGAGTCCCGACCGCCACGCAGATCCGGCATTTCACCATGATTAATCCGGTGCGCATTTGTAATAATCCGGCTTCCTAAAGCCTGCCTGAAAATTCTCGTCAGGCGCACGACCGGAACAACGCCGGATGAGATAATATCTTTCAATACATTACCGGCTCCCACGCTCGGAAGCTGATCCGTATCGCCCACCAGAATCAATGTCATGGAATCCGGTAGTGCTTTCAGCAGATTATACATCAGCATAATATCAATCATGGAGCACTCGTCCAGGATCAGGACATCGGCCTGCAGAGGATTTTCCTCATTCTTCTGATAGCCCTCCGCAGGCTGGTATTCCAGCAGACGGTGAATGGTCTTTGCCTCCATGCCGGTCGCTTCCGACATCCGTTTGGCCGCACGGCCGGTAGGTGCCGCCAGCAGTATCCGGCAGCCTGCCATCCGATATGCGGAGATAATACCAAGTGTAGTCGTGGTCTTGCCGGTTCCCGGGCCGCCGGTCAGTGCCATCACTTTGGAAGAGACCGCCTGACGAATGGCCAGAAGTTGCACCTCATCATAGGTGATTTTGGAATTTTTCTCCACGCGCTCCATGACCTTACCCACATCGAGACGGGTATTTCGCTCTGATGCAAGCAGCTTCAACAGCCGCTTCGCGCAACCAGTCTCTGAAAAATAAAAAGGCGGGAGATAAATCGCTTCCTCATGGCCCAGGCCACCCTCTCGCCCTGACGGGCTCACCTTGTCCTTTATCACATCAGAAGTCCGAAGCATCTCATCCAGTGTGATCTCCAGTTCCGGTGCTTCCACCTCCAGCAGCTTTACCGCCGTGTCAATCAGCTGATCCCGGACAGCATAACAGTGGCCGTTTTCAGACAGCTTATTCAGTGTATAAAGGATACCGCTGCGCAGACGAATAAAACGGTCTTTCTCAATGCCGAGCTTTGAGGCAATCTGATCAGCCGTCTTAAATCCGATTCCCCAGATATCATCCGCAAGGCGATATGGATTCTCCTCCACGATCTTGATGCTGTCATTTCCGTACGTCTTATAAATTCTCGCGGCATGAGCGGTACTGACATCATGGCTCTGCAGAAAGAGCATGATATTCTTGATTTCCTTCTGTTCCTGCCAGCCTTTTTTGATGCGTTCCACGCGTTTCTGACCGATGCCTTCCACCTGAATCAGGCTGTCCGGATCGGTCTCGATCACTTCCAGCGTATCCTTGCCGAACTTCTGCACGATACGCTTTGCAAACTTTGGGCCGACACCTTTAATCAGGCCACTGCCCAGGTATTTTTCAATGCCGTAGGTTGTCGCCGGAAGGGTTTTCTCCCATTTTTCCGCGGAAAACTGTCTGCCGTATTTGCCGTCAATACGCCACTGGCCCTGCATGGTCAGGACAGAGCCGACATGCACATCCGGCATATTCCCGACCACCGTCACCAGGTCGTTAAATCCCTTGGCACGGCACTTGATCACAGAAAAGCCGTTTTCCGCATTCTGATATGTAATTCGCTCCACGACACAGCGGAGATGATCCATGGAAATCAGCCTCCTGTCATTCTTCTTCCGTTCTTTTCCGATTAAGATACTCGTTATATTTCGCGTTGTTGTACTCCAGCTCCTTCTTCTGCATGATCCGGTTCCGGTCGCTGAGGATTGCAAGCATCTCATCCACAATTTCCCCTTCCGGCAGTTCGCTGTAGTGAAAGAGATAGTAGATCATTCTCTGCGCTGTAAAGTCTGTATTCAGATTCTGTGTGACCAGATCGCAGAAGCGTTCCTGATATCCTCTGTCCAGCATCATCTGGTACAGTTCCTGGCTGACTTCTGATTTTGGCTTCATATCACATAATCACTCCCATGTTTTACCAGGTATAGGTTCTTATTTCGCAGTTCCCGATACCGAACGCGGCAAATTCTTCATTCGTCATATCAAAAAAATAAGACTGAATTACGTGGGAAATGCCATTGTGTGCCACCAGCAGATAAGTCCGGTCATCCGCCCGGATGTCGTCAATGAGATTATATACCCGCTGGCAAAGCTGCATCATCGTTTCCCCGCCGTCATAATGATCCAGAAAATGCGACTTCGCGATCTGAAATTCTTTCCCGTCTCTGGGAGCGGATTCGTACCGGCCAAAATTCTGTTCCTTCAGCCGCGGCTCCATCCGCATGGGGATACCGGTTTCCTCTGAAATATGGCGCGCCGTCTCAGATGCCCGCACCAGAGGTGAATACAGAATTTCATCTACAGGCAGTTTCTCGGCGGCAAGCCGCCTGCCAAGTTCAATCGCCTGTGCATGGCCAGGCTCCGTGAGAGCAATGTCCGTCGCACCGCAGATTTTATTCTCAACATTCCAGACTGTTTGCCCGTGCCGGGTGAAGTAAAGTGTCCCCAATCGCGCTACCTCCTTTACAATCGCGAATCAATAACTATTATAATGTTTTCAAAATCCTTGTGCAAATGATCTATCTATGATATAATGACTGCATATCCGTATAGAAAGAGGAGATGCATCATGGGTCGTAATAAAAAATGGGGC
>JAJQBK010000001.1 GCA_021203305.1 Lachnospiraceae bacterium
TCAATAAGATGCGGATAAGTATATGCTTCGGATAAGCTCAGTTATGCGAATGTTCTGATAACTGAGCGAAGGTTCTATTCGCCCGTTTACCGTTGGCCGCAAGAACTGGCTGTTCAGCGACACGCCCAAAGGCGCAGAAGCGAGCGCGATCGTGTACACCATGGTCGAGATGGCGCGAACGCATGACTTGAACATCTACAAATATCTGAATTATCTGCTGGAGCAACTGCCGGCCACTAATATGACAGATGATGATCTTGCAAAGTTGGTACCATGGGATAGCGAAGTAATAACTCAATGTTCCGGAGCGTTATAGAGTAAAACGCTTGCAACTGACAAGTGAAAATGGAGTAAAATGCTAGCAGCTCCTGACCTGGGACTGCTAGATTCTTGCTCTACGTAGATTTATTTTGCGCTTACGGTCTTTTTTGTGGAGATGATGCCGTCCTGATAAGAAAGCATCCCCCTATCCCGCATGGCGACAAGGTACTTGTATGCGGTACTCTGTGCCACTTTTACAGCATTGGCGATTTCTATGGTGGTCGGGGAGCGGAGGTTTTCTACCGTAAACTGTTCCACGAACTGAAAAATCCGTTCCATCAGCTTTTCGTCTTTGTGCCTCATCTGTTTCACCTCTTTTTTGATTCTAACGGAATAACTCAATTCCGATAGACGGATTATATATCAACCGAATCGCTATTTCAAGGGAAAAAATGGCCCCGGTGCCTGGGTGGGTAAAAATTTAACCACCTCAGTCTCCTGGGCTTTTTCATTTTTGTACTATTTTTTTGCACTGGAGAGAAGCTTTTCCAGATGTTCTATGTAGGCAGAGCGGACTGAATCGGGGGCAACGATACGTATCTGTCCGCTGTATTCCGATACCCAGGCATAAAAGGTAGGGCTGACTGCGACTTCAACTTCTGCGCGGAAGGAAGTGTCAGATACCTTCCAGGAGCGAAAGTCTTCCCCAAAGCGGTCGATAAATTTTTTCATTAACCGGTTTTCCGCCTCCAGGGTGACTTTTTCATCTGTTCCATTGAACATCCGGAAGACCTTTGCTGCGTATTCTGCCGGGTTGAAGTCTTCCGGCGGCGGGACGGCATCCTCTTTTAGTATCTCCGGTGTACACATCAGGTCAATACGGAAGGGATTGATTCCATCGGGGCGCTTGTCAAGACGCCCAAGCAGATAATAGCGGTCACCGTTCCAGGCGCAGCAGTATGGGGAAAAATCGTAGTATTCCCCGTCATTGTGCAGGATCAGTTCCTTCTGGATGTTGTAGTCAAGATATTGGAACCGGATTTTCTTTTTCGCATGGATGGCCTGCTGGATAATATCGATCACATAATAGAGCCTTTGGTTGGCTGTCATTACACGGTCAGATGGATAGACCATAGCGGTCAGTTTCTCTTTTGTATGTCGGCTGGCAAGCTTCGCGAGTTTGTCAATCAGCTCTTTGCTGCTTGTGGAGCTGATAAAACGGGCGGAAGACACAGCGTCGATCAGCATTTTTATTTCGGGCAGATCAAATATCCGCCCCACGTAGCTGTAGGTCGTACTGACGCCGCTGCCGATTTCCTCATAAATGTCGTACCCGGCGGCGATCAGCTCCTGAATATCGTCTCTGACCGTCTTCCGGTTTCCGTTAAAGCCGTTTGCTGCATAGAGTTCTACAAGCTCCGTAGAGCTGACGGCGTGATATTCATCTGTATTTTCCTGCAGATATTGAAGCAGGAAAAGGATGCGTCCTTTGTTGGATGCCATCGTTGGGATTCCTCATTTCTTCATTTCTATATAAATCACCGGAAACAGGGCAATGCCTGGACACGGACGGTGCTGTGTCATTTTTCTGCCGGCTATTCTGCTCTGTATTATACACTACGACACCGGATTTTGTTGAAAAAAATGAAAAATTTTTGCCACAGGGGTTCATGGCGTGAACCCCTCAGAAAGGCGAAAAACAGCCTTGTATGAAAGGTTATATGCATTGAAAGTGCGGAAAATGCGTTAAGGACAGGGAAAAATGGAGTTTCTGAACGCATAGACAGGCCATTTTGGGGTTCATGCCATGCACTTTTTACCCGGGGCGTGATTGAGTATGATAGGCGTGTCCAAAGGCAAGCGCCGTTGGAACATCAAATATAAAGGAGAGGTTCTTATGGAGAATAAAAGAATGTTCACAACGGTGTATGTATGCTCGCCATACCGCCTGGAGAAGCAGATGGATGGGGAGATGAAGCGCACATGGGAGGCAGATGTAAAAACCGCACGGATGGCCTGCCGGATGCTTGCGAAGCTTGGCTATATGCCGCTTTCGCCGCAGCTGTATTTTTGCCGATTTCTTTCCAGCCTGGATGAGATGGAACAGGTAGATTACCGGATGCTGGCGCAGGAGTGGTTGATGCAGGCGGATGAAATGTGGCTGATTGGCGATATTCTGACGGAGGAAATGGCGAAGGAAGTCTCTCTGGCAAGGAGCAGAGGTATTCCGGTAAGGCACCTGGGGCTGACGGAGCCGGGCAATCTGCTTGAAATTGTGACAAGCGATATGTCCGGATGGCGGGCTATCCCCGGATAAATGAAAAATGTGGTTCCCGTATCTGTTAGATAAGTAGGAACGGCTGCAAAGGCAGCAGGAGGAGTCACAGGCTCCCGTTAAAAAAACGGGTTGGTCTGCGGCCTTTTCCTGCTGCCTTTTTTGTTTCAGCGGATTCCCATAGCACAACTGGCTGACCCGTGCCGTAAGGCAGAAAGGAAGGTCAGGGATGCTGACATTGAGAGAGTTGAGAAAGAAAATGACTGTAATGCCGAAGAAAGGCAGGGAGACGCCGAGATGGAGGGGACTGATGCAGTCAGGGGAGAAAATCCTGGTCAGCTGTACGGCGGCAGGAGCAACGGTCACTGTATATGAAAACGGCTATGTGCTGTACCGGAATGAGGAAGGCGTGACGGTTTTCCCATTCCCGGAATGCGCGGATTATTCCTATGAAAGCACCTGTGCCGGTTCGGAAGGGACGGTGATGGATGAAAGCTTTGAGAATGCAGACTGGTATCTGCGCCTTGTTCTCGAAGGGGAAGACCATTTAAGCAATAATTCTGACCGCAGATATTATTCCCATACCGTTTCTTACAGCGCGGAAGCGGAGGACTGGCAGGAGATTTTAGACCCGGTCGGCTCTGCAGAGGACATCCTCTTTGCAAGGGAAAGTGAGGAAATGGCCCTTCGAAGCCTGGATTTCCTGACTGTGAAGCAGCGCCATGTGGTGATAGAGAATGTCCTGAATGAGAAGCCCTATATACGGATCGCGGATGATCTGGGAGTCAGTCGCCAGGCAGTCCGCGACATGATGGGAAAAGCCATGCGCCAGATGCGGAAACGGTACGGGGATGAATCTCAGGGATTGTTCGCCTGAAAAGGCTGCAGTATTGCTCCAGAAATTCTCTCAAAAAATATTTTTTCGATAGCTTGTCCTGACGGGCTTGTTTTCACAGGTAAGTGAAGGGGTAAAAAAACATCCGCTTCCTGTACCTTGAAAATTGAATAGCCTGCTCAGATGGATACCTGGTATTGAATGCGCATCCCCGCGCGTCTTGCCAGCGAATACGTTGCGGAAGAAACGGGACAGGAACGGGTCTGAGGGGAACACAGGCAAAAAAGTAAATAAAAATACCTACGAAACAACAGTAGATACCATGAGGCGGAGCCGGATATTGAAGCGGTTCCGCCTTATGAATGTGCTGTTGTTTCTCTGTGCGGATGGGAGGGTGAAAACGGTGAAGAACCGCTTCCGGAACACAGCCGCGGGAGCTTTCATGGCACAAATCTATATAGAAGGGATGTGGTTCCATTGCAGACTGAAACGGTCTCCCCGTGAGACCAAGCTATTACGACTCGCTGCGGGTATCGCAGTAAATCTACTGATTTTAGAAAGCGAGGTACTTTATGAAGAAGAGAATGAATTTCAGGCGCGCACTCTCCGGAATCCTTTCGGTAGTGAGCGTTTTGTCGGCTGTTGCGTCGCCTCTGACGGCGTATGCAGCGGAAACGGCAGAGCCTGCCGCGTATGAGGCGGTGTATCCGGAACTGGATGAGGTGAAGGATCAGCTCGCGGCAGATGAGATTGTGACAGCAATCGACATTATGGTGGAGTATGGAAGCGATTTTGATGCGGAAAATGATTTTGAAGGCATTGAATATGACTCCGGAAAAGTGAAGGTCACGCTTCACGAAGCGAAGAGTGACAGCGGACAGACCTATTCGTCCGGCCATGCCGATACCTATAAGGCGGTCTATTACGTGGAACCTTACAGCGGCAATCCTTCCTATCAGGTAAGCAGGAATATCAGAGTGGAAGAACCGGCAACAGATGGTGCTGTGGCTGTTTCGGATGATGGGCAGTCCGGTGAGGATGATTCCGGCGGTGACGAGGATGCTGATCCTGACCCAGCGGCGGAGGCTTCTGAAACAGAGAGTGAAGAGACTACTGCTCTTGAAATGACTGTGGAGGCTTCCACAGAAGAGGCCGCTGAATCTGAGCAGGCTTCCGATGATGTGGAAACGGATACAGAGACGGCTGCAGTGGAGGAAGAAACGGATGCTGGGCTTGTTACCGTGGATGAAGATATCCAAATCTCTGTTACAGAAGCGGCAACCGAAACTACATCGGAAGATGGCGTGGATGCTGAAACGGCGGTAACCGAAACGGAATTGGAATCGGAGACCGAAACAGAAACGGAATCGGAAACTGAGACCGCCGCTGACAACGGTATCGCACTGACTTCCCTGGAAGATACAGACAGCGGCCTGAATGTCAACATGAGCTATGTCTCCGGTCTGGCAGTTAAGAGCCTTGTGGATGGGACGGCACCGTTTGACGATGATGATGAAGCAGGAAATGATTCCGGCTCCGGGAACCGTATCGTCCGTACCTTTGACTATCTGAACTACACACTGGAATACACCACGGCGCTGATGGATGCGTCTGCTACGGTGGATGAAGCGTATATGATGGTGGAGTTTGTGCTGGACTGTGACCCTTCAGTGGCCGAGTTTAACGAGGACACATTGAACTGGTGCGTAGATAAGGTAATCACCTACATCTATTCGGATGGCACAGCTTCGGAGAGTTGGGACAGTAGCCAGACGGTGGTTCAGCAGGTTCTGACCGGAAAGCGGTATCTCTCCTTAAACGGGGACAGCAACGCAATTCCCGGGACAGGGACGCTGAGTGTCGGCGTCTATGTGAAAGCAGCGAAGAACGGGGATACCATCCAGCCGAGCTTTACCGTGTGGATGGAGGGCAATGAAGAAAGCCTCTACCAGTCCATCGTTGCGGATCAGGTGACGGTATCTGCTGCGCCCCGCTATAATGTTAAACTGACAAAGAACAGCAACTGCAATTATCTTGGCTATTTTGATACAGAAAGCGGTACGGTCAGCTCTTCAGATACGGAAGGTTCTGCCTATGGCAGGCTGGAAGGCTATGCGATCACTATCCAGCTTTACAACACTTCCTCTGACAAAGGATTGAAGGGGATTGAGCTTCCGTCCGGTGATTTTTCATTTGACCTGACGGTGAGTGAGATATTAAACGGCGAAGATGTGACGGATACAGACGATTATACGCCGATTCTGTGGAATTACAGGGAAAATGAGAGCGTAAGCGCATCCGTGACTGGCTATCTTGGCCGGCAGATGATAGCAGGCGGAAAGAATTCTACTGCTTATGGCTCCTGGGCTGCACCGTGGAGTACTGGCGGTACAGAATACGGCTGTTATAATGGCGGTTCCTGGTCGATTACGCAGGATACAGAAGAAGACAATGTTTACCATGTGACGGTTTCCGGCTATTCCTTTGACCTGGAAGATCTGGATTTCCCGACAAATAACTGTGGAAATGCAACGGGTACGATTGTCTATGGTGCGAATGTGGGATGTTTTTCTGCAGGCTATGTGCAGTTCGTTGTCCAGTTTGCGCGGAGCGTAGACACTACATCAAACCTTTATTTTTATGTAGAGGCCGAAAACATGAGTGCGGTTTCGATTTCCGGGCAGGAAACGACAACAGACCAGAACAGCTCGGATAATAAAAGCAGCATGAATGTGACCCTTTATCCAAAGGGCAGCATTTCCAAACGAAACTTTTTCTATACCAGCGGCGGCGGGCAGATTGCCTCCGTATGGTCTGCCGGTGATTCTTATGCTTACCAGGGTCAGCGTCTCCGTATCAATTCTACCCTGGATTACAACGGGGACGGATACCTGACAAGCGTGAATATCCTGCAGAAATTCGATGATATGGCGTTTGAAATCCCTGCCGGGACGACAACCTACGTATCTATGTCAAAGTCCAATTCTCAGACTGTGATTGGCTCGGTAACTGTGTTGTTTGCCGCGAAGCCGGACGGGACGGGCTGGACGGACGAAGCGGAGATGAACAGCACACGCGAAGAGGAGCTGATCTATTTTGAAACGATTGATGAACTGAACGCCGCAGGCTATATTTGTGTCGGCGCCTTGTATGAAGTGCGTGACAGCCAGATTTATCAGGGTGCCAGTGATGCGGTAGCATTGAATTTCCAGATATATGTGGATGTGAAGGACAGCGCCGAGATTGGGACGGTGTACCAGACCACCAACGATGTCCGTGCATGGCAGGACGATCCGGCGGTGATGTCCTGGACGGAAGTTTCCTATGGCAGCGGAGCGTATGGCCTGGGGCAGAGTGGCTGGGAATCCGGTACTTATGCAGATGGATATGCGGAGCCGACCTA
Source organism: Lachnospiraceae bacterium (assembly GCA_021203305.1). Lineage (GTDB taxonomy): Bacteria > Bacillota > Clostridia > Lachnospirales > Lachnospiraceae > RGIG6307. The sequence continues at coordinate 6,775 of JAJQBK010000001.1, forward strand.
TCGTCTTTATACGGATTATGGGAAATCTGTCTACCAGAACGGAAACATTGTATCCGGACACAGTGGTGGTTATGTTTACGGAAATTCGTGTCTGATCATCGGCTGCAAGACCGGCGTGACCATTCAGGTAGCGGATGAAACGGCAACAGCCAGCGGAACAACTGCCAAGTCGGTTTATGACTTGGATGCAGGGGAACGGACAGTGACTTACGTGATCCACCCGTCTGTATCCGTTGTATCTGCAAACAGCGAAGTGGAAAGCTCCGGGGATACGACAGATGTGACAGTGACTGCCGAACTTCCGGATGGGCTGACCTATGTGATGAACAGTGCAAGCCTGACGCCGGTATCGGTGGAAGAAAATGAAGACGGAACGAGTACGGTTACATGGTTCCTGGAAGGCCAGAGTATCGGTGCGTCGATGGAAGACATCACGTTATCCTGTATCATCGGTGACGCAGGAACCGCTGACGATGTGAAGAACAATGACACACTGACGATTGCTGCGACGATCACCTCCGATAAGGATGGCCGCACGATCAAATCGTCCCATGGGAATTACTCAGAGACAACGATCAGCGTGATCAAACTGGCGACCTCTTCCGTGGCAAAAGCAGTGGAACAGAGCCTTCTGGAGGAAGGTGATGCAGTCACTTACATCCTTCGTTATGGAAACAGTGCAGAGGAAGATGTATCCGGCGTTATGCTTTATGACATCCTGCCTTATGTGGGAGACGGACGGGGAAGTGATTTTTCCGGTTCGTATGTGGTTGAGAGTATCACGGTTGATTTCAGCAAAGCGGAGGATACATTGGAAGCGGTTGCGGAATCTCTGAGCATCAGCTATACCGTAAACGAAGCGGCAAGAAATATTGATGGCGTTGAGTCTGTTTTCAATGGCACAGACAGCCTGAACTGGAAACAGCTTGGTAGTGCTTCTGTGAACGGCACAGTCATGACATGGAGCGATCTGTCTCTGGAAGATGTGACCGGCCTTCTGTTTGATGTGGGAACGGTCAACTCGCAGGAGTACCTGACGATCACAGTAACCCTTGCGGTGAAGGATTCTTCCGGAAATCTTCTGGCAGATGGAAATGGTCTTATCCAGGAGCCGGGCGATATTTATGCAAATTCTTTCTATCAGTACGCAGAACGCCAGGTGGCAGTAGTGGAAAGCAATAATGTCAGCGCCCAGGTTGTGGAGCGGACGGTCAGCGGCGTTGCTTGGCTGGATGCAGATAGCGATGGTGTGAGGGATGATTCTGAAACGCTGTTGAGCGGTATCACAGCTGCTCTGTACCGCACATCGGTATCCGGTTATGCATCGGATAAAAAGGCTGTATTGACCGTAAATGGCGTGAAACTGTATACGGCGTATGATGTGCTGGGAAATGAAGTGGATGCAGTGCTGACCGGAAAGGACGGCTCCTATGCTTTCAGCGATCTGGAAGCGGGAACGTATTATGTTGTCTTTACCGGGCTGGATGGCTATGGACTGACCGCCCAGGATGCCGGGGAAGATGGTGCTGTGGATTCGGATGCTGCAGCAACCGTATCTGAGGATGGTTCGAGCTTGGAGAATGCTTTCATCAGCGGCATTGTCCTGCCGGAGCTGTCTGAAATGTATGCGTATCTCTACGAAAGCAATAATAACGACATCGGCCTTTTGACCTTTACCTCCGGTCTGACAATCCGGAAAGTAGAAGCGGACACGGATGTGACGCTTTCGGATGCTGTTTTTGTGATGAAGGACGCAGACGACAAATACCTGATCTTTGAGGACGGCAGTTATACCGGAGTAAGAAGCAAGGTAAATACGAGCTGCTATCTGACAACCGGTGAAGACGGCACGGTAGCTGTCAGCGGCCTGCCGCTTGGCACTTATGAGCTGTCCGAGTATAAGGCACCGGACGGTTATCAGAAGACGGATGAGACCTGGACGGTGGAAGTAAAGAGCAGATCGACGGATGGCAGCTGGACAAGCTATGTCACCGTAGATGGCGAGACACTGGAAGGAAGCCTGACAGTCGAAAATGAGACGGATACCACGATCGTAACGGTAACGAAGGCATGGAAGGACAATGATGATCAGGACGGACTGCGCAGTGATGTGACATTAAATCTCGTTGGCACCATCACCAATGATGCCGGGGAAAAGGTCACAATAGTCACGAGAAGCGCAACCATCCGTTCCGGTTCGGAAAGCTGGACATACCGTTTTGCAGCGCTTCCGGTTTACTCGTCCGGGAAAGTGGTTTCCTATTCTGTGACAGAGGATGCAGTCGATGGCTATACAGTTTCCTACTCTGCAATGGACGGAGACTGGGAGAGCGGCTACAGCATCGTTATTACCAACACCCACACGCCGGAAACAACGGAGTATGCTGTTGTGAAGGTCTGGGATGATGATGAGAACCGCGATGGTGTCCGCCCGGAGAGCATTGAGGTGAAGCTGATCGGCTCGGACGGCTCGGAGCGTGTAGCGAAGATTGCCGACGACGATAACTGGCAGTACACCTTTACTGATCTTCCGGTCTACTGGAATGAGGGGCAGGCAATCACCTATTCTGTGGTGGAAAGCCCGGTGAGCGGTTATGTTCGTTCAGTGGCGGATGCCAATGAAGAGCATGAATTTGTCATTACCAATACCCATGAGATCGAGACCGTAGACATCCCGGTGGAGAAAATCTGGGACGACAATGACGACCAGGACGGTGTGCGCGCAGAGGATATTACAGTGGTGCTGACCGGTTCGGACGGCACGGTGCGCGAAATGGTGTTGACTGCGGAAAGTGACTGGAAATACACCTTCACTGACCTTCCAGTGTACTGGAACGAGGGCGCACTGATTACCTACTCCCTGCAGGAGAAGGAAGTGGACGGCTATACTGATGAGGTTATTGCCGGCGAGGATGGTTACAGTTTTACCGTGACGAATAACCATATCCCGGCTGTGACGGATGTGGTCGTGAGCAAGGTGTGGGATGATGCAGATAATCAGGACGGTATCCGTCCGGAGAGCATTGCTGTGATACTGAGCGGCTCGGATGGCAGCACCTATGAAGCGGAATTGACTGCGGTGAATGGATATTCTTATCTGTTCAGCGGACTTCCTGTCTACTATGACCACGGCACATTGATTACCTATACGGTGAAAGAGATTGTCGTGGAGGGCTATGAAACCACTTATACGGTGGATGAGTCCGGGTATCTGTTTACCATTACCAACATGCATGAGCCGGAAATGGTATCTATCCCGGTGACAAAGGTCTGGAACGATAACGACGATCAGGACGGCATCCGCCTGGAGAGCATTACCGTGACTTTGAACGGAAGCAACGGGACAGCGTATACGGCAGAGCTTACTTCTGAAAATGACTGGACGTACCTTTTCGAGGATGTTTATGTTTATTGGAATGAGGGCGAGGCCGTGGAATATACGTTGACAGAAGTGATTGTGGACGGCTATGAGACTGAGATTGCTTTAAATGAGGATGGCTCAGGCTTTATCCTGACCAACACTCATGAACCGGAGACAACGGCAGTTACCGTGGAGAAGGTCTGGGAGGATGATGAAAACCGTGACGGTGTGAGACCGGAAAATATTCATGTGGTGCTTACCGGCACAGATGGGAACACCTATGAGGCAGACCTGACAGCGGATAACAACTGGACGTATGTCTTTAGCGACCTTCCGGTGTATTACAACCACGGTACTCTGATTACCTATACGGTAGGAGAAGACGCTGTGGAAGATTATGAAACCGCAATGGAAGCCAGTGATGACGGGTATTCCTTTACCCTGACGAACACGCATGAGATCGCGGTGACGAACATCTATGTTGAGAAGGCATGGGATGATGCGGAGAACCAGGACGGCGTTCGCCCAGATAGCATTGGTGTAGTCCTGACCGGTTCTGACGGAATGCAGTATACTGCTGTACTCACAGAGGAAAACGGCTGGGCGTATACCTTTGCCAATCTTCCTGTGTATTGGAATGAGGGTGTGCTGATTACCTACTCCCTGCTGGAGACGCCTGTGGATGGCTATATCGATGAGGTAGTTGTCGGAGAAGATGGCTACAGTTTTATCGTAACCAACAACCATATCCCGGCGGTGACTGATGTGGTCATTGTTAAGGAATGGGATGATGCAGGCAACCAGGACGGAATCCGTCCGGAGAGCATCACAGTGACGCTGACCGGCACAGATGGAAGTACCTATGAGGCAGTGCTGACAGAGGATAACGGATGGGTCTGCGTATTTTACGACCTCCCGGTTTACTGGAATGAAGGCGAGGAGATCGCTTATACCGTCGAGGAGGAGGCAGTGGATGGCTATGAAGCGGTGGTTGAAAAGTCGGAAAGCGGCTATGTTTTCACTATCTCAAACAGCCATACGCCGGAGACGAAAGACATCACGGTGATCAAAGTCTGGGAGGATGAAGACGACAAGGACGGGCTTCGTGCAGATGTGAAGCTGACCCTGACCGGCTCGGACGGCTCCGTGTATTATGGGACAATCTTAAAAGATGCGGCTGACCAGAGTTATACCTTTACCGGGCTTCCGGTCTATGCAAACGGGACGGAGATTATCTACACCCTGTCAGAGGATGCAATCAGTGGTTACACGGCTACCATCACCGAAGGCGATGACAGCTTTGTTGTGGTAAACAGCCATACGCCGGAGGAGGAAGAAGAGACTCCGACGGTCGTGCCTGGCGAGACACCGAAGACCGGGGATGAGAGCAATGTAACACTTTGGATTGCCCTGGCCGGGCTTAGTCTCCTTGGCATTGTTCTGTGTCTGGCAGTCTTTTTCCAGAACAGGCGGAGAAAAGAATAAGATAGATGGCGAAATGCCATAAGATGCTCATGGGCGTCTGCAGACACCGTACAAGTTTGCAGGCGCCCTTTTTATTTTTGTTGTAGCGGGGCGCACGGGGAAGTTTTTAACTCTGACTGCTGCGGCTCGACTGTATGTATCCAGGCGGGCGTGAAAATACGCTTTTATGCCGCGCCTGCCTGGTCTGGTATCAGAAATTGAAAGGCAGATATGTCTGAATGAAAAAATAGAGAAAGGATGTGGTACGGATGGTTGGAAAATGTTTGATTGCCGCTACGCTGTTGCTGGCGGCGGTGATGATGTACTGCTGTGTCCGGTCTGGCGCGCTGGCTGACCGGCATATGGAAGCAGTGATAAGGGAGAAGGAACAGGAGGCGGCGGGCGATGGGTGAAAGAAAAGTGAAATATGCGGAAGATAAACCGAAGGACTGCACCTACTGCTATTTCTGGCTGGGTGGGAGGAAGGGATGCGGATTAGAGACCTGTTTTTATCTGGAAAGTGAGGAAGAGGTGGAAGACCCCAAGGAGAGCTGTGAGGGCTGTCCATATGGAAGGGATGCTCCCTGCATCGGTTACTGCTTAAAGAAAATCATGCGGGAGATGAAGGTGGAATGATGAGCGGCGTGGAGCGGCTCGATCTGCCGTATTTTTACGGGGATGAGGCCGACCAGTACACGTTCTTTCGGATGCCAAAGGCGCTTTTTACAGAGCAGTGTTTCGATGATTTGTCGATTGCAGCGAAGGTTCTTTATGGTCTGATGCTTGACAGGATGCAGCTGTCGGTCAGGAACGAATGGTTCGATGAAGAAGGCAGGGCATTTATTTATTACACACTGAAAAATATCCAGAAAGATTTAAGATGTGCAAATCAGAAAGCCACAAAGCTCCTTGTAGAGCTGGAGACAAAGGGTCTGATTGAAAGGAAAAATCCGGGGCAGGGGAAACCGGCGATGATTTATGTGAAGAAGTTCGACGCGGTACTCCGAAAATCAGGATTTCAGAATCATGAAAATCATGATTCTAGGGTCATGAAAACCATGATTCCAGAATCACGAAAATCAAACACGAATAAGACTGAGAAAAATAAGACTGATTATAGCGATACTGAATCTATCTATTCCTCTGGCGATTACGAGACTCGGATGGATGGAAGCGATGAGTACACGTACTACCGGGACTATTTTTTGGAACAGCTTTCGTTTGATGCGCTTCTTTGTGACTGCCCGTATGACCGGGAGCAGCTGTATGAGATTCTGGATTTGCTGGTTGAGACCATATGCTCTAAGCGGCCTGTTATCCGGATTGCGGGGGACGAAAAGCCGGCCCAGGTGGTGAAAAGCCAGCTGATGAAATTAAACGGGGAGCATATCAAATACGTGCTTTCCTGCATGAGGGAAAACACAACAAGAATCCGGAACATCAAGCAGTATCTGCTTGCGGCATTATATAACGCGCCAATGACAATCAGCAGCTACTACACCGCACTGGTCAACCACGATATGTATGGTGGCGGCGGATAGAACAGGAGGAAGAAATAACGTGAATGGACTGATTCAGATTAACTATGAGGGCGAACAGCCCAGGGTGAGCGGGCGGGAGCTTCATGCAGCGCTTGGAATTGAGACTCCTTATCACAAATGGTTTCCGAGGATGTGTGAGTATGGCTTTACGGCTGGCAGGGACTATTTAGTTACGGACAAAAATGTCCGTAACTTAGGAGGCGGTCCGCAGAGCGTGATGGAACATGAGTTGTCAATCTCTATGGCGAAAGAGCTGTGTATGATTCAACGCTCTGAAATCGGACGGAAGTTCCGGCAGTATTTTATTCAGGTTGAGGAAGCCTGGAATACACCGGAGCTGGTGATGGCGCGGGCACTGCAGATGGCGAACCGGACGGTGGAGCAGTTAAAGCAGCAAAACAGTACCCTGGCCGCACAGTTGGAAGACCGGGAAAAAGAGATCAGTCAGTTGCAGCCGAAAGCCCGGTATATGGATTATGTCCTGCAGTCAAAGTCGCTGGTTCTTACCACACAGATCGCAAAGGATTACGGGATGAGCGCGGTGTCATTCAACCGGAAACTGAACGATATGGGCATCCAGTTCCGGGCAGGGACGCAGTGGGTTCTGTACGCGAAATATCAGAACAAGGGTTACACATCCAGCCGGACGATCCTGATTCCGCTCAGCAACGGGACAACGGAGACGAAAATGCAGACGGAATGGACGCAGAAAGGACGGCTGTTCCTGTATGAGCAGCTAAAGGCAGAAGGAATACTTCCACTCATGGAGAAAGAAGGTGAGACAGTTGCAGGAGGAAGTGAATGAAAAGACGATTTCCCTTTGTATTAAGGGCGGGAAGATCTCCGGGAACATCCTGAAAGCGGCGTTAAAAAAGCTGGTTTCGGAAATGGAGAAGAAAAAGCAGAAATCACAGGCGCAGAAGGCGTCCGGGCAGACGACAAACCGCGGAAAGCAGAGCCTGAAAAAGATGATGAAGGATGGAAGCCAGCTGTCCAACATTGAGATTACGGATAACAACATCAAGTCCTTTGAGCGGGTGGCACGGAAATACAGTATCGACTACAGCCTGAAAAAGGACAGCGCTACGGAGCCGCCCCGGTACATGGTATTCTTCCACGCGAAGGATGTGGATGTCATGACGGCGGCATTCAAGGAATATGCCGGGATTTCAGCACAGAAGCAGAAAAAGCCGAAGATGTCCATCCGGAAAAAGCTCCAGCTCGCGAAAGACCGGGCGGCGCAGCACCGTGAACGAGAGAAGGAAAAATCGAAGGACAGGGGGCAGTCGTTATGAGTGCGGGTGTAAAAAAGTCCAGCACGCCCCGCAAAACGGTGAAGAAAAAGGTGCCGTCCAATGAGAGCGGAGGAAACGGCTGGATAAAGAAAGCAAAGACAGCGGTTAAGGAGAAACTGCAGAGTCTGGATGTGAAAAAGCTCCTGCCGAAGACGATTCCCTATGTGATTGTTTTTTACTTGGTAGAGAAAGAGGCGTGGCTGTACCGCCACTGCACCGGGGATTCGCTGATTACGCGGCTGTGGGTGCTGTTCCAGAATTTCAACCTGGCATTTAAAAATCCGTTGCCGAGCCTATACCCTTTTGACTTGGGTGTGGGCATTACGGGAGCGGTTCTCTTTTATGCGTTTATCGCTTACAGGCGGAAGAATGCGAAAAAGTACCGGCCAGGTTCCGAATACGGCTCCGCCCGGTGGGGGACGCCAAAGGATATAGAACCATTTATTGATCCGGTATTTGAGAACAACATCATCCTGACGCAGACGGAGCGTCTGACTATGAGCAGCCGCCCGAAACAGCCGAAGTATGCCAGAAATAAGAATGTAATCGTGATCGGCGGCAGTGGAAGCGGAAAAACACGGTTTTTTGTGAAGCCGAACCTGATGCAGATGGGAGAAAAAATCTCCTACGTGGTCACTGACCCGAAAGGCACAATCATTATCGAGTGCGGAAAAATGCTGGACAAAGCAGGATATGTCATAAAGGTGCTGAACACGATCAACTTCCGGAAATCGATGCACTATAACCCTTTCCACTACATCCGGAGTGAGAAGGACATCTTAAAACTGGTCAATACGATCATCGCCAACACGAAAGGCGACGGCGAAAAATCAGGGGAAGATTTCTGGGTGAAAGCAGAGCGCCTTTTATACTGCGCCCTGATTGGGTACATCTGGTACGAGGCTCCAGAGGAAGAGCAGAACTTTTCCACCCTCTTAGAGTTTATCAACGCAAGTGAAGCCAGGGAAGACGATGAAGAGTTCAAAAACGCGGTAGATGAGTTGTTTGAGGAACTGGAAGCGGAGAACCCGGAACACTTCGCTGTCCGCCAGTACAAGAAGTACAAATTGGCGGCAGGCAAAACGGCAAAATCCATCCTGATCTCTTATGGCGCAAGGCTGGCCCCGTTTGATATTAAGGAGCTTAGAGACCTGATGGCCTATGATGAGATGGAATTGGATATGCTAGGAGAGCGCCGGACGGCGATGTTCGTCATTATCAGCGATACCGACGACACCTTCAACTTTGTCGTAGCAATCATGTACAGCCAGCTTTTCAATCTGCTCTGTGACAAGGCGGATGATGAGCATGGCGGCAGGCTCCCGTATCATGTACGGCTCCTGCTCGATGAGTTTGCCAACATCGGCACCATACCAAAATTTGATAAGCTGATCGCAACCATCCGAAGCCGTGAAATCTCGGCTTCTATTATTTTGCAGTCACAGAGCCAGTTAAAGACGATCTATAAGGATGCTGCCGAGACCATCACGGGCAACTGTGATACCATGCTTTTCCTTGGAGGTAAGGAGAGCAGCACGTTAAAAGAAATCTCGGAGACGCTGGGAAAAGAAACGATTGATCTGTTCAACACCTCTGATACCCGTGGGCAGAGCCGTTCCTACGGCTTGAACTATCAGAAGACCGGGAAAGAGCTGATGAGCCGTGATGAACTTTCCGTCATGGACGGAAACAAGTGCATCCTCCAGGTGAGGGGCGTGAGGCCGTTCCTTTCTGATAAGTACGACATCACGCGGCACAAGCGGTATAAGGAACTGGCAGATTACGACGATAAGAATGCGTTTGATGTGGAGAAATACATCAACCATTATCTGCAGATGGGCGTCGATGAGGAATTTGACTCCTACGAAGTGGAAGTCACAGAAGAAGACATGGCTGCGGAATGAGCAGCGGAAAGGAAGAAAAATGCTGAAACCAAAACATTATCCGGAATCTTTATTGGAGACATTGCGCCTGAATGAGGTCTGCGGCCTGAATCCGGGGCTTGACTACAGCAGGCTGACGGCAGACCAGAGGAAAGGGATTAATTTCCTGTTTGAGAATGTCCTTACCGAACGGGAGGCGATGCTGATCCGGGACAGGTATGTAGACTGTATGAGCAAGAAAAAGATTGCGGAAAAGTACGGTTTACGAGAAAACCACGCCTATGGAATTATTATTCGCTCCATTATGAAATTGAATGACCGGGAGCTGCTTTTCTATGTGGCAGAAGGATATGAAGCCAGAAAGAAGCATTTGGAGCTGTGTCTTGAGTGGCAGGAGCAGAGATACCTTCGCTGGATAGAAGACATGCGCAGGTCAGGGCTTTACTTTCGGAATGTTGAAAACCTGAACCTTCCTGTCCGTGTCACCCACGCACTGCAGCATTATGAAGTCAGTCAAATCCGGGAGCTGGTGGTTTTGTCACAGTACGAGGAAGGAATTCAAAGGATTCGGCATCTGGGAGATATAGCTGAGGAACAGATTGAAAATGCGCTTCAAAAGGGCGGGCTGCTTCCGAAGCACTATGAAAAAATCTGGGATAAGCCATCCTGTATCAATCTGGACAGGGAGCTGGCAGCATTCCAGAACCTGAATATCTGGTTTTTACGGGAGCATGAGCAGAAAAATGCGGCTCCGGCTGACTCCGTCGCTGATGATAACTGTGCGGATGAGGAAGCTGAGGAAGACGCGGATAGTGAAAAGGAGAGTAATGAGGACGATGGGAACAGTGACAGCCAGTAGGGAGCATCATCTTCCGCCCATCCGGGCTGCGCCCTGGTGGGACAGGCAGAACAGTGATACAGCGATAAAAACAGAATATAAGGATTGATTTGAGCCGTCAGGAAGATTCTTGGCGGCTTTTTTTGCCCTTTTTGTCTGATCTTCTTTATCAATGCTGCCTGAACAAAAAAATCGGTCAGGTAAACAACAAAAATAATCGAAAGGAGACGAAGCTAACTTGGGGGATGCGAAAGATCGCATTTTCTGGCCGATTGTTTTGTAAACTCGGAGGAAAAACCGACAAAACCCCAGATTTTAAAAAGTTAGTTTCAATTAACCGCATGGCATTTTTTACGAGCGCAATTAGCATTTTGCAGACCCTGGTCATTGCAATCGGGGCGGGCCTCGGTGTATGGGGCGTTATCAACCTGATGGAAGGTTACGGCAATGACAACCCCGGCGCGAAAAGCCAAGGCATGAAGCAGCTCATGGCGGGCGGCGGTGTAATCCTGATCGGTACTCAGCTGATTCCGGTGCTTTCAACGCTGTTCTGATCTTTTAAGAAAGGGGAGAATCCATGTTCGATAAGATTTTTGAAGCAATCGAAGAGTGGATACGTGATCTCCTTACAGGCATGGTGGATTCCAACCTGGAGACGATGTTTACCGATGTCAATGAAAAGACCGGCGAAATCGCAACACAGGTTGGGATGACCCCGCAGGGATGGAACGGCAGCATTTACAGCATGGTACAGAATCTATCAAATTCGGTGATTGTACCCATAGCTGGGATCATCATCACGATGGTCCTGTGCTATGAGCTGATCTCCATGCTGACAGAGCGGAACAACATGCATGAGATAGATACCTGGATGTTCTTCAAGTACTTCTTCAAGATGTGGGTAGCCGTTTATATCGTTAGCAATACCTGGACAATCACGATGGCGGTCTTTGATGTTGGCCAGAGTGTGGTCAACAGTGCCGCAGGTGTGATCAGCGGCTCTACATCTATTGACATCAGTTCCATGATTGCCACGATTGACACTACGATGGAGTCTATGGAAATCGGGGAGCTGCTCGTCCTTGCACTGGAGACATTTCTGGTCAGCTTCTGTATGAAGATCATGTCCGTGCTGATTACCGTGATCCTGTACGGTCGTATGATTGAGATTTACCTGTACACTTCGGTTGCACCGATCCCCTTCGCAACCATGTCCAACCGGGAATGGGGACAGATGGGGACGAATTATTTCAGGGGCTTGTTTGCCCTGGCATTCCAGGCGTTTCTGATGATGGTTTGCGTCGGAATTTATGCGGCTCTGGTCGCTTCAATCTCCCTGACAAGCGACATCCATTCATCACTGTTCGGTGTGGCGGCGTATACCGTCCTCCTGTGCTTCAGCCTGATGAGGACCGGGACACTCAGCAAGTCAATCTTTAACTCGCATTGAGTATGGGGAAATAGAATGAAAGGAATGGGGACAGGGACGGTGTTTCCCCTGCCGGTTAGGTTCCTGTTGCCAAAGGTAAGCAAATGGCATATGTGACGATTCCGAAAGACCTGACGAAGGTGAAAAACAAAGTCGCGTTTAACCTGACATTGCGGCAGATAATCTGCATCGTGGTCGGTGCGGCATTGGGAATCCCGTTTTATTTCCTGACGAGGAAGTATATCGGCACAAGCGGCGCGGCTACCGGGATGGTATTAATTATGTTGCCGGAGTTCCTTTTCGCCATGTATGAGAAGGACGGGATGCACCTGGAGCAGATTCTGCAGAATATTGTACGGGTGCGGTTCCAGAAACCCGCAGTCCGGCGGTATGAGACAGAAAATCTGTATGAATCCGCAGTCGTAGAGCCGGTGATTGCACCATCTTCGGAAAAGAAGAGACGGCGCTTTTGGAAGAAAAGTCCGGAGGAAAAACCATCCGGCAAAAAGAAACAGAAAAGCAAACAGAAAAATAATGCAGCGAAAAAGAGCAACCGCGGGAAAGTAAAAAACAGTTCCGCCCAGAAAAAAGGCGGAGGCACTGCGATAAAAAACAGCGGCGCGCCAAACAGTTCCGGCTCTGGGAAAAATGGGAAGAAGCCGGCAAAGAAAGGTGGGAACAAGGAAGATAAAGCGGCAAGGAAAAAACGTCTGACTGTGCAGGAGTCTATCGCTTATAAGGAGATGGGCAGGGACGGCATCTGCCGGGTGGCGGAACACACCTATTCCAAGACTATCCGCTTTTATGACATCAACTATCAGCTGGCGCAGAATGAGGATAAAAACGCCATCTTTGAGAACTGGTGCGATTTCCTCAATTATTTCGACAGCACCATCCGGTTCCAGCTCTCTTTCATCAATCATAAGAGCAACATGAGGGAGTATGAAAATGTAATCCGGATTGAGCCGCAGGATGATGATTATGATGATGTGCGTATGGAGTACGCACAGATGCTGCAGAACCAGCTGGCTAAGGGCAATAACGGGCTGCTCAAGTCCAAGTATATCACATTTTCCATCGAAGCGGAGAGCCTGCAGAAGGCAAGGCCGAAGCTGGAGCGGATTGAAGCGGACATCCTGAACAACTTCAAGGTACTCGGCGTGATTGCGTACCCGTTAAACGGCGTGGAGCGGCTGCAGATCCTCTTTGAAACCTTTAACCCGGAGACCATGGTGCCATTTACATTCACCTATGACCAGATTTTAAAGACCGGCATGGGTACAAAGAACTTCATCGCGCCGACAAGCTTCCTGTTCAAATCCGGCAGGGAGTTTATGATGGGCGATACCTATGGCGCGGCGTCCTATCTGCAGATACTGGCTCCGGAACTGACGGATAAGATGCTGGCGGAATTTTTGGACATTGATAAGAACCTGATTGTTAATCTCCATATCCAGTCCCTCGACCAGATGAAGGCGATCAAGCTTGTGAAGAGCAAGGTGACAGACATCAACCGGATGAAGATTGAGGAGCAGAAAAAGGCGGTTCGTTCCGGATATGATATGGATATAATTCCGTCCGACCTTAGTACCTACGGCGGTGAGGCGAAAAAGCTACTCGATGATCTGCAGAGTCGGAACGAGAGGATGTTCCTGGTGACGGTAACATTCTTAAATACCGGGAAGACGAAGCAGGAGCTGGACGATGCAGTGTTCCAGGTGGCAGGAATCGCACAGAAATACAACTGTGCGTTGAGACGCCTGGACTATATGCAGGAGGAAGGATTGATGAGCAGCCTGCCGCTTGGTATCAACCATATCCCGATCAGACGGGCGCTGACCACTACCTCCACGGCAATCTTCGTGCCGTTTACGACACAGGAGCTATTTATGCCGGGAGAGTCTTTGTACTATGGCCTGAATGCCCTGTCCAACAACATGATTATGGTAGACCGCAAGAAGCTGAAAAACCCGAACGGCTTAATCCTCGGAACACCCGGCTCCGGCAAATCGTTCGCGGCAAAGAGGGAGATCACCAATGCGTTCTTTGTGACGCAGGACGACATCATTATTGGAGACCCGGAGGGTGAATATTACCCGCTTGTCCATGAGCTTGGCGGTCAGGTAATCCATATTTCGGCAACGAGCCGCGATTATATCAATCCGATGGACATCAACATGAACTATTCGGACGACGACAATCCGCTTGGCGTGAAGTCGGATTTTATTCTGTCTTTGTGTGAGCTGATTATGGGTTCGAGAAACGGCATTGAAGCGGAGGAAAAGTCGGTGATCGACCGGTGCCTTCCGTTAGTGTACCAGAAGTATTTTGAAAATCCGATTCCGGAGAATATGCCGGTTCTGGGTGATCTGTATGATTGCCTGCGTAAACAGAAGGAGTCACAGGCGCAACGCATTGCAACGGCGCTCGAGATTTATGTCAACGGCTCCTTAAAAGTGTTTAACCACCAGACCAACGTGGAACTGGATAACCGGATTGTCTGCTATGACATCAAGGAGCTGGGCAAGCAGTTGAAAAAACTGGGGATGCTCATAATTCAGGATCAGGTGTGGAACCGTGTGACGGTCAACCGTTCCGAGCATAAATCCACCCGGTACTACATCGACGAGTTTCACCTCCTTTTGAAGGAGGAACAGACCGCCGCGTACTCCGTGGAGATTTGGAAGCGGTTCCGTAAATGGGGCGGTATCCCCACCGGCATCACACAGAACATCAAAGACCTCCTGGCAAGCCGGGAGATTGAGAACATCCTGGAGAACAGCGATTTTATCCTGATGTTAAACCAGGCGGCGGGCGACCGGCAGATTCTGGCGAAGCAGTTGAATATCAGCCCATATCAGCTTTCTTATGTGACCAACAGCGGCGCGGGGGAAGGGCTTCTCTTTTATGGGAATACCATTATCCCGTTCAAAGACCACTTTGATAAGTCACTGAAACTCTATTCAATTATGTCCACGCGCCCAGAAGATGTGGCGGCGCGGCAGGAACAGGAGGCGTAAAAGCATCCATGAAAAAAGCGGAACGGTGGCTGGCAGGACTGATTTTTATCGTTTCGATTGTGCTGCTTGCCATCAGCATTTACTCCCTGATGGGGATGTTTGCGGAATGGAAGAAGACGGATGATTTGAAGCAGACGCTGACAGCCATTTATATCGGAGATGATTCCGATGCAGGGTTAGATACGAAAGCTGGGGAGGACGGTGAAAGCGGCGAGGTTTTCGTGGAGGCAGTGAAAGCCGATGAAAGCGGCGCGGCTGTCACGCCGGGGCTTTTAGCACTCCATGAAGAAAACCCTGATTGTATCGGCTGGATCTCCATTGAAGGAACTGCGATTGATTATCCGGTGATGTACCATCCGGAGGAAGAAAACTACTACCTGAAGCGAGATTTCTACGGAAATTATTCCGCGAACGGCAGCATTTTTCTTTCAGAACTGTGCGACCCGGAAACCAGTGACAATCTGATTGTCTACGGACACCATATGAAAAGCGGCGCGATGTTTGCGACACTGGAGGATTACAAAGAGCAGGATTTTTATCTGGAACACCCAGAGATCGTCTTTGACACCCTACATGGTACGGAGATTTATGAGATCATCGCTGTCTTTTTAACGCCGGTCTATACGGGGAATGATTTTGCTTACTACTTTTTTACCGGTGCTGAGACAGAAGATGAATTTGACGAGTTTATCGAAGAAGTAATGTTGCGCACCCTGTATGATACGGGGAAAAGCGCTGCTTTCGGAGATAAGCTTCTGACCCTTTCGACCTGTGAGTATTCGCAGACGAATGGGAGGATTGTAGTAATAGCGAAACGATCAGAACAATAAAAAAACGGAGGTTGACTATGAATAACAACATGAACAGAAAGATGGGAAACGGTATGGGATACGTCGGAAGGTTCCCTGCCGTATGCGTGGCAGATCTGCCGGCTGAGGCAATGGACGACATCCTGCGCATCTTAATGGAGTTGGATGAACAGCCTG
Source organism: Lachnospiraceae bacterium (assembly GCA_021203305.1). Taxonomy (GTDB): domain Bacteria; phylum Bacillota; class Clostridia; order Lachnospirales; family Lachnospiraceae; genus RGIG6307. Next base: position 22,592 of record JAJQBK010000001.1, read on the forward strand.
CTGCTGAGCATATGGAGAAAGGTTTAAACAGCGCGGGAAAGGCAGGAAAACTCAAAAAGGATGCCGAGGCTAGTGACAAAACGGCCTGCCCGGAAGAAAATGATTTCTTTATGGAAATGGATTTTTCCGGTGACGGTGAGGAAGTTTTCGGGAAGATGCTGGATGATATGGTTTATTTGTTTCAGCTTGAATCCGCTCTGTATGCCACACTCTGCTATCTGGCTGATAACCGCATGAGCAGGAAGCGCGCACTCCAAAGCGGCAGAGCGCTGATGGAGGAGGCAGATTCCGTCCTGGAAGCATGGCAGCGTTACTCTATGACAGAGGAATGAAGCCTGATTCCGCAGAAAAGAGGTGAGGACGATGGCAGGGCGGAAATTTGAAGCCAGCGACAAAAAGGTTCAGAAAATGAGCCGTGAGGGGCTGACAGAGGAAAATCTCCATAGCGGCGAACGCCAGCTCGTCAGCACACGGACAAGAAATGTTGCCCCGGAGCGGATCAGGGATGATGGAGCAACCGTGCAGTATGGGCTTAATAAAAATCCGTATGACACGGATGTGAGTCCCGGTTCCAAAAGAAAACAGCGGACACTTCATCGTGCCAGTGAGACAGCGGCTGAGGAAGCTAAGCAGTCTGAATTATTTACCATAGGAGAGCCGTCCGAAAGGGCGGCTCATTCTGTGGAAGGGTATCGCGCGGAAGTATTTCCTGAAGCAGAGGAAGGGATTACGGAGCCAGAAGAGCAGAAGCACAGCGGACGAAAACGGCAGACAAGAAAGATGCCGGAGGAAACTGCGGAGAAAGTGACAGATTTTCAGTCTGATTTTTTGCCCCAGCAGCAGGGAGAGATGGAAAAGTCTTCCTTAGAACTTGGACGCCAGGAAATGACAAAGACAGTGACGGAGCCGCAGGATATTTCTTTAAACCATAAGCTTTATAGAGTTGAAACGGTTGAGACAGACGACAGCGATGCGACTGTGCAGACAGATTATTCAGACGGCGAGAAAAAGCTTTCTTCACAATCTGCACGAATGGCAGGAGTGCGGGAACGCTCTGCCGGGGGCGCTGCGGTGCGGACTGCCTTGGAGACACGGCACAACCGTTCTAAAAAACAGGTGCAGGATTACCAAAGAAATGCATCTGTCAGTCAGGCGGTTGATGGGATTGATGCAGCCATGGACGCAGCCGGGACGGATTCTCAAACAGCAGAGGCGCGGGAATCCGAAAAACCGGCAAGAGATGCTGCTTTTCGTACAGGAAGCACACGACAGGAATTAAGGGACAGTCCGCTGGATGATAGGAGCGAGGTTGAAAATCAAATCCGTCCAGGCAGAAAGAACCAGAGGAACGGACAGCCGCAGGAAGCACAGCAGGATTCGGTCTCTTTATCAGATAGCGGCAGTTCACAAGCTCCATCAAGGCTTTCGGAGAATATGATTCCCGAAGAGAAGGACTTATCAGATTTCCGTGAGGAGATCACCCGTAAGTCCAAAAGGGAGCGGTTAAACCAGGAACAGCGTAAAGCAAAGTCTGCAGCAAAGCTGTCTGGACAGACCGAGGGAACAGCAGAAAAAGCGGGGCGGCTTTCGTTTGATGATGAGTCGGACAGCATGGTTCGCGGGGCAGGAATGGGCATTGGCAGGAAGGCCGTCGCTGGTGCGGCGGCAGTCGCGGCAGGATATGCCCATACCAAACTTCATGAAGCCGAGCAGGATAACAGTGCCATCGAAGGCGTACATCAGGCAGAGATTCTGACTGAGACCAGTGTCCGCAAGGTTTCGGGAAAAGCAACTATGCATAAAACAGGCAGCAAGTCGCAACGCCAGGTGAAGCAGGAAGCGGAAGCTGTGAAAAAAGCAGGGCGGCTGAAATTCTCTGTAGAAGAGGAAGCGGAAAAAACGACGAATGCTGCAGGAAAGGAAGCGGTCAGGGAAGCGGCGGAGAAGAAACGTGCCGTGAAGCATTTCTGGCAGAAGAAACAGTATAAGGAAGCTTATACTGCAGCGAAACAGGGCAAGACCACTGCCAGTGAAGCGGCAAAGGCAACCACAACCGTGACAGTGAAGTTCAGGGAAAAGGCAAAAGCCATTGCCCGGAACAGTAAGGGGCTTTTGGTCGGCCTGGGAGTGCTTATGCTGCTTATGGTTATGGTCGCTGCAGGGTTGTCAAGCTGTGCGGCGGTGTTCGAGGGAGTACAGAATTCTTTTGTCTCTACAACTTATGCCAGCACGGATGATGATATTTATGCTGTGGAGAACGCTTATTCCGCATTGGAGACGGCACTGGATGCACAGATCAACAACATGGAATCGACCCATTCGGGTTACGACGAATACAACTACCAGATTGATGAAATCTCCCACAATCCGTATCAGCTAATCTCCTATCTCACGGTGCTTTATGGGGAGTTTACCTATTCACAAGTTTCTTCTGAGCTGCAGACATTGTTTGCACAACAGTACAGCCTGACGGTAGAGGAAAAGATTGAGATTCGAACGCGGACGGAGACCCGGACAGGGACAACGACCACTACTGACCCGGAAACCGGCGAGACGACAGAGGAAGAATACGAATATGAGGTGGAAGTCGAGTATGAGTACAAAATCCTGAATATTATACTGGTGAATCATGGCCTTGACACAACAGTGCGCAGCAACATGACTTCGGATGAAGCAAGCCTTTACACGCTGTACAACTCCACTTATGGGAACCGAAGCTATTTATTTGATACATCAACCTTATCAACCTACACAGGAAGCAGCGGCTTTGGCTATGAGGTTTCTGCAGAAGCACTGACGGATGAGAAGTTTGCGCGGATGATTGCAGAAGCGGAAAAATACCTCGGCTATCCCTATGTGTGGGGCGGCAGTTCCCCATCCACCAGCTTTGACTGCAGCGGTTTTGTCTGCTGGGTGATCAATAACTGTGGGAACGGCTGGAATGTGGGCAGGACAACGGCAGACGGACTTCGGGCTTATTGCTCGTATGTTTCACCGGAGGACGCACAACCTGGCGATCTGATCTTTTTCCAGGGAACCTATAACACATCGGGTGCATCGCATGTTGGGATATACGTTGGCAATGGCATGATGATACATTGCGGATCGCCTATTCAGTACACAAGCATTGAGACGTCGTACTGGCAATCTCATCTACTCGCATTCGGCAGGCTGCAGTAAATGCAAAATATCACAAAGCAAAATGAAAAACAGAGAGGATGTGATGCCTTTGATTGTTCCTGATTTAGCCAGAAGAGCAGGAATCTGTTGCTTATTTTTGGGCGACAAGACTGCCCTGACTGGAAGGAAAAGATGACCATACAACCATAAAATTGAAGGAGGATGTGACACATGAACAAAAAAATTACCCGTCAGTTGGAGGACATTGAGCGGACGGAGAAAAAGATGGCGGAGCTGCAGGATCATCTGGATAAAACGCGGGCGTCTTTGAAGGTAGATGAGGATGAAGAGATTATCCGGAGTTTCCGCAGTATGAATGTGACAGGCTGGGATTTGCTGGCGATGCTGGACGGCATTCAGAATGGGACTGTAAAGTTCTTTCAGGAGGATGCGCCGGCGCGTGGCAATGAGCCAAGAAAGAAAACAGACAAGGGGACGGAGAGAAAGAAGACGCCCCCGGAAGAACAGGTGCCGGATGTGGCACCAGAAAGTGAGGATAACAACTATGGGGACGAAAATTAAAAGGATGCTGGCAGCATTGGTGGCGGCGCTTGGTTTGGTATCGTTTGCAAACCCTGTGACCGCTTTGGCGTATGTGGAAGAGACGGATGAAACGGTTCTGGAAGAAACCTTTGTGGAGGAAACGGAGACCGAAGCGACAGAGACGGACAGCTCTTTTTCCGTATCCGGGAACGGCGAGGTTTTAGACGACATTACCGACGACTCTACCAAAGAGTTTTTCACCATTACGACGGAGAACGGCAATACCTATTTCCTTGTGATCGACCGCTCCAGTTCTACGGAAAATGTGTACATGCTCTCCATGATTGATGAGTATGACTTGCAGGATTTTCTGGAAGAGACGGAGAATACGGATACTACAACCACTTCCCAGGGAAGCGTAGTCCTGGAGGAACAGACGCAAAGTACGGAAGAAGTGACGGAGACAGAAACTCCTTCAGTAACAGAAAATGAAGAGTCTTCCAACGGCATGTCGGCAGTCCTTATGGTGCTGGTTCTTGCGGCTGCGGCTGGCGGCGGTGCGTATTTCTATTTCAAGGTATATAAGCCGAAGCAGGAAGCGGACGCTTACGAGAGTGAGAACATGGAGATCGGTGACGGCCTGGAAACCATCAATGAGGATGAAGCCGGATACGATGAGACTGACGGTGGAGACGACAATAGTTACGATGATGGATATGGAGAAGAGTAACAGAAATTATTTTAATCAGAGGGACAGCCGAAAAGAATGCGGCTGTCCCCGCTTTTCAAGGAGGAGTTCAAGATGATATTAGTGATTGCAGAAAAACCGAGTGTAGCAAAAAGCATTTCCAAAGTGATCGGCGCAAATACGCGCAAAGACGGCTATATGGAAGGGAACGGCTATCTTGTAAGCTGGTGCCTTGGCCATCTGGCTGAGTATGTGGAACCGGATGCCTATGATGAAAAATATGGGAGGTGGAATTACGCTGATCTTCCGATCATTCCGGAACATTGGCGGTTGGCAGTCGCTCCGCAGAAGAAGGAGCAGTTTGAGGTCCTTTCGGGGCTTTTAAATCGCCCCGATGTTTCGTGCGCCGTAAACGGCTGCGATGCCGGGCGGGAGGGTGAATCCATTTTCAGAAGGGTGTATCAGCTCTCCGGGAGCCGTGTCCCGATCAAGCGCCTCTGGATTTCTTCTATGGAGGACAGCGCGATTTTAGACGGTTTTGCGAATCTGAAGGACGGCAGAGAGTATGAAAACCTGTACCAGAGCGCAGAGTGCAGGGCGATGGCGGACTGGCTGGTCGGTATGAACGCGACAAGGGCATATACGACTGTGTATTATAAGCGTCTGGTCGTGGGGCGTGTGCAGACACCGACGCTGGCGCTTTTGGTAGATCGGCAGGAGAAAATTGATGGTTTTGTAAAGACACCGTATTACAAGGTGTCTTTGACCGGTGGTGGTCTCACAGTCACATCAGAAGATATTCCGGCAGAAACGGATGCCGATGAGCTTGTAAATCTCTGCCAGGGGAAGAACGCGGAAGTCACCAGAGTAAAAAGAGTGCGGAAGCAGACCGCGCCGCCGAAGCTCTATGACCTGACTACCCTGCAGAGGGAAGCCAACCGCTTTTATGGATACACGGCGCAGGAGACGCTGGATACGCTGCAGGAACTCTATGAGATGAAACTGGTGACTTATCCGAGGACGGACAGCCAGTACATCACCGATGACATGGAGGATACGGTAAGAGAATTGCTTTTTGACCTTACTGAAATTACACCGATTATAAATGGTGTTTCGGTTGGGGACAACGTGAAGCGGCTCATCAATAACGCGAAAGTCTCTGACCACCATGCACTGCTTCCTACAAAAGAAGCGGCAAAGAGCGATTTAAGTGAGTTGAGTGAGTGTCAGTTGAATATTCTTTCTCTGGTAGCGGTTCGCCTGGCGCAGGCAGTTTCCCCGGAATATGTCTATGAAGAAACACAGATCGAAGTCATGTGTGAAGGGCATCTTTTCAAGGCAAAAGGAAAAAAGACAGTGGAGGATGGCTTCAAAGCAGTGGAGACGGTACTTCGCATTTCTCTGAAAAAGCGTGCAGCAAATACTGTGGAAAAGGAAGATACTGCGGAGGATGCTGTGTTTACTGTGCAGTTTTCCGAGGGCGATGTGATACCGTCTGTTGAAGTCAAAAAGTCGCAGCATTTCACTTCCCCTCCGAAACTTTACAGCGAAGATACGCTTCTTTCTTCTATGGAAACGGCGGGAAATAAGGAGTTTGACGCAGATACGGAGAAGAAAGGGCTTGGCACCCCGGCAACCAGAGCAAGCATCATAGAAAAGCTGGTTCACTCCGGCTATGCCACGAGAAAGGGCAGGCAGATTGTACCTACAAAGGACGGTATGGAGTTGATCGCGCTTTTACCGGATTATCTGAAATCTGCAAGCATGACTGCAGAGTGGGAGAACCGCCTGTTATCTATTGAGCGCGGAGAGACAGCCCCGGAGGACTTCATGCAGGGAATCAGGGGACTTTTAACCATGATGCTAAACGGCTGTGACCAGATACCGGAGGAAGAGCGCAGACGCTTTGATGAGCGTGTCCGTATCGGTAATTGCCCCATCTGTGGCAAGCCAGTATATGAGAGCAGAACAAATTTTTACTGTTCTGATAAATCCTGCCGTTTTGCGCTGTGGAAAGAGAATCGCTATCTTGCCAGTATGAGAAAGACCGTTGACGCAAAGATGGCTTCTGACCTTCTGAAAAATGGGAAAACCCATGTGAAGGATTTTTATTCCGCAAAGAAGGACAGCACATTTGAAGCCGATCTTTTGATGAAAGTGGAGGATGGACGCACAGTGTTTAGTCTGTCCTTCCCGAAAAACGACGGGAACAGAGGAAAACATAAAAGTACCGGAAAGAAAAAATACAGCCGGTGACATGCGACGGGGCGGCGGAAGAATCTGCCGCCCCATACAAGAATAGGAGGCTTCTATGGCAAAAATCAATGACATCCGGCGGCTGGCGGAGGAACACGCACAGGAAGTGAGCCGTTCGCCAAGGGACTGGATGGGATACCTAGACACAGCAGCAAGGCTTTATCGCTATTCGTTTCAGGACAATCTGCTGATCCATGCGCAGAGGCCAGGTGCGACAGCGTGTGCGGAACTGGAGCTGTGGAATGAAAAAATGAGGCGATGGGTGAACCGCGGGGCGAAGGGCATCGCGCTTCTTGACAATACCGGACCGAGGGAAAGGCTCCGGTATGTGTTTGATATTTCCGATACTCATCCGGTGAGCGGAGCCAGGGATGTGTTCCTGTGGCAGCTGACATCGGAGTGCCATGATGATCTGCTTGCCCACTTGACCGATGCTTATGGGCTGGAACCGGAAAGTGTGGCGACCATAATGGATGCCTTGCTTGCGGTGGCAAGGGTGCAGGTGGAGGAAAATCTGGAGGAAGCAATCTACGGTATCTCGAATGAAACTGAGGGAACTTTCCTTGAGGGACTGGACGAAGATACGATCCGGGTGGAATACCGGGAAATACTGACCAACAGCATCTTTTATACCCTGGCGCGACGCTGCGGGCTTGACCCGATGGAATATTTGGAGGAAGAGGACTTCACGGGAATCACAGAATATAATAAACTTTCGGTACTGGCATTTGTGGGCAATGCGACCAGTATGCTCTGTGAGCCAGTGCTGAGGGACATCGGAGCTACGCTGAAAGAAATTTATCGAGAAAATTTGACCAGACAGCTTGAAAACTCCGTTGACAGCTTGTATAATGCAGACAGACAATTTAACACTTTAAAGCGCGAAATCACAGATAAAAGGCAGAGCGCGCAAATTGAAGGAGGAAATGAGCATGGAACTGACTTATCATCGCAAGGGGGACTATCTGTTCCCGAACCTGACAGTGACGGAGGAAGAGCCGGCAGTGATCGGCAAGTATGGGATGCTTCGCAAGACTTATCTGAGGGAGAATCACCCGAACTGGTATCAGAGCATGACACTGACCGGGAAACTGAACCGGCACCTGGCGGAGATCGAGAAAGCGGCTCAGGAGAGGATGGAAACCCTGATGCCGCAGTTACTTCAGAAATACCCGGCACCCGACAAGGCGAAAGATCAGCTGGCATGGGCGGCGCATATGAACAGCCTGACGGCGATGGCGGACGAGACCATCTTGACGGAATTGGTGTACAGCTAATCGAAGAGATAACTGAACAGGATTTGAATGAAGCAGAGGAAGAAATCGCCTCTGCTTTATCTTTGCCCGAACTGCCTACTGTGAATGAGCAGAAACGGGCGATTGAGGAACGACAGGCTGCACAGTATGCTGGAGAAATAGCGATTCCTGCAGATGTAGTGGATGAGATACTTCGGCAGGGCAGCAACCGGAACCGCGGACAACTGCGCCTGATATATAATTTTATGTCAGAAAAGACTCCGGAGGAATATACGGAGTTTGTGAAACAGGAGTACCGAACCGGCGGCAGAGGAATAAAGATCGACGGGCAGGAATATTCCGCCTGGTGGGATGAGCTGGGGATGCAGATTGCGGTCGGGCATACGGTGAATGACCGGGTTTTGGATAAGGCTTTTCTTTCATGGGAAGATGTCACTGGCAGGATTCAGCAGTTGCTGGCGCAGGGGGAATACGCCCCACAGGTTGTCCTGGATGCGGCACGGCAGAACGCGGTAACAGAACATGCACAAGCGCTTGCATATATGGAGCGTGACCTTGCAGAGGGCGTGTCAGAGTTGGTCTTTGAGGACACATCCGTTTTCCGTGGCGGGTTCCCGGATGTGGTGGAACGCCTGTCAGGGCTTTTAGAACAGCCGGGATTTCTCTCAGATTTGAATGAGCGCCTGGAGGGGCTTGCTATTGCCTATGAGGAAGAACCAGAGCTTATGCGGTTTAAAACGTATCGGCCTGACAAGATGGCGGCGCAGTTTCAGCAGTTTGCGAAAGAAGTGGTTCTGTACCAGGCAAGGGATGGTTTTGCCTGGAAGGAGCATGGATATTTTATCACACAGGATGAAATTGACGCATTTCTTTCCAGAGGCGGCGATTTTGAAAATGGGCGGCTCAGTACCTATGCCTATTTTATCGCAGACCATACGGATGCGGAGAAAACGGATTTCATCAAGGAACGCTATGGAACAGGAGGAAGCAGCCATGCCTTATCAGGTGCGGACGATTCCCATGCTGACTATTCTGCGAAGGGGCTGACGCTTGCCCGCGGCTCTTATGGGGAGCCATACGCAAGCACTTTTTTAACCTGGACAAAGGTAGCACAGCGGGTGAATCACCTGATCCGGATGGAACAGTTTTTAAAACCGGAAGATTATTCCCGGATGCCTGAATATGAGCGCGCTCAGATGGCAAGAAGTGTAATCGCTTTCTATGGAAGACTGCCGGAAGATATTAAGCGCCCCTTTAATGAGGATTTCTTCGGAGAGGACGCAAGGAAAGAGCTGTCCGCGATTCTGGAAGACCCGGAACGGGCAGAAGGTTTGCTGGCAGAGATGGATGGCGTGCTGGCGGCGCTTCCGCTTGACTTCGACCGATACGAGGAACGCGCCCAGATTTTATCTGATCTTCATCAGTATGTGGACGGCACTTATACCATTTTCCCGGAAAAGAAGCAGGAAGTGGAGCATACGCCTGTTACCGGAAGGCAGATGAGCCTGTTTGATTATCTGGGGATGGGAGATATGCAGTCGGAGACAGATGAGGAACCGGAGTTATCGGAAGAGCAGACAGAGCCGGAGACAGTCGTGGAGCCTGACGTAGATACCGAACCTGAGAATCAGGAGGAGGCAGAAACACAGACCGAACCAGGCGTTCATGAAGACGAAGAAGCGGTAACCGAGGCGGAGTCAGAGTTTAAGGTGCTGGAAAGTGGAAATCCGGAGATTGTCGCTCGTTTTCAGTCCACAGTCGCTATGCAGGACGGCTATGTAGAAGACATCGCTATTTTGCAATATCCAAGCGGCAATTTCTTTAACCATTATGGATATGACGAAGAAGGAGGAATAGGCGCAGCAATAGCAGGGCCTTTTGATACGCTTGAGGATGCAAGACAGACGGTGCTTGCCCACCGCTCTGACGCGCAGGAAATTGAAGTGCAGCAGATGGAACTTCCTTCTGCTGAGACACAGGAGACAGAGCAGCCTGTTAGAACAAATGAGCCGCAGCCTATGTCCCAAAAGGCTTATGAGGAATATCTTTCAATTAAAGAACGCTATCCTGACACGCTTGTTGGATTTGAAACAGAAGGTCACTATGAGTTTTTCGGAGACGATGCCCGTATGGTATCGGACATCCTTGGCTCAAAGCTGTTGGATAAGCCTTTAGAGGGTGAAGAAAGCGTCGTGGTGAGTGGTTTTCCGTCCGGTCAGTGGGTTTACTATTCCAAAAAGTTGTGGAGCCAGGGAGAGAATGTTTATCTATCCGGTGAACAGGAAGACGGTATACACGTCACAGTGAAATACCTGAGTGGCAGGGATTATCTTCCCATTGACGCCACTATCCATATTGACGGCAGGGAGTTCCGCATTGGCTGCGTGGACTATAACCGGGGAATGGTCAGTCTGCAGGATATGACGATGGCGAAGGAGGCGCGGTATCCGATTTTCAGGAATGAGCCGACGGATTATGTGCGCTCCCTTTATGAAGAGGAAGAGCCGCAGTATGACTTTGCTACGGAAGAAACGGTATTTATTGCAATCCAACGCTCCATGTACGAGTATGACGATTTCTCCGGGGAACAGATGGATGTGATTTATGCAGCTGCTGAACAGGGGCTGAACCTGAGACCCTTACTGAACCCTGAGTTTTCTCCTGCACAGATGCAGCTGATTGTAGATGTAGAAGCAAGAATTGCTGCAGGAGAAAAAGTTGCGTATGATGGTGCGATGCTTCCGCTGTCCGGCCATGTAATGACACCGGAAGAGATCAACGCGGCGCGGAGGGAATACCATCTGCCACTGGATTTCTTTGAAAGTAACACGGAGGAACTTGGACAGGAACCGGAAACCGATGATATTGCAGAACAGGAAACAAATGAGCCGGGAACCGGAAGAACAAATGCAGGAGCATCTGGACGGACAGCACCGGTTTCTCCTAAACAGGAACGGATTAACTTCCATATCACAGACGATGACTTGGGCGCAGGAGGACCGAAAACAAAGTTTCGGGCGAACATTGACGCGATCCGGCTTTTAAAGGAACTGGAGGCAGAGAACCGACTGGCAACCGCCGAAGAGCAGGAAGTACTTTCCCGTTTTGTTGGCTGGGGCGGTATCCCGCAGGCGTTTGACCCACAAAATGAATCCTGGGCGTCTGAATATGCTGAGGTGAGAGAACTGTTGACTCCGGAGGAATACCGGGAGGCGCGCGCATCCACGCTGAATGCTTTTTATACTTCCCCGACTGTGATTAAGGCAATGTACTCTGCCCTTGAAAACATGGGGCTGCGCTCTGGGAATGTATTAGAGCCGTCGTGCGGTGTCGGAAATTTCATGGGGCTTGTGCCGGAGAGCATGGATGGACTGAAAATGTACGGTGTAGAGCTGGACAGCATCTCCGGCAGGATTGCAGGGCAGTTATATCAGAAAAATAAGATTGCTGTGCAGGGCTTTGAAACGATGGACTTTCCGGAAAGTTTTTTCGACTGTACCATCGGTAATGTTCCCTTTGGGGAGTACAAGCTGGTTGACCCGAAATATGACCGACACAACTTCCTGATCCATGATTATTTTATTGCAAAGAGCCTTGACTTGGTACGTCCGGGCGGTGTGGTGGCTGTCGTCACTTCATCCGGGACGATGGATAAGCAAAATGAGTCCGTGCGCCGTTATCTGGCGAACCGGGCTGACCTGTTAGGTGCTATTCGTCTCCCCAACAATGCTTTTCTGAGGAACGCTAACACGGGCGTGGTGGCGGACATCCTGTTTTTCCAGAAGCGTGACCGTGCGGCTTTAGAAGAGCCGGAATGGGTGCATCTTGGAAAGACACCGGAAGGTTATACAGTCAACTCCTACTTCGCAGAGCATCCGGAGATGGTGCTTGGTGAGTTCACAACGGAGAGTACCCAATACGGCAAGCAGGAAACGACAGTGAGACCGATTGATGGTGCTGTGCTTTCGGAGCAACTCAAAGAAGCAGTTTCCCATATCCGTGGTACAATCACAGAGCCAGAACTGAACGATTCTGAACTGGATGATGTGGATACATCTATCCCTGCAGACCCGACGGTGAAGAATTTCAGCTTTGCCAACGTGGACGGTCATGTTTATTACCGGGAAAGCTCCAGGATGAATCTGATGGAGCTGCCAAAAGCAACGACGGAGCGAATCCTGGGGATGATTGAAATCCGGGATACTACACAAAAGTTGCTTTCCATGCAGATGGAGGATTGTAGTGATCTAGAGTTGTCCGCGATGCAGGAGAAGCTGAACCGCCAGTATGACGCATTTACGACGCAGTACGGGCTAATCAGCAATAACGCCAACCGCAGGGCATTTTCACAGGACAGCAGCTACTGCCTGCTGGCATCCCTGGAGCTGGTAGACGAGGATGGCAATCTGGAACGGAAAGCCGATATTTTCACCAAACGGACTATCCGCAGACCTGTTCCAGTGACGAGCGTGGATACGGCGAGTGAAGCGCTGGCGGTATCTATCGGGGAAAAAGCAAAAGTAGATGTGCCGTTTATGGCGCAGCTATCAGGCAAGACTGAGGAAGAGGTCACAGAGGAGTTGGCCGGCGTTATCTTCAAAAACCCGCTGACAGAGCAGTGGGAAACCTCTGACGAATATCTGTCCGGGAATGTACGTGAAAAGCTCGCCGTAGCAAGGGAGTTCGCGGCGAACCATCCGGAATATGTGATCAATGCGGATTATCTGGATCGGGTGCAGCCAAAGGATTTGGAGGCATCTGAAATCGAGGTGCGTCTCGGTGCCACCTGGATTAAACCGGAGTACATTCAGCAGTTCATGGAAGAGACCTTTCATACACCGTGGAGACTGGCCGGGGATGTGATTGCTGTCCATTATGCCGCTGTCAGCGGTGCATGGGAAATCACGGGAAAGACCAGAGATTACGGGAATCCGCTTGTGACTGCCACCTACGGTACGACACGGGCGAACGCTTACCGGCTGCTAGAGGACGCGCTGAATCTGCGGGACACAAAGATTTATGATACCGTCCGTGATGAAGAGGGCAGGGAACACCGGATCATCAATAAGAATGAGACGATGCTTGCACAACAGAAACAGGAGCTGATCAAGGCAGAGTTTAAGGAATGGATTTTCAGGGATATTGACCGGCGTGAGGATTTATGCCAGACCTATAACACCCTGTTCAACAGCATCCGTCCGCGTGAGTACGATGGCTTCCATATCCAATTTGTTGGGATGACACCGGAAATCACGCTGATGCAGCACCAGAAAAATGCCGTAGCCCATATTCTTTATGGCAGGAATACCCTGTTAGCACACTGTGTCGGGGCTGGCAAGACCTTTCAAATGATCGCGGCGGGTATGGAAAGCAAGCGGCTTGGGCTTTCTCAGAAAAGCCTGTATGTGGTTCCAAACCATTTAACAGAGCAGTGGGGAAGCGATTTCCTGCGGCTCTATCCGGGAGCCAACGTGCTTGTGGCGACGAAGAAAGATTTTGAGCCTGCCAACCGGAAGAAGTTCTGCTCAAGGATTGCAACAGGCAATTATGATGCTATTATCATTGGCCACAGTCAGTTTGAGCGGATTCCCTTATCGAGGGAACGGCAGATCGCGGCGATTGAGAAACAGATCGACGACATAACAGATGCCATTGAGGATGCAAAAGGGGAAGAAGGTTCCCGTCTTACCGTCAAGCAGATGGAAAAGACAAGAAAGACGCTTGAAACAAGGCTGGAGCGGCTGAATAACCAGTCAAGAAAAGATGATGTTGTCACATTTGAACAACTTGGAGTAGACAGATTGTTTGTGGATGAATCACATAACTATAAGAATCTTTTCCTGTACACCAAGATGAGGAATGTAGCGGGTATTTCACAGACGGACGCGCAAAAAAGTTCGGATATGTTTATGAAGTGCCAATACCTTGATGAGATTACGGGTGGCCGGGGCGTGACATTTGCTACGGGAACACCCGTCTCGAACAGTATGGTCGAGCTGTACACTATTATGAGATATTTACAATATGACACACTGCAAAAGATGGGTCTGGGACACTTCGATTCCTGGGCGGCATCCTTTGGGGAAACGGTGACAGCCATAGAGCTTGCACCAGAAGGAACGGGCTACCGTGCAAAAACGCGGTTCGCCCGTTTTTATAATCTTCCGGAATTAATCTCCCTGTTTAAAGAGAGCGCGGATGTACAGACAGCGGATATGCTGAACCTCCCTGTGCCGGAGGCGGAGTATGTCAATGTGGCGTTAAAGCCGAGTGAAATTCAAAAAGAAATGGTCAGCAGTTTTGCAGACCGTGCGGAAAAGGTACGCGGCGGCAGCGTGGATTCTAGAGTTGACAACATGCTTAAAATCACCAACGACGGCAGGAAGTGCGCCCTGGATCAGCGGCTTATCAACGATATGCTGCCGGACGACCCAAACAGCAAGGTGAACTGCTGTGTGGAGAACGCTTTTACGATCTGGAAAGATACGGCGGCAGACCGTTCGACCCAGTTAATTTTCTGTGACCTGTCTACACCAAAAGCGGACGGAAGCTTCAATGTCTATGATGATGTTCGTGAAAAACTGGTGGAGAGAGGTATTCCAAAGGAAGAAATCGCCTTTATTCATGAAGCGGCGACGGAGACGAAGAAAGCAGAATTATTTGCAAAGGTTCGCTCCGGTCAGGTGCGTATCCTGCTCGGCTCTACCGCAAAACTCGGCGCAGGCACGAACATTCAGGACAGGCTCATTGCCCTGCACCATTTGGATTGCCCGTGGAAACCTTCTGACCTGGAACAGCAGGAAGGAAGAATCCTCCGTCAGGGCAACCAGAACAACAAGGTGAAAATCTTCCGGTATGTCACCGAAGGGACATTCGATGCGTACATGTGGCAGCTTCTGGAGAATAAGCAGAAGTTCATATCGCAGATCATGACTTCAAAGTCGCCTGTGCGCTCTGCGGAGGATGTAGATGATACGGCTCTTTCTTATGCAGAGATTAAGGCCCTTGCAACTGGCAACCCGTATATTAAGCAGAAGATGGACTTGGATATCCAGGTGAGCAAGCTGAAACTTTTAAAGGCAAGCCATACAAGTCAGATCTATCGGTTGGAATCCGATATTGCCAAGCGGTATCCGATGGAGATTGCGGCTACAAAAGAGCGGATTGCGGGGCTGAAATCAGATTTGGCGGCGGCAAAACCGATTCTGGAACAGGACAAAGACCATTTCCAGATGGTGGTTGGCGGCAAAAACTATACTGACCGAAAGGAAGCAGGACTTGCGATTATAGCGGCCTGTGCCGGGTTGAAAGCAGTCAATACGTCCGGACAGATCGGGGAGTACCAGGGCTTTGCCATGACAGCAAGCTTTGATTCCTTCAATCAGAAGTATATGCTGACAATTAAACGCCAGTGCAGCTATACGATTGAAGTGGGCAAAGATGCGCTCGGCAATATCCAACGTATCAATAATGCTCTTGCCGGCATTGAAAAGAAGCTGCCGGAAGCGGAGACAAAACTGGAGACTTTGCAAAGCCAGCTGGCAACGGCAAAAGAAGAGGTAGCGAAGCCTTTCCCACAGGCGGCAGAACTGGAGGAAAAGTCGGCACGGCTGGCTGAACTGAATGCCATGCTTAATATGGACAGCAAGGTCAGTAATGACGTGATTGGATTGGATGAGGAAGATCAATCCGGGCAGCCAGAAGAGGCCGTTGCGGATAAACCCCAGGTAGTGCCTACATTTGCTAATAGAGCAAAAAGTATCGTTGCTGCCGCGCAGCTGATGGAAGGTGGTGGCTCATCCCGTTCTGGCGCTAGCAGGATGGAAGACCGACCGGGAGAAAAAACTTCCGTCCTTGCGCGTCTGCATGAGAAGCAGTCTCATCAGGCTGGGAGGACAAAACCACAGCCAGCACAAAAGAGGTCGCACGGACAGGAAATATAACAACAATAAAAAGCATCGCTGATGGAAAGGATTCTGTTTTGCCCATCGGCGGTGCTTTTTTGAAAGGGGGCGATTATATTGCTTGAGTTAATACCAATCTCGCTGCGTGAAGCAAATGCTTTTGTGCAGCAGTATCACAGGCACCATAAGCCGTCTGTCGGGCATAAGTTTTCCATCGGTGTATCTGATGGAGAAAAGCTGGTCGGCGTCGCAATCTGTGGCAGGCCGGTCAGCCGCCGTATGGACGACGGGCATACGCTGGAGGTCAGCCGTGTCTGTACAGACGGCACGAAGAACGCCTGCAGCATCCTTTACGGTGCAGCGTACCGTGCGGCAAAGGCGATGGGGTACCAGAGGGTCATTACTTACATTCTGGAGAGTGAGCCGGGGACATCGCTGAAAGCAGCCGGTTATCGCTGTGAGGGGCGTGCAGGAGGGCTTGAATGGAATGGAGACAGAAAACCAAAAGACAGCAATCAGTATCCACACGAGTATAAGACGCGGTGGGTGAAGGAAACGGAGGTAAAGCCTTATGGCATCGAATCGTGATGAAAAAATGAAAGAGATTACAGAACGGCTGGAACAGGGTGTACAGGAGCTGTTTACATCGGAAAGATACGCAGAGTATTTAAGAACGATGTCGCAGTTTCACAGTTACAGCTTTAATAATACGCTCTTGATTGCCATGCAGAAACCGGACGCTACACTTGTGGCGGGCTACCAGGCATGGCAGAAAAAATTTAACCGGCATGTAAAGCGCGGGGAAAAGGGCATCCAGATCATCTCCCCAGCGCCTATCCGGGAAAAAGAAATACAGGAAAAGGTCGATGAAAAGACCGGAGAACTGGTACTCCGACCAGACGGACAGCCGGAGATGGAAGAAGTCGTCCATGTCATTCCACGCTTCCGTGTTACGACAGTGTTTGACATCAGCCAGACATTTGGCGAACCGCTCCCGGACTTGGGCGTGGAAGAGCTGACTGCGGGTGTTGATAATTTTGAGCATTTCATGAGGGCGGTTGAACAGGTTTCGCCCGTGCCGATCCGTTTTGATGATATTTCACGCGGTGCGAAAGGATACTACAATCATGGTACCAAAGAGATCGTAATTCAGCGGGATATGAGTGAGAGCCAGACGTTAAAAACGGCAATCCATGAGACGGCCCATGCAATTCTCCATGACCGGGATGTTATGCAGGCGCAGGGGATTCAGAAAGATCAGATGACAAGAGAGTGTGAAGCCGAAAGCGTTGCGTTTACGGTATGCCAGCACTTTGGCATCGACACATCGGATTACTCCTTCCCCTATATCGCCAGCTGGAGCAGCAGTAAGGAGATGAAGGAGCTTCGTTCTTCCATGGACACGATCAGGCACACTGCCGCGGACATGATAGACGGAATCACGGAGGCTGTCCAGAATCTGCAGAAGGAACAGGCACTATATACATCGGTAGAACTTTTTGGAACGCCGGCTTTGCTTGATATTGGCCGTGTCGCAGATGAAGCTATTCCGAGTGGCTTGTATCGGTATGAGTTGCGGGGGTCAGATGATGATCCTGCGGTTCCGGTCACAATAGAAAACCATGTTGTTGTAAACCACGCAGCTACCGTGCTGACTGCGTACCCGATTCCTATTCCGGAGCGGGG
Source organism: Lachnospiraceae bacterium (assembly GCA_021203305.1). GTDB lineage: Bacteria > Bacillota > Clostridia > Lachnospirales > Lachnospiraceae > RGIG6307. The sequence goes on from JAJQBK010000001.1 coordinate 40,045, forward strand.
ATTCTTGCGCCTGGGGGAAGAACTGAATTTTGGGTCTGAAGGAATGATAACTGTGCAGGATTACCGACAGATTACAGCGGGGCTTTCCTCTTTCGAGATGGGGCAGAGGATGCAGAATGCCGTTATCCGGGCGAATGAGGAACTCCTTTTCTCAGGGACTCAGGAGCAGTATGCGATTTACCAGATCGACAGTCAGGGAAGAGGCAGAGACTATCTTTTTATGAACATGGATTTCGTACAGCGTCGCAACATGACAGTAAATGGCAGCGATTACGGGCTTGTTTATGGAGGAGTTTTGCAGCCGCAGGAGACTTTGGACACGTTATACGAGAAGTTCAATGTAGCGCGTCCGGATGATTTCACAGGACATTCTCTCTCCGTCAGTGATGTGGCCGTGATGGCTGGTGACGGCGAAGTAAAAGCCTACTATGTGGACAGCGTAGGCTTCACGGAGCTGCCGGATTTTGTCCAGGAGAGAAGAACGCTGTGGGAAAAGCAGTGGAGAGAAGTGACGGAGTTTACAGATTCCATAGAACTGGATGGTCATGACGGAACCTGGCATACTTCCGGTCAGATAGAACTGATGGGAGAGACAATCTTTCTGATGGAGCATAATGAGTTTGGAAGCGATGTGGCTAAGGTCGCTGTAAATGCGAAAGGTGAGGTTGTGGCAGAGGATTTGTGGAACGGTTTTGATGAAGGTTTCCATGAAGCGGCGGCAGAATATTTCGCGGCAAAAGGTGTGACCTATGAAAGACCGGAGCCGGATATAGAAGAGCCGAGGGTATCTGAAACGATAGAGCAGAAAATTGTGGAAAATTCAGAACCGGAAAACGTGAAGCCGAAAGAGATAGAAAGTCCAGAGAAGGAAGCGGTAGAAACGGCAGAAGGATCTGCGGTAAGTGCTGCGGAGCCTGAGACGGCAGTGCGGGATGCGGTAACGCCGGTTTATATGCAGACACCAGCCTATGCGCGTGAGCATGGAGAGTTGGAACAGTATCGCCAATCCAGAAATGAAAATATTGCCTGCAAAAATGCAATCGAGAAAGCCGTCTCTGAAAACTTCGACGGGATGCACTTAAACATAGGCGCGGTAAAGCCGGTGCTTGAACAGTTTGGAGAGGAGCGTGTTGCGTATGTCCTCGCAACAACAATTCAGATAAAAGATTGGGACAGGCGTTTCTCTCCTTCAAACAGGGAGTGGGCGATGTCTGTACCGATAGGGGAAGAAATCAGCCCATTCGGAAATGACCGACGGATTGATTGGACAGTGGAGAGCCATCCCGCCGTGCTGGACGGCTTTGTCAAGATGTTCCGGGAAGAGGTACAGACGCGCGAAAAGGATCAGGAACTGACAGCAGACGAAATTACGAACTTCAAAGAAATTAGCAGGGAGTACTACCCTCACATGAGAACTGCGGAATATGTCTTTTCCTGCGAAGTACGGGGAGAGCCGGATGTCCCAACCTATGAGGTGTCCCAGCATGACGATGGGGAGAGTTATTCGCTCCATACGAAGAATAACGATATTTGGAATCGTATGAGCCGAAAAGAACTGGAAAGGCTTGAATCTGTGGTGAGCCGCGAGGTGACATTTGCTGGCTGGCAGAAAGAGATTGAACAGGCTGAATCTGCGGCTGATCTGCGGGATGTCAGCTATGGGATGATGGAGACAGAACATCTGAACCTTTCTGACGAACAAAGAGAGCGCTTGTATCAGATGATGGATGAGAAAGAGAAAAGCTTTTCAGATAGTCAGATAGATGGTCAGAGTGCTGAACAGAGCGAAGAAACTGCGCCAACAAATGCATCGCAGGAGCAGGAAGTAAGTCATGAAAATAGTGAGAGCGGGAAAGTTGCACCAGAGGAACAGCAGATAGATGCAATATCGCCCATCTCTGACCGGACGGAGCCAACGGTTTCTCTGCATGGGCAGAGTATGGCTGATGTGGAAGAAACGGTCCTGAGCTATGCACAGGCGGAGATTGATGCAATGGGGCTGCATGATGAGGTTCAGCTGCACGGGGCAAGGGTGTACGGAAGCCGGAGCCGTGAGGGGTTATATACAGATGGTTCTGATCTGGATGTGGTGATTTCCTATTCCGGAAATATCCGTGAGGACGATTTTTTCAATGCACTCCACGAAGCTGGGCTTTCAATCGCTGGTATTCCGGTAGACATCAATCCAATCTCAACGGAGACAACCGGAACGCTGGAAGAATATCTTGCAGCTGCGGAACAGTACCTGGGCGCAAAGGAAGCCCAGGCATTAACAGATGCTGTACCACAAAAGCGTGGGAAGGAAGAGCAGAGCGCGACGATCAGTTTCTATGTGGCGGAGTGCATGGAGTTCCCTGTCCTGGGAGAATACTATGAGAATATCGGGAGCCTGCAGGAAGCAATCGCTCTGTATGAGCAGATTCCTGCCGAACGTATGAATGGCATAAAGGGAATCGGTTTCACCCTGACAGACGGAAGCATGTACGATGGAATGTCCTATGAGTTGATGTCCGTGGGGATTGTTGACCGCGACCTGGTGGAAGAGATTCCTCATTTTAAAGAAAGCCCGTTAGTGCAGAAGGCACTTGCTGAATTGGAAGAGGTCTACCGCTCTCCAAACAGGACAGAGCAGTCAAGAGAGCCGGATGTTTCAGAGTCAGTTGAGATACCGTCAGAGCCGTTAAGACTGGCAAAAGAAGCAGAAGAAACGGTTGAAGCGCCATCTGAACCGCAAAGGCCGACGCAGGAAGATAAAAAACCGGAACAGAGGGAAAAAGCGGATGATGTTACAGCGGTTGGCGCGTCGGGAGGCCGTAGAGAATCTGTACTGCAGGCGCTCCGAGACCGTCAGGCAAAACTCAAAGCAAAGGAACCGGAGAAAGCGAAACAGAAAACACAGAACCATAAGAAGGGAGACCAGGCATTATGACAAGGATTACTTTTGAGGAAAATGAGCTTATTGTGATCGCGATGTTCACAACAGGCGACCGTACTGGAACAATCGCAGGGATAGAAGAGATTCTTCCATATATTAAGGGCGACACAGAATTAGAGGAGGTCGTGATTGGTACGGTGGAGAAGATGAAGCGGATGCCGGACAGGGAATTTGCCAAGCTTGATCTGGAAGCATATAAGCAGGAGCCGGAAGACGAATGAATATCAACCAGTTTGCCGTCTACCAGGTAAAGATGGGCGCAGAGTTCCGGCCTCTGCGTTTCCGTCCTTACGCGGAGCTGCAGGAGAAACATTTGAGGGTTGATGTCAGTAACTACGAGCAGGTGTGCCTGTCGCAGATGGCACCGGGAGATTCGGCTCAGACAATCCGGGAACGGCTTGAGAAGAAGATGCCGAAGTCGTCTAAAGGACATAGCCTCAGCGTCAGTGATGTGATTGTGATGAACCAGACAGGAGTTATTTCCGCTTATTATGTGGACAAGGACAGGCTGGTAGCTCTTGCCGGTTTTCTCCGTTTGAATTCCTCCGGCACACTGGTCTCAATGGAAACGATGGGATTTAAGATTGATGGGAAGCCGGGAACCTGGCTTGCCTGTGATGATACCATAGTGGATGGGCAGCAGTTCTTCCTGATGCAGAATGAGCAGATGAAAAACTCCGCTGCCTGTACCATCGTAAATGAATCCGGAAAGGTAGTTGTGAGTGATGCCAGCCGATTTGATGAGGCCGTAGTTCGGCAGATCAGAGAATTCCTTCATCCGGCAGTAGTGGCACAACAGCCTCCACCGGCGCGTCCTCCGATGGAGAACTGGCAGAAGTTCTATGAAAATGGTGAGTACCTCCGGAGCGTGGAAAGCTCAGAGGAACAGAATTATTCTTTTGTGGATGGAAGTAGAAACAACCAGAAACAGCCGAAGCAGAAAAAGAGTAAACGCGAGTCTGTCTTAAAAAAGCTGCATGATAAGCAGGCGGCGATTGCCCTGCGGAGCGGCAAAGCAGCACCGCAGGCGATGATGGATCAGGAAGCGCAGCGCAACCGTAAGTGAAAGAGGGAGAAGTCTCATGGCATGGTGCCGGGGACTTCTCTTTTTTATTGCGTGAAAAAGCAAAGTGATATACGAACGAATCGAAATATTGTATGTGTACTTGACAAGCATGATACAATATTTCGGGAAAGGCGTTTTGGTGAAACAGAGTGGTTGCATTGCAATGACGATGTGCGCATCGGTGGTGATGTTCTCAAAAAGTTAACAAATCTTTTTCCGCAGAAATGGTTGATTTTTTCGGTGGGATTGCATATAATATTTACAGAAGCAGAGATGCTTCTCGTGCGGCGGCACGTTAAAGCTGTACTGCGCGTGGGGCAGGGTAAAGCCCACGGCTCATAGGTACTCGCCAGGGTATCGAGCCTGGCACCTGGGATATAGGTGTAGTCCGCACGGGGGACTTAAATTTCCCGTGGCTCATAGGCATTCGCCAGGATGCCGAGGCTGACGGCCAGCAGAAAACACGCAACTATAAGAGTATTACGGGCGGTTATTGTATCGCCCGCTTTTTCTGTATTTGAGGTGAAGAAGGATACGGGATGAGTAAAGTAGAGGATAAGATACAAATTATAGAGACCATTAAAGAGGTTGCTTTAAAATATGATGCTCAGCTGGTGGGACGAACTTTTTTATATGTTTTTGAAGGCAGAGCAATCGAGGTTGTATTTCGGCGCAAGGATTTTATGCACCTGACAGGCGTTGATACGAATATGTCAGGAGAACAGTTCTTCAAAAATGTAATTTCAGGCAAGCTGAGGGCAAATCAGATATATTTCAGCCGCAGACATCCATATGACTTGTGTGCTAAAAAAATATCGCAGCTTCCTAAGTTGATTTCTGTAACTAACTCAGAAATTTTTATCCTTGAAGATACTCAGACTGTGACTTTCACTTATAAATTCGGATTGACGGACTTGGAGTGTACGGTATGCTTGAGCAAGGATATTGATAAGAGCGGAAAAAAAGTAAGCAGATATTACATAGCCAGGAGCCTTCGCGCCGAGGATAGCTTTGACAAAGCGGCAGATGCATTTGAAGTCCAATATATATTCTCAAAGCCTGGGGAGAAATGGCTATATGATACGATAATGTATGCTGATAAAAGATGCAGTATCAATTCATTACCACCACAAGTGCTTGATATGCTTGATGACAAACTTAAGTCTGCACCAGAGACAGAAGATGAATAGAAATCACGTAGAAACCGAAGAAGTCCGGACGGTCATTATCACACTGCAAATAAGCAGTGAAGATAGTGACTGTCCGGGCTTCTTTTTATGTTAAGAAATTTTTGGGGGTCGGGTACGATCTTCCTTTCACAGGAGCTGCATCCTGAATGCTTTCTGAAATTTTGGCTATATCATTCAACCTCATAATCCTCACTGTCGTCAGCTTCGCCCGTGGTGCAAGTAAAACACATATTTGTTCCGGTCACAGCACTGCCCGCCGCCCAGATCGGAGCGCCGCAGATGATGCATTTCGCACCGTTCTTCTTGGCTGCGAGTGTTGATTACAGGGCGCGGATCAATTCCTCACGGTTTACATCTTTGTTGGCTTTGGCTGTCATGTCTGCAAATTTTTTGATAGAAATTGATTGCATCATGGTTCGGGTCCTCCTTTATGTCTTTGGCTGCTGTGGATAGTATACCGCTGAAAACAGCGGATAGCAACAATGAAATTGTGGCTGATGAAGAACACTCGGCATTATGAAATCTCATGTGGTTTGGTGCGCTCACTCTCTTTCGCTTGTGGCGTATCAAGAATCGCATCCACGTTGGCGCAAACAGTTTTCAGTTCTTTTGCGTAATCCTTGAAGTATTGGTAGGTTTCCTGCTGCGCTTTCCTGCGGATGGTCAGGCTCTCCTTCTCTTGCTGTAAAGATTTCATAGAAGGAATCTTACCGTCAGGGGAATGCTCTTTCAAAAACTTTAAGGCGGCTTCGTAAAGGGCAATCTCGGAAGAATGCTCCTGGCGAAACTTCTTTTTGTTCTTTGATTTCAGCATCCCACCATAAGTTTTTTTATTGGAGAGATACTGCCCGGTGTAATGAATCTTTTCGTTGACTGCTTTCAGCTTATCCTCTGTTGCCCGGAGAGTTTTGCGCGCTTCATTGCGTTTACCGACAATCTCTTCGTATGAGGCACGGAGATCATCCCTGGAATCATAACCATGTTCCTGAACATAGGCAACGGTCTGTGCCATCTGTTTCAGGTTGGAGAGCTTGACCTTCTGCATATAGGCGCGGCTCTGCTGGGCTTTGACATTGTTCTGAAGATCAACAACGAGGCGGAGGTCAGACTTCACAAAGAAGATAGCGGCATAGTCTGGCAAAGGTTCTCCGAAGATAGTGGAGGAAATGGTTTCAGCACCAGAATCCGTTCTGGCATTCTGCGCAGCCCTCTGCTGGACTTCCAAATGTTCGGGAGGTTCGCCAGTGGCACGGCTTTGCATTGCGAGAAGATTTTCTTCAAACAGCTTCAGCAGATGTTCTTTTCCGTAGTCCGTCCCCAGGACGCGCTCTGTCATATTTTTATTCCGCTCCGGATGGAGATAGGAGTAACGGACATTTTTGTCCGTAACTCGGATGGAATATTTTTCCCATAGAGCTTTCTGAAATTCTTTAAATGAGGTTGCGGCGCGGGAGACATCAGCAATCGCGTCACGAAGAAATTGCTTCTGCGTCTGGAAGCGAGTCTTCGCAGGGGTAAGCCCGAAGGCAATGACTTCCTCATTCGTTTTATCAAGAGCCTCCTGTCCTCGCTTCTGTGCCCAATATTCCCGTTCTGTGATTTTATTCTCCGAAAGGGTCAGCAGGTCAACCTGATGGAGACCTTCCCTGTTGCAGATTTCCATGAGCGACTTCTGCAGATAGGTCAGCAGGCTCCGTGTCTGGTGATGCTTGTATCCGGCGCGGCTGTCACAAGGCCGCTCCATAAATTCCTGTGGCTGCACATCCAGCTTGCGCAGGCTGTTGATCACGATATGAACATGGATGTTGCCGCTGCCGTTGTGACCGTCCGTGTGGGTGCAGATGATCGCCTGGTGGCCGGGAAAGTTTTTCTGTGCGTACTCCATCCCGATTGCCTGTGCGCGTTCTGCTGTCAGCCCACACTCATCCTGATCGTGCGGGTCAAAGCTGATGATGTAATGATGGGCTTTGATTTCGCCGGGGGTCTGGTTCTTATGGTACTGCTCATTCAACTCTCTGCATTCCTCTGCATAAGTGAAGGGATTGCAGTTCATCCCGTCGAGTAAATAGCTTTGCCTGCGCACCATCTTTCCTTTTTCGTCGAGGACGGGTTTCATAGTGTAGCCGTCATGCTCGAACAGAAGATAAAACAGCGCGTCATTGTAGTTGGAGTTTTTACTTGTAGTGTGTTTTAAGATTGCCATGTACTTCACCTACCATCCGTGTAACATCCACCTGGATTTGAAGAACCGCATCCAGTGCTTTTTCCAGTTCCGCAGTGACCGCCTGGGAACGCAGACCGCCCGTGTTAAAGTATTTGGCGATCTGGTTGATGTTGTTCGAGATATTGCTGAGCAGCCAGCTGATCCGCTTCATTTCTTCCCGGAGCTCCGGGAATTCCGCTGTGATCTTGTGGGAGACGGTGACCTTCCCGCCGAGAAGAGATTTGCGGATGTATTCGGAGCGGGAAAGGCCGGCGGCTTCTGCTTTTTTGTTGACCAACTCCAACTCCACATCCGTAAGGCGGACAGTGATGATGTGCTGGTGGGTCAGGTCCTTTTCTTTTTTTGGTCTTGCCATATCTGTTTTCTCCTTTAACGCTTTTCATTTTGCCGCTGGCAGCAATCACGGGAACCGTGACCGGGGCTGTGAAACACAGCGCCGCTGCGACCATTTTAATGGGAGCCAAATAGCACAATTCTCTGATTGTGCGTCAGCCGAGGGCATGGGAAATCGGAATTCCCATCAAGTACGCCCGTAATCGGGAACCGCGACAGTGGTTTCTGTATTACAGGGCGTATCTTGCTTTTACGAATACTCCCCTCACTTATCTGTGTTTTCCACCCCCATAGGACAAGCCCCTCAAAAAAATTTTTTTGAGAAATTTGAAAAAAAGGCTTGTCGAGAGGCCCCTCAAAACACAGGTTAGTGAAAGGGGGAATTATGCCTTGGAAGAGAAAATGAAAAAACCGGATGAGATGCATCCGGAGAAAAAAGAGAAAACAATTTCGGATGGCGAGACCGGCTCCAGGTCGCTGCTGGTGATTGACGGCATCACGGTTCACGAAGTTTACCGTGAGAACGGAAAGACACTGTGGGAATGCCTGCTCTCAGCGATGGGCAGGATGTGAGCCGAAAAATTTAAAAACTTTTTTCTCGTGACAGCTTGAAAAAGCTCCGACAGCTTGCTACAATATGACTTGGGTAAATAAAAGAGAACAGTCCTGATGATGAAATGCTTTCGTTGGTTGACAGCTTGTACTGCGCCCGCGGCGTGCTGCTGGCGGTGAAAGTATATCAGGATGGGAACTGAGTATATATTGAAAGTAAAAGAGCCATCGGCTTTTTTCCGGTTTGTTGCGAGACAACGGAAAGGAGGTCGGTGGCTCTTATGATTTTACGGAGAAAACAGAGCATAGGCACACTGGCAGGAAAGTATTATCGCCTTTCGATTGAGGATGGCGATAAAAAAGAAAGCAACAGCATCACAAACCAGAGGGAACTGGTTACGGCATTCCTTCAGAAGCATCCGGAGATAAAAGCGGTTGACGAATATGTTGATATGTAGACCGAGAAATTGATACAAGGGTATGAAAAATTAAAATGTGCGGTT
>JAJQBK010000046.1 GCA_021203305.1 Lachnospiraceae bacterium
CCTAACCCGCAGATTGTCTCAAGGATGAGCAGTAACCGGAACTTCTGCAGGAACATGGCAGCTGTAACCAGTTTATTGTAATCATCCCTTCCCAGTTCCCTGTTTTCATCACAGAATGTTTTCCGCTGGATTTTGAGATGATCCAATTTCAGGTCATCCCATCCCATCCATTTGAAGAACCCGTTGGCGGCAGACAGCATGGAATTAACACTTGTGGCGGTGTAATTTGCCTTCTGTAGGCTATTCTTCCATTCCGCGGCCAGCACTTTAGTCAGAGGACGCCCAACCAGCCAATCCAGAAGCTTTTTCAGATCCCTGTTGTATTTGTCCATGGTGTTCTGGGCTTTTTCCTCCTCTTTCAGATGCTCCATGTACTCATCAATCCCCTCCTGTGTTACCTTTCTTTCCTCGTCCATTTTCAGGCACCTCCGTAAAATATTTTGTCAGAAATGATTGTATCATTTCCTATAATATTACAGAATTTTTTTTCGTTTTCTGAAGTGAAAAAAGGCGAAGAAAAACCCCGGCGGTTAAGCCGGGGCAGTTAAATATATTCGTTTTTTGTGGTTTTTAAAGATCTTCCGCAATCTTTTTGATCTCATTATAATGGTCCTGGGCCTGTTTGAGGATGACATCCCCCGGTCTTCCAGGTCTGCTATGATAAGCTTCATTTGAAGCTTTGCGGTCCGGGATATCTTCCGTTTTTCTCGGCTGCTCAATGATTTCCCCATTCAACACCGCCCGCATCAGCTCTCTGGCCTCCGAAATGGTTTCCTCATCCGGAATCATCACATAAGCGCTGACGCTCATGGACCAGGGAATCTGCGAGGAGCCCGTGCCGTCCACACTGTAACTGATAATGCTCCACTCGCTTGCGTTGCGCAGCTGATCGCTGACCAGAGACGCGATCAGATCATAAGGAACGCTGGTCTCAAAATTATCCTCCATGGCGTCCAGCAGGGAGCCGTAGGTCACCAAGATCTCCGGGGATATGGCCTTTTTGATAATCGCCTTGATCAGCTCCATCTGATTTTTCCCCCGTTGTCGGTCCCCTGAACTGAACGCGTAGCGCTCCCTGGCAAACCACAGAGCCTGCTCCCCGTTTACGGAATTATAGCCCTCCACAAAGTCAAAGTCGCCATAGCTGGAATGAAAAGCGTATTCAGAATAAACCTCTACCCCGTCCAAGGCATCCACCAGTTCCTCAAAGCCCTCAAAGCATAATCTGCAATAATAATCCACATCAATATCATAAAGCATGGCCAGGGTATCCATGGACACATTGACCCCGTAGATGCCGGCGTGGGTCAGCTTATCCTTCGCTCCATCCGAGATGGAAAGCTCCACATAATAATCTCTCGGCGTCGATACCAGCAGAACCTGATGGGTCTCGGTATTCACCACCGCCAGAATATTCACATCGCTGCGGCTCTTCGCCGACAATCCGTTTCGGCTGTCAACTCCGCTGATATAGACCACAAATGCCGTTTCGGAAACGGCTCCGTCTGTCGTGCTCACCACTTTTTCTTTGATTTTCAGTACCGTTATTTCCCGTATTCTGTCCGCGATATCCTCATAGCCCTCCATCTCCTCCAGCACATCAAGATAGGCTGTATTCAGAAGAATCGCTCCGCAATCCCGGGCGTACAGCGCGTCTATCAGCGAGGTCAGGCCATAATAATCCGCCGTCGCAATCTCCGTATTCAGGTCTTCGTTCAGCTGCTCAATCGTGCTGTCGGTCGCCGTCCTGTCCAGGTTTGCCAGAACTCCAAAGGTATCCTCCGCCAGATCATCCAATGTCTCCGCGTCATCCTCCGCCAGCACATACACAGCCACATCCGTCACCTCTGTCCTCGCCGCGGTGATGGAATCCAACACGCCTGTCAGTCTGGCCAGTGCCATAATTCCATAAATCAGTACCGCGCCCACCGCCAGACTCAAAAGGATACCCACGCCGAAACGGGCCTTTTTCCTCCTCTGACGGGTCAACAGCCCAATCATCAGCGTCAAAAGCAGCAAAAGAACCACCACAGGAACCAGATATTCCTCAGGCACCATGCGGCAGCTGATCAGCAGATAATCAAAGATCAGTGTCATGATAAAGATGGCCGCCGTAATCAGACGGCCAAGGGTTGAACGTTTTTTTGCTTTATTATCGGATCTCATTAAAATCACCTTATATTGTCTGTTCTGTTTACCCATTCCATATTCCATTTCCCGGAATGAAATCCGTGAAATGTACAGTGTAACTATATTACCTCAAAGCTATCCATATGGCAAACCAGTTTTTCGGGTACAAAAACAGGCCCCTTCTTCAGGAGCCTGCTCATCATCCTTTTGACAAACATTTTTTTCTGAACAGCCGTATCCACTGTCTGATTTACCGCTCACCTGAGTGTCAGTCATGGCAAACAGGGCGTATGTGCTGTATACAAAAGCCGCCGAAGAACCCAGCGCCACCAGCGTATCCGTGTTTGGCGCCCGCCGCCCCTTTCAGGGACCCGCCATAGCCCGTCTCTCCACCGCCGCGATAATCTGACTAAGAAGTCGCGGAAATCATACACGCCCTGGCAGTGGGAATAGAGACTTCCATACCCACTGCCGGCGCTATAGTTTCCCTATAGTGCCGGCTTATTTATCTGCTCATTCATTTTTTTCTGTAAATTTTTCCAGAAACATATCCATCAGCAGGGGCATTTGGGCATCAATGAATTTTGTATACTCAGAATACCGGAACACAACCCCCGGTTTTGCCAGCCCCTCAGAATGCCCCACGCATGCAAATCTATCCTGGTCGATGCCAAGATAAGTATCTATCGCTTCCGTTTTCCCTTCCTCATTTTTGTACAGGACATTCATCAGTGTGTATCCCTCGCCAATATCGTAAGAGTAAATGCTCCTCTGGGCAGATGTGTATTTTCTCATATGACTTCTCCGTTTCTTTTTTTCACTTATATTAACACCGATTTTGCCGGTCTCTGCTTACAGCTATCTCCGGTTCATGGGCACATACTCCGCGGTGCCCCCGACATATGTCGTCGCCGGGCGCATAATCCTGCCGTCGTAAAGCTTATTCTCAATATTGTGGGCAAGCCAGCCGGCCATGCGGGCGCAGACAAACAGCGGCGTGAACATATCGTGAGGGATGCCCAGCATATTGTAAGCGTATCCGCTGTAATAGTCCACGTTGTTGGAAATAGGGGTATTTTTCACCTCAATCAGGGTACTCTGGGCCACCTTCTCAAATTTCTCATAGAAAGCGCACTCCTCATCCCGACCCTTCTCATGAGCCACCATCCGGCAGTAATCCCGCAAAATCTCCGCTCTCGGGTCGCTGATGGTATAAACCGCGTGACCGAAGCCGTACACCAGCCCCTTATTGTCGTAGAACCTTCTGTCCAGAATTTTCAGCACAACCTCACGCATCTGCGCCTCTGTGGCATTGATTCCGATCTCGGAAATCACCGCCTCCATCATCTCACAGGCCCGCACATTGGCGCCGCCGTGGCGCGGTCCCTTCAGGGAACCGATGGAGCCGCTGACCGCGGAATAAATATCCGTGTCCGTGGAGGAAATCACCACGTTGGTAAAGGTAGAATTATTGCCGCCGCCGTGGTCCGCGTGGAGCACAAGCATGGTGTCTAAAAGCCTGGCCTCGCTCTCCGTGAAGGAGCCGTCCGCCCGCATCATGTACAGAATATTCTCCGCGACAGAATACTCCGTTTTCGGATAATGTATCACCAGACTTCCCCGGTCAAAATAATGCACCTTGCTCTGATAGGCATAGCAGGAAATGCTGGGAAGCTTCGCCAGAATATTCAGCCCCTTCAGCAGGGTCTGGTATGGGTCCGTATCGTCCGGAGCCATATCATAATTGTACAGGGCAAGCACCGCGGACTGGAGCTTATTCATCAGATTCTGTCCCGGGGAGCGCAGCAGGCTCATCTCCAGGAACTCATCCGGCAGATTGTAATAAGAGGCCAGACATTCCCTGAAAATCCGCAGCTCGTTTTTATTCGGCAGATAGCCAAAAAGAAGCAGATAGGAGGCCTCCTCAAAGCTGTCCGTCTTATCCTCACCCTCCTGCACAAAATCCTTGATGCTGATGCCCCGGTAAATCAGGTCGCCGGGCACATTGACCTTATGGCCCTCCTCGTCCTTCTTATAGCCCACCACGTTGGACACCCGGGTCAAGCCTACCGGAACGCCGGTGCCGTCCTCGTTTCTGAGGCCCTTCTTGATTCCTTTTTCCTTAAAAAGCTGATTGGGGATATTTGTATAATTCAGCGACTTGCCGTAGGCCTGCGCCAGATTGACGCGCATATTGCCGCGATTCTGTATTTCCTCCCGCATCCGCAGGCTCACATTGCCCGGTGCGTAATAACCGTTTGGTGTCATGATTTAAGCCTCCCTTCCATCTTTTTTTGCATACCAAACTATTATAACTGACTTTTTGCAAAAAAACAATAGCATTTTGTATGTTGGTATACAATTCTTGCGGGATACAATGATACAATTTTATTCAACCTGTCACTGGACGAACTGTGAAAATTAATATATAATGAGAGGAAGTGAGAAGGGCGTGCTTCCACAAGGGACGCCCTACGGGTGTGTATGTCCGGCAAACGGCGAATTGGATCATGAGCGTCCTTTGCTCATGATATAATAAGCAAAACTTTCAACAATCGACACAATGGAGGATCTGTTTTATGGTAAAATTATATGACAGCGGCGTCTATCTTCTGAACGGAAAAGAAATCATTCCGGAGAATGAGGCGGCCGCCCGCGGTATCCGGTCCGACAAGACTATGGCAAAGGAGGGCACCATCGCCTGGTCCATCTTAAAAGCGCACAATACCTCCTCCGATATGGAAAATCTGCGCATCCGCTTTGATTCCATGGCCTCCCACGACATTACATACGTGGGGATTATCCAGACCGCAAAGGCTTCCGGCATGGAGTCCTTTCCCCTTCCCTACGTCCTGACCAACTGCCACAACACCCTCTGCGCGGTGGGAGGCACCATCAACGAGGACGATCACCTTTTCGGTCTTTCCGCCTGCAAAAAATACGGCGGCATCTTTGTCCCGCCCCATATCGCGGTTATTCACCAGTACATGCGTGAAATGATGGCCGGCTGCGGGCGCATGATTTTGGGATCCGACAGCCATACCCGCTACGGCGCGCTGGGCACCATGGCTGTGGGCGAGGGCGGCGGCGAGCTGGTAAAGCAGCTTTTAAGAGATACCTATGACGTCAAATATCCCGGCGTCATCGCCATCTACCTGGACGGCGCCCCCCGGAAGGGCGTGGGTCCCCAGGATATCGCCCTGGCCATCATCGGCGCTGTCTTCAAAAACGGCTATGTAAAAAATAAGGTGATGGAGTTTGTCGGTCCCGGCATCGCCTCCATGACCACCGACTATCGCAACGGCGTGGACGTGATGACCACAGAGACTACCTGCCTGACCAGCGTCTGGTGCACCGATGAGGACACCAGGGATTATCTGGCAAATCACGGCAGGGCTGACGCCTATCAGAAGTTTTCCCCCGCGGATGTCGCCTATTACGACGGCTGCGTGTATGTGGATTTGTCTACCGTCAAACCCATGATCGCCCTGCCCTTCCATCCCAGCAACGTGTTTGAGATCGAGGAGCTGACCGGCTCTAAGCTGTCTGACGTACTGGCGGATGTAGAGAAAGAGGCAAAGAGAATTTCCGGCAGAGACTATCATCTGACCGACAAAATTGTGGATGGGAAGCTGACGGTACAGCAGGGCTTTATCGGCGGCTGCTCCGGCGGCACCTACACCAACGTGATGGAGGCTGCTCACATTCTGGAGGACGCTTCCTGCGGCAACGGTATCTTCCAGCTCTCCGTCTATCCCTCCAGCCAGCCCGTATTCATGGATCTGGTCAAGAAGGGCGCGGCCAGCAGCCTGATGGCCGCGGGCGCCATTTTGCGCACCGCCTTCTGCGGCCCCTGCTTCGGCGCCGGCGACACTCTGGCCAACGACTGCCTTTCCATCCGCCACGCCACCAGAAACTTCCCCAACCGGGAAGGCTCCAAGCCCGGCAACGGCCAGATGGCGGCGGTTGCGCTGATGGACTCCAGAAGCATTGCGGCCACCGCGGCCAACGGAGGCGTACTGACCGCTGCCACACAGGTGGCTGACGATTATCAGGTCCCCGCCTATGACTTTGATCCCACTTCCTATGAGAAGCGCATATACAACGGTTTCGGTAAGGCCGACACAGAAGGCCAGCTGATTTACGGCCCCAATATCAAGGACTGGCCCGCCATGGAAGCCCTTGCGGACCATATTTTACTGCGGGTCTGCTCCAAAATCATGGATCCGGTGACCACCACTGACGAGCTGATCCCCTCCGGCGAAACCTCCTCCTACCGCTCCAACCCGCTGGGACTGGCGGAATTTACTCTCTCCAGAAGAGACCCGGCATATGTGGGCAGGGCGAAGGACGTGGACAAACTGGAGCGCGCCCGTGTAGACGGCGGCGATCCTACCGCTCTTCTTCCTGAGCTTCAGACCGTCTACGACAAAATCAGGACCATCCCGGGCAGTGAAGGCCTTGACGCCGCTGACATTGAGATCGGCAGCATGATCTACGCGGTCAAGCCAGGCGATGGCTCCGCCAGAGAGCAGGCGGCCAGCTGCCAGCGTGTTCTGGGCGGCCTGGCCAACATCGTCTCCGAATACGCCACCAAGCGCTACCGCTCCAATGTCATCAACTGGGGCATGGTGCCCTTCCAGATGAAGGAGGAACCGGATTTCGAGGTGGGCAG
This sequence comes from Lachnospiraceae bacterium, assembly GCA_021203305.1. Taxonomy (GTDB): domain Bacteria; phylum Bacillota; class Clostridia; order Lachnospirales; family Lachnospiraceae; genus RGIG6307. Next base: position 6,806 of record JAJQBK010000046.1, read on the forward strand.
CTTTATCTTTGTGCCCAATATCCGCGCGGCGCTGGATACAGACATGCAGAATATCCCGGCTTACGTGATCGGCGACACCGTAGAGAAAATCAGCCTCTACATCTCCGACATGACCCCGGATGAAAAGAAGATTTTAAAGGCGGGCTGCCTGATCAACTATAACCGGGACAGACACGCGTAAACACTTCATAACACGGTAAAAACAGATATGCTCCGCTGATGCGGGCATCACGGATTACAAAATTGGATAAGGTGTCAAAAGTGGTTCACGGATTGTTCCGCGCTTCGCGCTCCCACAATCCTGCAAAATTTCAATGCAAAATCTGAGGAGCGGGGTTTTTAATCCCGCTCCTCAACGTATTCCATATAATCCGACTCATCAGCAAACAGCTGATAGCCTCCATTCACATATCCCATATAACCGCTGCTCACATAATATCCTTTCATTTCAGATACCTCCTGTCTCTTTCTGAAATCAAGGATACTACATCAGCTGTCCGAAAATTCGGACTCAGTACCGTTTGCGCGTCAAAAGCTCCTAACCCTGCCCATAGTAGGCATTCGCCCCATGCTTTCTGTAATAGTGCTTGTCCTGCAGCTCCTGGGGCGCCGGCTTCACCTCAGGGTTAATCAGCTCTGTCCGATACGCCATCTTTGCCACCTCTTCCAGAACCACCGCGTTGTGAACCGCCTCCTTCGCATCCTTTCCCCAGGCAAAGGGACCGTGGTTTTTGCACAGCACTGCGGGCACAGCCTCCGGGTCCTTCTCAAGCCGCTTAAACTCCGACACAATCAGAAGACCGGTATTTTTTTCATAATCAGACTCAATCTCCTCCGCGTTCAGGCAGCGGACACAGGGCACCTCCCCGTAAATATAGTCCGCGTGGGTTGTGCCATAGCAGGGGATATTTCTTCCTGACTGCGCCCAGCTTGTGGCATAGGAGGAATGCGTATGCACAATCCCTCCGATCTGCGGGAAGGCCTTATAAAGCTCCAGGTGGGTGGGCGTATCCGACGATGGCTTATAATGTCCCTCCACCACATTTCCCTCCAGATCCACCACCACCATATCCGCAGGCGCCAGCTTCTCATACTCCACGCCGCTTGGCTTGATGACAAACAAACCGCTTTCTCTGTCAATGGCACTGACATTTCCCCAGGTAAAGGTCACCAGCCCGTGCCTGGGCAGCTCCATATTCGCCTCGTAAACTGACTGCTTTAACTCTTCCAGCATTTTCATTCCGCCTTTCTCATTTTATCTTAACTCTTATCATCAAAGGATTATTTTTTCAATCTGTATGAAATCAATGTTCCTGTTCACAGCCGCTCTCTCTCCTTGACAGGACGCCTTACGGTGTGCTGGACGCCCTTCAGATGCCGGACATGCGCAAACTGTTATATAAAATGTTTCTCCATATAATCCGCCCAGCCGTCGTCATCGCAGGCCACCTCCGTGACCTCGTCAGCGATAGCCTTGGTATCGTCGCTCCCGTTTGCCATACATACACCCCAGCCGGCCGCCTGAATCATTTCATTATCGTTTGTCGTGTCCCCGAAAGCCGCCACATTCTCCAGGCCGAAGCCGTGCATTTTGCAGAACTGCTCCATACCATAGGCCTTGGAAATATTTTTATTACAGAATTCCATCAGGGAGGGCTGGGTTTTAAAGCCGGTATAGTGGTCGTTGGGATGGGCCGCCACCCAGGCCTCCACCTGGGGCATGATCTTTTCATCCACCCGGAACATGATCTTGCCGTTGTCCTGGGCATACATCTCTTCCACCCCGTTGGCCAGGCGCAGGGCGATCATTCCCTTCTCATCGCCCATGGTTTTAAACATTTCCTGATATTCCTTCATCTCATCTTCATATAAAAAGACCTGGGCATTGTCCAGATAGATAGATGGTCTGCTCTCAAAGGGAGCCATCAGATCAAAGGTATCCCTGATCCACTCCTTTTTCATCTGAAAATAAGAATATTCCTTCTTATCCACCCCGTCCCAGACAGAGGCGCCGTTCATCCCCACCAGCACGTCAAAATCCTCATAGCCCCACATTTCCATGGAGGCACGAATCTGAAACAGGGGCCTGCCGGAAGCCAGCCCGAAATAAGTGCCCCGCTCCCGCAGGGTGTCGATCACCCTTTTGGCCCGCGGCGTCAGCATCTGATGCTTCACCACAAGCGTGCTGTCAATGTCACAGATAACCAGCCTTGCTTTTCTCATATTGCTTTCTCCCTTCCATGCACCGATTATAAGGAACTGTTACAAAATAACTTATGCATCCTGCGCCGTCTGATACAGGAAGCACAGGCCATAAAAGCCTCGCCGCAACCCGCTCAGTATCAGACAAGAATTACTTCCATGCCCTTTTCACGCATTCCTGCCACGATTTCCGCATCCGCCCCATCGTCCGTAATCACAATACAATTTTTCTCATCCAGGCCGATCGGCACGAAGCCGGTCTTGCCAAACTTTCCGGAATAGCTGAGTACAACCACCTTCTGCGCTCTTGCGGCCATATCCCGGATTGCCTGGGCGCACATCTGATCCTCCTTGGTAAACCCATATTTCGCGGAATATCCATCTATCCCCACAAAAAGATAATCCACGCAGAAATTCTCAGCGCTGGATTTTACCATGGGGCCCACCAGCGCCAGATTCTGCGAATTGATGATTCCGCCCAGCAGAATCACCTGAAAACCGGATTTTTTCATGAGACACCCCGCCACATAAATGCTGTTGGTCACAATCGTCAGGTTTTTACACTTCTGCACCAGTTTATCCGCAAGCAGGGCGCAGGTGCTGCCATTCTCAATCATCACGGAGCTGCCGCCTGCCGCGGTTGTGCCATCCTCAATCAGCTCAGCGGCCCTTTCAGCGATTCTGCATTTCTCCTTATAATGATACGCGATCCGCCCCTCCATGCCGTCCACTTTTTTCAGCAGGGCATAGCCGTGCTCTCTGGTCAGAAGCCCCATAGCCTCCATCTCATCCAGGTCCTTACGGACCGTGACCTGGCTGACTCCCAGCTCCCCGGCCAGATGCGCCACATCCATCTTCTCATATTTCATAAGAAGCTCAAGAATTTTGTCATCGCGCTTTCCCATTCTGTCACACTCCGGATACCAATTAAATTATCACGATTCAATTCATGACTCTTCGCTTTACTCATGATATCGTGAACTGCCGTGCTGCCAGTTCGTGACCTTTGATCACAGCTGACACACACTTACACACTAAGCTCGAAAGAAGCACGCTAAATTTATGATGTGTCACTGCACGGCTCGTAGCTATACTCATTATAGCATGACCAAATATGGAATTCAATCATTTTTATTTGAAATATTTTTTAATTTCATTTGAAAATTATATTGACATGTTTCTCTAAACGGAATATAATAAAGTTGCGAATGAAAGATAATGATATTTTTGTTTGAAACATTTTGTGATTTGATATATGAGGTTTCACTATGAGCACGGAAATCCAGAAATTAAACGGGCCCATCCTGGCAAGATGGCTGTCAGGATATTATCAAATGAAGCCGTTCAGAGGCGGCACGGAATTTATTGTGGAAACGGATGCCAGAAGCGGCATTATCAAGATATACGAAGCTGACCAATACATACCCATAGACATCATGGAGCTGATCGTTTATGAGAAAGATTGCGACTACCCCCTGTACTATCTGCACTTTGAGCTGAGGAATATGCGCGGCGCCATCGAAAACATACAGGATTTCAGGGATTATCTCTATGAAAGAAGCAATCAGACGCTGCCAGAGACGACTCAGCTGCGTGTGAAAAATATTGCCGTCTGCTGCTCCAGCGGCTGGACCTCCACCCACTTCGCCAAACAGCTGCAAAAACATCTGCAGCAAAATCAGATTCCGGTCAGGGTCACTGCCGGAAGCTATTACGGCATGGAAAAGCTGGTCCGGGAAAACGATCTCATTCTTCTTGCCCCGCAAATTGCCTATCTTCTGCCTGAGCTTGAAAAAAATTATGGAAAAAAATTCGGCCTGATCAACACCAGAGATTTCGCCACGCAGAATTACTCCGCCGTGCTGCATCAGCTGGGAGAGAGCAAAATATCACGTTCCGGCCTTGTCGGCTGAACTGTGATATTTTCAATATATTATTTTTCTCACCCTGAAAAGCGCCCCGATGCTGTCGGGGCGCTTTTTCTTATATAACAATGTTACAATATTCACAGCCGTTATGTGCAGCTGATCTCTTCCCTGGTCTCCAGACAATAGGCCCACAGAGTCAGCGGATGGTGCAGAAACTGCTCCGAAAAAACGCAGCCGGCGTCCACATTGATCATATTCTGTCGATGACCAATCTGCCCGCTCTCCGACTCCTCCCCATACTCTGTGTAAAAGGCCGTCAGTGTCGGCGTGTGCCCATGTACAAGTACAATGTCCGGAATATCTGTCACTCCGAACACATGCTCTCTGCTGTACAAAATTGTGTCCTTATATTTCTCCGGATCCTCCCCGGCATGAATCGCGTCCAGTATTTCCCTATTCATATATGCGTGCACAATCACATATTTTTGAAATGTACCATCCGCGAGTTCCAAAGTCATCTCCTTAAAAAAAGGCATGGTATTCATGGTCTCGACCCACGGCCTTAATCCCTCAGGTGAGAGGAACCCGTGCTTCTCGGCCACATCACAGAAATCATAGATGGTTCTTGGCATATCTCTCAGAGGAATCCCACCATTTTCCTCCGTCTCACGGCACCACGGCAGATACTCGTCATAATACCATTCGATGACCATATCCTCATGATTACCCCGCACTGCCTGATACTTTCCCTCATGGCTCATATGCTCCCAGCACCACTGTATGGTCTCCCAAACCTTCGGCCCTCTGTCGATAAAATCCCCCACAAAAATAAAAACAGCGTCCGGATCCTTATCCTCGATCTTATAAATCATATGCATCATCTGGTCAAAGCAGCCATGTACATCACCGAGCGCGTAATGCATCCTTCCGTCCTCCGGGTAAAAACCTATACTAAAAAAGCAGACTGGATTCAAAATGAAACCCAGTCATAAACAAGACTCTGTATATAATCAAATAGCTGATAGGGGAATTGAACCCCTGTTTCCGCCGTGAGAGGGCGGCGTCTTAACCGCTTGACCAATCAGCCATCAGGTGCATTACACCCTCAAAACCGAACACTGAAAACCTTTTTCCTCTTTTCCTATCCGCTTACTCT
>JAJQBK010000040.1 GCA_021203305.1 Lachnospiraceae bacterium
AAGCTGCTTTGACGGCTGGTATGCAAGTACTTTATACCACCGTGAATAATTCGGGTTATATGATAAGAGATGGACAATTTCAAGATTTTTGAAAGCTTACAGCCATGTTATTTATTTAACATAGTTGTATATGATGTGTTTCTCCTTTCCCGGACTGGCATGGAAGGACCGCATTACAGCAGGAGTTAAAAATATCTGACTCCTTGTGATGTTTCGGATTTCTTCGCACTTCATGCTCCTGACCGCCGTATCATTATTTTACAGAACTATAACAAAGCAAAAAAGGAAAGCCAATCGATAAAATTAAGCCGGTTTTTTGTCAAATTGTATTGCATTATTGCAAAAAAGCGCGTATTATAAGATTATATTTTCCGCCAAATCCATATTTTTATTGATAATTTTGTGTCAATGTCAGAAAATATTCGTTAATTTAATGTCAATTCGGCCATAATCTCTGGAATATGAATTTGCAGTAAAACCGCGGCCCGGCCCATATCTGCTGATATGGAGGGGAACACTGCGGTCAAACGGCAGCTGGAAAATATTGGGTAGAAAAGGTCCTGGAACACATGGAAAGGAAGGTATTTTATGGGAAAGGGAAGTGACGCGAAAGCGGACGCGGTGCGGCAGATTGCATTTGTGGCCTGTGCCGGGAGCGCTGCAGGTAAGGCCCGTTTCGCAAACGTGGCAGGCAGCTGCGCGGAAGCTGTGGAGAGCGGCTTTTTGCGGGGCGAGTGTAAGTCCGGCTGTGTCGGTGTGGGCGACTGCGTGAAGGTCTGCACGAAGGGCGCAATGAAACTGGTGGATGGAAAAGTCGTGGTTGACCCGGAGCTCTGTGACGGCTGCGGCGACTGCGCGGCGAAGGGGATCTGCCCGCAGGGGCTGATTCGCATGATCCCGGCGGACGCTACGAATTTCATCCCCTGCTCCTCGAAGGAGCCGGATGAGGAGAAGGTCCGTAAGATCTGCGGTTACGGCTGCATTGCCTGCGGCGAGTGTGAGCGCGCCTGCCCGGAGGGAGCGGTCAAAGTGATCGATGAGCACGCGGTGATCGACTATGACAAGTGCGTGGGCTGCGCGGCCTGCACCGTCAAGTGCAAAAAGAAGATCATTGTGGACACGCAGCATGATTTGAGAGAACTCAAGCCGACCGTGGCCTTTGTCCACTGCTCCGGCGACGGCAGAATTTTGGAAGCACTGATGGCGGAGGGGGTCACCTCCTGCGCGCAGGCGGATAAAGCGGCTGCTAACGATGACAGGCTGTGTGCCTATGGGTGCCTTGGCTGCGGCGACTGCACCGCGGTCTGCCGTTATGACGCGATCCATGTGGTGAATGGCGTGGCGGTGGTTGACCCGGCGAAGTGCGTGGGCTGCAGAGATTGTACATATGCCTGCCCGAGAGGCCTGATCAGCATTGAGCCGTATCAGGGCGTGAAGACCGTTCCCTGCGCATCCAAAGCGCCTCGCGAGGAGCGCGAGAGGGTCTGCTCCTCCGGCTGTATCGGTTGTCAGGACTGCGTCAGGAACTGCCCCAATGAGGCAATTTACTGTGACGACGGACAGATTATCATAGATCCGGAGAAATGTGACGACTGCAATATCTGCCAGCATGTCTGCCAGAGAGATGTGATCAAGGGCAGAACCGTGCCTGAGTACATATATCTTCAGCGCGAAGCGCTGGGCCTGACACAGCAGGGAAAGGAGGAACTGGCATGATCGAGAGAAAGCTCAAAACAATGGACGGCAATACCGCGGCGGCGCATGTAGCGTACGCGTTCTCGGAGGTAGCCGCCATCTATCCCATTACGCCTTCCTCCCCGATGGCGGAGAGCATGGACGAGTGGGCCAGTGAGGACCGCCGCAATATTTTCGGCGAGAAGGTCAATATTATCGAGATGGAGTCCGAGGGCGGTGCGGCCGGCGCTGTGCACGGCTCGATTTCCACGGGCAGCTATACCACCACATTCACGGCTTCCCAGGGACTTCTGTTAATGATTCCCAATATGTATAAATTAGCCGGTGAGCAGACTCCCATGGTCTTCCATGTGGCGGCCCGTGCCCTGGCGACCCACGCCCTGAGCATTTTCGGCGACCATTCGGACGTGATGGGCGTGCGTCAGACCGGTTTTGCCATGCTCTGCTCCAACAGCGTGCAGCAAGTCATGGACCTGGCGGCCGTGGCGCATCTGTCAGCGATTTCCGGCAAGCTGCCCATGCTGCACTTCTTTGATGGCTTCCGCACCTCTCACGAGTATCAGAAAATCCGTGTCTGGGACTACGACACCCTGGCCGGTATGGTGGACTGGGACGCGGTGCGGCGTTTCCGTGCCGGCGCGCTCAACCCGAACCATCCGCACCTGAAAGGCTCCGCCGAGCAGCCGGAGACCTTCTTCCAGCACAGAGAGGCCGCCAACACCGCTTATCTGGAGACAGCGGACATCGTGAATCACGCCATGCAGCAGGTAAATGAACTCCTTGGCACCGATTATCGTCCCTTCAATTATTACGGGGCGCCGGACGCAACCGAGGTGATCGTCGCCATGGGTTCTGTCTGCGACGCGGCGGAGGAAATCGTGGATTACCTCAACGCGCAGGGCTTAAAGACCGGTATTGTGGAGGTGCATCTGTATCGTCCCTTCAGTGTGAAATATCTCCTGGACGTCCTGCCGAAAACCGTGCAAAGGATCGCCGTTTTAGACCGTACCAAGGAGCCCGGCGGCGTAGGCGAGCCGTTATATCTGGACATTGTAAGCGCCTTGAAGGGAACGGAGTTTGACAGCTGTTACATCTGCGGCGGCCGCTACGGCCTGGGCAGCAAGGACACTCAGCCATGGGATATTTTGTCCGTCTATGAGAATTTGCAGAGTGAGAATCCCAAGAAGGAATTCACCATCTCCATCAACGACGATGTGACCCATCTGTCCCTGACAGCGTCCCACAAACCGGATGTGGCGCCGGCCGGCACGAAGGCCTGCAAATTCTGGGGTCTGGGCGCGGACGGTACCGTGGGAGCCAATAAAAACTCTGTCAAAATCATCGGCGACCACACGGACAAATACGTACAGGCTTATTTCCAGTACGACTCCAAGAAATCCGGCGGCACGACAATTTCCCACCTGCGTTTCGGGGATACGCCCATTAAGAGCACCTACTATGTCATGCAGGCGGACTTTGTGGCCTGCCACAACTCCGCTTACTTAAAGAAATTTGAGATGGTGCAGGACGTCAAGCCGGGCGGCTTCTTCCTGCTCAACTGCAGCTGGACGGGGAAGGAGCTGGAGGACCATCTGCCCGCCGCTGTGAAGCGCTATATCGCGGAGAATGATATTCAGTTCTACACCTGTGACGCTGTGAAATACGCGAAACAGGTAGGCTTGGGCGCGCGCCGCACCAACACGGTGCTGCAGGCGGCGTTCTTCAAACTGGCGGATATCATTCCGGTGGACGACGCCGTCCGTTATATGAAGGAGGCTATCGTACACAGCTATTCCAGCAAGGGCCAGAATATTGTGGATATGAACTGCGCGGCCGTGGACGCCGGAATTCAGAATGTCTGCAAAGTGGACGTCCCGGAGAGCTGGAAGTACGCGGTGGATGAGGAGAAAAAGGCTCCGCTTGTGGGACGCGACGAGAAGATGACGGCTTATCTGAACGACGTTCTGGTGCCGATGAATACCCTGACGGGCGACCGGGTGCCGGTTTCCACCTTTATGGCTACCGCCGACGGTTCTCTTCCTTCCGGCACAGCAGCCTTTGAAAAGCGCGGAATCGCCGCGGAGGTGCCTGTATGGGATCCTGAGAAGTGCAAACAGTGCAACTGGTGCGCGACTGTCTGCCCGCACGCCGTGATCCGTCCCTTTGCCCTCAGCAAAGAGGAAGCGGAGAATGTGGACGGCGTGGTGGATATGAAGGGCGGCAAGGGCCTGAAATATACCATCGGTATTTCCACGCTCGACTGCACAGGCTGCGGCTCCTGCGCGCAGATGTGCCCGGCAAGGGAGAAGGCCATCACCATGGTGCCCGTTTCCGATGAATATGTGGAGAGCGCCCAGAAGAAGTATGATTACCTCTTCGCCAAGACCACGCCAAAGGAGGTTCCGTTCCGGCAGGATACGATCAAGGGCATTCAGTACAAACAGCCCCTGTTGGAGTTCTCCGGCGCCTGCCCCGGCTGCGGCGAGGCTCCGTACGCGAAGATGGTTACCCAGCTCTTCGGCGACCGGATGTACATTGCCAATGCCACCGGCTGTTCCTCCATCTGGGGCGGCTCGGTTCCCAGTACGCCTTACACGGTCAACCGCGAGGGACGCGGCCCTGCCTGGGCGAATTCCCTCTTCGAGGACAACGCGGAGTTCGGCCTTGGCATGCGGATTTCTGTTGACGCGAGAAGAGCGGAGTTAAAGAGCGCGGCTTCGAGACTGACTTCCATCCCGGCTGCGGAGAAGTGGCTTGCGGTGATGGAGGATTCCGACTTATCCAAGCCCGCGGGCGAAGCGCTTCTGGCTGAATGTGAGAAGATCGCGGATACCAGCGCGGACGCGAGGTTTGTGGTGGACAACGCCGACATGCTGCCGAAACCGTCCATGTGGATCTTCGGCGGTGACGGCTGGGCCTACGACATCGGCTACGGCGGCCTGGACCATGTCCTTGCCAGCGGCAGAAATGTCAATGTGCTCGTCTTTGATACCGAGGTTTATTCCAATACCGGCGGCCAGAGCTCCAAGGCCACGCCTATGGGCGCGGTGGCGGCGTTCGCTTCCTCCGGCAAGGCGGTCAAGAAAAAGAGTCTGGCGGACATCATGATGAGCTATGGTTATATTTACGTGGCGCAGGTAGCCATGGGCGCCAACCCGGAGCAGACGCTTCGCGCTCTGCGGGAGGCTGAGGCTTACAACGGACCGTCCCTGGTCATTGCCTACGCACCCTGTATCAACCACGGTCTGAAGGCCGGCATGAACAAGTCCATGGAGGAGATGCGCCAGGCGGTACGCTGCGGCTACTGGAATCTGCTGCGCTACAATCCTGACCTGGCCGCGAAGGGTGAAAACCCGCTGTCCGTTGACTCCGCGGCGCCTCTGGGCGATTACAGGAAGTTCATGATGGGCGAGGTCCGGTTCAATTCTCTGAAACTGAAATTCCCGGATCGCGCGGAAGAGCTGTTCACGCGGGCCGAGACCGGCGCGGAAGAGCGCTACGCGTCCTTAGTCAGCCGGCAGAGGAACTTCGAGCAAGGAGGAAAGTCATGATTAATTATGATAGAAAAAGAAATCCGCAGCCCACGCAGAAGCCGGAAATCCGCAAAACCAACTTTGAGGAGGTCAGCGGAAATTATACAGAAGAGCAGGCCATTGCCGAGGCTATGAGATGCTTTAACTGCCGCAAACACCCCTGTATGGATGGTTGTCCCACTTCCCAGCGGATTCCGGAATTTATTGCGTGCGTGGCTCACGGCGATTTTGAGGCCGCTTACGAGATCATCCGCACGCGCAGCTGCATGCCGTCCATCTGCGGACGCGTCTGCCCGCAGGAGCGCCAGTGTGAGGGCCACTGCACCCGTGGAAATAAGGGCGAGTCGGTGAAAATCGGCACCCTGGAGCGGTTTGTGGCGGACTGGCATGCAAAGAATTGCAGGCAGCCTGACGAAAAACCGGCTGTGAATACTTGCGGCACGGTCGCCATCGTGGGAGCCGGCCCCGCGGGCTTAGCCTGTGCGGAATCCTTGGTTTCCAAAGGTTATCAGGTGACCGTCTACGACGCGCTGGAGCGCCCAGGCGGCGTCCTGACCTACGGCATCCCGCAGTTTCGTCTGCCGGGCCCGGTTGTGAAAAACCTGATAGAGGATTTAAAGACCGCCGGCGTGCAGTTTTGCATGAATACCTATGTCGGCAGGGATATTACGGTGGAGGGCTTGCTGTCCGACGGCTTTGACGCCGTGTTTATCGGCGTCGGTGCGGAAAAGCGCAACACCCTGAATATCCCCAACATCGACGCGCCGGGAGTGGTCAGCGCCTATGATTATCTGGCGCAAATCAATGCATCTGTGGAGGGACTGAGCGAGGTTGACCCCGCTTTTAAGGCAGCGAAGCATGTGGTTATCATCGGTGCGGGCAATGTGAGCATGGATGTGTCCCGCTCGGCGAAGCGTTTGGGCGCGGAGCGCGTGACCATCGTTTACCGCCGCAGCGTAGCGGATTCCACTGCCACAATCGACGAGCTGACACAGGCCATGGAGGAGGGCGTCACCCTCTGCGAATACGCTGCTCCCGCTGCAATCTGTGTGGGAGAGGATGGAAAAGTCAGCGGCATTGAGTGCCTGAAAACCGTACCCGGCCTGCCGGACGAGAGTGGACGGCGCTCCCCGGTACCCGTGGAAGGCAGCAACTTTGTGGTTGAGGCGGATCTGATTATCCTTGCTCTGGGCGCGAAGCCGGAGGGCAGCGTCTTCGGGCAGGAGGAAAAAGAGATGATGACGAACCGGGGCGTGGTCGCGGCCACAGCTGAAGGCGAAACCAGACATCCCGGCGTTTTCGCGGGCGGCGACGCTGTCATCGGCGCGGCTACCGTGGTAAAGGCCATGAAGGGAGGCCATGTCGCGGCGGAGAGCATCGACGAATACGTCAGATCGAAATGCGCGACGGCTTCATAAAAAGTAAACCTGTTGAAGGGGCCACCCATTTGTAACGGGCGGCCCTTATTCTTTTTCGGTATGACAGAGAGGAATATTATGTGGTATTTTGATAATGATTATCTTGAGGGCGCGCACCCTGAAATATTAAGACGGCTTGCGGAGACTAACCTGGAACAGACGCCGGGCTATGGCGAGGATGATTATTCTAAGTCGGCCAGGGAAAAAATCAGGGTGGCCTGCGACTGCCCCGACGCGGATATTTATTTCACGGCAGGAGGTACGCAGACCAACGCCCTGGTCATTGACAGCCTTCTGCACAGCTATGAAGGGGTGATATCCGCCCGGACAGGGCATGTCAACGCCCATGAATCCGGCGCCATCGAGTTTACCGGCCATAAAGTGCTTCCCCTGCCCCAGTACCAGGGCAGGATTTCAGCTTCTGACTTATCCGCTTATCTGGCGGGATTCTGGAAGGATGAGAATCGGGAGCATATGGTTTTTCCGGGAATGGTCTATATCTCCCATCCTACAGAATACGGCACCCTGTATACAAAGGACGAACTGTCGGCTCTCAGCGGCATTTGCCGCACTTACCGGATTCCACTGTACCTGGATGGGGCAAGGCTGGGCTATGGCCTGATGAGCCGCCGCACCGATGTTACCCTGCCGGATATCGCAAAATACTGCGACGTGTTCTATATTGGGGGCACGAAGGTGGGCGCTCTCTTTGGCGAGGCCATCGTTTTCACCCGCCGGAATACCCCGGCACATTTTACCGCCCTGCTCAAGCAGCATGGGGCGCTGCTGGCCAAGGGACGCATGCTCGGGCTCCAGTTTGATACCCTGTTTACCGGCGGCCTCTATTTTCAGATCAGCGCCCACGCCATCGACATGGCTGAACGCCTGAAGGACATGTTTGTCAGGAAGGGCTATGAGCTGTTCATGGACTCTCCCACAAACCAGCAGTTTATCATTCTGGAAAACAGCTTTATTGAAAGGCTGCGGGAAGAGGTTTCTTTCAGCTATTGGGAGCCATTGGACGAGCATCGCAGCGTGGTGCGTTTCGCCACCAGCTGGGCGACCACAGCGGAGCAGCTTGACGCGCTGGAGAGGCTGATATGATCCAGGAGGGATGATACGTTTTTCTGGTGCTTTTCTTTGTTTTCTGTGGAAGGTTTTCGTACAATAAGGTGTTGTAATTTGTCGTGTCCTGTGATTTAATGATTTAAGGAAAATTGTGTCAAGGCTCAAAACCAGAGATATGTGAAAGTACACTTTTTCAGGAAAATTATTATGCGAAATGTGAAAATAGACTGGAGAAAAGCAACAGAATATGTTAAAGAAGGAATTGTATATAAAAATTGAAGAAGGCATCAACAAATACTGTTATTTGCGTTCATCAGATTCACTGGAATTTTTTACAGGAACCAGTGCAGAAGCAGAATCAACGGGTGACATTTCCTCACTTTCATCTGGCGAATGTGTTGCTGCGAAGATCGACAGGAGGGTTGAGAATGCTGTAACGAACCGTTTACAGCAGCAGGAGACCCAGACGACATTATATGATTTGATATTACATTATATCAAGCGGCTGGGCAAATCTAACTTTTTCTTCAAAAACGGGGAAATCAATGCGGCCGCTTTTTATCAGTACGCTCAGATTGACAAGTCTACATGGAGCCAGTTGAAATATGGCACGGCAACTCCCAAAAAAGAAACATTATTAAAATTAGTGATTGCGCTACAGCTGAGCACAGATGAGGCTGAGAAATTCATGACAAAAGGATCAAACAGCCTGAATCCGAATGATCCGCGCGACCTGGTTATCTTAGCGCTTCTGGACATAAAATGCTATGAAATCGGGGATGTCTATGATGTGCTGGAGGAATATGGCAAAAACGGGGTTCGAAAGTTTAAAAATATATACAGTGATTACTAAAAAATGAAGTGTGAGTTTTATTTTTCTTTTGCAAACAGAAAAAAAGTCTTTGATATCCGTTATAGTAAAGCCATGGGAACGAAGAAACAGGCTCAGGAAACCTATCGAAGCAGTTCCAAATATTTTTTCAGTGGAGGCAAGTAATATGGCAGAGTTTACAAAGAAGCAGGAACAGGAACTTACGGCACAGGTAAATGATATTTTGAATCAGATGGCTGAAGGCAAAAGCGCAAGAGATATTATGGCGCGGATTTATGTCGACAATCTTGAAGATAAGACCCTGAAGCAGGGTGAAGTCATGGCGGACGCGATTTTAAAGAGTATCAGGGAATTTGACAGCAACTATGAGTATGCCAAAAATAATCTGGATGGTTTTATCGACAATTTTCAGAAGGAAATCAATGCGGATAAAACGCAGGCGGAGCGTTGTACATACTGGCTGAAATTTGCGGCGTCCCTCACGGCCATAACGGCAGCGTTTGATGTGGAAGGAACAGTCAGCGATGATAAGAAGGCGGAAATAGAAGCACAGCTTCAGGAACTTTGCGTTTCAGAGGATGAGGCAACAGATGCCTATGAGGAAGAACTGATGGCGCAGGCGAAGGAAGCCATGCTTAATGCTAATATTCTGCTGGGCGGCCTGATGAAATCGGCTGACGAGCTTAAGGATATTTCAGATGTGGATGCAGCAGAAATCCTGATTGATTTCGGCTCCAGGGAATTTGAATCCAGAGGAATTATGGCGATGCTGGCCTACACAAAGATTAAAAGCGGTGAATACAGCAATATCTCCGCGGAGGTTACCGTGGAGCAGGTGGCGGCCATGGTCTGCGCACAGGTGGAGGAAGCGCGGATTTTGGAAGCAGTTGCCAGTGGAAGCATGACGGAACGTGTGGCCGCGAAGCTGTTCCACATCCTTGGTATTCTGGTGATTGCATCGCTTGCGTCTCTTTCCAGCGTATTCGTCTTTTTTGGAGTTGTCTTTTTCGGAGCGCTTTTTGCACCGATTTTTCCGTTGGACTGGATTGTAACGGCAGGCTTCAGTTATGGAGTGTGGAAGCTTTTTACCACAGCGTTCAATGGATGGGAGGCTGTTCATAAAAAGGCCTTCAGGAGCGTGAAAGTCGGTATCGGGGCAATTGCGGGAGGCTGCAAAGCTGTTGCGCGTTATGCAGAGGAGCATGTGCTGGCGCCTGTAATTGCGGCGGCGAAGTCTCTGTGGATCAGGATTTTGGGTAAGAAGGCAGGCGATGCGGCCGACGGAGAAGTGGTCGTTGAAAGTGAAGATGATATTTCACAGAAAACGCCGGATGAAATCGTTTATGCGTAAAGAAGCAGAGAAATTGAAAACCGGAGAAATGTATGAGAAGGATTCTGAAATTAAATGGAGAAGGCGTCTTAAATTTTATTGATCTGAAAAAAAGCTTCTCCATATGGGAAATCTACAGAGAGCGCGACGCATTTATCGAGTTTGCGAAAGTACATTGTATACCTTTGCCGACGCCCTGTCGGAAGATGGGTGAAGAAGAGCCGACAGAGCGGATGGATGAGACAGAGTGGGAAACACAGGATGAGAAGCTTTTTCTGGAGTACCTGACCAAGCAGTTCTGGCTTGATCTGCTCACCCGGACGAAGGAGTGGCCGGAATGCAATGGGGCGGAAGAAACCTTAAAAACCATCATACAGACAGAAATGTTTTTGGAGACAGCGGATATTCGGTGGGATGTTTCCGGGAAAGATACTGCCCGGACGGACACTCGTGAAACGGACGCAGACCTGATCAGGGCAGAACATATGTCCATGAGGCTGGATGATAAAATCGCTCATATAAAGGAATCCGGCGGATTTTCGGACGCGCCGGAGGATGCGAAGACTGTACTTGAATTGCTTGCAATATGTGAGATTTCGGAGGTGGATGCCTTACAGATTTCTTTTGGACGTCCGGGGCAGAAGGAGGAGGACCAGGAAGAGATTCGCCTCCTTTCCGGCAACGAAGGCACGTTATATCTGCAAACGCGGAAAAAGCCTTACCGTTTCTGGTATTATACATCGGATACGCTGGCGGACGGAGAAAAAATCTCTACGATGCGGATTGAGGCACGGTCAGGCGGAAACCGATATGAAGATGTAAAGATTGAGTTCTATAGTGACGCGGATGGCAGTCTTATTCACAGAACCTGTTTATCAGTAAAAGAATACCGATATTGCAATGTGACTGCTGGCAGAATGATAAAATTTCTGCCTGCGGTCAGTATCAGCGATGATCTTGCCCTGATCCGTGAAAATTACGCGAAGAGTGAAATCTCTGTACTTTCGCCGGATGCGGACAAATGGACGCTGAACGAGGATTTTTCCTGTTTTGCCGCAGATACGGGGAAAAGAGGATTCCTTGGCGTGACAAACGGAAAAGTGAATACTTCTTACTACCAGGCGCTGAAGGATTATATGGCTAAACTCAGGTTTGACATGATTATGATACCTGTCGTGGAAGTTCGGATTGGAGAGAATGGCTATGAGCTGCTGACAGAGGAAGGATCAGTTATTACCGAAAAAGAACCGAAGGCGGCCAAAAACCACAGGATATCACTGGATCCCTATAGCAGATTTCCGGCTCCGGGAGCTGTAGATTACAGCAGGATAAAGGAAGCAGCGGTCAGTATTTCGGGAAAGAGTGAAATAAAACACTGTGGAAGTGCACAAAGAGCCGACATTCAATTTGGGAGATGATATATCATATGGAAATAAATAATTGGGTAGCAAAAGGAATTGATATGACGGACGAAGCTGTCAAAGGCCGCAGCAAAAAGGCCGCGGAAAGAATGAGAGACAGGCGCACTTCAGATTTCAGGTGGAAGAGCTGCGAGCGTGAATGGAACATCATGAACGCTTTCCTGAAGGTACTGGGAGGACGCAAAATAAAAGCCAGAAATATAAATACTGCCAGGATCCTTGAATATGCGGAAGAACTGGCACCCTGTTATGAAATGTGGATTTCATGGAGGGAGAAGCGGCAGGCCTTTGAGCGTTCGGAGCAGGTGCTGCGGATGTATTATCAGAAAGACCGGATTCTGGATTATTTGCTGAAGATTGAAGACTTTGCCGGCACAATCAGGCCGACAGATAATCCGGAGCTCTTAGCGGTAAAAGGGGCTCTTCCGAAAAAGCTGGTGTTTTATGAGTGAAAAGCCTTTAAGTAAAGGA
>JAJQBK010000053.1:0-3884 GCA_021203305.1 Lachnospiraceae bacterium
ACGATATATCGACCTAATTCAACAAGGTTCTGTGTTATACTTCCTATATCGGGAGATTTCGCTCATTATCGCGGTATTTTGCTATAGACGAAAGGGGCATCTCCGGTAATTTGGGAGGTGAAGCCATGGAACCTGAGCAGAAAGTTCAGACACCTGCCAAAGAGAAAGGGGCGGCCTCTCAGGCAGAGCCCCAGGAAGTACCAAAAGCAAACCGGAATGTGAAGGACAGTGTTTTCCGGGACATATTTTCAGATAAGAAGTACTTACTTCAGCTGTATCAGACACTGCATCCGGAGGACAACGACTGCACGGAGGAGGATCTGATCTGCGTGACGCTGGAACAGATCCTGGTGAGGGATATTCACAATGACCTCGGCTTCATAGCCAGGGACAAAAGCCTGATTATGCTGGAGGCGCAGAGCAATTGGACGGTGAATATTATAGTCAGGTCTCTGCTGTACATTGCGCGTACTTACCAGGACTATTTCAGGGGAAGTGCCCAGAGCCTGTTCACCACAAAACCGGTTCATATGCCGGAGCCGGAGATTTATGTCGTTTATTCCGGGGATGAGAAAATCGGGAAAGAGTGGATTACACTGACAGAAGAGTTCTTTGGAGGGATGCAGACAGCTTTGGAAGTGAGGGTGAAGGTGCTCACTGACAGATCAGGTAATGGCATTGTCAGCCAGTACATCTGCTTCACCAAAGTAGTGAATGAACAGTTTCGCAGGCTGGGGAGAACGAGGGAAGCAGTAGCAGAAGCGATACAGATCTGCCGGGAACGGAATATACTGAAGGAGTACCTGGAGAGTCGGCAGAAGGAGGTGGAGGATATTATGTTTACATTGTTTGACCAGGAAGAGGTTTTAAGGGATTTTATCGCCAGTGAGAGGCGGGAGCAGGCGGAGGAAACAACGCGGGAAGTAACAATAGAGGTAACAAGAGAAGCCGCAAGGGCATTTTATGAGAATGATGTGGCAGTGGAAGTCATTGCGAAATCTTTAAAACAAAATGTCCGCACTATTGAGAGCTGGCTGGGGCTTGTACCTCAGATGTAATACGTTATGTGAGAAGGGAATGTCGCATAGATGCCGCTTTCATTTCAACTTTACCGTAATTTTTGACGGCAAAGTTGAAATGAAAGCGGCTTTTTTGTTATTTAGTGTAAAATAAACAAAGGCCGCAGCGATGACTCCATGAGGTACTTAATACGATTACAGGCTGTTCGGACTGTAAATAGTTGCACATTTCAAGTCGGCTGTAAATTTGCCTGTTGACATTTCTGTCGTGATATGGTAGATTCAAGACAGCAAAAAGACATGTCTTTAATTAAAGATAAGACGCGTATGAAGAAAAAACAGAATATTTTATGCCATGCCGCACTCAGACGCTCATTCGCGCTGTACGGTGGCCAGGAATATGACTGTATTATTCGGGAGGAAATATCGGATGGCGAAGATTCCAAAAGAGCAAAGCGAAGAAATGAAGCGGAGGATACTGAATGCCGCCGCAAAGAGTTTTCTGGAAAAAGGCTTTACCAATACAACCGTCAGGAGCATCACAACGAAAATGGAGATCAGCATCGGCACATTTAACAGCCATTTCCGCACCAAGGAGGATGTGCTGTGCGAGCTGGTCGCGTTTGTCCTGGATCAGCAGTTTTCCACTTCCGAGAGACTGATTGCCGGCAAAACGGATGATAAACTTCTTCTGTACGCGGTGGAGACGGTGTTGCAGCTTCATATTGTGGAAATGGACGAGAATCTCAGGGATTTGTACAGCGCAGCCTACTCTATGCCGAAGACCTCGGCATTGATCCAGCAGAAGGCCACAGGCAAGATGGAATACATTTTCCGGGAGTATCTGCCGGGGCTTGAGACAAAGGATTTTTACATTCTGGAAATCGCCACAGGCGGCATTATGCGGGGCTTTATGACGGTGCCCTGCAGTATATGGTTTACGATGGAGCAGAAGACAGAGGCTTTTTTGAAAAACGCATTTCGCCTGTATGATGTGCCGCCGGAGAAAATCCGGGAGGCTGTCGATTTTGTAAAGCAGTTTGATTTTGACAGGATTGCGAAGGAGACCCTTTCAGGGATCCTTCAATATCTGGACGCGGACGGCGAATAAAGGAGCGCGTCTGAAGGATTCTGTAGGATTATTTATCGCCTCTGGCGGCAGGTAAGGAGGAAACGGATCATGATGAAGAAGAAACCTGAGGATAAACAGAAGAATAACAGAGAGGATCAGCAGAAGAAACCGTATCGCAGCACAGTTATCCTTTCGCTGCTGGCGATCCTGTGTCTGGTCTGGACGATGCCGCTTATGGGGTGCATATGGGATGATGACCAGGGGAATGAGTGGATCTCCGGGATCTATCCCTGTGAGGCGCATTTTTTTGATGCAACAACAAATTTTTCTGATTCAAGCTATAACCATCGATTATTGTCCTGCGGCCATTACGTGTGCCTTAACGGGGTTCAGGCGTGCGGGGAGCATTGCGCGCACGAGGAGGGGGATCACAGCCTGTTAGACTGTGGTCACTATGCCTGTGAAGAAGGACACGGTCTGCTGCCCTGCGGGCATTGTATGTGTGAGAACGGACACAGCCTTGCCTCCTGCGGGGAGCATTGTGTATGCCAGGACGGCAGTCACACCCAGTTGGCCTGCGGACATTACGGCTGCGACGGAGAAGACCACAGCCAGCTCGACTGCGGACATTACACTTGTGATGGCGGTGATCACAGCCTGCTGGCATGCGGACATTATACCTGTTCAGAAGGGACGCATACAGCGTTGAATTGTGGCCATTACGCATGCAGCGATGGTGATCACAGTCTGCTGGCATGCGGACATTATGCCTGTTCCGAGGGGACGCATACAGCACTGGCCTGTGGGCATTACGCGTGCAGCGGCGGCGATCACAGTCTGTTGGATTGCGGTCACTATGCATGCAGCGGCGGAATACATACGCTTTTGGATTGCAGCCACTACGTCTGCGATGGCGAAGACCACAGTCTGATGGCCTGCGGACACTACGCCTGTGCGGAGGGGGATCACAGCCTGTTGGATTGTGGGCACTATGCCTGTGCGGAGGGGGATCACAGTCTGTTGGCTTGTGGGCACTATGCCTGTGACGGCGGCGATCACAGTCTGCTCGATTGCGGCCATTATGCCTGTGAGAACTGCGATCACAGTGACACTGACAGCGATACGAGCGACGACACAGACAGCGGAACGGAGAGCAGTGACACGGGCGATGACAATGGCAGCGGAACGGAGAGCAGTGACACGAGTGATGACGATGGCAGCGGAACGGAGAGCAGTGACACGAGCGACGACACAGACAGCGGAACGGAGAGCAGCGACACGAGGGATGACAATGACAGCGGCACGAGCGATGGCAGCGGAACGGAGAGCAGCGACACAAGCGATGACACGGACAGCGATACAGACAGCGGCACGAGCGTCAGTCTGCTCGACTGTGGACATTATTCAGACGCGGAAGGGGATCACGACATGCTGGACTGCGGACATTACGTCTGCGACGGCGAGGATCACAGTCTGCTCGATTGCGGTCACTATGCCTGTGAGGTAGAGAAGGGCGAGAGCCATGAACTGTTAACCTGTGGGGTGCATTACGCCTGTGAGGCAGAGGAGACTGAGAATCACGAGACGCTTCTGGATTGCGGGCACTACGCATGCGAGGATGGAGACCATGATCTGTTGGATTGCGAGCATTACAGTTGCGAGGAAAGGAATCATGCCCTGATGGATTGCGGCCACTATGCGTGTGAAGCAGAGGAAGGCGAGAACCATGACCTGTTAGCCTGTGGGGTGCATTACGCGTGTGAGGTAGAGGATGAAACGGATCATGAGTTGCT
>JAJQBK010000053.1:3984-44490 GCA_021203305.1 Lachnospiraceae bacterium
CCTGTGGGGTGCATTACGCGTGTGAGGTAGAGGATGAAACGGATCATGAGTTGCTTCTGGATTGCGGCCACTACGCCTGTGAGGCAGAAGATGAAACGGATCATGAGCTTCTGGACTGCGGCCATTATGCCTGTGGAGGTGGAGAGCATGACCTGTTAGGATGTGAGCACTACGCATGTGAGGATGGGAACCACGAACAACTGGTGTGCGGCCACTACGCGTGCGAGGTAGAGGACGAAACAGACCATGAGCAACTGGCGTGCGGCCACTACGCGTGTGAGATAGATGAGGAAGCGAACCATGAGCTTCTGGATTGCGGTCATTACGCCTGTGAAGACGGAGAGCATGACCTGTTGGATTGCGGCCATTACGCTTGTGATGCTATGGAATGCGGGCATTGCGGGCTGTGCGAAAGTGAATACGAAGAAGAAGAGGGAGATGTTTACATAAACCGTCATGTGATCTGCCCTACGTGTGGCGAGTGGGTCTGCCAGAATGGGTCTCATGAATACTATCTGGATGGGGAAGGAAACTATATTATTGACTGCTATGTTCAGACAGATGAAGACTGACATACGGAACGAAAAGACCAATCTGTCGGGAACACAGCTGATCGTGATATCGTATGCATGAAAATACAGGGAACGGCAACATACGCTTGCTGTTCCCTGTGACTCATACGGGCGGGCTCCCCCACAAAATTGAAAGAAAGGAAGCGATTAAGATATGTGCCCTGTCATATTTGAATACGGTGATTTTGTAATCAGCGGCTACTGGTTTCTGATATCGATAGGGCTTCTGGCGTCCTACCTCTATCTGGTTGCCGCCAATGCGAAGCTGAAAGACAGAAAAATCGCCTGGTATCATCGAAATAATCTTTTTGCGCTCTGCATGATTTCCATCCTCGCGGGAGGCACACTGCTGGGCTTTTTCGTCAATCTTCCGGGGCTGATCAGAGACTGGGATTATTATAGTCAGAGCTTCAGTCTGATCCGGGAGAAGGCGTTTTCCAATCTGGTGTTTTACGGCGGCGCGATTATGCTGATCTTCGTCCTCTGGTATTACGTGCGGCATTATCGTCTTAACGGGGAAACGGTCATTGAACTGTTTGTCCCCGCGGCGGCGCTCTTCATGACCTTTGCGCGCATCGGCTGCTTTATGGGCGGCTGCTGTTACGGGATTGAGGTCTCATGGGGCGTTGTCTTCCCTGAAGGCTCACTGGCTCCGGCTGGGGTTGCTCTGTTTCCGAGCCAGCTGGCGGAAGCCGCGGGGCATCTGCTTTTGTTTTTCCTGTTTCTGTCTGTGAAAGATAAGCTGAGAAAAAAACAGGATCTGCTGTTTCTTTATCTGGGCGGTTACGCCGTCATGCGCTTTATCCTCGAGTATTTTCGGGGAGACGCGGACCGCGGGTATTGGCGGGGCCTTTCCACCAGCCAGTGGATCAGCCTTCTGCTGATTCTGGTCGTTGTCATTTACATATTCCGGAATATATACGCGGGAAAGGCACAGAAAGCCGGGGTGCGGCAATAATCACCGCCCGCTGACTTCAGGAACTGAGCTTCTTAGTCCTTTTAAACGGGATCAGAAGCACAAGGACGTACAGAAGACAAAACAGCAGCCATATATTTCCTACATACGAGTAAAGAGTGCGGCAGCTGTAAATCTCCGCTTCTCCCCGGATCACTTCTTCTTCCTGGGGCTGTGATTCCGCCGTGATCCGGCCGTTTGCATCGATAACGGCGGATATCCCGGTATTGGCGCCCCGCACGATACAGCGTCCGTTCTCTACCGCGCGCAGCACGGAGTGCGCCAGCAGCTTGTAAACGCCGTAGGAGTTATCAAACCAGGTATCGTTGGAGAGCAGGGCCAGGAGCTCGGCGCCGTCTCTTACAGATGAAAAAGCCGGTTCCTCATAGAGCGAGTCAAAGCAGACGAGTCCCCCAATCATTCCAAAATCCGTGGAAAATAAATTACTGTCACTTCCTGGCGTGAGGGACGATCCCAGCAGATTGATTTCATCCAGGATGGGTAACACCGATTTTAGAAAATCCTCCAGCGGCAGATATTCGCCGAAAGGAACCAGCTTGCGCTTGAAATAGGGCTGGCTGCCCACAGTGCCGTCCGGATAGAAAGCGTAAACCGCGTTATATACATCATCTGACTCATCCTGATAGAGGGCGCCGACAAGGATGACCGCGCCGCTCTCCATGGCAGCGTCCTGAATCATCAGGATCGGCTCAGCATATTTGTTCAAATAAAATGGGAGGCAGCCCTCGGTCCAGACAATCAGATCCGTTTCTTCATCTTCGGAAGCTTCTTTGGTCATACTCAGATAGTGCTCCAGCAAAAGAAGGTTGCTGTTCCCTTCCCATTTTTCGGAAGAGGAAACATTCCCCTGGACGATCGCCACAGAAATCGTCTCAGAGGACTCGTGTTCTGTGTTCAAAGCGGCCAGTCCGTATATCAGATTCCCCGCGAAAAGAACGGCGGCACACAGGAGAGGGCATACCTTCCGGACATCTCTGCGTTCATGCACTGACGCGCGGGGTGCGCTTCGCGCAAGAAAGGACAGCTTTCCGCGTTTCCCTGATGCCATATCCTCTGAGAAAAAACACGAATAGAGAAAGAGCGCCAGAAGAGCGTTGAACAGAACCATGACAAAGCTGACAAAATACGAACCCAGCAGGGACGCGCTCTGTATCAGCGGCGTCAGCCGATACTGGGTCGCCGCGAGTCTGACCCACGGCATCCCCAGCCACGTCTGCGACTGGCACCACTCGGCGAGCACCCACAGGGCGGCGATGGAAAGCGGATGCATCATCGACCGGCGCCCCCATGCCCTCCGTTTCCGCAGCAGCCTTAGCACGCACGGAAGAAGTCCATGCGGCAGACTGTAGAATATAGTTGCTCCAAACTGACCGAGCAAAATGATAAATACGGAGCCCAGCGGGCCGATGCCGGCAACATCCATGGGATAAAGCGCGTAGAGAAAAGAAGCCAGAGGAACACAATAGCTGTATCCAAACAGAAATCCCGTCCGAAACAGATGCCGCTTCCCGCTTTCCGGGTCAGTATATTGATACAGGGTTATAAAATAGGGAATCAGGGATATCCACGCAAGCCACGCTATCTGGGAGTACATGGCGGCTGCAGCCGTAACCATCCCGGAAATCACGGCCCATAGAGCGCCAGGTCTTAATATTTTTTTCCATGAAAATCGAATTCGTTCAAAGGGCATATCTGCTCCCGTCTGTACTCTTATTTCTATTTCCCCGCACCCTCCTGTCCTGCCGCAAAAGACACAGGAGAAGAGATTTTCAAAATGTTATCTTTACTGCATTCCGTCTTAATCATGAGTATTATAATTCATCCCGCTCATTTTGTGAAGGACCATCTTGAAGAGCATTTCCGCATCCGGCAAGCGGGATAACAGTGTTATTCCACACCGGTAGTTCCACAACGCTGAACTGCGGCGGCTGTTTTTGCGTCTGTCAGACACAGAATTTTCACAGGTCCAACAAATTTTTATCCCAATTATCCTATAATCTGGCAATGAGGAATTTTTAAAACAATACAGGAGGTTCGGGACGTGAAGATAAAAGAATTCTGCGTAAGACACAGGAAGAGAATTATCATAACGGCGATATCAGCTGTGGTGGTTCTGGGAATTGCCGGCGGCGCGGTTTATTATTTCCTGCTTCGGGACGCGGGAGACGGCGATGCGTCTTTCACTTCCATAGGAGCAGGAATTTCCATGAGCGCGGGAGGAAGCAGCGTGACCAGCCTGGATTTGTCCGACGCCGTCACCGCCTCGGGCGTTACCAGCGTGGGGATGACCCAGGAAGCCTGGGAGGTGGAGAATCTGAGCAATATCCTTTATGTGGAGGAGGTCTATATTTCTTCCGGGGATGAGGTGGCGGAGGGAGATCTGGTCCTGAAGCTGACAGACGATTCTGTGGAAGAAGCCAGAGATACTCTGGAAACCCTGGTCAGGGAGGCGGAGCTGGCCTGCCGCACCGGCGCCATTGAGTATCAGCAGAGCCTGATTACAGCGGAATATGACAGAGATCTGGCACTGGCAAACGCAGAATACGCGCAGACCACCTATGACAATACGGTGGCCAGCCTGACCTCCAGTGTGGAGAGGGCGCAGGAGGCGCTGGAAGAGGTCGAGGAGCAGATCGCGGAGTATGAAGAGATGATCGCCAGCGGCGACTATTACAGCTATTATCAGGTGGGAGAGCTGAAAGAGCTTTATGATGATAACCGTGCCCTGCTGGTGCAGCTGGTGGCGGAGCTGGGCGTGGATTGGTCCCAGGTGACCGGAAGCGGCGGAGGCGGCGCGGGCAGTTCGGGAGCCTCCTCTGACAAGGTCATGGTCTGCCAGGAGCTGTATACCGTGCTGGAGCAGAATGAGCAGGACTATGAGGAAGCCCTGGCAAATTATGAGGACGCGGTGGCAAACGCCGAGCTGAATTTACAGAGCCTGCAGCTGTCCCTGAGCTCCTTGAAGGAGGAGCTGGCCCAGGCCCGGGAAAATTATGACACCCAGGTGCTGCAGGCGCAGCTGACCTATGAGAGCACCATGGCCAGTGCGGAGAGGGCTGAGAGCGATTATGAGACCGCTGTGGAGGCGGCGGAGTCGGAGTATGAAAGCCTGCTGGACGATTATGAGGACGCGCAGGAAAATCTGGCGCTTTTTGAGAGCACGGTGGGCGACGGTTATTACCGGGCCCAGGGCAGCGGCTCTGTGCTGTCGGTGACGCTTCGGGCGAACCAGTATTTAAGCAGCGACAGCGTTGTTTTCGTATACAGCAATACGGAGGAGATGACAGTGACTGTGTCCGTGGATCAGGCGGATATCGCCTCTGTCAGTGTGGGAGAGTCTGTCTATGTGCAGTCCTCCGAGAGCGGATTATACAGCGGTACCGTGACGAGCATCAATCCTGTTTCCAGCTCCAGCAGCCGGTCCAGCGTTACATATGAAGTGACTGTCACGCTGTCGGGGGATGTACAGAATTTATCCACCAATGAGACGGTAAGCGTGATTTTCGGGCTGGATCTGACGGGGATGGACAGCGCAGGAACAGCTGATGGAGAAATGGACGCTGACAGAATGGGCGCGGGCGGAGCCTCCAGGACAGACAGAGGCGGAACGAATGTTGACGGAGCTTCAGAGACAGAGAGCGGCCAGACAGACGCGAACGAGGAATCTGAAGGAACGGAAACAGCTGACACCGCTGAGACAGAGAGCGATGAAGCAGATGGAACCGGGGAAGGAGGGCAGCAGTGATGAAAAAAAGATGTCAACGAAGAAAAAGCTGAGACTTGCCGCTGTCCTTGTGGTGATACTGGCACTGATCTTCGGGGCCTGCTATACCGTTCTGATTGCCCCGTATCTTTCCCAGGAGCAGTGGGTATACATAGAGACCGAGGTGGTGCGGGGCACGCTGACGGTGGGCGTGGAAGAGAGCGGCTCCCTAGAATATGGGATCAGCACCATCGACTATGACCTGGACCTATCCGTGACCACCAGCAGTGATGACGATGACGACGATGATGATGACGATGAGGAGACCGTAGAGAAATATCTGAAGGTGGAGGAGGTCTATGTGGCCTCCGGGCAACGGATTGAGGAGGGCGACGCCATCCTGAAATTTACGGATTCAAGCGTCAGCGACGTGAGGAAACTTCTGGAATCAGCTCTGGTGGACGCCCGTTCCGATTACGCGGAGGCGGAAAGCACCTATGAGCTGGCCGTGCTGGAGGCTCAGACCACCTATGAGACCAGCAAGGTGGCGCAGAGCTACGCGTCGGAAATTTATGAGTATTCCAGTAGCTCCGTCAGCGACAATATTGCCTCTCTTCAGATAGAGATCGCGCAGATGCAGGCGAAGACCACGTCTTTAGAGGAGGCGGTTACAGAGGCGCAGGAGAATTTTAACGACTTCCTCTATGGAAGTGAGGACGATACGGACTTTGAGTATTATGATTATTCAGCCCTGGAGGAGCTGTACCAGGCTACACTGGCCCTGGCGGAGGAGGAAGGGATAGAAAACACCGCCAATTACATGCAGATCATGGATCTGTATGAATCAAAGATGAGCCAGTATAATAATATGGTTTCCGCCGTGGAAAATGCCCAGGAAGCCCTGCAGGAGCATCTGGATCAGATTGAGGAGCTGCAGGAGGAGCTGACAAAAGCTCAGGAGGAGGCGGCCCTCAGTCAGCTGCAGGCCAGCCAGACCTATGAGGAAAGTGTACTGGAGGGTGAAAACGCGCAGACGACCTATAACGCGGCAGTGGAGGAGCTGAAGGAGGATCTGGAGGAGGCGGCCCAGGAGCTGGAGGAAATTCAGAATCAGCTGACCGCCTTTGAGGAATTTGTGGGAGACGACGGCATTATTTACGCGGACGGCTCCGGCATTATCACCGGGGTGGGTTATGAAGCCGGGGATACGCTGACCACAAGCGGCACAGTGATTTCCTATGCGCCGACGGGCGATATGACCATCTCCATCGACTCCACCCAGGAGGACGTGGTGAGCATGACGGTGGGGGATACGGTGGCCATTGAGTTCACCGCTTACCCGGGGGAAGCCTACGAAGGGACGATCCTTTCCATTGACACCACGGCGACATCCCGTTCCTCCTCCACCATCAGCTACGCGGTGGTGATCGGCGTGAACGGAGAGGAGGAGGCGCTCCAGAAGCTGTATGGCGGCATGACGGCGGATATCACTTTTATTACGGACCAGAGCGAGGATACTCTCTATGTGTCCCGCAAGGCGGTGGTGACCGAGGATGGAAAATCATATGTTTATGTGCTTTCTGATTCTGAAAGCGGTGAATATGAGCTGCAGGAGGTGACCACGGGCCTGAGCAACACCTCATACATAGAAATATTGTCCGGCCTGGAGGAAGGCGATATTGTATACATCGCCAGCACGGTCAGCAGCGTGGAGGAGGTAGAAGATACTTCCTCGGATACCACATCAACAGATACTGACAGCACTGACCTGAGTGATTTCAATATGGAAGACTTCGACATGAGCGATTTTAATATGAGTGATTTTGATATGGGCGGCGGCATGTCCGGCGGCGGTATGGGAGGTGGCAGATAATGACAGACAAAAAGCTTCGCAGAAAAAAGAAACCTCTCTTTTCCAGGAAGGTGCTGATCGGAGCGGTCTGTATCGCTCTGGCGGTCATTCTGGCAGCGGCGGTTGTAATGAACAGCCTGAACAGCTCTGAGGAGGTGGCCTACAGAGAGACCACTGTGGAATACGGCAGTCTGGTGGTAGGCATTACGGAGAGCGGGTCCGTGGAGATCGGCACCCAGGATCAGGTGTTTGAAATGGATCTGAGCGAGCTGGTGAGAGCCAGCACCTCCAGTTCCTCCGGCTCCTCCTCCAGCTCGGGCGGCGGCATGGATTCGATGGGAGGCGGCGGCAGCTCTGATGTCTCCAGTGTGTTCAGCCAGATTTTCAGTATGTCCGGCTCTTCCGGTTCCTCAAGCACCAGTACCATCGGAGATCTGACAGTGGCCCAGGTGGCTGTGTCCGTGGGGCAGGAGGTGTCGGTGGGCGACACCCTCTATGTACTGGAGGAGGATACGGTTACAGAGCTGCGTGAACAGCTGGAAGAAAATGTGGAGGCCGCGCTGGCTGATCTGGAGCTGGTTTACGCGGACCAGGAATCCTCCAGGCTGAGCGCTGAGTATACCTACCAGAGCAGCATATTATATGGAACGTACGCGCAGATCGAATATGACAACACTGTCAAATCCCTGCAGGACGCCGTGACGGAGGCGGAAGAAGGCCTGGCGGAGGCGCAGGAGCTCTTGACGGAATATGAGGAGGAGCTGGCATCCATACAGCTTGCTTATGAGCAGGCGCAGCTGCTGGTGGATACTCTGGAATACCGTGTAGAGAACAACGACAAATGGGAAGGCAGCTATAACGCGTACAATTATGCGGTTACTTTCCAGCAGTGGAAGGAGGCGCAGACCTATCTGGCGGACTATGAATCTGAGGTGGAGAGCCTGACCGAAAAGATTGAGCAGGCTCAGTCCAGCATCACCAGTTACACCCAGCAGCTGGCCAACGCGCAAAGCTCTCTGGCGACCGGCATGCTGACGGCAAAGGAAACCTATGATCTGCGGATGCTGGCCTATAATACGGCCCAGGAGACCTATGACATCGCTATCGCCTATCTGGAGGACGCCGCGGCGGACCAGGAGGAGACCTACGAAAACGCGGTGGAAATTCTGGAATCCTTTGACAGCTATATCAGCGGAAACGAAATTCTTTCCGATTATAACGGCGTGGTGACCAGCGTGGCGCTGGAGGTGGGGGATAATGTGACCACCAACACCACTCTGGTAACGCTGTATGATCTGGATGAGGTGACCATGACGGTGGCTGTGGACGAGGAAGACATGACAGACATCGAGCTGGGCGGCGCGGTCAATATTTCCTTTACCGCTTATCCGGACGATATCTATCAGGCGGAGGTGACGGAAATTTCTGACGCCTACTATGACTCCAGCAGCAACGTGGTCTATGACGTGACGGTGACCATCACAAGCGACGCCTCGGGACTGTTCCAGGGAATGACCGGAGATGTGACCTTTGTGACCAAGGAGAGCGAGGAGGTTCTGTATGTCTCCAACCGGGCGATCACAAGAAGCGGCACCAAATCCTACGTGAAGATGCGTGACAGCAGCGGAAACGTTACGCAGGTGGAGGTGACAACCGGCTTCTCGGACGGCGTGTATGTGGAGATCATCGACGGCCTGTCAGAGGGGGATGTGGTCCTGATTGAAAGCGTGGTGAGCGATTAATGAGAATATCCGAAATATGCAGACTGGTGTATCTGAACCTGATACAAAATAAATTCAAAGTGATTTTGACGTCCATCGGTATTGTCGTGGGAAGCGCCACCATCGTGCTGGTTATCGGCATTGGCACAGGAAGCCGGGCGGAGGTGGCGGAGCAGTTTCAGAATCTGAACGCGGGTGCTATCGACATTTCCTATGAGGGGAGCAGCTCTTCCTCCAGCTCCACTACCGCCACGGTGAGCATTGGAGGAACCACGATCAGCTTTGATATGGGTGGATTTTCCATGGACTTTGGAGGAGGCAGCGGAGGCGGTTCCGGCAGCCGCGGCAGCTCCGAGGCGGTGACACTGACTACGGACGACATGGAGGATCTGGAGGTGTTTGTGCCGGGACTTTCCGACGCCACCATTTCCTACTCCACAACCGCCTCCGTGGAGGGCGGCGACTTAAGCTCCTCCTCCTATTATACGGTGGCCGGCGTGTTGGACAATTACGCAGAAATCAGCAACCTGACCATGGCCATCGGCAGCTTCCTGACAGAGGAAAATAATGACAATAAGGAAAAGGTCTGCGTGCTGGGCTATACTACGGCGAAAGAAATTTTCGGCAGCGCCGCCGATGCTTATGATGAGACGGTGTATATTGATGACAGGCCTTACGTTGTATCAGGCGTGCTCTCCGAGATGGGGACCGTCGCTTCCGGCATCAGCCCCGATACCGCGATTTTTATTCCATACGAGACAGGAATCAAATACATTACGGGAACCTCCATCTCTCCCACCATCACCGTCATCGCGGAGAATGTAAATGACGTGGATACCATTGTGGAAAATATCGAAACCGTGCTGGCGGACAGCTATCCGAATTCCAGCTTCGAAATTTCCGACGCGGGCAGCAAGATGGAGGCGGCTTCCTCCTCCAACACCACGCTGACACTGCTTTTGTATTCCATGTCCGCCATCGTCTTTGTGGTGGGCGGCATCGGCATCATGAACGTGCTGTTTGTATCCGTCAAGGAGCGCACCAATGAGATCGGCATTCTGAAAGCGCTGGGCTGCTCCCGGCGGGATATCCTGCTGGAATTCCTCCTGGAGGCCAGCTGCATCAGCTTCATCGGGGCGGTGATCGGCGTGCTTTTTGCGCTGGCTCTGACGCCGGTGGTGGAGATGTTTTCCGTGCGTGTGGATCTGTCGGTTACCGCTGTGGGGCTGGCGCTTGTGTTTGGCGTGGCCACAGGAAGTATTTTCGGTTTCTATCCGGCGTATAAGGCCTCCAGGCTGGTGCCTGTCGTGGCGCTGAATCAGGAATAGGAGGGGCAGGCTCATGAAAGAGGAAAATAAGAAGAAAAAGAAGTCGGGCGGCGTAAAAACTCAGGAGAAGAAAAAACAAAAGAAGAAGAAAGAAAATAAAGAGGCCGTTGAGGTTGTGCTGGAGGAAGAAAACAAGGAAACAACTGAGGAAACAGCTGAGGAAATAACTGAAGAAACAATCGGCGAACTGATCGGAAATGAGGCCACAGGGGAGACCAACGGGACATTCGAGGAGATTCCGCCGGAATTCCCTGAGATGGAATCGGTCAACGCGGCTTCTGAGAAGGATTTTCCTGAGAACACTGAAACAGAGGCAGTCAGCGCCGACAATGGAGTGCCTGAATCTGAGTTTGATGAAAAAGACGCGCCGGCATCACCCGCTCCGGCCGCCGACTATGTCATCGAGGATTATATGGATGAGCTGATCCAGAGCAAAAAGCTGGAGGCCGGACCCTCCATGGCGCAGAAGCGGGGCCAGGATGAGAGGGCCATGATCCGGGAGCAGGAGCGCCTTGTCCAGGAGCGACGGAGAAAGAAGCGGCATAAAAGGAGAAATATCATCATCCTGGTTATCGTTGTGCTGCTGGCGGCGGGAATCTGGTTTATCGGCTGGGGTTACAGCCTGATTTTTGGCACGGCCACGGCCAGCAGCACCGTCACCATTGAGGTGGGCGAAGGCCAGGAGGTGGTCTACGCGCAGCTGACCAGCGTGAAAGGAAATGAAATCACTTACATCATTGCGGAAGCTGTGGAGACTACAGAGGAGGATCAGGCGGAAGAAAGTGAGACGTCGGAAGGATTTTCCGAAGACGGGACGATGGAGGGAGCGGAAGACGGAGAAACGTCAGATGCGTTTTCTGAAGGCGAGATGCCGGATGGAATGACAGAAAGCGGGATGCCGGAAGGAATGTCAGATGGCGAAATGCCGGAAGGAATGTCTGAGGACGAGATGTCGGAAGGAATGCCGGGTGGAGCAACGGAGGGTGAGAGACCTGAAGGAGCAACGGACGGCATGGAAGCTCCCGCGGAAACAGAGGAAGATGCGGAAGCGTCCGATGACGATCAGAGCAGCAGTGCCGTGACTTCTGCAGCTGCGTTTCTGTCCGCAAAAAGTACTGGTGCGGAGGCTGTGAAAGCTTCCTACGCGACAGCGACAACTATGACAGCCGCCAGCACGGACAGCTATTCCGTGACCAGCCTCGGCATGGGCGGCATGGGGGGCGGCGACATGAGTGGAGGCGACAGAGGCAGTATGAGCGGAGGCGGTTCTTTCGACTTTGGCAGCTTTAATTTTGACAGCTTTGGGGACAGCTCCTCTGCCGTAACCTCTTCCGCAAGCAGCACCTTTACCTATGACGGCGTGACATATATGTTGACAGAGGAATCCGCGACCATGCAGATTCCTGTGGGAACGGATGTGACCACAAGGCTGGGCAGCGTGACCACCTTTGTAAGTCTTTCCGCCGGCGACTGCGTCGCCCTTGTGATGCAGGAGGTGGACGGCGAGCAGGTCATCATGGCGGTTTATATTATCGGATAGGAGAAGAGACGCATGATTACGATGAAAAATATCAATAAAGGCTACATGCTGGGTGAGGAGAAGCTGCCGATTCTGAAAGACGTCAACTTCCATGTGGATGAGGGCGAGTATGTGGCCATCCTTGGTCCCTCCGGTTCAGGCAAAACCACCCTGATGAACATCATCGGCTGCATGGACGTGATGGACAGCGGCGAATATTATCTGGACGGCATGGCCATCCATGAGACGCCGGAGGATGAGCTGACGGAGGTGCGCAATGAAAAGATCGGCTTTATTTTTCAGAATTACCAGCTCATCCCCACCTACAATGTGATGCAGAATATCATCATGCCTCTGCTCATGCGGGGCGAGAGTAAAAAGGAGGCGGAGGAGGAGTGCATGGACACCATTAAGCTGCTGGGGCTGGATCACCGGATTGCCCATAAGCCCAGCGAGCTTTCCGGCGGCCAGAAGCAGCGTGTCTCCATCGCCAGGGCTATGGTGGGAAAACCGGCCATCCTTTTAGCTGACGAGCCCACGGGAGCGCTGGATCAGTCCTCCGGCAAGGATGTGCTCCGGCTCTTCGGGGAGCTGAACGAGATGGGCAATACCATCGTCATGATCACCCATGACCTGAACGTGGCAAAATCCGCCAGACGGATTGTGAAAATCGTGGACGGACAGCTCTACGAATAAAATCTCCGGGATGACAATGACAAAAGCGCTCTTTTTAGAAAAACTTCACTTGTTTTCATGCGGTATCCTTGCTATACTGATATCGCCGTAAACAGTCCACAGCCAATGCGGGCATGCATAGAGGCTGTGGGCTTTTTTAATAATTCCATGTCAGGGCGTGAGTGAAATGAGCTTCTGACATTTGCCGTAAAAAAAGTCATTTGGGGAGGTATTATGGCTTCGGATAGAAATGATGAATATGAAGAGGTTTGTATGATGTGCCACAGACCGGAGAGCCGGGCGGGCAGAATGATCCATCTGCCGGGAGATATGTGTATTTGCGGAGACTGCATGGACAGGAGCATGAGGACGGTCACGGAGCTGGAGAAGCAGGGCGTGTTTCAGAATCCGGAGTTTCAGCGCCAGATGCGGATCATGGAGGAGCAGCTGCGCCGGCAGAATAAGGGGTCCAATAACAGCTCCGCGCAGCAGAATAAAGACTCTAATGCCAGTTCTACGCAGCAGAATAATGGCTCCGATACCAGTTCCGTGCAGCAGAATCCGGCGCCCGGCGAGGAGATCGCGAAGACGACCGGGGAAAGCAATCAGGAAAGCAGTGAAACAGGCGCTTTGATCAGCACGGATGTGGAGGAGACGAAAGAACCCGACACCGGGGAGGAGGAAAAGAAGGAAAATATCCATCCCCTGGACAATATCCCCATGGGCTTCCCTCAGATTCGCTTTGTGAATCTGTCCGACCTGCGCGGTCCGGCGTCAAACCGGGAGCGCCCAAAAAAGAAGAAAAAGGTGGAGCCGCTGAACCTGAAGGACGTCCCGGCGCCCCACAAGATCAAGGCACAGCTGGACGAGTATGTGATCGGGCAGGAGCATGCCAAGAAGGTCATGTCCGTGGCCGTTTACAATCATTATAAGAGAGTGGCTACCGGAACCCAGGATTCCATCGAGATTGAGAAGTCCAATATGCTGATGATCGGACCCACCGGCTGCGGCAAGACCTATCTGGTGAAGACACTGGCGAAGCTTCTGGATGTGCCGCTGGCCATCGCGGACGCTACATCCTTAACGGAGGCGGGTTACATAGGAGACGATATTGAGAGTGTGGTGACCAAGCTTTTAGCGGCCGCGGACAACGATGTGGAGCGCGCGGAGCGGGGCATTATTTTCATCGATGAGATTGACAAGATCGCCAAAAAGCAGGAGACCCGCTCCCGGGATGTGTCCGGTGAGAGCGTCCAGCAGGGGATGCTGAAGCTTCTGGAGGGCTCCGAGGTGGAGGTGCCTGTGGGCGCCAACAGCAAGAACGCCATGGTACCCCTGACCACCGTGAATACCAGGAATATTCTCTTCATCTGCGGCGGCGCGTTCCCGGATCTGGAGGACATCATCAGGGAGCGTTTGACAAAGAATTCAGGGATAGGCTTCGGCGCTTCCTTAAAGGACGCCTACAAGGACGAACCGGATCTTTTAAGTAAGGTGACCACAGAAGATCTGCGCAAATTCGGCATGATTCCGGAGTTTCTGGGCCGTCTGCCGGTGGTGTTCACTCTGCAGGGCCTGGACAAGGAGAGCATGGTCAAGATTCTGAAGGAGCCGAAGAACGCGATTTTGAAGCAGTATCAGAAGCTCCTGGAGCTGGACGAGGTGGAGCTGACCTTCGATGACGACGCTCTGGAGGCCATTGCGGAGAAGGCTATGGAGCGGGACATCGGCGCCCGCGCACTGCGCTCCATCATCGAGGACTTCATGCTGGATATCATGTATGAGATTCCCAAGGATGACAATATCGGACGGGTGCGGATTACCCGGGCCTATGTGGAGGGCAAGGGAGGCCCTGTGATTGAGATACGCGGGCAGCAGCGAATCGGAACTGCCGGAGCATAAAAAGGAGAGCGGAGTAATATATATTTACGGAGGATCCGGGAGGACAAAAACCGGGGTACGGAGAGCCTGAAGAGGTAATTTTTCATGAAATACATCAAAAAGCACGCGGTTTTTATTTTCTTTCTCATAGAGGCGCTGGTCATCGGCTTTTTTCAGACCCTGGGCAACACGGACAAGCTCTGGAATTATGTCTTTGCCGAAAATATTGCCTCCGGGCTTTTGCCCTACCGGGACTTTAACCTCCTCCAGACGCCCTTCTCCTGCCTGGTGAACGCCCTGTTTCTTACCATTTTCGGGCATCATGTGGTGGTAATTGAAATATTGGGCTCCGTCCTGTTTACATTGATCTGTATGCGGCTCTACGGACTTTGCCGGGAGCTTGGGGCAACACGCATCGCGTCCATGATCATTCCGCAGGTCTTTCTTTACCTGTTCTGCTACAATGTTTTCTTTGAATACAGCTGCCTGATTTTATTTTTGCAGCTTTGCCTTCTGAGCGCGGATCTGATAGCGCTGCGCGGACAAAAGAAGCTCTGGGACAGGCCGCTGTATCAGCTGGCGCTGGGCGTGGCCGCGGGGCTGGCGATCTTAAGCAAGCAGACCTACGGCGTTTTTGTGGCGGGGGTTTCCTGGCTGGGCTGCCTGTATACCTCTGTCTGCCTGAAAAAAACAAAAAAGGAGACTGGCGTCCTTTTGGCTGCCCGCACGGCTGGAATCTTGATTCCCTGTCTCTGCTTTCTGTTTTATCTGCTGATTACCGGAACCTTTGCCGATTTCTGGGATATGGCGGTGGCGGGCATCTCCACCTTTACCAGCAAATATTCCTATCTGAAGCTGGCGCAGGAGGGCTGGGGAGAGATGGCCGCCTGCGTGGGAGCGCCGATTTTGATTTTTGTCTCGCTGATTATCGGGGTCCGCAGACGAAAGGAGCTTTACGGGCAGACTCTGCTGGTGATCCTGCTCTATGGGGCTGGCGGCCTGATCAACCTTTATCCTCTGGCAAATTCCTATCATTTTTCCACTACGCTGATCCCCTTCCTGCTGCTCATCCCGGCGCTTCTGCCGGCCTCTCTCTGGCAAAAAAGGCCGGTCTGTCTGCTTGGCGGAACGGTGGTGGCTGCGGCTCTGTGCTTTCTTGTCGTCCGAATTCCTTATGATGTGACGTCGTCCAATCACCTTAG
This sequence comes from Lachnospiraceae bacterium, assembly GCA_021203305.1. GTDB lineage: Bacteria > Bacillota > Clostridia > Lachnospirales > Lachnospiraceae > RGIG6307. The sequence continues at coordinate 19,414 of JAJQBK010000053.1, forward strand.
CACCACTCTGGATCAGTTTGAGGGAGTTTTTGTCAGCACATCCATGGAGGAGGACATTCTGGAGGTGACCGCGTACGTGCAGGATCAGCAGGAAGACGGCATGACGGTATACATCCTTGACAACCGGGCCGCTTCCTATTTTCTGCCGCTTCATCAGTACCACAAATATTATGACATGTTCCTTTTGGGAAATCTGGGAACAACGCCGCCCGAGGAGCTTTTGGAGGAGGCTTGCCAGGAGGATGTGATTTTTCTGGTACCGAACAGCGAAAAGCAGGAGTGGCAGTATCCCCGGTCCGCGGTCAACACTCTGAAAAAAGAGCTGCTCTACGCCGGGAGCGTAGGGGATTTTGATGTATACCGGACGAAGGGGTAAGGAGTTATTCCAGACAGGAACAAAATGCATAATTCGCTTGAAAAATGACCTCGATGATAGTATTATTTTCTGTAGAAATGTTTCAGAAAACCGGGGATATATTGATGGTCAAACGTCTTTGCGTTTTTTTAAAAGCCTATCTGACTGCCTTTGCGCTGACGGCGGCGTTCCATGCCCCGCTTGTGCGGGCGGACTATGAGGACAGGCTGGATTTTATAATCGCTTCTGTCTATGAGCTGCTGGGGGAATATCAGCTTCAGCTTCTGCTGGTATTTGGCCTGTGTTTATTCATCTACTGGCATATGGAGGAGAAAGAAGAGGGAGAAAGCCGGAAAGGCTTTTCTTTTCTGTCTTCTTTTTTTGCGTTTTGTCTGTTGCTTGGCAACAGCTACGCGCAGACGGGAACCTGGCAGTACTGCTTTGGCAGCCTGGTTAATTTTGTCAGATCATTTGCGGCGTTCTGGGGATATTTCTTTCTGTTCCGCCTTTTTTTAAGGAAAATGTACTGTTGGTTGGAGGATCGCTCTTTCACGGAGGAAAAGCCAAAAGGACAGGAGAAAAAGAAACGCTTTTTTGACAGTCACTGCTTTGGAAAATCCTTTGGGATTATTATGGCGGCCTGGGCTCCTTTCCTGATACTCAGCTTTCCCGGAAATCTGTGCTGGGATGTGATCGGCCAGATTGAGCAGGTGATCTTTCAGACCGGATATACGACGCATCATCCCCTGGCACATACCCTGCTGGTGGGAGGACTTGTGCAGCTGGGGCAGACCCTGTTTTCCTCCTATGAGATCGGGCTGGCGATTTATGTATGGCTCCAGGCTCTCATGCTGGCGGCCGCTCTTTCGGCAACGGTGGCTCTGCTGGCTCAAAGAAGGGCAAAGACGGCTGTACTGGCGGGACTTCTGGCAGTGTACTGCCTGACCCCCGCGTATTCCAATATCGTTTCTACGGCCATCAAGGACGTGCCTTTCTGTGCCTTTGTGATCGGGTACGTGATCTGTTACGCCCTGCTTTTGGAGACTCCCTCGCTTCTGACGAAAAAAAACTTTCTGGCGGTTTTTCTTGTGATGCAGGCAGGCGCGGTGCTGTTTCGGAATAACGGAATGCCTCTGGTGGTTCTCAGCGGTCTGGGAGGCTTTTGCTTCCTGTTTCAGAAATATCAGAAAAAAGAGCGGTTGATTTCTTTTGGGGCATTCTTTGGGGGAGCCGCAGCGGGACAGATCATTTTGCTGCTTCTGATTCAGATAACCGGGGCGTCGGCGGGGAGCAGGGGAGAGATGATGTCTGTTCCTTTTCAGCAGACGGCAAGGTATCTGCAGCTTTACCAGGATGAGCTTGAGGATAACGAGCGGGAGGCCATCGAGGCAGTGCTTGGGGATGTGGGCGAGGTGGCCGCGTCCTATGACCCGGAAATTTCTGATCCTGTGAAGGCTCTGTTTCGTCAGGACGCGTCCGCCGGGGAGGTTGCCGCTTATTTTGGCGTCTGGTTCCGCTGCTTTTTCAGGCATCCGGCGGTGTACTTTGAGGCCTTTTTCGTCCATGTCTATGGATGGTTTACCCCCTCGGTGAGTAATGCGATTCGCTATGAGGTGGAGAGCTATGATACAATCTATCACGGAGGACTGTTTGTAAACGCGGACAAGGTGCTGATCTTTTTCTACCGCTATATTGACCGTATCAGTATTTTTGGAGCGCTGGAAAATGTGGGGCTGGCGGTCTGGGGGCTGTTTTTCCTGGGCAGCTGCCAGAAAAGGAGCCGGCGCTATGAGCTTTTGTGCGCCACGCTGCCATTGTGGATCAGTCTGCTTGTGTGTATGGCGGGACCCTGCTTTACGGGACATCCCAGATACGCGTTTCCGATTTTGTTTTCTCTGCCGTTTCTGTATGGCTTCTGTCTGACGGCGCAGAGCCGCGGAGACTCTTTGCGGGCGGTTCGGCGGGAAAACTGCTGATGATCTCTTATGAGGAGGACAGTGTTGGAAAAGGAATTCACAAAAGAGCATTCGGGGGCAGTCAAGGGCTTCGCGATCATACTGCTTTTGATTTATCATCTGTTTGAGGAAAAGGAAACCGTGATTTCCATGGGGGTGGATTATCGTCCGTTGTCTATGGATACGCTGCTTATGCTCTCTGATTTTGGCAATATCTGTGTGGCGGTTTTTGTCTTTTTAAGCGCGTACGGAATCGTGAAGGGGCTGTCAGCGCAGCAGGATGTGGATATGCGGGAGGCTTATCGCCAGGCAACGGCGCGCTTTTTCAGGCTGATGGCCAATTTCGCGGCTCTGTACGTCAGTGTCAATCTGATGTGGTGGAGCAGATTTGACTATGCATCGCTTTACGGGGCGGGAAAACAGGGAATCCTGTGTATGCTGACGGACGCGCTGGCATTGAGTGACTTCTTTGGGACTCCTACTCTGAATATGACCTGGTGGTATATGAAGCTGGCGTATCTGCTGATCTTTCTGGCTCCGCTGCTGTTTCTGACAGTAAAAAAGATCGGGTATCCGGCTCTGCTTCTGGCTTTCTTTGTGCCGGTGGCGGTGCCAATGGAGGAGGGACTTACAAGGTACCTGTTTACCGCCATGCTGGGGGTCTGCGCGGCTTACGGGGGATGGATGGAAAGGCTGATGAATCTGAAGCTTCCCATGGCGCTTCAATGGATAATCGGCCTGGCGGGGCTTGCCATAAGCGTGATTGTCCGGTATAATTTTATGGTGGCCGAGTATTATATTCAGATAGCGGATGGCCTGATCGCTGTTTTTCTGGTGTATTTTGCCGGTGTTTTGCTGTACAGTGTGCCGGTGCTGGGAAGGGTGCTTGGGGTGATCGGCAGATATTCCATGAATATTTATATGGTGCACACGTTCTTTTATATGATTCTGTGGCAGAAATACATTTATCAGTTCCGGTATGCCGTATTGATTGTGCTTGCTCTGCTCATGGTGAGTTTTGTTTATTCGGTGGTACTGGAGTGTCTGAAGAAAGCGCTGGGGTTTTACGGATTACTGGGAAAGCTGACAACAGCCAAAGGAAAGAGGATGTAAATACCGGAAAGCCGGATGAGCTTTCGCGGGGAAAGCGTGCGGGATCATCTGTGAACCGCAGGGGAGGAATGGTATGGGAGTATTGGGTATTTTGCTGGGAATCGCCGTTTTAGTGGTTATCGGCGTGTTGCATGTCTTTGCCGCGAGGGACTGGAAGCTTGACCGGGGCGACAGCTGGGGGAAAAGCTATTATGACGAATGGGGCCTCGGAGACAATTCGGGGAGCAGTCATCAGGATGAGGAGTGAAGTGGCGGAATATGAGCGATTACGGCATGAGTTCGGGCCGGTTTTTGATGAGAATTCGAGGATATTGATTCTGGGGAGTTTCCCCTCGGTGAAGTCCCGGGAGAGCCGGTTTTTTTACGGGCATCCGCAGAACCGATTCTGGAGGGTGCTGGCCGCTGTCACCGGCGATTCTGTGCCGGAGACGGTGGAGGAAAAGAAAGCTTTTCTGCTGAGGAACCGGATCGCGGTGTGGGATGTGATCGCGGAGTGCGATATCATCGGCTCCAGCGACAGCTCTATTAAAAATGTGACGCCTATCGATCTGCCCTGGCTTCTTTCCCGTACCAGGATTGAGAGAATATATGTCAATGGCGGCAAGGCTTATGAGCTGTATCAGAAATATCTTTGGCCGGCGTCGGGGAGAGAATGTGAACGTCTGCCATCCACCAGCCCGGCGAACGCGGCTTACTCGATGGAACGGCTGACTGAGGCGTGGAGCGTGATTGTGACGGGAAACGATTGGGTGAAGAGCGGAGCGTGACTGTGACTGTGAGGTAAAGCAGCTGGCCGAAGAGTAGAGTGCGATTATGAGATGTGAAGCGATTGGCTGCGGCGTGGAGCGTGATTGTGGCGGGAAACGATTGGGTGAAGAGCGGAGCGTGACTGTGACTGTGAGGTAAAGCAGCTGGTTGAAGAGCAGAGTGTGATTATGGGATGTGAAGCGATTGACTGAGGCGTGGAGCGTAGTTGTGACTTAAAGCGAATCGGAGAACAGAATGAGAAATGAAGTAAAAAACATGATCCGTGAGCTGGAGCGGGACGGCAGATTTTTGCAGGAGCGCCGTTATATGCAGCACGGCTCGGTGACAGTCTATGAGCACAGCATTCATGTGGCGGACAAAAGCCTGTCTTTGTCCCGGTGGCTGGGATGGAGAATTGACGAGGAGTCGCTGATCAGAGGAGCGCTGCTGCATGATTATTTCCTGTATGACTGGCATGAGAAGGACGGAGGGCACCGGCTGCACGGCTTTCGTCATCCGTTTTGGGCACTTGCCAACGCCAGAAAGGATTACGCGCTGAATATGGTGGAGGAGGATATCATTCAGAAGCATATGTTTCCGCTGACGGTTCTGCCTCCGATGCATGAGGAGAGCTGGATTGTATGCATGACGGACAAGTACTGCGCCGTCACGGAGCTGCTCTATCCGTGGTACTGCAGGATCAGGGGGCGTCAGTTTCAGGGATATGGGGTGTAGACGCTTACCGCGGACAACCGCGGGGCAAAAGACAAGGAGGCAGAATGAAAACAGGAATGGTTCTGGAGGGCGGCGCCATGCGGGGCATGTTTACCGCCGGTGTGCTGGATGTTTTTATGGAAAATCAGATTGAGGTGGACGGCTTCGTGGGCGTGTCCGCGGGAGCATGCTTTGGCTGTAATTACAAGTCCCGGCAGATTGGCCGCTCCATCCGCTACAATCTCCGGTTCTGTCAGGATAAGCGCTACGGAACCTTTACTTCCTTAATAAAATGCGGCGATCTGTACGAGCCGAAGCTGTGCTATCACGATATTCCTCTTGAATATGATCCCTTTGATGTGGAGGCCTTTTGCAATAATCCCGTGAAATTTTATGTGGCCTGCACGGACGTGGATACCGGAGAGCCCTGTTATCATCTGTATGAAAAATCGGATGAGCGGGATCTGCTTTATATGCAGGCTTCGGCCTCCATGCCGCTGGTGTCGAGAGTGGTGGAGGTGGATGGACGGCGGCTGTTAGACGGCGGCGTTTCTGATTCCATTCCCATCGAGTGGTTTCGGAGCATCGGCTATGAGAAAAATATTGTGGTACAGACCAGGCAGGAGGGATACCGCAAGAAAAACAGCGGATTTACGAAGGCCCAGTGTCTGCTTTTACATAAATATCCCAACCTGGCGAAGGCTATGGAGAATCGCAGCGAGCGCTACAATCATACGCTGGATGTGATCTCGGAACTGGAAAAGAAGGGAGAGGTGCTGGTCATCCGGCCCAGCGGGACGCCGGAGGTTGGACGCATGGAGCACGATCCGGCAAAGCTTCAGAAGCTGTACGAGCTGGGAAGAAGCGACGCGGAGAAAAAGCTGGATCAGGTGAAGGCGTTCCTGGCGTAACGTTTTCGAAATGTCCGGTTATTTACGAAACACTGCCCGGCATGAGCTTTCCGACATTTTGAATGAAGCCGTTGCGGTATTGTGAAGAGTGTGTTAGACTTGATACAGAATGAAAATTGGGAAAAGAATCAGGTTGCCGCGCAAAGCCGCGTATAAAGATGTGACAGATTTATGTCAGAACTGCGCAGGGCTTTATGCATAGAGAGAAAAGAAAGCGTAAAAAATAATCATGACAGACAGATGCAAGGAGAAGCTGACGGCCGGTGTGCGGGATTTTCATTTACCCCGTTATCATCAGATTCCCACGGTAGGGTTATATCTGGAACAGGTGACCCGCTACATTTCAGAGATGCTCGCGCCCATTCAGGAAAACTGCACCACCAACTCCATGGTGTCTAATTATGTGAAGAAGGGGCTGATTTCCAATCCTCACAAAAAGCAGTATGACCGGGATCAGATTGCCTGTCTGGTTTTTATCGCGGCGGCCAAGAGCGTGCTGAGCCTTGACGACCTGAAACAGATGATTGAGCTTCAGCGGCAGACTTATCCCACGCAGCGGGCTTATGACTACTTCTGCGAGGAGCTGGAGGGGACGCTGGCTTTTGTGTTCGGACTGCGTCAGAACTCAACGGAGATTGATTCGGACTCGTTCGATGAAAAGACCATGCTGCGCAGTGTGGTCATCGCTCTTTCCTATAAGACCTATCTGGAAAAGTATCTGGCGGTGATTAAGGAGGAGGGCGTACCGGGACAGGATCCGGCCGACAGTGTGCCGGCGCATAATGAAAAAAGCGGCGATTCCACACGGGATCAGAAGGAGGAAGCGCAGGCGCCGGACTGTGTGGAAGCACGGACAAAAATATCATGAAAGCGGTGATCCACTGACAGGGAAATAAAGGGAAACCGCAGGACTTTGAGGGGGTTTTGCGAAAAAATACGGGAAGATTTTGGAGTACCATGGAAAACACAAAGACGGTTGACGAGAGAAAACAGCAAAGATTCTACAGATTTTATCATATATTGAAGGTAATTGCCGGACCGGTCTGCCGGTTCTTTTTCGGCATCAGAAAAGAAGATGAGATTAAGCTTCCTGAGGAACCCTGCCTGATTGTGGCGAACCATACCTGCTATTTTGATCCTCTGATCATCGCCATGTGTGTGGATCAGCCCCTTTATTTTGTGGCCGGGGAGAATCTGCAGCGGCAAAAGGTGGCGGCCTTTGCGGCGATGAAGATTTTTCACTGCATCTCCTGCTCCAAGGGTAAGATCAGCGTGCAGACAATCCGGGAGATCGCCAGAAATCTGAAGGCGGGCCATAATGTCAATATGTTCGCGGAGGGAAATATCACCTATGACGGCACCACGGCGCCGTTGAATCTTGTCAACGGAAAGCTGTTCCGCTCCCTTCAATGTACCGTGGTGACGATCAATATCACCGGCGGCTATCAGATTGTACCCCGCTGGAGCGGCAGGTTCTGCAGAGGCACCATTCACGCGGAATTAAAAGGAGTATATACCAGGGAGCAGTTGCATGATATGACGCCGGAGCAGGTTCTGGAGCATGTGAACAGGGATATCTACGCTGAGCAGCCGCCGGTGGAGGAAACGGATGGCCGCGTCTACCGCCGGGGCGCAAAGGGCATTCACTATGTGCTCTATGTCTGCCCGGTGTGCGGCGCCCTGGGCCGGATCATGGGAAAGGGAAAGACGATCCTCTGCGGCAGCTGTGGGAAGACCTGGCAATACAACGAACATGGAAAGATCGAGGGAGGTCTTTTTCAGACCATCTATCAGTGGAACCGCTGGCAGAAGGCCCATATCAAAGAGATGATTCAACAGAAGGCGCCCATTGAAATCTCTACCCCCAAAGCCAGGCTGATGTCCATTATGGATAACCACAGCCGGCAGGTGCGGGCGCTGGGAACGCTTCTGATGAACGGAGAAAAGCTTGTCTGCGGGGATGTGGAGTTTGCCTTAAGGGACATCTCGCGTATGGACACCCGCAATAAGGGAATCATCCTGTTCTCCCTTCAGAACGGGGATTATTTTGAAATCAATACCAGAAAAGGCTTTTCCGGGCTGATGTACAAGACGGTCTTTGAGACGTTTAAGGAGTGCGGGAGCCGGGTGGAGTGGTACATTTATGATGGAACAGATGAGTTTATTTGACAGGGAGACGCTCCAGCCGCTGGCAGCCAGGCTTCGCCCACGGGATCTGGATGAGTTTGTGGGACAGACTCACCTGTTGGGAAAGGGGAAGGTGCTGCGGCGTCTGATCGAGAGCGACCAGATCTCCTCCATGATATTCTGGGGGCCTCCGGGAGTGGGCAAGACCACCCTGGCGAGGATTATCGCCAACCGGACCAGGACGAAGTTCATTGACTTTTCGGCGGTAACCAGCGGCATCAAGGAGATCCGCACGGTCATGCAGCAGGCGGAGGACAACCGCCGCTACGGGGAGAGAACCATCGTCTTTGTGGATGAGATTCACCGCTTCAATAAGGCCCAGCAGGACGCCTTTCTGCCCTTCGTGGAGAAGGGCAGCATTATTTTAATCGGCGCCACCACGGAGAATCCCTCCTTTGAGGTGAACGGGGCATTATTGTCCCGGTGTAAGGTCTTTGTGTTGCAGGCGCTGTCCGCGGAGGATATTACTTTCCTGCTGAACAGGGCATTGAAGGATCCCAGGGGCTTTGGTGACATGCAGGTGGAGATGGAGCCTGAGCTGGTCGGGGCGCTGGCGAATTTTGCCAACGGAGACGCCCGCACGGCCCTGTCTACATTGGAGATGGTGGTGCTGAACGGGCAGATCACGGCGGATGGCAGAACGTTGGTCACAAAGGAGACTGTGGAGCAGTGTACCTCCAGGAAATCTCTTCTATATGATAAAAAGGGCGAGGAGCACTACAATCTGATCTCCGCCCTGCATAAATCCATGCGCAACTCTGACCCGGACGCCGCCGTCTACTGGCTGGCCCGGATGCTGGAGGCGGGGGAAGACCCGCTCTATGTGGCGAGGCGTGTGGTGCGTTTCGCCAGCGAGGACGTGGGGCTTGCCGACCCTCAGGCGCTGACCCAGGCGGTGGCGGCCTACCAGGCCTGTCATTATCTGGGGATGCCGGAGTGCAATGTGCATCTGACCCAGGCGGTGATCTATGTGTCGTTGGCGCCCAAGTCCAACGCCATGGAAACGGCCTATAACGCGGCAAAGGTGGACGCCATAGAGCAGATCGCCGAGCCGGTGCCTCTGGTGATCCGCAACGCCCCGACGGATCTGATGAAGGAGCTTTCCTACGGTGAGGGCTACATGTATGCCCACGATTATGAGGAGAAGCTGACAGCCATGCAGTGTCTGCCGGATTCTCTGCAGGGCCGGGAGTATTATCAGCCCACTACCCAGGGGCAGGAGGCGCAGCTGAAGGAAAGACTGCGGGAAATTAAGGACTGGAAAAAAGCGCACCGCCGATAAATTGGCATGGATTATGAGGATAGTGAATGAATAAAACAGCTTTGATCGCCATGAGCGGCGGCGTGGACAGCTCGGTGGCAGCCAGCCTTTTATTGCAGGAGGGCTATGACTGCCGGGGCGTGACCATGCGGCTCTACCGAAACGCGGACATTGGCCTCAACCAGTTTCATACCTGCTGTTCCCGGAGAGATATGGAGGACGCCTCCCAGGTGGCCTTCGATCTGGACATTCCCTTTGAGGTGCTGGATTATACGGAGGAATTCAAAGCTCAGATTATTGAGAAGTTTATCCGCGTTTATGAGGAGGGCGGCACACCCAATCCCTGTATTGACTGCAACCGGTATATGAAGTTTGACCACCTGCTGGAATACGCGGCGGCAAACGGGATGGAGTATGTGGCTACCGGACATTACGCCCGTGTGGAGCAGGAGGATGGCCGCTTTATATTGAAAAAAGGACGGGACGCTTCCAAGGACCAAAGCTATGTGCTTTATATGCTGACGCAGAAGCAGCTTGCCCATATTCGCTTTCCGCTGGGGGAGCTGACCAAGGAGCAGGTCCGTCAGATCGCCGGAGAAAAGGGCTTTGTCAACGCTCATAAGCATGACAGCCAGGATATTTGTTTTGTGCCGGATGGGGATTACGCGTCCTTTATGGAGGGATACACGGGGAGAAAGCATATGCCAGGCGACTTTCTGGATGAGGAGGGCCGGGCAGTGGGACGCCATCGGGGCGCCGCCTGTTATACTCTGGGCCAGCGCAAGGGGCTGGGGCTCGCCATGGGGGAGCCGGTCTATGTCTGCGGCAAAAATATGGCGGAGAATACGGTCACCGTGGGAAAGGAAGCTTCTCTTTTTCGCTCTCACCTGATCGCGGATGAGCTGAACTGGATTCCTTTTGACGCTCTGCAGGGAGAGCGGAAGGTTCAGGTCTGTACCAGGTATCACGCGAAGGAGCAGACCGCTGTTGCCCGGATTTTGGATGACGGCAGACTGCAGCTGGATTTTGATACCCCCCAGAGAGCCATGACGCCGGGGCAGGCCGTGGTGCTGTATGAGGGAGAACTGGTGCTGGGCGGAGGCACCATCCGCGAGGTATTCTGAAAGGACTGAAAGGAGCGGAGTACCATTTGGGAAGTTCATTAAAGAGATACGCGCGATCACGCAGAGAAAGGCTGCATGCGCAGCGAGTGACTGGCGCGACAGCAGTAAAGGAGGAATGATTTTATGGCAACACCACACAATGAAGCGACAAAGGGGCAGATTGCGAAGACCGTGCTTATGCCGGGGGATCCGCTTCGGGCAAAGTTTATCGCGGACACGTTTCTGGAGAATGTGACGCAGATCAACGGGGTCAGGGGGATACTTGGCTTTACGGGCACCTACAGGGGGAAACCTGTGACAGTCATGGGAAGCGGCATGGGAATGCCCAGCATCGGGATTTATTCCTATGAGCTTTTCACGGAATATGATGTGGATAATATTATCCGCATCGGCAGCGCCGGAAGCTACAGTGAGGAGGCGAAGGTATATGATGTGGTTCTGTCCACGGCGGCCTACAGCGAGTCTTCTTTCGCGTATGTACAGTCCGGGTATGATAAGGATACCACGTATCCGTCGCAGGAGCTGAATGACGCCCTGCGGGAGAGCGCGAAGAGGCTGAACATTCCGATCATTGAAAAGCCCATTCATTCCAGCGATGTGTTTTACCGCAAGCCCAGCGATGCAAAGCCAACCTACTGGGAAAAGATCAGGGAGGAACACGGCTGCGTCGCGGTGGAGATGGAGAGCTTCGCGCTGTTCCACAACGCGGCGGTCACCGGCAAAAAGGCTGCCTGCCTGCTGACCATTTCCGACAGCTTTGTCAGTCCGGAGATCACAACCGCCGAGGAGAGGCAGAAGACCTTCACCAATATGATGAAGATTGCGTTGGAGGCGCTGTAACCGGCCCTTTGCTGTCCTGATATGAACATAATCGTCTGAAATAGGTTGCTTAGAAACAGTCGCGAGGACAGTTCCTCAGAGGCATCTGAAAGAAAACGGGTGGGGAGTCCTATTCCCCGCCCCCGAAATGCCTTATAAAAAAACACAGAATCCATAACATAACGGGAACGGCGATATCCAGCATGACAAAGCCGTAAAAAATATTCTGGTTTTCCTCCGTATGGAAGACGGCCAGCATGAGTGTCATCAGATACATGGCGGCCAGCAGGATGACGCCGATGACGGCGAAAACGCGTTTCAGCTTCTGTTTCATGAAAGATCTCCTTCGGCGGGAAATTTCGTAGCTTTGATTATTCACAGTTTACAGGAAAAAGTGCTATTTGGGAAGCACGATATTAGGTAATTTTTCACAAAATCCCATAATAAAAAGATTATTTTTAAAATAATACATACAAATTTCTAAAAATATGTTACAATGTATTATCATGTGACCGGGCTTATGGGATGAGCGGCGTCAAGAGGGTATAGAATATGTCATGAGGAAGGTGAACATTTATGAGCATTTTACTGGAAAAGGCGAAATCAATGGTGGAGCAGGCATACGGGGACAGAATCGAGAACGGTGAACCGTATAAGAATCACGCCTATCGGGTGATGGCGGCCATGGACACGGAGGAGGAGCAGATTGTCGCGCTGCTGCACGACATCCTGGAGGATTCTGAGGTCAAGCTTTATGACTTAAAGGACGCGGGATTTTCCAGGAAGGTCATCAACGCTGTGGAAGACCTGACCAAGGGAAACGCTGTGAAGTATTTTGACTACATAGAGGATCTGGCGATGAATCCCCTGGCGACCAAGGTCAAGATTGCGGAGCTGAAGGACAATATGGACGCCGTCCGCGTCAACCGCATGTCCTTCAGGACCTACACGCTGGAAGACAGGTGCCAGAAGTCATTGAATATTCTGGAGGGAGCGGAGTAAAAGGCTGCTGTGCCGGTTTTGGAGAGAAATCCCTGCCGTTGGCCTGTATGAGAGACATCTCCTGAGGCGGCGGACAGTGTGAATGACGAGGCTTTTGGAAGAGAGCAATCCCTATTGAGAAACAGCGGGGCGTACTGTGACGTATGCCCTGTTTTTTTGCGATTCTGAAAATATCATAAAATTCCCATGAATGGGGAGGATTTTTCGACAGTTTGTTAATTGCATTCCCCGGGGAAGTGTGCTAATGTACTGTTGAATTTGAGCGGCTGCGGATGATGAATGACAGGCGGGATGATCCTGATCCCGCATTTTCAGATAAATCTGTTTCAGTGAAATCGTCCGCGCCGGGGAGGAGTGATATTAAATTATGACAGTGTTAGTGAGTCTTTCTGTATGTCTGGTAGGGGGCCTTATGATGTCCCGTATTGCCAAGAAGTTAAATCTGCCGGCGGTCACGGCCTATCTGGTGACCGGCCTGCTCCTGGGACCATACTGTGTCGGACGGCTGGGGATTGAGGGCCTGGGTTTTCCTACGGAGGAGCTGGTGGAGGAGCTGGATATCATCAGTCAGGTGGCGCTGGGCTTCATCGCCTTTACCATCGGCAATGAGTTTCGTTTAAAACAGTTAGAGCAGATGGGAAAACAGGCCATTACCGTGGGTATCGTTCAGGCGGTGGTGACTACGGCGCTGGTGGATGTGGTGCTGGCGGCGCTGCATTTTATCAGGCCGGATGTGATTTCTCTGTCCTCGGCCATTACGCTGGGCGCCATTGCGGCGGCTACAGCCCCCGCTGCGACTCTGATGGTGGTGCGCCAGTATAAGGCGGACGGACCGCTGACCAGGCTGCTGCTTCTGGTGGTGGCCATCGACGACGCGGTGGGGCTGGTGCTGTTTTCCGCTTCCTACGGCATTGCGGTGGCGCTGGAGAGCGGAGTCATCAGCATGAAGACCATCCTTCTGGAGCCGGTGATCGAAATTGTGCTTTCTCTGGCGCTGGGAGCCGTGAGCGGGCTGGCTCTGTTCTGGGTGGAGCGGTTTTTCCACTCCCGCAGCAAGCGCCTGTCCATCTCTATCGGCTTCGTGCTTTTGACGGTGGGAATTTCCATGGCGGAGTTTGAGGTCGGCGGTGTGCAGATCGGCTTCTCACTGCTGCTGGTCTGCATGATGACGGGAACCCTGTTCTGCAATATCTGCGATTTCTCCGAGGAACTGATGGCCAAGGTGGACAGCTGGACGGCTCCGCTGTTTGTGCTGTTCTTTGTGCTGTCCGGCGCGGAGTTAAATCTGTCGATTTTAACCAATCCGCTGGTGCTTTTGGTGGGCGTGCTGTATATTATCAGCCGTTCCGCGGGAAAATATATCGGAGCTTATGTAAGCTGCGCGGCGACCAAATGCGCGCCGCAGATCACAAAGCATCTGGGCATCACCCTTCTGCCTCAGGCGGGCGTGGCCCTGGGGATGGCGATGACCGCTCAGAATCTGGCCGACGGCGCCATGGTGCGCAGCGTGGTGCTGTTCTCCGTGCTGATCTATGAGCTTGTGGGGCCGGCGCTGACCAGGCGCTCCCTGATGGCCGCGGGCGAGATCAATGTGGCGGAGAGGACCTCCGCGCGTAAGGCCAATGCGGGGGCCGGGAGGTAGTTTGCACAAATTTTATGTTTTTTATTTTGTTTTCCCTTGAATAAAAAATTAACAATGTTATACTTGTGATAGAACAGATGAAATAAACTCTGTCCTGAACGCCGGCTTCTGCTGCACTTACATCAAAGACAGTCCACGAGTGTATCTGTATCAGTTTTCCCTTACATCTGAAAGGTACAATGGAGGCTGGCGTGAACATGAAAGAATTTTGAAAGACGGAAAGGGGGAATCAATATGAACGTAACGAAATTTACACAGAAATCCATGGAGGCCGTCAACAGCTGTGAGAAAATCGCCATGGATTACGGCAACCAGGAAATTGAACAGGAGCACCTGCTCTACAGTCTTTTGACGGTGGAGGACAGTCTGATCGCCAAAATGATAGAGAAGATGGAAATTCAGCTGCCTTATTTCACGAACCGGGTGGAGCAGGCCCTCAGTAAGCGCCCCAAGGTGCAGGGCGGCCAGCGCTATGTGGGCAACGATCTGAATAAAGCGCTGACCTACGCGGAGGATGAGGCGAAGCAGCTGGGGGATGAGTATGTGTCTGTGGAGCATTTGTTCCTGGCGCTTTTGCACTATCCCAACCGGGAAATGAAGGCGATTTTCAAGGAGTTTGGCATCACCAGGGAGCGGTTTTTGCAGGCGCTTTCCACGGTGCGGGGCAACCAGCGGGTGACCAGCGACAACCCCGAGGCCACCTATGATACGCTGAATAAATACGGCCAGGAGCTGGTGGAGAAGGCCAGGGACGGCAAGATGGACCCGGTCATCGGCAGAGACGCGGAGATCAGGAACGTGATCCGCATTCTTTCACGGAAGACCAAGAATAATCCGGTGCTGATCGGAGAGCCCGGCGTGGGCAAGACCGCCGTGGTGGAGGGCCTGGCCCAGAGGATTGTCCGCGGCGATGTGCCGGAGGGACTGAAGGATAAAAAGATTTTTTCCCTGGATATGGGAGCGCTGGTGGCCGGCGCCAAGTATCGGGGAGAGTTTGAGGAGCGGCTGAAGGCGGTGCTGGAGGAGGTCAAAAAGAGCGAGGGACAGATCCTGCTCTTTATTGATGAGCTGCATACGATCGTGGGAGCGGGCAAGACCGAGGGCAGCATGGACGCCGGCAATATGTTAAAGCCCATGCTGGCCAGGGGGGAGCTTCACTGCATCGGCGCCACGACGCTGGATGAATACCGCAAATATATCGAGAAGGACGCGGCGTTGGAGCGCCGGTTCCAGCCGGTGATGGTGGAGGAGCCCACGGTGGAGGATACCATTTCCATTCTCCGCGGCTTGAAGGAGCGCTATGAGGTCTACCACGGCGTAAAGATCATGGACAACGCCCTGGTGGCGGCGGCCACTCTGTCCCACAGATATATTTCGGACCGGTTTTTGCCGGATAAGGCTATCGACCTGGTGGACGAGGCCTGCGCCCTGATCAAGACGGAGCTGGACAGCATGCCCACGGAGCTGGATGAACAGCAGCGCCGCATTACCCAGATGGAGATCGAGGAGGCCGCACTGAAAAAGGAGGAGGACCACTTAAGCCGGGAGCGGCTGGATACCCTGCAGGCGGAGCTTGCGGGACTGCGGGAGGAATTTCAGAATAAAAAGGCTCAGTGGGACAATGAGAAAAAGAGCGTGGAGGGCCTCTCCGGCTTAAGAGAGGAGATTGAGGAGGTCAACCGGCAGATTCAGCTGGCCAGCCAGTCCGGCGATCTGGAGAAGGCGGCGGAGCTGACCTACGGAAAGCTTCCCGCGCTGAAGAAGGACCTGGAGCAGCGGGAGGAGCCGATCCGGCAGAACGGCGAGACCCGGCTGGTCCATGAGAGAGTGACAGAGGAGGAGATTGCCCGCATTGTCAGCCGCTGGACCGGTATTCCGGTGTCCAAACTGACGGAAGGCGAGAGGACAAAAATCCTGCATCTGGACGAGGTTCTTCACAGAAGGGTGATCGGCCAGGAGGAGGGTGTGACGAAGGTGACGGAGGCCATTCTGCGCTCCAAGGCAGGCATCAAGGACCCCTCAAAGCCCATCGGTTCCTTCCTGTTTCTGGGACCCACCGGCGTGGGCAAGACGGAGCTTGCCAAATCTCTGGCGGAGGCCTTGTTTGACGATGAGGCCAATATGGTGCGTATCGACATGAGTGAGTATATGGAGAAATATTCCGTATCCAGGCTCATCGGGGCGCCTCCGGGATATGTAGGCTATGAGGAGGGCGGCCAGCTGACGGAGGCGGTGCGCCGCAAGCCATACGCGGTGGTGCTGTTTGACGAGATTGAGAAGGCCCATCCGGATGTGTTTAACGTGCTGCTGCAGGTGCTGGACGACGGCCGGATCACGGACTCTCAGGGCCGTACCGTGGATTTCAAGAACACGATCCTGATTATGACCTCTAACATTGGCGCCCAGTATCTGACGGAGGGCATTGACAGCGAGGGCAATATCACGCCCCAGGCTCAAGAGCTGGTCATGCAGGAGCTGAGGAATCATTTTCGCCCGGAGTTCTTAAACCGCCTGGATGAGACAATTTTATTTAAACCATTGACGAAAACGGACATTGGCAGTATCATAGACCTGCTTGTGGCGGACATCAACAGGCGGCTGGCGGACCAGGAGCTTTCGGTGGCTTTGTCGCCTGAGGCTGTGGACTACATCGTGGAAAGCGCATACGATCCGGTGTACGGCGCCCGCCCGCTGAAGCGTTTTATGCAAAAAACTGTGGAAACCCTCTCCGCAAGGCTGATTTTGCAGGATAAGGTGCAGACCGGCGACACGATTTACGTGGATGTGGACAGGGAAAGAGGAGGACTATGCTGCCGCGCGATCCAATGATTTTAATGAGCTTCATCAATCTGAAATTAAGGGATTATTATCCAACGCTGGAGGATCTGTGCGAGGATCTGGGGGTGTCGGTGGAGGATGTGATGGGGCCGCTGACGAAGGCCGGGTTCACGTATGATGAGGAGAGGAGGAGGTTCTTTTAAGGATTCTAGTGTCAGGCTAGTCAGCCTCGTTTATCTGGCTTGCTTCGCTGTGCGGCATGTTACTTTTAAGTTGAAGACTTGCACAATGCACAGAGGCGCTGCGCCCAGATAAATGAGGCTGACTAACCTTCTCATGGTAAATGACTCCCTTGATATAGACTCTGATGTTGTATCCTGATACGGCTGATATTCATATTTATGGGTGACAGGTAACGCTGACCATCGGAGAACTCTGGTAAATGAGCATTCATGATGAGCATAATTTTGGTGTAATCTGATATACTGTAATAACGACCAGGTCCGGGTATTAAATTGAATAAAGCACGCAAAAGAGTATCGGCAACGGCCATTTTATACTGGCTGGTGATGTCAATACTCTTTTTTGATATTGTGATTCAGTGGAATAAGAGGTGGGAGAGCGGACTGGAGGCGGACGCGGAGCCCTATGCGGATCCCTACGCGGACATCATGTACCTGGCCCTGACTTTTGACGATGGCCCTCATCCGGTGTATACTCCTCTGTTGCTGGATGGCCTGCGGGAGCGCGGTGTGAAAGCCACCTTCTTTGTCACGGGAGAAAACGCGTCGGAATATCCGGAGCTGATAGAGCGTATTCAGGAGGAGGGGCACCTGATTGGAAATCACACCTACAGTCATGTGGAGCTGTCCGCTGTGGGGCAGGAGGTTTTTCTGGAGGAGCTGGAAAAAACAAATCAGGTTCTGAGGGAGCTGACAGGAGAGGAGATTATTTACGTCCGCCCACCGTATGGCGAGTGGAATAAGGAGATTGAGGAGCTGTGCGGCATGTTTCCGGTGCTCTGGGATGTGGATTCTCTGGACTGGTACAGTAAAAATACCGACGCCGTGGTCAGACGGGTGCTGGCGGATGTGGAGGACGGGGACATCATTCTGATGCATGATGGCTATCAAAGTACGGTGGAAGCGGCGCTTTATCTGATCGATGAGCTCTCGGCGCAGGGGTACGAGTTCGTGACGGTGGATGAGCTGCTGTTTGACTGACTACTTAACTGTGAATTGTAATCTGTCTACAAAAGCTGCTCCATTAAATACTGGTAAATCTCCTGATTTTTGCGCTCCCATTTTTCACATACGCTCTGAGCCATTTTCGAATCCGGCACGGAGAGCGTCAGGTCAATCAGGACGAGCTTTCCCTCCTTCGCTGTCATGTGAACCTCGAATTCGCCGCTGGTGGATCTGTAATAATTGGCGGAAATGCTGTGTTCATTGCGAAGCTGAATCTCATGCTCATGAAAATAGGAGAGCGTGTCCTTCTTGATTGCAGGATTAATCCTGTCGGAGAGACATCTGAGGGTCTCCCGGCCGTCATTGGTGATCTGCAGATAAGTGCGGTTGCGGACTGTCTCCGTCTGAATCAGACCGATACGTGGAAGATCATCCAGGGCCTGCCGCAGGGAATAGAAGCTGGCGTAATTCCTGCCCAGGATAAATTCGCTGACCTGCGCTGTAGTCAGGGGAAATTCCACCTGATTGAGCATATACAATATGAGAAGTTTACATAAAGCCTGTAGCTCCTGCGCCATAACTGTTACCTCAGAAAACGTTACTATTCTCTGCCACTTTCCCTATAGATCACCCGAGGGGCGTCTTATTGAGGAATATAGCCTGAACAGGTAATCCGCAACCCTTCTGCCTGTGCGGGTGCAATCTCATGTACCTTAAATATTTGCCTTCACCGCTTCCGCCACAGTCTTCGCCACCCTGGGATCGAACGCTTCCGGCAGAATGAAGTCCGTGTTCAGCTCCTCATCGGAAACCAGGGAAGCCAGCGCCTTCGCGGCGGCCATTTTCATTTCCTCCGTAATCTGTTTTGCTCTGCCGTCCAGAGCACCCCGGAAAATACCCGGAAAGGCGATCACGTTGTTGATCTGGTTGGGGAAATCGCTGCGCCCGGTCCCCACCACCGCGGCTCCGGCGGCTTTGGCGATGTCCGGCATAATTTCCGGTTCCGGATTGGCCATGGCAAAGATGATGGGATCTTTGGCCATGCTTTTTACCATTTCAGCGGTGACCATTTTCGCGCTGGACACGCCCACAAAGATATCGGCGCCCTTTAATGCGTCTGCCAGAGTTCCTTTTTCTTTCTTTAAATTGGTAACCAGCGACATTTCCTTTTTGATCCAGTTTAAGCCCTCTTCCCCCTCATAAATCATACCCTTGCGGTCGCAGAGAATCAGATTCGTAAAGCCATAATTCATCAGCAGCTTGGCGATGGCAATGCCGGCCGCGCCCGCGCCATTGATGACCACCTTACAGTCGGCCGCCTTTTTACCAACTACCTTCAGGGCATTGATGGAAGCCGCCAGCACCACGATGGCGGTGCCGTGCTGGTCGTCGTGGAATACCGGGATATCCAGGGTTCCCTTAAGCCTCGTCTCAATCTCAAAGCAGCGGGGCGCGGAGATATCCTCCAGATTGATGCCGCCGAAGGCCGGGGCCAGCCAGGTCACCGCTTTGATGATTTCCTCGGTGTCCTGTGTGTCCAGACAGATCGGCACCGCGTTCACGCCGCCGAATTCCTTAAATAATACGGATTTGCCTTCCATCACGGGCATGGCCGCCTTAGCGCCGATATTGCCCAGTCCCAGCACCGCGCTGCCATCGGAGACCACCGCCACCGTGTTGGCCTTCATGGTGTAGGTATAGGCCGCGTCAGGATCCTCAGCGATCACCCTGCAGGGCTCCGCCACGCCCGGCGTGTAGGCGATGGCCAGATCCTCTCTGGTCTTCACCGGGGCCTTGGACTGAATGTCCAGCTTTCCGTTCCAGATTTTGTGCATTTCCAATGCTTTTTCATTTGTCGTCATATTAAGCAATCCTCTCGTTCATTTGAAATGATTTATGAAAATCACGGCAATCGGGCGCTAAAAATCCCTTCTTTGTTTCAGGACCCGTCCGTGGATTTTAAACTCGCTTTTAGAAGTATACCATTGTGAGGAAAAAATGACAACCCGGTATTTCATAAGCGTTTTATGTTTCCCACTGCCGATATGATGCATCTCATGGGTAATTCCGTTGAAAAAATGTGATTGGGAATGTGGCGGCAGGACATAATTTGTCTCTGCGCTTGAAAAATCATGGAATATGTTGTAAATTGTATTTGTTCAGAAACATTGAAAAATAAGCTGGAGAAAAAACAAAATATGGGAAGGAGGGGTTTTCGTCTGTCAGAAAAATTTACAGCGAAAAAATCTGCTCATACGTAAAAATGATCGCGGGCATGGAATAAATTAAATAATGAATATACAGGCGTATTTTGCAATCCTTATCCAATATATGCGGATTATGGGGAGAGGAGCGGCGCGCCGGAAAGGACAAAATGACAGTATCAGAGAGAATACAGGCATTAAGAACAGAAATGAAAAAAGTGGGGGTGGACTACTACATCGTGCCATCCGCTGATTTCCACCAGAGCGAGTATGTGGGGGAGTATTTTACCACCCGCAGATTTATCACAGGCTTCACCGGCTCCGCGGGAACAGCCCTGATTGGGGCGGATAAGGCGTATCTGTGGACGGACGGCCGCTATTTCATTCAGGCGGCGCAGCAGCTTGAGGATTCGCCGGTAACATTGATGAAAATGGGGGAGCCGGACGTCCCTACCATTGAGGAATTTTTAAAAGAATATCTGAAGGAAGGGCAGACCCTGGGCTTTGACGGCCGGGTGGTGTCCAAGGGACAGGGAACGGAGTATGCCGGGATCGCGGAAAAGAACGGCGCGTCTATTTCCTGTGGGGAGGATCTGATTGACAAAATCTGGGAGGATCGCCCGGCGCTTCCCCATAAACCGGCCTTTCATCTGGATATTCGGTACACCGGCGAGACCACGGCAAGCAAGCTGTTCCGTATCCGTGAAGAGATGAAAAAAGAGGGCGCCGATGTTCATGTGCTGACCACCCTGGATGATATCTGCTGGACCTTTAATTTCCGCGGAGACGATATTTCGTATTTCCCGCTGGTACTCAGCTATTGTGTTATTTTCATGGATCATGTAGATCTGTATATGGACGCGGACAAGGCGGATGAAAAGATGCTGGAGGATTTTGCCGCCAACAACGTGACCATCCGGCCCTACAACGATATTTATCAGGATATTCAAAGGCTGACCGCCGGGCAAATTCTGCTTTTGGACCCCCGGCGTTTAAACTATGCGCTGTACAACCTGATCCCCGTTGATGTGAAAAAGGTGGAGAAGCGCAATCCGGAAATTCTGATGAAGGCCGTCAAGAATGAGACGGAGATCGGGAATATCCGTCAGGCTGAAATCAAGGACAGCGTGGCTCATGTGCGTTTCATGAAGTGGCTGAAGGAACATGTGGAAAAAGAGAGGATCACCGAGATCAGCGCTTCCGACAAGCTGGATGAGTTTCGCGCAGAAATGGGTAATTTCCTGCGTCCCAGCTTCGGCCCCATCAGCTCCTATGGCGAGCACGGGGCGATCGTGCATTATTCCTCCACTCCGGAGACGGACGTGGAGCTAAAGCCCGGGTCACTGTACCTGACCGACACCGGCGCGGGGTTTTATGAAGGCTCTACCGATGTAACCCGTACCTATGCCCTTGGGGAAATACCGCAGATGATGAAGGATCATTTCACCCTGGTGGCCATCAGCAACTTAAGTCTTGCCAACGTGAAATTTAAGGAGGGCGTCTGCGGAGAGAACCTGGACTATGAGGCGCGCCGTCCCTTCTGGGAGAGAAATCTGGACTATAATCATGGAACCGGTCACGGCGTCGGCTATCTGCTGAATATCCATGAAGGACCCGCGGGCTTCCACTGGCGGATCCGCGAGGGGGCTTATGAGCCGTTACAGGAGGGCATGGTGATCACCGATGAGCCGGGCATCTATATTGAGGGCTCTCACGGCATCCGCCTGGAGAACGAGGTGTTGGTGCGCAAGGGGGAGAAGAATTCTTACGGGCAGTTTATGTACCTGGAGACGCTGACGCTGATTCCCTTTGATCTGGACGCCATCAATCCGGAGCTGATGAGCGAGAGGGAGAAGGGCTGGCTGAACACTTATCACAGGAGGGTGTATGAGACGCTGAGTCCGATGCTGACGGAGGATGAACGGGAATGGCTGGCGAGGTATACCAGGGAGATTTGATGAGGCTTTCAGCATTGTGAGATGAAAATTATTGTTTTCGTCACGCTGTTTGTTGGCTGCCGGAATATCGGTGGGAGGATATAAAATATTTCCACGGGCAATAAGAGAAGCCGTCTCGACTATGAGACGGCTTCCCTGTTTTTTCAGTAAGCTGAAATTTTCCTGCCTGTGCGGATGCTCCCGGAGCACCCAATCGCACAGGTGGATTTCCAGGAGGAAGAGCTATGGCTTTTAAGTCTTACGCAAGAATGGGCTTCAGCGCCTCCGCCAGCTGATCCTTCTGCGCCTGTGCTTCCGCCACATCCTTGCCCAGGGTGGTGAAGTAGGTCTTGATCTTGGGCTCGGTGCCGGAGGGGCGAACCACGGTTGTGGCGCCGCCTTCCAGAGCGTAAATCAGCACGTTCGCGGCGGGAAGTCCGGTCTCTTCGGGCTTCTGATAATCAGTAACCTTTGTGACCTTATAGCCGCCGATTTCCGCCGGCGGGTTGTCACGCAGCCCCTGCATGATGGAGCTCATCTTGTCCATGCCGGTGAGACCCGGGAACTCAAAGCTGTCCACCTTATTGAGATATCTGCCGTACTGAGCGTAAAGCTCCTCCAGATGCTCCTTGATGGAGCTGCCGATGGAGCGGTAGTAGGCCGCCATCTCGCAGATCAGCATGGAGGCGATGACCGCGTCCTTGTCGCGGACATAGGGGCCCGCCAGGTAGCCATAGCTCTCCTCGAAGCCGAAGATGAAACGGTCCACCTCGCCTGCCACTTCCAGGCTGGCGATCTGATCGCCTATCCACTTGAAGCCGGTCAGGACAGATCTCATCTCAACACCGTAGTGAGCGGCCACCGCGTCCGCCAGAGGAGTGGATACAATGGATTTCACAGCCACGGGATTCTGAGGCATGGTGCCCTTTTCAATGCGTCCCGCGCAAATATAGTCCAGTAAAAGGACGCCCATCTCATTGCCGCTGACCAGCTCGTAGGAGCCGTCCGGACATTTCATGGCGATACCCACGCGGTCCGCGTCCGGGTCGGTGGCCAGCATCAGGTCGGCGCCGGTCTGCTCGGCCAGCTTCAGGCCCTGCTCCAGGGCGGCGTAGATCTCCGGATTGGGATAGCTGCAGGTGGTAAAGTAGCCGTTGGGATACTCCTGATCCGGCACGATGGTGATGTCCTCGATGCCGATGTCGTTGAGAACCTGGGTGACAGGAACCAGGCCGGAGCCGTTTAAGGGACTGTAGACCAGCTTGAGCCCGGCGGTCTTGCACAGACCCGGACGAACCTGGCGTGTCTCAATGGCCTCGTAGAATGCCTTCTTGCAGTCATCGCCCACGAAGCGGATCAGGCCGTTCTCCACGCCCTCGGCGAAAGAGATATATTTCGCTCCCGTCAGCACATCGGTCTTTAAGATCTCCGCGTAGACGATAGCGGCGGCGTCATCGGTCATCTGACAGCCGTCCGGGCCGTAGGCCTTGTAGCCGTTGTATTTGGCCGGGTTGTGGGATGCGGTCACCATGATACCGGCGTTGCACTGATAATAGCGGGTGGCAAAGGAAAGAGCCGGAACGGGCATCAGCGCGTCATAGAACCTGACACGGATGCCGTTGGCGGCAAGCACCCCCGCCGCGGTCTTGGCGAAAATATCGCTCTTTAAGCGGCTGTCATAGCTGATGGCAACCAGCTGATTGCCGCCCTGGGTCTTTACCCAGTTGGCCAGGCCCTGGGTGGCCTGACGTACCACGTAAATGTTCATGCGGTTAGTGCCGGCTCCCAGCACGCCGCGAAGGCCCGCGGTGCCAAATTTCAGCGCTACCGCAAAGCGATCCTTGATCTCATCGTCATTTCCCGCGATTCTCTGAAGCTCGGGCTTTAAATCCGCGTCCTCCAGACCGGCGGACAGCCAACGCCTGTAATCATCCTGATACATGTCATACACTCCAATCCATTATGTAGTAAAAATTTGGACATTATGCCAGATTTTTCCCTTTCACTATACCGCTTTTTGTGTAGTGTGTCAATGGAAAATGCAGCAGATTGTATAATGATTATCCGTACTATTATCTGTACAGAAAAACAGGATATGTTCCCGTATGATTTCGGCTTGACAGAAATGATGCCCCGTGTTACACTCTGAGTACAAGAATTAAATGTGACATAAAACAGTAAATGAAAGTATCATATCTACTCTAAATAATTTATTAAATTTCAAAAAGGACGATATATCGACCTAATTCAGCAGGGTTCTGTGCTATACTTCTTTTATCGGGAGATTTCCCCCATTATCGAGGTATTTTGCTGCAGACGAAAGGGGCACTCCGGTAATTTGGGAGGTGAGGCCATGGAACCTGAAAAGAAAGTTCAGACACCTGCCAAAGAGAAAGGGGCGGCCTCTCAGGCTAAGCCCCAGGAAGTACCAAAAGCAAACCGGAATGTAAAGGACAGCGTTTTCCGGGACATATTTTCAGATAAAAGGTACTTACTTCAGCTGTATCAGATGCTGCATCCGGAGGACAACGACTGCATGGAGGAGGATCTGACCTGTGTGACGCTGGAACAGATCCTGGTGAGAGATATTCACAATGACCTCGGCTTCATGGCCAAGGACAGAAGCCTGATTATGCTGGAGGCGCAGAGCAATTGGACGGTGAACATTATAGTCAGGTCTCTGCTGTACATTGCGCGTACTTACCAGGACTATTTCAGGGGAAGTGCCCAGAGCCTGTTCACCACAAAACCGGTTCATATGCCGGAGCCGGAGATTTATGTCGTTTATTCCGGGGATGAGAAAATCGGGAAAGAGTGGATTACACTGACAGAAGAGTTCTTTGGAGGGATGCAGACAGCTTTGGAAGTGAGGGTGAAGGTGCTCACTGACAGATCAGGTAATGGCATTGTCAGCCAGTACATCTGCTTCACCAAAGTAGTGAATGAACAGTTTCGCAGGCTGGGGAGAACGAGGGAAGCAGTAGCAGAAGCGATACAGATCTGCCGGGAACGGAATATACTGAAGGAGTACCTGGAGAGTCGGCAGAAGGAGGTGGAGGATATTATGTTTACATTGTTTGACCAGGAAGAGGTTTTAAGGGATTTTATCGCCAGTGAGAGGCGGGAGCAGGCGGAGGAAAC
>JAJQBK010000044.1 GCA_021203305.1 Lachnospiraceae bacterium
TGTGGTGAAACACCAGAAGATTCGGGAGAATCACCATGATAAGCGGAAGAACCGGATATCGATTACCTGAGAGGATTATATCCGAAGGACGCGCAGAAATATCTGAAAAAAATAAAAAGCATCATAGATTATATGGACTATGAGGGAAGTATGATTTATGATGAATATCCGGACAGATGGCAGCTGTATCGCCTGGCGGAGAGCATTGTCAAGACTCTGCAGACGGAATCGGAGACCGGGGATGAGGAAGAAAAAATATCCCCTCAGAAATGGGAGTGGATCAGCGATATGGTGCAGGTCCTTTTGCTGGAGGAGCTTCTGAGCCGCCGGCAGATGAAGCAGCGCAAAAAGGGAGAAGGCGGTAGTGTTTTTATCCCGAAGACAGAAAATATCCGCACATTGAAGGATTATGGAAAGATTGGAGCGGATGGGGCTCTTTAAGGAGCCCCGCGGCGGGGCGCCAAAGGAAAAATGAAAAAAAATTTTATCATGTGGACAACATTCGTGATTGTCTTTTTCGCGAGTGTGGTAATTACATATTTTTTTATTAACCGGGACAACGAAGGCCTTTCCATGGATATGGAGGCGGCCACATTCCCGCTGGTACAGATTGAGATCGACGGGACGGCTTATAATCTGCTCCACGGCTACAGCGCTTCCATGGAGATGAACGAGGTGGCGGAGTATGTCTTCCCGCTGGATGAGGACAGGCAGATATCCGTGCTGATCGATTCCTTCGGGGAGGAGGTACAGTCGGCTTCCTATGAGGTCAGGAATTCCGACAGCACCCGCCTGATTGAGAACGGGGAGGTGAGCGTCCGCTCAGACGGGGAGCTTTACAGCTGCAGCTTTACGCTGAAGGACCTGATCGAGGAGGGCGGGGAGTATGTGCTTGTACTGAAAGTCAGTACCAGATACCAGAAGGAAGTCTGCTTTTATACCCGCTTCATTTACGCGGCGGATAACTGTATGGACGAGCAGCTTGAGGTGGTGTGGCAGTTTCATGAGAGCACCTTCGATTCTGAGAACGGTTCGGAGTATATCGCTCCTTTCATGGAGACGGATGAGACCGGGGACAATTCCACGCTGGCTTATGTGGACTTACACTGTACGACTTCCCAGGTTATGTGGGGCGGCCTCGCGGTGGAGGTGGTCAGTGAAATTTATCCCGCGATCACCAGCCTGGATGAAAATTACGGCGGCTATACTTTAACCTATTACGCCCAGGCCCAGGACGAGGACAATATTTATCTGTATGAGGTATGCGAAAAATATCTGCTCCGCACGCTGGGAGAGACAACCTATATTATTGAATATGAACGCACCATGGACGTGCTGTATTCCATGGAGGGCGATCTGTACAACAGCAATACCATCATGCTGGGCATTTCCAACGAGGGCGTTGACATCACGGAGAGTGAGGACGGCACCATGGCGGTGTTTGTGATCAACGGCTGCCTGTATTATTATGATGACAATGAAAACTGCATGAATTACGTGTACGGCTTCAGGGACGGCGATGAGATTGATCTGCGGAATCTGTACGGAAAGCATGGCATTCAGGTGCTGCAGGTGGACGAGGCCGGCTCCATGACGTTTCTGGTGTACGGCTATATGAACCGGGGAACCCACGAGGGAAGCGTGGGGATTGGCGTGTATTATTATGACGCGCTGACGGGGCTTCGGGAGGAGCTTGCCTTTATCCAGAGCGGTCATTCCGCGGAGATGGTCATGCAGGAGGTGGAGACTCTGGCTTATCTTGCGGGGCAGAATCTGTATTTTTATATGGATGGGTGCCTGTGCGTGCTGAATCTGGAAACTCAGGAGATGGAGACAGTATACTCCTATAACGCGGAGCAGGAAATTTTTGTCTCCGATACCGGGTCCGCGCTGGTGATTCAGGATGGAGACGGGATTACCTGTATTGATCTGGAAAATGATACCAGCAGGAAGCTGGAAGCGCCCTCCGGCCAGGTGCTTCTGCCCCTTGGCTTTATCGGGGAGGACTTTGTCTACGGGTATGCCTATACGGAGGAGCAGAGCCGGAATCAGGACGGAAGCCTGTTTTATTATATGTACCGGATCTGCATTGAGGATTCCGCCGGGGAGATTCAGAAGGATTATGAGATTGAGGGCGTGAGAATCAGGGAGTGCGTCATAGACGGGAACCAACTGGTCCTAGAAAGATATCAGAAAGGGGAGGATGGCTATACGGCCATCACCTCCGATAATATTGTCAGCCGCAAAAGCAGCCAGTCCGCCTCCAACAGTGTGGAGACTGTGGTTACGTCCACCTATCAGACCATTTATCAGATTTCCCTGAAAAATAAGATCGACGTCAGCAGTCTGACCTTTGCGGGGGCGAAGGAGACGCAGACGGAGAATGTGGAGAGTCTGATTTTCTCCACGCAGTCGGAGATCAGGTATGTGGCTGTGTGCAGTCCCTGGGAGGTGACGGAATACACCACTGACGCCAGCTACGCCGTGAAACAGGCCGACAGTATGAACGGCATGGTTCGGGACAATGAGACCGGCAGCTACATCTGGAGGCGGAAGACTCTGTCCACAAGCAACCAGATTATCGCCATTGAGGCCACCGCTTCCACCGAAGAGAAGGACAGCGTGACGGTATGTCTGGAAATCATGCTGGAGCAGATGGGGGTGTACACGGACGTGGCCGCGCGGTGGAGCGCGGGGGAGAGCTGCAGCGCCATTTTAGGGGATAATTACAGTGATTACACCTTGATCGAGGTCACCGGCTGTAGTTTGACGAGCCTGCTTTATTATGTGGATCAGGATATTCCTGTGTTGATTATTCTGGACAGCGGGGAGGCCATGCTGCTGACAGGCTTTAACGCGTACAACGTCGTGCTGATGCGCCCGGACAGAAATTTCCTGGGGTATATGTCCCGGAGCGACGCTTCCGAGATGCTGTCGGAGGAGACGGCGTATGTGTACACGTTCTATCAGACAAGCGTGAATTGAGGGGAGATTTTGACCGTCTCTCTTAATCGCGTGAAAAATGAATGATGAAATGAAGGCCGCCGCGGCGGGGTGGAGGAACCCCGGCGCGGCGGCTTTTTGATTCTCTGGTCCATTCCTGTACTGCTTTTTCCATCGGAGGTAAGTTTAAGAAAAAATTTATATTTGAGTATGACGTGACGACCATATTGAGTAAAATAATGTGGTATGATTGTCGGCGAAGAGTTTTTGACGAATATAAAATGGAGGAGGAACTATTTATATGGATGAGAGAAATGAAATTGTATTATTTGAGACGGGGGATAAAAGTATTTCACTGCCGGTATCTGTAGATCATGAGACAGTGTGGCTTAGTGCGAATCAGATGGCGCTTTTATTTGGCCGAGATGAAAAAACAATCAGAAAACACATTAATAACGTTTTTGAAGAGGCTGAACTTGAAAAAGAGAACAACACGCAAAAAATGCGTGTTGTCGGGGTTAAACAGCCAGTACCGTTTTATACATTGGATGTCATAATTTCAGTGGGCTATCGCGTCAAATCAAACCGGGGAGTTGAATTCAGGCGCTGGGCGAATTCCGTATTAAAGCAATACATAATCAAAGGCTACGCTGTCAATCATAACCGTATGAATCAGCTGAACGAGGTAATACGGGTGATGAAGCGGGTGGAGGACAATCTGGACACCAGGCAGGTTTTGTCCGTGGTGGAGAGGTACTCTCAGGCGCTGGATCTGCTGGATGCCTACGATCATCAGAGCATGGCCCGCCCGAAGGGCAGCAAGGCAGTTTATGTGCTGAGCTATGAGGAATGCAGAGAACTGATTGATCACATGAAATTTGGAAATGAGAGTGAGCTGTTCGGCAATGAGAAGGATGATTCCTTCAAAGGCAGTATCGGCGCGGTTTATCAGAGCTTTGATGGGAAGGATTTGTATCAGACACTGGAGGAAAAGGCCGCCAATCTGCTTTATTTTGTCACGAAAAATCACAGCTTCTCCGATGGGAATAAGAGGATCGCAGCCATGGTATTTCTGTATTTTCTGGACAAAAACGGCGCGCTGTTTGCGGACGGGGAGAAGACGATTGAGGATTATACGCTCGTGGCGCTGACCATCATGATCGCGGAGTCGAATCCGGAGGAGAAGGAGATGATGATCAGCGTGATTATGAATTGTATAAAAAGTTAATTTGTTCTGTCAGGTTTGCAGTTAAAGGTGTTTGCAGCCATGGCATTTTTCCCTTTCATGTGTTAAGATACCTGTGTAGAAACCAGACCTGACCCCTGACTATAAACAGAACATCAAGGAGGAACCCACAGAATGGAAAAACACCACTTTTTCGGCATGATGGCGCGGTTAAAGCTGATCAACCGCTGGAGCCTGATGCGCAATACACGGGAGGAGAACCTGGCGGAGCACAGTCTGGAGGTGGCGATGATCGCCCACGCGCTGGCGGTGATCGGGAATTGTTATCTGGGCAAGAGTTTGAATGAAGATCGGATCGCTTTGCTGGGCATGTACCATGACGCAGCGGAGATCATCACAGGTGATTTGCCGACGCCGGTGAAGTATCATGACGACAGCATCCGTGATAATTATAAAGATCTGGAGAAGGAAGCGCAGGGTACTCTGCTTAAGCTTTTGCCGGAGGAAATGTGGGACAGTTACCGGGACATCATCTACCAGGAGACGGCGCCGGAGGATGCGTATTTGCTGAAATTACTCAAGGCCGCGGACAAAATCTCGGCTTACATCAAGTGTGTGGAGGAGGAGCAGACAGGCAATCGCGACTTTGCTTCCGCGAAAGAGTCTACTTACCGGGCGCTGATGGACATGGAGCTAGAGGAGGTCGGGCTGTTCATGGAGCTGTTCATGGAGTCCTATGGGCTGGATCTGGACACCATGTCGAAGGATCTGCACGCGGAGTGAGGGGGCTATGTTATGGCAAATTCCAGAACTGCAAAAGAATTATTTTCAGAGTTGACTTTTTCAGGTGAAGAATTAGAGGAATTAGACAAGGCTCGTTCTATGCCCATTGTTTTTGATGAGGATTGTCCGGAAACAACGTCTGAGAAGGCAATAAAATTTAAAAGAGTAAATCCCCGACGTTTAGTCAAAGCATAAATTGACCGCCGGACTGAAACAGGGCCGGGGAGAAATCCCCGGCCTTACGGATTCTCTTATTCAAATCTAAATTCTATAAAACATTTCTTAAATTCCCTTTTACCCTATTGACATCGAAACTGAACGTGACTAAAATCGTTTTTACCGCGAAAGGGAAAATTAGTTTTAATCTGTCCGAATTCTTCTTTTCATGCGCGCAAACTTTCGGGCAGTCCCGCGCGGCGATACTGAGGAAAAGAGGAGGTGCTTTGCCATGCCGATGGCGCTGACGGAGGAGAGAAAAGAAAATCTGAAACGGAAGATCATGTTTCTGTATCTGAAATATGGCTTTGACGGAATTTCCATGGATGAGATCGCCGGCCGCCTGCACGTCGGGAAACCTACGCTGTACAAATATTTTAAGAGTAAAGAGGATATTGTGCGGGGAATGGAGCGCTTCACAACGGAGCGAATGGCAGCCCCGCTGTCCGCGGAAAGCGGGATCGACGGTGTGCTGGATGGGATGGCGGAAATCTATTGCAACGGGATTGCGCTCGCCCTGTTTTCCGGCAGCAAATATATGTCGGATCTCAAAAACGGGTATCCTGACCTGTTTCAGGAACATATCCGGACGATTGAAGAGTTTATCGGCAGGTTCCGGAAATTTTATGAGGAGGCTGCGGAGAAAGGGTATTGCAGGGGGCTGTCGCTGCCCCTGGTGGGGGAGCAGCTTCGGAGGATGCTGCCAACGGTCATCGATGAGGAGTATCTTGAGAGGCATCATCTGACGCTTGCGGAAACCATCCGGGACTATTACCGGATGTTCCTGCACCAGATTATCAGTGACGAGTACCAATATGTGATATCCAGGGAGGAAACCTATGCGTTCTGCGAAGCGCTGACCGGGATGCTGGAGGGCTTCATGTCAGACAGGAAGGAATTGTCGGCCGAAAGTCCGAAGCAGTCTGTCTGAGTTCAGAAGGCTTTCGAAAACAGAGTTTGCCTGTGATACGGGCAGGAAAGAGATTTGAAGGAGGGTTTGTATGTTACACATTTTCAGACAAATGAAGACGCGGGACAGATGGCTGGCGCTGTTATGTCTGTGTCTCGTCTGCGGTCAGGTGTATTTTGATCTGAAACTGCCTGACTATACGGCTGCGATCACGGTTCTGATCAGCAGCGAGGTGACAGAAATGTCGGAGTACTGGTCCGCGGGACTCAAGATGCTGGGCTGCGCGCTCTGCAGTGCGGGCCTGACAGTGATCGTGGGCTTTTTCGTGGCCAGGATCGCCGCGGATTTCAGCTTTGATATCCGCAGCCTGGTATTCAATAAGGTGACGGATTTCGGCAGCGGGGATATCAAGAAATTCTCCACAGCCAGCCTGATCACCCGTACCACCAACGATATCACTCAGATTCAGATGATCATCGCCATGGGGCTGCAGATGATGCTGCGCGCGCCAATCATGGCCATCTGGGCCATCATCAAGATTGTCGGCAAGAGCTGGCAGCTGTCCGCAGTGGTGGCGGCGGCAGTATTGGTTGTGGTGATTTCCCTGATTATCCTGCTGGCGATCATGATCCCGAAATTCCGCATCGTCCAGAGACAGATCGACGATGTGAACCGGATTACGGAGGAAAATCTGAATGGTATCCGCGTGGTGCGTGCGTTCAATGCGGAAAAGTATCAGGAAGATAAATTTGAGACGGCGAATGACAACTTAAAGAGGACCCAGTTATTTACCGGCAGAGGCATGGCTTTCCTGAACCCGATCATGATGTTCGTGCAGAGCGCTGTGACGCTGGGTATCTATTATGTGGGCGCCATCCTGATCAATAATATTGAAATTCCCATGACGGATATGACAGCCATGGCGGCGGCCATCAGCGATCGTTCCGTAATGCTGGGCGATGTGGTTTCCTTCAGCTCCTACGCCATGTACGTGATTATGTCCTTCGTGATGCTGCTCATGATTTTCATGATGCTGCCGAGAGCCCAGGTATCCGCGAGACGTATCAGCGAAGTGATCGATTCGGATGTTGCGGTGACGGAAGGCTCTGAAAAGACCGGGAGTGAGACCGGCACCATCGAATTTAAAAATGTGTCCTTCCACTATCCGGACGCCTCCGAGGATTGCCTGAAAAATATTTCCTTCTCCGCGAAGAAGGGAGAGACGGTGGCCTTTATCGGCGCTACCGGTTCCGGCAAGTCCACGCTGGCGGAGCTGGCCGCGAGGCTGTACGACGCGACCTCCGGAGAAATCCGGCTGGACGGCAGGAACATTTCGGAATATACGTTCAATACCCTTTACGATAAGGTCGGCTTTGTGCCGCAGAAAGCGCAGCTTTTCTCCGATACGATTAAGGGAAATATCTCTTTCGGCGACTGCGGCCATGAGGTGACAGACAGGGATGTGGAGGAGGCGCTGGATATCGCACAGGCCACAGACTTTGTCAGCGAGATGGACGGCGGCATGGATGCCCGGATCGCGCAGGGCGGCACCAACGTGTCCGGCGGCCAGAAGCAGAGGCTTTCCATCGCCCGCGCCCTTGCCAGAAAGCCGGAGATCCTGATCCTGGACGACACGTTCTCCGCCCTGGATTATAAGACGGATCGAATCCTGCGTCAGCGTCTGATGCAGGAGCGCAAAAACATGACCTGCCTGATCGTGGCGCAGCGTATCGGTACCATCCGTAATGCGGATAAGATCGTGGTGCTGGATGACGGCGCTATCGTGGGCATGGGAACCCATGACGAACTGATGAAGTCTTGTCCTGTTTATCAGGAAATCGCTCTGTCGCAGCTCTCTGAGGATGAGCTGGCGGCGAACGCATAAAGGAGGTGCTTTAAATATGCCAGGACCTATGGGAGGAAGAGGACCTATGAGAGGCGGCCCCGGAGGCGGCCACATGGGCAGCGGTGAGAAAGCCAAGGATATGGGCGCCGCGATCCGCAATCTGGTTGCGTATTGCAGCAATCAGGCGGTCTGGATTGTGATCG
Source organism: Lachnospiraceae bacterium (assembly GCA_021203305.1). Lineage (GTDB taxonomy): Bacteria > Bacillota > Clostridia > Lachnospirales > Lachnospiraceae > RGIG6307. The sequence goes on from JAJQBK010000044.1 coordinate 8,088, forward strand.
CGCTGGTCTTCGCGGCCGTGGGAGCGGTCTGCACGATCATCGGACCGGACCAGATCAGCAACCTGACCAATTATATTTACGATGGGCTGACCAGCACCATCGATATGGATGGAATTTTAAGCGTGACGCTTCTGTTGCTGGGAATCTATATCACCAGCGCCGTCTGCAACTTTTTACAGCATTTCATTATGCAGACGGTGACGCAGGGAGTCGCCAAGCGGATGCGTGGGGACATCAGCACTAAGATTAACCGTCTGCCTTTAAAATATTTCAACGGCAGCGCGGCGGGCGACGTCCTCTCCAGAATGACCAACGATGTGGATACGGTTTCCCAGGCCATGAGCAACAGCCTGGCGAGTCTGGTGACATCGATTGCGCAGTTTATCGGCTGCCTGATTATGATGTACTATACCGACTGGGTGCTCGCGACGACGACCGTGGTGACGACCATCCTGGGCCTTGTTTTCATGGTGGTGATCATGTCGCACTCCCAGAAGTATTTCACGGCAAGGCAGAGAAACCTGGGCAACTTAAACGGCTATATCGAGGAAATGTACAACGGCCATGATATCATCCGGATCACGAACGCGGAGGAGGAAGTCAAGGGCGAGTTTGATAAGTTAAACGCGGCAGTGAAGGACGCGAACTTCAAGTCGCAGTTTCTCTCCGGCCTGATGCAGCCTCTGATGACCTTTGTCGGCAACCTGGGCTATGTGGCAGTCTGCGTGGTGGGCGCGTCCCAGATTATCAACGGAAGGATTACCTTCGGTGTGATTACCGCCTTTCTGATTTATACGAGACTGTTCGAGCAGCCTCTGCGCCAGATTTCTCAGGCAATGACTCAGATTCAGTCCTGCGCCGCGGCCGCGGAGCGTGTGTTTGAGTTCCTGGGCGAGGAAGAACTGGAGGATGAGTCCGCGAAGACGAAGCGCATTACGGATGTAAAGGGCGAGGTGGAATTTAAGCATGTGAAATTCGCTTACCCGAATGCGCCGGAAAAAGAAATCATCCATGACTTCTCCGCGAAGGTTACGCCGGGGCAGAAGGTGGCCATCGTCGGACCTACCGGCGCTGGCAAGACGACCATGGTCAATCTGCTGATGCGCTTCTTTGAGCCGACCGGCGGCGAGATCCTGATCGACGGCGTGCCAACGAAGGATATTCCGAGAGAGAATGTCCATGACCAGTTCGGCATGGTGCTGCAGGATACCTGGCTGTTTGAGGGTACCGTCCGCGAGAACCTTCTGTACAATACGCAGAACGTGACGGAGAAACAGATGACCGACGCCTGCAAGGCCTGCGGTATTCATAACTTTATCAAGGCACTGCCGCATGGCTATGATACGGTTTTAAGCGATAACACAGCAATTTCTGCAGGCCAGAAGCAGCTGATGACCATCGCCCGCGCCATGATCCAGAACAGCCCGATGCTGATTTTGGATGAGGCGACATCCAGCGTGGATACCCGTACCGAGATTTTGACGCAGCACGCCATGGACCAGCTGACCAACAGCCGCACGAGCTTTGTCATCGCGCACCGGCTCTCCACCATTAAGAATGCCGATATCATCCTGGTTGTCCGGGACGGCGACATCGTGGAGCAGGGCAACCACGAGGAGCTGCTCGCAAAGGGCGGCTTCTATGCGGAGCTGTACAACAGCCAGTTTGAGGACGTGGCGTAAGACACCTTCTGTGAAAAAGGGCAGAGCAGGGATATTGCTGTCCCCGCATCAAAAAGCAGCATAAAGAAAAGCACCTCTTAAGGGGGTGCTTTTTTAGTGAACAACAAAAGAAATCCGGCGTTCACTATAAGGATGACGCCGGTGTCAGCGGATATGTTCATTTGCTGTATATGGTCAGAAACCGGGGAGAGAAGAATTGAAAGAGTGCAGAAAATCCGGGCAAAGTGATAGCGGCTATTCCTTTGTTATTTCTTCGGAATAGCCGCTTCTAATGAATTGCTCCCATTGGATTGCAACCTCTCTTTCTGCGGATTATGAATGTCAGTTTAGATTTTCATTGGTCTGCACCTCTGATATATTTCAATGGTTTGCAGTTACAGTCATTCAATTTTCTCAATAGTCTGATATCAAATTTTTCGTTCTTAATATGAAACTTTCTTCGGAATTTCTAACATCTGCTCTGATATCTTATTCTTGGCTCTGAATTTTAATATCGGGTATTTTTTTCATTCCTGATCTGCTCGCCTTTGGCTTTTCTTTCAGATCCTTTTGCCTTCTTATTATCTTTCTTTGCTTTGAAATTCTTTTATCAGTTTTCTCTTCCTTATTAAATCTTTCTTTTCAGTTCTAATACCAAGTTTTCTCGTCGCTTCAATACTAAAACTGTTTTATCTGGTTCAATATTGAATTTTCCGGATATTAAATTTTCTTCTTTTTGTTTTTAATTAAGTCTTCTTACTTAATATCTTTTTTTTAAATCTTAACTGTTCATTGGTCTGTAC
>JAJQBK010000033.1 GCA_021203305.1 Lachnospiraceae bacterium
ACACAGCAAACGAGACCGAAGCGACAGGCCACACTTGGGATGAAGGAACTGTCACAACAGCGGCGACATCTACTACAAGTGGTGTAAAGACTTACACTTGTACGGAGTGTGGGGAAACCTATACAGAAGAAATCCAAGCGACAGGAAGCACGGAAGATAATTCTGATGCAACTACATCACCTCAAACGGGTGATAACTCACATCTATGGTTATGGATTGTTTTGATATTGTCCGGTGGAAGCTGCATGATTTGCATTTCGTCTGTTCGCAGAAGAAAGAATCGTTGAAATTAAAAAACTGGCTCAGTATAAAGTGATTGTGCTGAGCCAGAAAGGAAACAGGGTAACCAATGACAAAGATTGATTTTGATTATCCTTTTTTGAAAAAGAAATTATGCAAAAACGAAAGGAGTAGCAAATATGGCTAACGAATTAGAGTGCATCACTATTAATGATGTGCGAAGTGAGTTCAGAAAAATTTCTCGTCAAGGCTGTCTGATGTCTGTGACGAGTACAAAAGATATGAGTACCGGTGGTCACTCGCAAGGTTCAAACTATTATGTCGATGAAAATGGTGTACGATATTTTATCGTTGCCCATGATAATCAGAAGGACGACGAGGCGTTCGGGTATCTGGTAATTTTTAAGGAATCACCGTCAGCAGTGGATCCTATCATTGTCGAAACACCGACAGGATACAATCATCCAGGAAGCTTTCAAATCCTTGGCAACTATTTATTCTTGCCTGTTGAAAATTATAAAGCCTCATATCCAGATGGAGATTATAAGAGCATGGTTTGTGTCTACGACCTTGCCCCACTTGCAAATGGCAATGCACCTGTGTTGCTTGAGAATACTAAAAATTATTTTAAAGACCACAAGGCAGGAATGCTGGGTGTAACAGATGAGTGGTTGGCCATTCATGATAATTCTGATTTCTATCTATACAGAATTGTTTTATTTGATGGAAGAGATGATGGGACTCTCCAACTGGAATCGTATAACAGCGGTGACTGTTCACTTGATAGTTTTCAGGGAATCGGTCTTGTAAAAGAAACAACTGGAGCACTGTATCTTATTGGCTTTTGTTCGGATTACGGCTTATCTACTACATTCGAAGATAAGATCGTTCTTTATCGAATTGAAACGGATGGGCAAAACAGCCATTTTGTAGTGTTGGATAAGGAAGAATATGATGTGTCAACTGATCATGGTAAAGGTGTTGGAGGATGGCTTTCTATCCATTTTAGGTATGGTGGAGGAGTCTATCTTTATTCGGACTATCCAGAAGGTCCCGGACATATTGTTTGTCTAGGAACAGGCAGAAACATTAATAAGGAAGAAGCGTTCAATTACAACCATTTTTCGAGTTCTGATAGTCTTGAAATCATGAGTCAGCAGACACCTTTAAGTGGTCAAAAAAATAGAGCAAGCGGTAATTTCTCAATAAAAGGATTTCAGAAAAAGAAAGTTAGGTTTACTGTTCTCAAAAATGGCAAGGAGGACACGGAAATAAAATTCTACGTTTATAAGGATAAAACGGGTTCCGATTCGCGGGTTTATGGAAAGAAAGATGGAGAAACTGTCGCCAGTGGTAGTACATACGAGCTCAGTGGCGAATCACCGCTTTATATTTACGCTCCAACCCCTGAAAAAAAGGAAAACTTTAAAATTGTCATGGAGGGTTTTAACGGTTAGATTATATTCAGGCTGTATCTCAGAATGAGTATGTTATGCCGCGACAACGGATGGTTTAAAAATATAGAGATATAACGAATGACAGGGAGTAGTGAATAAGCCTACTCCCTGTCAATATTCTTTTAGCGCATTTATCGCTCGAAATTTTTCGTTTTCTTGTTTTGGCGAATTGGCTGATTCCGTTTCCGTTCCATCTCCTGCTCATGGCGCAGCTTTGCAGCGCGCTCCCGGAACAGGTCAGAGTCCTCGCCCAGCCTGCTGTCGATTCGCTGCTCTGCAGAGGCCAGTCGGTCATACTGGAATTTTTGTCCGAATGTTTCACGCAGCCTATAGCGGATTTGATTACGGTAATTATCCCGGAGCGGAACACGAGCATCCAGCAAGGCATCTTCCTGCTGCGGGGATATTTTTTCTCTGGTTTCTGTGAAACTTTTTTCGTCAGCCGCGAGTTGGCTGGTCAGTTTCGGCTGCTCTGATTTCATTTTCTCCAAATAATCTGTCATCTTAGAAAGCGTCCCTTCTGCCTGTTTCATTTCCGTATCATTTTGGCAGCCTACCTCATGCATCAGCTGATTCTTTCGGTTTTTTAATTCCTCAATTTCTTCCGTGAGAGTTGTGATCTGCTTGTTATATTGAATGTGCTTTGCGGGGTTGAAAATGCTTGTATTGTCTTTTGCTGCCACAATGCTATTCTTTTCAGCCTGTTTTTCTTTCAGTTTCTTTTTTACAGACTTGTATTCCTTAACAAGTGGCAGATTCCAGTCAACGCGTCCGGACATATCTTTTGTTTTTGCGCGGTCCTGGAACAGATGATATTGCAGCACGATCATGTGTGCCCGAATACTTTCTAATCGTTCTGCAATAGCCGGGATGGTATTTGCTACAGCCTCTGTCAGCTTCCGTACCTGTGCTTTCAGCTCCTTCAGTAAGCGATTGTCTGCTTTGATTTGCCGGTTTAGTTCGCAGCGGTCAGAAACAATACCTTTGCGTTCCAGTGCCTGTGCGGTTACACCCTCGTGGATGGTAGGCTGTTCATCAAGGCCGCGTTCTGCATGGCTGCGGTGGTCGATTCGGTCAGCGGCATGGACACGGGCCAGGTGCTGGTTGGTCACATCTGCCCATGCCTTCCGCCAGATGAGAAGCTGTTCCTCACTGTTCCATCGTTCTGTGATGGGGTTTTGCCTTCCGTATTTTGTGCTTTTGGGGTGCTTGTCCGCGCGAACCAGGCCACGACGCTCTGCTTCGGATGACGGCAGGTAGATTTTCTTTTTTCCTTTTTCTGGCTTATAAGGGTACTGTTTTTCCCATCCCTCGGCCTGAGCTGCTTTGAACTCGGCTGCGGTAAATCCCTGTTCTTCTCCGTTACGTACACAGAGATACTCTTTCTGCGTCTTGTACTGCCATTTCCCGTGTTCATCCAGTGGGCGCACGGTCAGCATGATATGGGCGTGCGGATTATGGCCATCGGTATCATGGATACAGACATCAGCGCACATCCCGTCAGCAACAAACTGCTCCTGTATAAACTCTGTCAGCAAATTCTGCCACTGTGTCTTGTCTAGCTCCACCGGGAGAGCCACTACAAACTCACGGGCCAGGCGGCTGTCCTTTGTTTTTTCGTTCTCCTCAACAGCATTCCAGAGTGTCTCCCTGTCCTGCCATTCGGAAGGAGCGTTCTCCGGCAGGAATATCTGTTGCCAGACGAGTCCCTGCTTGCGGGTATAATCGTGCTGGATACCGTCGTAATCATTATAAATTTGGCTGCAGCTCATATAGGCTGCGGCAGCACATGCGGAGCGCCCGTTTCCTCGGCTGATGACCTTCGCCTCTAAGTGATAAATCGCCATGCAATCACCGTCCTTTCTTTTTGCTTCTTTTTGAAAAAAGATGATGGGTGTGTCACGAAACAGCGGCACATCCATATCTGTGAAAACTGCCTTATTGAAAATAACACCTTTGAAGAGGCAGGCTTTCGCAGGCAGCCAATATCGGCATGGAATCCATGCCGGTCTGCGCCGGATATATCAGGGGCAGGAACAGTCTGATGGGTCAGACGGTTCAGTTGGCTGCACAGGTGTTCCGCTTGCGGAATCACCTGCCCCCTCTGGAGAAACGTCCAGTGGACATTTCGTGAAGAGCGCACGTTCCTGACCGTAGGGAAGGATACCACCGTCCACAGAGTGGGTGGTGAGTAAGTGCGCCCTTGCGGGAATGAAGACGGTGTAAGACTACATTCCCCGGAGACGTATCAGCAGCTCGCGCTTCAAATAATCAAGCTCCATATCAGCTACAGACGGGGCAACGCTTTCAAGGACTACACCCTCCTGAATCAACCGCCGTGTTCTGGCTTTCCTTTCTTTTACCCGGTTCCGCGCTTCCGCTTCCTCCTGCCTGTGTCTGGCCTGCAGAAGGGCTTTTTCATCTGCCGTCATGTCTTTCTTTTCTACCATATCTGGCTCCTTTCCCTGAATTGGCCGTTTCCGGCCTCGGATTTTATATTCCTGCCCGTATCCGGGCTGTTCGGTATCACAAAGAGCTGGATTGGTGCCGTTTTTAGTAAAAATCTGTAGCGTGAAATGCTCAGAACACATCTGTACTTAAAAATGGTACTAATATTGCCTGTTGGTTATTTCTATCCGGCACCAAATCCATGCTTCATTGATACGATTGTTTATGAGAACAGTTGCTTTGCCTGCGCCATGCTTTCCGATGCGATAAGCTCCCGGATATTCTGATTGTTGATCCGGATAGGAGCACACCGTTCCAGAATCCTGTCATAAATCCGTTTCCGTGCAATATCTGTAGTGCCTTTCATCTCCGAAAGCGTCAGGTTCGTGGTTACAATAAGCGGCTTCCGGCTCCGATACCGGCTGTCGATCACATTGAAAACCTGCTCCCTGGAATACTCAGAATTGCGCTCTGCACCGAGGTCGTCGATGATCAGCAGGCTGTAACGGTTCAGGCTGTCGATGAACTCGTTGCGGTCATCGGAATACATCCCGGTCAGGGTATTGAGTATCCGCGCAAAGTTTGTCATCAGTACCGGAATGCCCTGATCTAGAAGTGCATTGGCTATACATCCGGCAAAAAATGATTTTCCGGTTCCCGTATCGCCCCACAGGAGAAGCCCTGTGGAAGTAGCTTTCATTTCTTCCCATTTTTCAACATAGGTGTGGGCATAACGGATTTCCGGGTTGTAGCCTTTATCGTTGGCAAACGTACACGCATAGAGTTCCTTATCATGCAGGCCGTTGGCTTTCATGTGTGACACATGATCGAGAAACTCACGGTGTGCGCGCTCCGCTTCCTCTTTTTCATGGGCTTCCTTCTGGCACCTGCACATGATGAACGGGGTAAAATCCCTGTCTCCGATATGCTTGCGGCATTGCCTTGGGGTGTGGCATTTGGAGCAGTAAATCAGCCCGTCCGCTTCACACACATATTCATCCGTCTTAAGCTCCCTGTTTGCCGACATGGATTCCATCATATCTGTAATCATATTCATAAACTTTCACCTTCCTCATAGTCGTAGTTTCTTGTCGTGGAAGCAGGCTTGTCCCGCATCGCCCAGCTTCGGATGGTGGCAGCGTGGTTCTGATACGTCTTTCCGCTGGAAGCCATATAGCTGGACAGCTTTTCAATATATTGCTGCCAGTCAGGAACATCCCGTTTCAGATCACACAGCTCATTCTCTGTCAGGAAAACATTCTGATATTTCCCATAAACAGCGGGGGACGCCTTACTCCCTTCATTTTCTGAATGGTTCTTGTTAATCTCTTTCTTATTACCGGACAGTTTTCTGTCTGTCACAGGGACAATTTTCTGTCTGTCCATAGGACAGTTTTCTGTCTCTCTCTCAGACAGATTTCTGTCTGTCTGAGATGCCATACCGGATGGTATTTTCACATAAATGCGGTTGGGGAACCCGGCGCCTTGCCGTTTGCGGACAATCAATCCGCAGCCCTCAAGAGAAGCCAGGCTGTTCTTGATGGTCATTTCGCCCTTATGAAGAGCAGCCGCCAGATCAGCGATTGTAAAGTAGATGAACACATGGCCCTGTGCATCCGCCCAGCCGTCATTTTTCATAGAAAGCCTTGCCCGATCCAGAAGCAGCATATAGAGCAGCTTCGTGGTTTCGGACAGATCGCTGTCTAACAGAAATCGCGGGAATATCATATATGGCGGCAGGTTTGTGCCGGTTGTCAGATATTCGGTCATGGTTCACCTCCTGTGATGGCGTCGGTTTTACTCTCCGAGGAAATTCCAGTCGATATCCGGCTCCGGTTCTGAATCCTCTGCCTTGGGTGGAACGGATTCATGATTCTGAGGCTGTGCCACCTGTCCGGCTCCGGCCATACAGCCGGCAAGGAATACCGGAAGGGACTTTTCTATTGCCGCCTGCGCAGCCGTTACGATTTGAGAGACAAAGCGTTCTTCCCGTTCCCTCGTTTCCAGATAAGGATCATCCTGTTTGCGGTAGTAACGGGCAAAAAAGTCCACAACCGCAACTGCGATTACCTGACTGTAGGATTTGAAGACCTGCCTGTCCATCGTTTGCAGGTATTCCCATGCCTTGCGTTGCATATCTTTATCCAGATTGAAACGGAGATTGGTACTCCAGATATGATTCCGGCTCATGGCTGCTCCTTCCTGCGCAGGCTGGCATAGGCGAGGTATTCATAGCCTTTGGCTGTCGCGCAAATATCACCAATAATCGTTACCCGTTCTTTGTCATAGCTGCCGAAATTGCGGACAAGGCAGCCGCCTCCGCCTACGACATAGAGTCGCATCAGGTCAGGGTTGTATTCATACCGGCGAAGTGTGGCAAAAATATCCGACACATATGCCCTGGCAACCGCTGTGATGCAGTCCAGGTACGGTTTCCCAATATCAGCGGTTCCAAAACGGAGCACCTGTTCCACGGTCGCGTCCTCAATCTTTACGCCGAAGCTGTCAAGGATAGCGTTCCTTGCAGCGATCATGCACTGGTTGACGCCGAATTTCTCTGTCCAGCAGCGGCTCTCAACGGCTTTCTTATTATTGATATAGAGAATATTCATTGTGCCGTTCCCGATGTCTGCCAGAAGGTTCGTCCCCTTAAAGTCACCGAGGCGGCTGACAATGGCCGGATAACCCTGCGGATACAGGCTGCATCCGACAAAATGGATGTGGTATTCCTTCCCGTTGAAGCGATACTCTACATCCGGATTTCGGAGTAGATAATTCCGGAATTCCTCCCGCTGTTTCCGGATCCATGTCAGCGGCAGTCCGGCAGCGAGATGGACATTGGCGTTCCGGATGCCGCAGATATTCAGCTCTCTGGCAACTGCCATAAGGGTCAGGAGATAGTAGTCCTCATCCATCGCCTTATCTGCGATAAATTCCTTGTGACCTTCTCCAATGCGGTAATACATGCCGTTATACTCAAGGATGCTGCCGGAAAAGATTGGCTCTGTCTCATAAGCAGTGATCCCTGTTGGCGTGACGGTATTGGCGGTCTTGATGTTGCCATAACCATGATCAATGGCAATGATTTTTGTGTTGTTCAGTTCTCTCATGCGCTTTCTTCCTCCTTATCGCTGTGGTTTTCTCTCAGCTGGTGTTCCATCATCTGCACCAGCATCTCTGTGGCCGACTTTGTGCCGTTTGGATTCCCGAATGAGGAAACCCGGAAGGTCACTTTGCCGATTCTGTGTGTGTACGGTGCCGCGAGGGCGGCGGTGTTTGTTTCAGACATAATAAAGTCCCCTTTCTGATATTTTTCTGCTAAGCTGGTGTCAGATTTTATAATCTGGTACTGCTTGCTTGCAGAAATAGTTTATCGGAAAGAGGAGAAAAGCTCATTGAACGGGAATTGAGTGGATTTTGACTGTTTTCAGAAATGATTGTTGAAACGAAAGATGCAATGTTAAAATATAAATAGGCAGACAAAAAGATGGTTCATAATAGAGCCATCTTTTTGTCTGCCTATGATAATCCTTATATTATTTCTTCGATAGGAATTTTTGTGCAAGCCCGATTCCAGCCTGCGGGTAGAGCTCACCGATTTCCTGATATTTTGCTTCAACCTGTTCCGGTGAGTCTGTCCATATGATTTCATAAATACCGGTTGCTTTTTTGAAATGCGCCGAGGCTTCTGAAATTCTGCCCTGTTTCAGGCAGATGCCGCCCATAGCTTCCTGCACCGCTGCAAAATCCTCAGATTCTTCAGAACCATAATCCTTTATATACCGGGTTAATTTTTGCAGGGCAGCCATTCCACGTTCCACTTCTCCGCTTTCGGATAAAAAGATTGCGTAGTTTGTAAACTGGGGAATTATATCGTGTATATAAACCGGACATTGCTTTTCTAGGATTTCAATCCCTGCCTCCATATGCTGGCGGGCGAGATCGTATTTTTGCATTTCCCGGTACATTCCTCCCAGATTTGCGTGAAGATTGGAGACAAGGAGCGCATTGTCGTCATCAACCTCCGGCAATAGGGCTAAGGCGTCTTTTTCCAACTTAACTGCCTTTTCACGGTTCTTTTCACAGGTGGCTTGGCAATCAAGAAGTAATGCTCTGTCACGCGCAGTGCCGACAGACGGCTGATTTAAAAATGTTTTTAATTCCTGAATAATCAGCTGCATCCCCTGCTCGTACTGGTATTTTTCCATATATGAAAAAGCATCTTCCAGAAAACGAAGGTAAAAAGGCAGTTCGTCCTTTTCTATAAAGTGAATGATGTTTTCTATCGTCTGGAACATCACTTTATAATAGGAAACCTCCCGCCCATGAAAAAGACAGATGCTATGCAAGTTCTCCAAAAGAACCCGGCAGTTGGTAATGGAGGGCTTTAAATCTGCCAGAGAGGTTTCCTGTATCATCGGGTGCAGGGAAACACAGTGTCCGTGCAGGGGCGTTATAAATCCCATTTCTATCAGGTCGTTTACGGTATTAAGGTCGGACAGGGAGAGCCAGTCGGCCAGACGTCTCAACGGGACACCGGTGACAGGAACCATCACCATATTCCGCATAATTCCCTGATATTCTCCTGTGAGAAGATAAAGGGAAAACAGCGTATGGATATGGCCATAATAGGTTTCCTTTGCAGGTTTTCCATCTTTGGTGATGGATATTTTGTCGGCATCATCAAGTGCAACCTTTTCTTCCTGTAATTTTCGCAACAGTTCATGCGGCTGCAGCAGGCCGTGCTCCAGCAGCCGGGCAGCAAGCTCTACCGCAAGCGTGTGGCTGTGAACGGTATCAATGATTTCTGACAGCACAGTCTCATGCTTTTTTGCTGCGGAATAATAGTGTCCCATCAGCTCCAGCAGAGTCTCTTTGTCGGAAATCTCTGAAAGCTGCATGATGGGATAGTTTTCCATCCGGCTCCGTGTAGTAAACAGTACCCGGCAGCGATATTTCATAACAACAGGGAGAAAGCTGTCCTTCGTCGCAGTTGCATTGAAATTATCGACAATCAGCAGGGTGTCCGATTTCAGGGAGCGAAGGAAGCGATTATGTTTACGGAAACGCTCTTCCTCGCTGTCTCCCGGCAAATCATCGGTAAAGTCAAGATCAATCACATCCTGATGCAAGTCTCCGCTGTAAATCATATACAGGGTATTCGTATATTCTTTCTTATGCTGCTTTGCGTAGGCTTTTGCAAGTTCACTTTTCCCGACACCGGCGATCCCCTGTAGGAATACCTTTCCATGCTTCAGCAGCATTTCATGGAGCTGTTCCAGCTCCTGTTCCCGTCCGCAGAAATAGCGGCAGGGATTTGGCACATCATTCCCGAAAATAAAATCGGACACAGCAGGCGAAAGGTTCCCGGAAGCAATCAGGTTATTTGTATGGGCATCCCGCTTCACGAATTCGCGTTCAAGGCCAAAGCAGAGCGCATTGGTAAAGAATGCAGCGTCTTCCTTTTCGTTGTGGCATGGATATTTTTGAACCAGTTCAGATTTCATCCGCTCGGAAATGGAATCGTCGCCGATGATCAGTCCATAGATTTTCTCAACTGCCATTGCACTGTCAGACATTTTTGGCAGCAGATTTTCATAAATATCCGTCGCCATCTGTATCCGGTGCCGTTTGTCAGTCAGATAGTAGCCGGATATTTTCGGGCTGACTTTTGCGCTGCCTTTCAGCCAGCGGCAGACTAGCCCGTTGTCAAAATCAAAATCCATCCCGGCTTCACTGCTGATGAAGCTGTCGAAGATCAGGTATAAAAAATCAATCTGGTTCAGTCCCCAGTCCTCACTGACATGTGACCGGATAACGGCCATAACGGATACAAAATCACAGCGCTCCATACATCTCCCCTGCTTTCAGTCAATTTCAGCTCAATCCTTGTTCAATGTGGTTTTCTGTCGTTCATCCTAAACTAATGAGGAACAGGATTGGTGCTGATATGGCTATAGTATATCACACTGCCTGTGCCAAAGAAAGAATGCAGTTCAGGATTAGCGAAAAAATCTTAACGAAACCCTACACAAAGTGTCGGTGGTGAGTTATAATAAAATCACGCAAATGTCCTGAATATGCTGTTTGGAAAGGACGGCAATGGCTAAGAAAAAACAACAGGACAGAATTACCACTTTATATTGCAGGCTCAGCAGGGACGATGAGTTCAGCGGGGACAGCGCGAGTATCCAGACACAGAAAACGATGCTTACTCAGTACACGAAGGAACGGGGATTTATCAACTGCGAATTTTTTGTAGATATGTAGACCGAGAAATTGATACAAGGGTATGAAAAATTAAAATGTGCG
>JAJQBK010000021.1 GCA_021203305.1 Lachnospiraceae bacterium
CAACAATATTATACAGGGAGGTTAATTCTATGAAGGTTAAAATACGAAGGGTGCATGATTTTGATTTACCAGACATTGATGTTAAGGCTATTTATCCAGATTCTATACGGTGGTCAACCGATTTTACAGTAGGAGGAACTACATGGAATTCAACTCCGTATTATTTTATAACTGCTCAAATTGATTACCTTGTAGCCATGGATTTAGGACTTGCATCTGGAGAACATAAGGATTATGGCGGGAGGGCTAATATCCGCATATATAAAAAAGACAATACAGCTCCAGAATATAAGGAAGGGTATGCTTGGGTATGCCAACAGGCTGGAACGAAGCCTAAAATGTCATGGAATGACGGAAATAATGTTGCCGATGAAGTAAGAAAGCTTGTAGAAGAAACGCCTGGCATTTTATCAAAGGATGTAGTTAAGATTTTGGTAGGGCGTGGCTTTGATAAAACAAGGGTTCAGAATGCAATCCACAGATTAAAAAATGTTGAGTTGAAAAGCAAAAAGACATTAATTGGAGTAAAACAAGGTACGTCATATAAGCTTTACCTAAAATAGTTTAATTGTCATCTAATGGACTATATCATTTTTAATCAATAAAAAAGCAGCTTTTCTATAAAAGTTGCTTTTTTATTCTTAATTGAGGTTGTCCTTTTTTTGAGTGGTTGGAACCATGTTTTGTAAAGCATATTCACAAGCTTGAATAACAAAGCCAGAAAAAGAGGTGTGAGTGCCTTCTAATGCGGCTTCTATTTCATTAATCAAAGGTACCGGAAAACGAATTGTTTTATTCTCTGTTTCTTTTTTATCTGACTTGATTTGAAAAGACATAATTATTTGACCTCCTTGTGCATTTGATTGTATTGCAAAAAGGGAAATAAATATGCATTGCAAAATGCATTGCAAAATGCGTTGCAGAATGCTAAAATAGCTTAAAACTACGGATTATATCGCCGGAATAGCTTGTCTATAGAAAGGAGACCAACTATGAAGAAGAAAATGGTAGCAATGTTATTAGGATTGGCTTTAGCAGCCAGCACACTCGGAGGGTGCGGAGAAGCAACCGTCGAGGACACCACAGAGGTAGTCGAAGAAATCGACGAGACCGAAGAAGCCGAAGCCGAGGTAGAAGCCGAAGAAGTTACCGAAGAAGCCGAAGTCGAGGTTGTATTTGAAGCTGAGACCGAAGAAGCCACCGAGGAAGAAGACACCGAGGAATCCGAAGAAGCCGAAGAAGTCGAAGAAGAAACCACCGAAGCCGAGGTAGAAACCACAACCGAAGCCGAAGTCGAAGAGACAACCGAAACCGAAGTAGTTTACACCTACAGCGAAGTAACCGCGACGATGTATGCGAAGCAGTCGGTGAATGTACGGGATTTACCCTCAACGGATGGCAACAGGGTAGGCGGACTCAGCACCAATCAGGAAGTATCTGTAACAGGTCAGTGCAACGAGACCGGATGGTATCGAATCTCCTATAACGGTACGGACGCATACGTCAGCAACAACTATCTTGTATCTGAAAAGGTAGCAACGCAGACGACGACCACCACCACGCAGGATACTACTACAACTACCACGCAGACGGAAACCCAGCAGAGTACACAGACCACGGAGACGACCTCCACGGCAACGCAGGTATCTACACAGAGCAGCTCATCCAGTGGGGAGTCCTCTCAAACTTTCGCAGATTGGAATTCTGCTTCAGCTTTTTGTGATACTCTTAGAAGTCAAGGGTATTCAGATAGTTCAATTAGAATAGGAATGGATGTTTTTAGTGGAACTTACATTGTGTATTATTCAGATAGTACAACCACAACGACAACTACTACCACAACGAATACTGTTACAGCTTCTGGTTATTCCACAGAATGTGTAGGGTACATCAACGACCTCAGAGCTTCTGTTGGAGTCAGCAGCCTGACATGGAGCGACAGCCTTGCAGAAGTAGCCTTAGCGAGAGCACAGGAGTTAGCAGAGGCAGGTGCCTTAGATGGTCACGCAGGTCTCAGCAAATACGGTAGTTATGGTGAGAATATCGGCGGTAGCAATGTTGCGAAGCCAACTGCTTGGGGTGCATACTATGGTTGGTACAACAGCGAAGGTCACTACAATAACATGGTGAATAGTGGTTACACTTATGTGGCAGTAGCTTACGCAGAGAATGCCAATGGTGGTTTCTGGGTCACCATCTTCCAGTAACTTGTCAACAACCCCCCTCTCCGGAGGGGGTTTTTCTTTTAGAAGGAGGTATCTAACTATGATTGATTCTGATTTGAAGGCTTTAGTAGCAGAAAAATTTATTCATCACGCATATGAAATATACCATACAAACCCACGTATAAGCAGTTCTAAGTGGTTAGTACGTGTCATCAAGAAAGAGGTTATGCAGAAGATAAGTCTTTTAGATGAGGTATTAGAAAATCTACCAGAACATTTTATTGAAGAAGATGTGGATAGGGTATTGGAGAATACAACACAAAACTTCTTTGATGATACTGAAAAGAACATAGTCAAAAGGTATATTTTGAACAATGAAAATTTTGCCTTGTGGTAACCTCAAATTATCTATAGAAGGAGGTATCTATAATGAAGTTTTTTACGAGTGTCAGCGAGAATCTACATGCAAGAAGAAAGATTACTGCAATAGTTATGTGTTCTATTGCTATGGTGTTGGGGATTTGTTGGTTTTTATACTCTAATATCTATGTATTTAGTTATAAGCCTATATATCCTTATGTTAAATGTATTCTTGGATTATCATTCACATGTTCATTTGCTATATTTGCATTTTCAATATATCTTTTATTTGGGGAGTGGTTATATAAAGAATAGCCATAATGGATTGTACGAAATATACTTTAAATTGTGCGATGTGTGGGAGACAGGTTATGAAACTTGAAGGATATCAGGTGCTTTCCTTCTTTTTGAGAACAAGTTGAGAACAAAGAGAAGGTGAAGCGCTGAAATGCTCCTTTCTAAAGGCTTTTTGAAACGGGGTTGAGGTTCGAATCCTGTTACCCCGATTTTTTCTTTTTTAAAAAGATTACACCCGCGGGGAGAATTTGAGCATGAAACACTTAAGACGCATGATTGCGGCGTTACTTGCCGCTGCCATGATTGTCAGTACCTTTGCCACTGCCACAGTTACGGCAGACGCAAAAACCACCACATTATCTGACGGCACAGTCTTTGATTCTGTGTATTATGCCGCGGCCTATCCGGACGTGGTGGCGGTGCTTGGCAGCAGCTACAGCGCGTTGTTAAACCACTATCTGACCTATGGGAAGGCGGAGGGACGCAGCGCCTCCGGGCGTACTGTTACATTCTCTGACGGGACTGTATTTGACGCGGATTTCTATGCCAATACATATTCGGATTTGAAGAATGCCTTTGGAACTGACTTCGCGTTACTGTATACCCATTATATTACTTATGGCGTGAAGGAAGGCAGACTTCCGTCCGAGTCCGGCGCACCCTCAGACATCTCCGTTGTAACGAGAGCAGCAGTGGCTGCCTCTTCTGCAGCGGCTTCCACTCCCAGCGGCGGCCACCAGATTTCCGGTTTCACGGTCATTTCCCAGTATCCGGAGCTGCCCACGGGCTGTGAGTCTGTTGCGGCGACCATGCTGGTGAATTATTACGGATACTCTGTTGACAAGGTGACGCTTACTGACAATTATCTTCCGACGGTAGCCGCTGCATTTTACTATGACGCGAACGGCAACAAGATTGGCCCTGACATGGAAAACTATTTTGTCGGCGATCCGCACGGAACAGGACATATCTGCGGCGTACCGGCTATTATGACTGAACTGAACAGCTACCTGTCCGACCAGGGCTCCGATCTGCAGGCGGTCAATAAAACGGGAATTACGCTGGATGAGCTGTATTCCTACATTGACAATGATACGCCGGTCATGGTCTGGGTAACGATTTACATGGCCAACAGACGGGCAACAACGGGGTGGTACACCGAGGATGGCCGCTGGATGGAGTATGCCACCAATGACCATGGCGCTGTATTGATCGGCTACACGGATACTACAGTTACTATTGCAGACCCTATTTCGGGAAAAGTGACCTACAGCCGCACGCAGTTCGAGAAGGTGTTCGCCTCCCGCGGGAATCAGGCGCTGATTATTCAGTAAACAATAATAAATACACATGATAATATACTAAAAGAAAGGCTTGCCGATTTGGTAAGCCTTTCTTTTAGTGACAAAATTTTGACGAATACATTATTTTTTTCTGTCTCAATGCAAATGGTCTGTTGAATCAGCAACCGCACAGATAGAAGTGATTTGTGATTGCAGGCAGCCTCTGTTATTGAGAAAAAAAGTTATGTATAAAATTATTGCGTGTGATCTGGATGAAGCATTATTTAAAGCCTGACGGAACTATCGATTAAAAGGATATCAAGACCATGATCAGAGAAAAGGAAGCGCACCACTGGTGCGCTTCCAAATAATGATGAATAAAATAGGTGGGTGACAATCCACATCTCCTAGCTATGGGCGACGGCCGCCTGTTCCGTCCTCAGATTTTATTCATAATCATCTTATGTGTAATGTACAATCATTATACCTGATTTTTTGCTTATGTCAAGGGGATCAGGGTACCTTTTTTGATATAGCGTTCCGCGTTACAGGTGCTTAAACAGTGTAATGTTTTGACATAACATATCTTTGATGCGGAAGGTTTTACGGCAACGCGTACATAATCCTTGCTGAAAGGATATAGTTTTACAAATAGTATAGAAGAATCCTTTGGATTTATTCCAACATAATCAGGCTGACTGATAATGAGTGCAATTTCAGAAAAATATTTCTCATATTCATAAGGATGACGGCTTTTAATATGTTCAACATTGATTTCTCCAATATATACAGGAGTATCGGCAGACATGTCAAGATTGAGAAGATGGATTATTCCGGAAGAAATATATGCGACAGGTTTCATTTTTCTGTTATTCCTTATTTTGACATTCAGAGTTAATGTGTCCGGTGGTGGAAGTATTTTAGAATGCCTGTATTTCCTGAAATACATAGGATAAGGAGTACAGAATTTTTATCATATGTCGAATATTGTATTGTTTTTGTATTATAAATGTTCCGGTTTCATCTGTAAAGAGGCAGCAGAACAGATTTCAGGATATTTTTGCGATAAAATTGACAGCATGATGAGGGAGGCCAGGTGCCCTGACACGGGGAAGGAAAGCCCTGGGCCGGACGGTAACGCTGGCGGGTCAGAAACCGGCAGTCTTTTTTGACAAAAAACATCAAACAGGTTAAAAAACATCAAGATTTTGAATAACATCGAACCTTGAATCGACAAAAAAACTGATTTATACTGAGTACGATTTTTAGAAAAATTTTAGAATTTATGAAAAGTTTATGTAAGCTGTACGAAGAGGAAGTTACCGCGGATCACAGCGTGTTGTGGTCTTTTTTTGCGGGAGTACGGCCGCGGTATTTCCAGGAGTATGGCTGCGGTATTTTCAGGAGTCTGGATGGATAAGACGGAAGCGCTCACGAAGCTGCTGCGTTCGTTTGAGACATATTATGATATCAACCGGGAGGATCCGGTGAAGCCCTTCGCGGCCCAGGCGGAGTTTTCCCTGCATGATGAGCAGTATTTTCTGATCAGGAGCGCCAGGATCAGCGAGGCTGACACGAAGGAATTCGTTTATTTCGCGACGGCGGATGTGCTGGATCAGGGGACTTTGGAGGAGTTGGACAGGCGGGCCCGGGAGGACGGAACCGGAAGAGTGAACCCTCACAAGGATCACCGCAACAGCGATGTGATATTGATTATTCTGGCGGATCAGATTGATCAGGAGGCGTTTGCCCTGATTCCGAAGCTTCGCCATTATAAGAGCTACCGCCATGGACTTTATGGCTGGAGCCATTACAAACTGGCTGCAATCGAGCTTGCCTCGGGGCGCACGGCCGCAAACCGCCAGGGCCGCGATCTGAGGAAGCTCTTTAGCGCAATATAGTTTATCCAACTAAGGAAGGGAGTAGTTTTTTGTATGACAGCGTTACTCATTATTCTTGTAGCAATTGTTGTTTTGTTCATCGGCTATCTGACATACGGCTCATGGCTGGCGAAGCAGTGGGGAATTGACCCGAAAAGGAAGACTCCGGCGGTAGAGATGGAGGACGGCGTGGACTATGTGGCGGCGCCTTCAGTCGTTCTTCTGGGCCATCATTATTCCTCCATCGCGGGCGCGGGCCCCATCAACGGCCCCATTCAGGCCTCCGTTTTCGGCTGGCTGCCCGTATTTTTATGGTGCGTGATCGGCGGTATCTTCTTCGGCGGCCTTCAGGACTTCGGCTCCCTGTTTGCCTCTGTCCGCAATGAAGGAAAGTCCGTGGGCGAGATCATCAAGTCATCCATGGGACGCAGAGCCCAGAGGCTCTTCACATTGTTTGCTCTGCTGGTGCTGATTCTCGTGATCGCGTCCTTTGTCAATGTCGTGGCGGGTACCTTCTACACGGCGTCCGACGCGGCGGTTACCTTTGGCTTTGTCTTAAATCCGACCGGCAATCAGACCACATCCATGATCTCCATTCTCTTTATTGTACTGGCGATTATCTATGGTATTCTGACCAACCGCTTCGGACTGAAGACCGGCCCGGCGACTGTAGTCGGCATCGTGGGCATCATCCTGAGCGTAGTGATCGGTTTAAATGTCGGCTTTGCCCTGACCCGTACCGCGTGGATCGTCCTGATCGGAGTTTACATCACTGTGGCTTCCCTGCTGCCTGTATGGGTAATGCTGCAGCCCCGTGACTATCTGTCCAGCTTCCTGCTTTACGGCATGATGGCGCTGGCACTGATCGGTATTGTTTCCTCCGCCTTCACCGGCAACGCGACCTTTGAGATCCCGATGTTCACCGGCTGGAGCAACTCTTTAGGAACCCTGTTCCCGACCCTGTTCATCACCGTGGCCTGCGGCGCGTGCTCCGGCTTCCACAGCCTGATCGCCACCGGCACCACTTCCAAGCAGCTGGCAAACGAGGGGGACGCCAAGAAGATCGGCTACGGCTCCATGCTGATTGAGTCCGCTCTTGGTATCATTTCCCTGATCGCGGTAGGTATGGTTTACACCAAGTATCTGAACGGTGAGTTCGGTTCCCCGGCTGTCGCGTTCGCAAGCGGCATCGCCACCATGTTCGGCACCGAGACCTCCACGGTTTACGCGACGATTTACGCGCTGCTGACTCTGGCTGTGTCCGTGTTTGCTCTGACCTCTCTGGACACCGGTACCCGTCTGAGCCGCTTCATGTTCTCCGAGCTGTTCTTAAAAGAGGATGAGAAGTCTTACAAGGACGCTTCCGGAGTGCGCAAGGTTCTGGCTTATCCTCTGGTAGGCACTGGCTTCATGGTTATCATTGGCTGCATTCTGGGCGGCTTGAGCCTGAGCCAGATCTGGGGCCTGTTCGGCGCGGCCAACCAGTTGCTTGCCGGCATCGCTCTGATGGCTGTGGCCGCATGGCTCGGCAATGTGGGCAAGAATAACAAGATGTTCTTCATCCCCATGATCTTCATGCTCTGCGCGACCCTGACCAGCCTGATTCTGACCATCCGCAAGAAGATTGCCCTGATCGGCGCCGCGGGCGCGGCCTGGGGCGACTGGTTCCAGTTGATCCTGGCTGCCGCTATGGTAGTGCTGGCGATCATTCTGGTTGTGGAGGGAGTTCAGACCTTCTCAAAGCAGATGAAGAAGAAGGCTGCTTAATCAGAAATCAGAAAGATTAAAATCAGACCGGCCGGATGCCGCCTGAGTATCCGGCCGGTTTTATGCGTCTGCAGAATGAACAAAATCGCGGGAGGACAGATTCTGTCCTCCCGCTTTTTGCTCTTATCTACGTCTTCGTTCTTCTCGCCGAATGGCTGGGAACTGTCATGGATCCTCCGCGCTTACGCGGGGCTTATATCCGGACAATTCCTTACTGGTTGCTCATGGTCTCTTCCTGCGCCTTGATCATGCGGCGAACCATCTCGCCGCCGATGGAACCGGCTTCCTTGGAAGTCAGATCGCCGTTGTAGCCCTCTTTCAGGTTCACGCCCAGCTCGCCTGCGACCTCAGTCTTGAACTTGTCCATCGCGGCCTTGGCCTCGGGCACTTCCATCTGGTTGGTCTTGCTTGAACTTGCCATAGTTTTCACCTCCGTGTCTTAAGATATCTATTGTGAAGGATAAGGCGTGCAGTCCCTATCCTTCCTGTTTTTTTGCCTGGAAAAAAATTTCCGGGACGCTTTTACATTTGAAGTCGTCGGTCCTGTGTTTCTTATCCTGGCAATAGTATGTGAAGCCAAAAAAGAATTATGCTGGAAATTTATGTTACAGTTCACAGAATCTTTATTTTAATTCTTTTAGAAAAAGCTGGTATTCGCCGGAAAACTATGATACAATCATGAAATGAGTGCGGTCAGAGGGGAAACGAAAGACATACGATGGCCGCGCAAAAGCGAACTTGGGAGGAAATTATGAGTTTAACAAAGGTAGAGAACTTAAAGGAAGGCATGATCAGACTGACCATAGAGGTGGAGGCCGCTGAATTTGATAAGGCCCTGAACGCTGTTTATCAGAAGAATAAAAACAAATTCACCATTCCCGGCTTCCGCAAGGGCAAGGCACCCCGCAAAATGATTGAGGGCGTGTACGGCAAGGGTGTTTTCTATGAGGATGCTGCCGATGAGGTTATGGGCGACGCTTATGCAAAGGCGTTGGAGGAGTATGAGGGCAGAGAGATTGTTTCCGACCCGGATGTGATGGTGACCCAGATCGAAGAGGGCAAGAATTTGATTTTTACCGCGGAGGTGGCTGTCAAGCCGGAGGTGACTCTGGGCCAGTATAAGGGCGTGGAGATCGATAAGCTGGAGGCCGAGGTGGCGGAGACCGAGGTGGACGCGGAGATTGAGAAGGAGAGAGAGACCAACTCCCGTGAGATCGATGTGGATGACAGGCCGGTACAGGACGGCGATGTGGTGACCCTGGATTTTGAGGGCTTTAAGGACGGCATTCCCTTCGAGGGAGGCAAGGGAGAGGATTATCCTCTGACCATCGGCTCCGGCTCCTTTATCCCGGGCTTTGAGGAACAGCTCATCGGCGCCCAGATCGATGAGGAGGTGGAAGTGAAGGTGACCTTCCCGGAGGACTATCAGGCGGAGGACCTGGCCGGCGCGGACGCGGTATTCAAGTGTACTGTTAAGCAGATCAGGGTGAAGGAGCTTCCGGACCTGGACGATGAGTTCGCCTCCGAGGTTTCTGAGTTTGACACCATGGAGGAATACAGGGCGGATGCGAAAAAGCAGCTCCTTGAGAAGAGGGAGGCTGAGGTAAAGCGGGCGAAGGAGAACGCCGTGGTAGATGTGGTGACAGCCAACGCGGAAATGGATATTCCTGAAGCCATGATAGAGTATCAGCAGAGGCAGATAGTCAATGATTTTTCCAGGAGACTGGAGTCTCAGGGACTTTCCATGGAGCAGTATCTGCAGTACACCGACAGCACCCTGTCCGTCATGATGGATCAGGTGAAGCCCCAGGCCGAGCAGCGCATCCGTCAGAGCCTGGTTTTGGAGGCTGTGGCAGCCGCGGAGCAGATTGAGGCTACCGAGGAAGAGTATAAGGAAGAGCTGGAGCGCATGAGCAAGGAGTACGGCATGGAGGTGGAAGCCATCGAGACTGCCCTGGGAGAGGCCGGGGAGAAGCAGGTGAAGGACGACCTGGCCATCAATAAGGCGGTGCAGTTCCTTGTGGAGAACGCGGTTGAGGTGGAGCCGAAAGCGGAAGAGGAAACAGAGGCTGCCGCTGAGGAGAACTGAGACGGCTGTGAACAGTAATAATTTTGAGTATTGGCAGTAAATATGAAAGACTGAAGAGCAAAGCCGCAGCCTTTTATATCAGAGAAGAAGTGCCTGAGAGGCCGTCCGCGGGACGACTTCGCGAAAGGGCAGGAAAGGAGATCACTATGAGCTTAGTACCTTATGTAATTGAACAGACAAGCAGAGGAGAGAGATCCTACGATATTTATTCCAGATTATTAAAGGACAGAATTATCTTTCTGGGGGAGGAGGTCAACGATACCAGCGCGTCCGTGGTGGTAGCGCAGCTTCTGTTCCTGGAGGCGGAGGACCCGGACAAGGATATTCATCTGTATATCAACAGTCCCGGCGGCAGCATCAGCGCCGGCATGGCGATTTATGATACCATGCAGTACATTAAATGCGACGTGTCCACCATCTGTGTCGGCATGGCGGCCAGCATGGGCGCCTTTCTGCTGGCGGGCGGCGCGAAGGGCAAGCGCATGGCGCTGCCCAATTCGGAGATTATGATTCACCAGCCCTCCGGCGGCGCTCAGGGACAGGCCACGGAGATCGAGATCACCGCGAAGCATATTCTCTTTATCAAGGAGAGAATGAACCGCATCCTCGCGGAGAACTGCGGCAAAAGCTATGAGGAGGTGGCCAGGGACACGGAGCGCGACAACTGGCTGACCGCCCAGGACGCCATGGAATACGGCCTGATCGACAGCGTGGTGACAAGAAAAGACAGCAAGAACGAATAAAAATTTCGGAATTGGGCGGCTTAAGCCGGCCGAAAATGGAAAACCAGTTTGAGAGGGAAACATGGCAGGAAAGAATTCTAACCGGATCAGATGTTCTTTTTGCGGGAAATCTCAGGATGCTGTGAGAAAGATCATCGCGGGTCCTGATGGAATTTATATATGTGACGAGTGTGTCAGCCTTTGCTCGGAGATCTTAGAGGACGAGCTTTACGATGACGCGGAAGACGATGACAATGAGCTGGAGATCAATCTGCTCAAGCCTCAGGAGATCAAGCGTTTCCTGGATGACTATGTGATCGGCCAGGAGCAGGCCAAGAAGGTCCTCTCCGTGGCGGTATACAACCATTATAAGCGGGTTCTGGCGGAGCGCTACGTGGACGATGTGGAGATACAGAAGAGCAACATCCTTCTGCTGGGGCCCACCGGCTGCGGCAAGACCTATATCGCCCAGACGCTGGCCAAGATCATCAACGTACCCTTTGCCATCGCCGACGCCACCACTCTGACGGAGGCCGGCTACGTGGGCGAGGATGTGGAGAATATCCTGCTGAAGCTGATTCAGGCGGCGGATTATGACGTCGCCAAGGCGGAGCACGGCATTGTCTACATTGATGAGATTGACAAGATTACCAAGAAGGGTGAGAATGTGTCCATCACCCGGGACGTGTCCGGCGAGGGCGTGCAGCAGGCGCTGCTGAAGCTGATCGAGGGCACGGAGGCCAGTGTGCCTCCCCAGGGAGGGCGCAAGCATCCCCAGCAGGAGCTGATTCCCATTAACACCACCAATATCCTGTTTATCTGCGGCGGCGCGTTTTCAGGACTGGAGCAGATTATCGCCTCCCGCCTGGACCGCTCGGCCATCGGCTTTAATCAGGACGTGACCCACAAGATCAACAGGGAAGCGGGGGAGCTGTTCGCGGAGGTGACCACTCAGGATCTGATCAAATTTGGGTTGATTCCGGAGTTTATCGGCCGCGTTCCGGTGATGGTAAATCTGGAGGGGCTGGATCGGGACGCCTTGGTCCGCATCCTGCAGGAGCCCAGGAACGCTCTGGTGAAGCAGTATCAGAAGCTGATGAAGTATGATGATGTGGCGCTGGAGTTTGAGCCGGACGCCATTGAGGCCATCGCGGACCAGGCGATGGAGAAAAAGACGGGAGCTAGGGGACTTCGCACCATTGTGGAGAATATTCTGATGGATACCATGTATGAGGTTCCCAGCGACCCGACAATTGAAAAGTGCATTATTACAAAAGCGGCAGTGGAGAAAAAAGAGACTCCGAAAATCATACACCGCAGATAAATGTGGAGAGGCGCTGCAGATATGTGGCGCCTGCTTTTTTTACAAAACGGATAAAATGGCAAACGAAGAACAAAATGTGATAGAAACAGAAGAAGAAAATCAGGTCCGCCTTCCCATGGTGGCTCTGCGCGGCATGGTCGTATTCCCGGATATCAATCTGCACTTTGATGTGACGCGGGAAAAGTCTGTCCAGGCCGTGGAGCGGGCCATGGACTCACAGCAGAGGGTGTTCGTGACCTGTCAGAAGTATATCAGCACCGAGGATCCGGGCAGGGATGATGTGGAGACAGTCGGCACCATCGTGCGGATCCGCCAGATTTCCAGGCTGGCCGGGAAAACCCGGCGGGTGGTGGCTCTGGGAATGGAGAGGGCTGAGCTGGAAAGCGTAGATCAGGAGGATGGGTATCTGAGCGCTGTGGTGCGCCCCGCGCCGGAGGCGGATGAGGAGAGCCTGGAACGGCTGGATAAGGAAGCCTTGCGCCGTCAGCTGGAAATAGAGCTGGCGGAGTATCTGCAGTACTATCCCAACGCCGGAGGAGGCCTGGTAGAATTTCTGGAAAAAAATCAGAAGCTGGGAAGCTGCCTGGATTTCGCGGCGGCCACCCTGCCCCTTCCCGTGCAAAAGAAGCAGCAGGTCTTAAACGGCATTGACCTGTTGGAGCGGTATGACACGGTCTGTCAGATCCTGGCGGACGAGGCCTACATCGGCAAAGTCCGCGAGGAGCTGAACGCGAAGGTGAAGGAGCGGGTGGATAAGCAGCAGAAGGAATACATGCTCAGGGAACAGCTTCGCACCATCCGGGAGGAGCTGGGCGAGGACCCAGCCGGCTCGGACGCGGATCAGTTTGAGGCCGGGGTAGAACAGCTCCAGGCCTCCGACGAGGTGAAGGAAAAGATTTACAAGGAAATCAAGCGCCTGCGCAGCGTGGCCGGCAACAGCTCTGAGGCCAGTGTGGAGCGCAACTATATTGAAATGCTCCTGGAGATGCCCTGGGATAAGATGAGCGAGGACTGTCTGGACATTGGCCGGGCGGAGGAGATTCTGGAGAGGGATCACTACGGCCTGGAGAAGGTGAAGGAGCGGATTCTGGAATTTCTGGCGGTGCGGGCTTATCACCCGGAGAGCCACAGCTCGATTCTCTGTCTTGTGGGACCTCCCGGCACCGGCAAGACCTCCATCGCCCGTTCTGTGGCGGAGGCGCTGCAGAAGGAATATGTGCGCATCAGCCTGGGTGGGATCCGGGACGAGGCGGAGATCAGGGGCCACAGGAAGACCTACATCGGCGCCATGCCGGGCCGGATTGCCGCGGCCATCCGACAGGCGGGAGTGAAGAATCCGGTGCTTCTTTTAGATGAGATAGACAAGGTCAGCCGGGATTACCGGGGAGACGCTTATTCCGCCCTGCTGGAGGTGCTGGACAGCGAGCAGAACCGGCAGTTTCGGGATCATTATCTGGAGCTTCCCATTGATTTGAGCGAGGTGCTGTTTATCGCCACGGCCAATGATACCTCCAATATCCCCAGTCCGCTGCTGGACAGGATGGACGTGATTCAGATCACCGGCTACACAGCCAATGAGAAATTTCACATTGCCAGGGAGCACCTGGCGCCTAAACAGGCCCGTGACCACGGCATGGAGGACGGCGGGGTGGAGATCACCGATGACGCCATCCGCAAACTGATTGCTTCTTATACGAGGGAGGCGGGCGTCAGGAATCTGGAGCGCTGCCTGGCCGACCTGTACCGCAAGTCCGCCAGAAAATTTGTCAGCGGCGCGGCACAGCCCGGCAGTCTGCGCATTGACGCTACGGATCTGACGGAATATCTGGGTAAGGAAAAGTATGACCGGGAGCATGTCAACCAGAAGCCGGAAATCGGAATCGTCAGAGGGCTGGCCTGGACCAGCGTGGGCGGCGTCACTCTGGAGATTCAGGTCAACACCATGCCGGGAAAGGGAGAGCTGAGACTGACCGGGCAGATGGGCGATGTCATGCAGGAATCCGCGCAGATCGCTTACAGCTATGTGAGGAGCATCGCGGCGGAGTATGGGGTGGCGGAGGATTATTTTGAAAAGCATAATTTTCATATCCACATTCCGGAGGGAGCGGTGCCAAAGGACGGCCCAAGCGCCGGCATCACCATGGCCTCCGCTCTTGTCAGCGCCGTCTCCGGTATTCCCGCGGATCATCTGACCGCCATGACCGGCGAGATCAACCTGCGGGGCAGAGTGCTGCCCATCGGCGGGTTAAAGGAAAAGATGCTGGCGGCCAACATGGCGGGCATGAAGCGGGTGCTGATTCCCCTGGAAAATAAAAAGGACCTGGAGGAAATGAATGAGGAGATCATCGGGGACATGAGGATTGTCCCGGTCTCTGACATGAAGGAAGTGCTGGCGGAGGTGCTGGCGCGGGATTGAAAGGAAAAAGGACATTGCTGTCAGGGGCGGCCAAACCGTGGCGGAAGCGGCCAGTCCCGGGCGCGCAATGAAATGGGAAAAGGACAGAGTTATCGGGGATCAGTCACTTTTCGGAGTATCGGAAGGGAAAGCGGCTGATCTCGAGCGAACAATGAAGGGTTAAATCAGATGATTATCAAGGATGTACAGCTGGAAACGGTATGTGGTGTCACCAGTACCTTCCCTGACAATCAGTATATGGAGATCGCTTTCGCGGGAAAGAGCAATGTGGGGAAGTCCAGCCTGATCAACGGGCTTTTAAACCGGAAGAATCTGGCCCGCACCAGCGCCCAGCCGGGGAAGACCCGGACGGTGAATTTTTATCATGTGAAATGCTATCACGAGGGACTTGCCGGGGAGCCCGGAGCGGTTTTGGACAGCATCAAAGGGGAATCATTCCCGGAGCTGGAGAAAAAGTCGGCGCCGGAAAAGATTCCGGGAGAACTGTATTTTGTGGATCTGCCGGGCTACGGCTACGCCAGCGCGGGGGAGGAGATCCGGGCGCAGTGGGGGCGGATGATTGAAAAATATCTGCGCACCTCCCGGATGCTGGCCTCGGTTTTTCTGTTGGTGGATATCCGGCATGAGCCATCTGCCAACGACCGGCTGATGTATTCCTGGATCTGCGATCAGGGCTTTTCACCGGTGATCATCGCCACCAAGGCGGACAAAATCAAACGCAGCCAGTTGGAGAAGCAGAAAAAGCTCCTGCGGACTGGTCTGGAGCTGAAAAAGGGAACGGAGATTTTTCCCTATTCCGCCCTGACAAAAGAGGGCAGAGATGAAATTTACGCGTATATAGACCGGCTGGCGCTGAAAGGAGCTTAAGTGAACGACAGGAAACACACGAATCTGAAAATCGCTCTGAATTTAATCTTTCCTCTGGCGGTCCTGCTGCTGGCGCTCTGGCTGATTCCGCGGATTCTTGTATTTTTCATGCCCTTTGTGGTGGCGGGGATTATCGCCTGGATTGTGACCCCGCTAGTCAATCTCGTGGAAAAGCATCTGCGGCTGAAGCGGAAGGTGAGCATGGTGGTGGTGATTGCCCTGGTCATCGGGCTGGTGGTGCTGGTTTTGTACGGCCTGTGCAGTCTGCTGGTCAACATGCTGAGCAGCTTCCTGTATGATCTGCCGGAGCTGTGGAACGGCCTTATTGAGGATTCCAGCGGCCTGGAGGATATCCTGCAGAGACTTTTGTTTTTCCTGCCCGAGGAACAGGTTTCCACTATTCTGAATTTTCTGTCCAACAGCACGGATACGGTGGGAAACATGCTGAACGGCCTGAGCAGCTTCCTTCTGGATAAGGCGGCCGGGATTGCGGCTTCCGCGGCCGGCCAGCTGGGCAATGTGTTTATCAGCGTTATCATGTGTCTGATCGCGGTCTTTTTCTTTGTGCTTGACAGAGATTCTCTTGCAAGGGTCCTTGACAGGCTTCCGGAGAACCTGAGACGCAATATAGAGGTGATCAGGAACAGCATTTCCCATTCTGTCGGAGGATATTTCCGGGCGCAGATCCGGATTGAGGTCTGGATTTATCTGCTTCTGACGGTCTGCCTGGGGCTTCTGAGAGTCAGGTATTTTCCGCTGGCGGCGCTGGGAATCGCTGTTCTGGACATGCTGCCGGTGTTCGGCACCACCATCATTCTGGCACCCTGGGCGATCATCTGCCCGCTCAACGGCCAGATCGTTAAGGCACTGGGGCTGATCGCGCTGACGGCGGGAGCCCAGCTGGTGCGGCAGATGATTCAGCCCAAATATGTGGGAGAATCTCTGGGGATGCCTCCCATTCCCACGCTGTTTTTGCTGTATACCGGCTATCGGCTGGGGGGAGTGACGGGCATGATCGTGGCGGTGCCGCTGGGGATTCTGGCGGTGGCGTTATATAAGGAAGGGCTTCTGAAGGGAATGGAGGATTCCCTTGCCCTGCTGGCGGGGCGCTTTCGGGCTTTCCGGCAGTATGACGAGGAGGAGAAGGAAGAGATTCAAAAATATAAAGGAGATTCTTTGTGAAGAATTATATTTTATTTGACCTGGACGGCACGTTGACCGACCCGAAGGTGGGAATCTGTACCAGCGCCCAGTACGCGCTGGCGGACCAGGGAATCACGGTGGAAAATGTTGACGATCTGACGGCCTTTATCGGGCCGCCCTTACAGTACAGCTTTCAGAAATTTTACGGGATGGATGAGGAGCAGACCGCCAGGGCTGTCGCCAAATTCAGAGAGCGCATGAATGAGGCGGGAAAGTTTGAAAACGAGGTCTATCCGGGGATCCCTGAAATGCTTCAGAGGCTGAAGGCCCAGGGCTTTCACTTGGCAGTGGCCAGCTCCAAGACGGAGGATATGGTGAAGGAAATCCTGGAGCACTTCGGTCTTGCCCGGTATTTTGAGGTGATTGCCGGCTCTGACCCGAAGGCTATGGATTCCTCCAAGGAGGAGGTGATAGGCGACGCCTTAAACCGCCTGTTTCATTACCGGATGATCAAAAAGGCGCTGGTTATCATGGTAGGAGACCGTTGCTTTGACGTGGACGCAGCGAAGGAGACGGGGCTTTCCTCGGTGGCGGTGAGATACGGCTACGCGCCCCAAGGGGAGCTGGAGGAATCACAGCCGGACTATATTGTGTCCTCGGTGGAGGAGCTGGAGAAGCTGCTTTTGTCGAAGGAGCTGCAGGGGGAGGATTTCGTGGTGAAGGAGGCGGAGCCGGAGGGTGACGCCGAAGCCGCCGGGACGGGGAAAAAGGCCGGAGATGCCGGAACCGGAAGCGGCTCGGAGAAAGAGGCCTCCACCCGCCGGATGGACCCCAAATATTTCAGTACGGATGACAGGAAAACCGGAGGGGGGATGTCCTCCGACAGCTCCGCGCAGCGATCCGGCGCCGGAAACACACAGAATCCCACAGGATCGGAAGCAGGGGCAGGATCAGCCGCGGGAGGGTCCGGCGACTGGAAGGCCGACGCGAAAAAGCAGAGGTCGAGAAGCTTTCAGACGATCTGGGCCTTTCTCTATCCTTTTCTTCTGTTTTATGTGATCGGAGAGCTGGCACGTCAGCTTCTGGGCTATGTGGTGCTGTTTCTCAGCCAGTCAAACGATGTCTTATTTAATTTCATATTTATATTGGAGGATTCCGATGAGGAAGGGCTGACCTTTTCCGGCAACGGCAGCGCTATCGTCCAGATTCTGGCGCTGATCGTGGTCTTTTTTATTCTGTATTATATGGCGGACGGCCGGAAATGTCTGTCCGCGGCAAAGGGAAAATATGGTCAGAATCCGAAGCAGAAGCGGTTTGTCTGGGTTGTGACCACGCTTCTGCTGGCGTTGGGCATCAATATGTTTTTCATCGGCACCGGCCTTCTGAGCGTCAGCAGCAGCTATCAGGAGGCGGCGGCCAACCTGTACGCTGTGGGCATTCCGCTGGGAATCATTCTCTATGGATTTTTCAGCTCCACGGTGGAGGAATTCCTCTTCCGGGGCATTATCCTGCTGCAGATGGATCGCTTTATGAAGCCCAATACGGCTCTGCTTTTGTCCGCCCTGCTCTTTGGCGTCTATCATGGGAATCTGGTGCAGGGGATTTACGCCTTTGCCATTGGCGCGGTGCTCGGCATGGCCTACCGCGACAGTGGGAGCTTTGGGCTGATCGCGGCGATTCACGGCCTGGTTAATGTGATCGTGTTCCTGATGAGCAATCTTGGCCTCTTTCCCACAGGGACGGCGGGGATTACCTCCGGCGCGGTGCTGATCGCCATGGGGGTGATCTGTCTGGAAATGGTGATCAGGAGGGAGAAAATACATGAGTGACGGATCCTGCTTTATCATCGGCGCCGGAGACCTGACGGTGGGGAGCATTCCTTATCATAAAGACACGGATTATATGATCGCGGCGGACGGCGGCCTGATGTACTGCGAAGTGCTGGGGATTGAGCCGGATCTGGTGATCGGGGACTTCGATTCGCTGGATGAGGGCCTGAGCGGTGCGGTGGAGGAGCTGGAGCGGACAGCGCCGGAGAAGATCAGGAGGCTTCCGGCCGAAAAGGACGACACCGACATGGTGGCGGCGGTCAGGGAGGGACTTGCCCTCGGATACCGGCGCTTTTATATGTACGGCGCCTGCGGCGGCAGGCTGGAGCACACCCTGGCCAATATCCAGCTGATGAAATATCTGAAAAACCGGGGCGCGGAGGGCTTCCTCTGCGACGGAGCCGGCATGAGCCTTCTGGTGCAGGACGAGGAAATTGTTTTAAAGGAAACGCTGGAGGGCTACATCAATATTTTCTGCATGGGGGACAGCGCCCAGGGAGTGACTCTGAAAAATTTAAAATATGAGCTGGAGGACGCTGAGCTGACCGATGATTTTCCCCTTGGGGTCAGCAATGAGTTTATCGGAAAACCGGCCTCGATTTCTGTAAAGCAGGGGACGCTGTTAGTGATGATTGACCTGGCGGAGTGAATTGGGGTGGAGGTTACTATTCACAGTAACGGATGAAAACATGATTCTTGCATATCCTTTGGAATAGGAGTATAATAAATCCGATTAAGAAATTGACGAAAAAAGAAGACGACATAGAAGAAGGAGACACAAAATGAGTAAAAAACCGGTTGTTTTAATGATTCTGGATGGCTTTGGCCTGAATGACAGGACGGAAGGAAACGCCGTGGCTCAGGCGAAGACCCCGGTGATTGACGGCCTGATGGCCAGATATCCCTTTGTCAGGGGCAATGCCTCGGGCATGGCGGTGGGGCTCCCGGAGGGCCAGATGGGCAACTCCGAGGTGGGCCACCTGAATATGGGCGCGGGCCGCATCGTCTATCAGGAGCTGACCCGCATTACCAAGGAGATTCAGGATGGGACCTTTTTTGAGAATCCGGCCCTGCTTGCCGCGGTTGAGAACTGTAAAAAATACGACAGCGCCTTCCACTGCTACGGCCTGGTCAGCGACGGCGGCGTCCACAGCCACATCAATCATCTGAAGGGGCTTCTGGACCTGGCGAAGAAGGAGGGCCTGACCAAGGTATATGTGCACTGTTTCTTGGACGGCAGAGATACGCCGCCTCAGTCCGCCGCGGAGTATGTGCAGGAGGTTGTGGATTACACGGAAGAGATCGGCGTTGGCAAGGTGGTCTTTGTGTCAGGCCGCTACTATGCCATGGACAGAGACAATAATTATGACCGGGTGAAGCTTGCCTACGATGCCCTGACAAAGGGTGAGGGCCTGACGGCGCCGGACGCTGTGACCGCCGTGAAGCAGTCCTATGAAAAGGGCGAAAATGATGAGTTCGTGCGCCCCACCGTGGTGGTGGAGAACGGCCAGCCAGTGGGTCTGATCAAAGAGCATGACTCCATCGTATTTTTCAACTTCCGTCCGGACAGGGCAAGAGAGATCACCAGGGCTTTCTGCGACGATGATTTCAAGGGCTTTGACAGGGGACCGCGCATGGAGCTTTGCTATGTGTGCTTCTCCGATTACGATCCCACCATCCCCAATAAGCTGGTGGCCTTCCACAAGATTTCCGTGACCAATACCTTTGGGGAATGGCTGGCAGCCCAGGGCATGACCCAGGCGCGTATCGCGGAGACAGAGAAATACGCCCACGTAACTTTCTTCTTCAACGGCGGCGTGGAGGTGCCCAACGAGGGCGAGACCAGAATCCTGGTCAACTCCCCCAAGGTAGCCACCTACGACCTGAAGCCGGAGATGAGCGCCTACGAGGTCTGCGACAAGCTGACGGAGGCCATTACCTCATTAAAATATGACGTGATCATCATCAACTTCGCCAATCCCGATATGGTGGGCCATACCGGCGTCATCGAGGCGGCCATTCAGGCCGTGCAGGCGGTGGATACCTGCGTGGGGAAGGCGGTGGACGCCCTCATGAGTGTGGACGGTACCATGCTGATCTGCGCGGACCACGGCAACTGCGAGCAGATGATCGACTACGAGACCGGCGAGCCCTTCACCGCCCACACCACCAACCAGGTGCCCTTCATTCTGGTGAATTATGATGAGAATTATACTCTGAGAGAGGGCGGCTGTCTGGCGGACCTGATCCCCACCCTGATTGAGATTATGGGGAAGGAACAGCCTAAAGAAATGACGGGAAAGAGTCTATTAATTCAGAAGTAATTAAAGTAAATACAGCTTTAACGCAGGAGACAGTACTGAAAAAAGCGAAGGCGAAGATTAACGACAGTTTTTCGCCGTGCTTTTTTCAGGGATGTCTCCGGGAACAATTTAACAAAACACCATACTGCAAAGGAGAATGTGTATCATGGGATTTTTGGATGATTTAAAGGTAGTCAGCAGCGATCTGCTCGGCAAGGGTACCGTGGCGGCCAACAAGGCGGCCCAGAAGGCGAAGGAGACCGCTAACGTAGCCAAGCTGAAGGTCTCTGTCTCCGCCAAGGAAAAGGAAATCAGGGACATTTACCAGGAGATCGGCAAGGCCTATTATGAGGCCCACAGGGACAACCAGGAGGATGTGTATGACAGCTTCATCGCCCTGATCAACGCCAAGAATGAGGAGATTGCCGCCATTAATGAGGAGATCGCCGCCATTCAGGCCAGCAGCGAGGACGATGTGGATATCACCGAGGCGGTGGACAACGCGTCCGCGGAGGAAAAGGAAGCGCCCGAGGAAGAGGCGCCGGCAACTGAGGAGGAGCAGGCAGCGGACGAGCTGAGCGAGGCCGCAAAGGCCGCGGCTGACGCCGTAGCTGACGCCACGAAGGACGACGCCGAGTAATCGGCCATCAGGAGGCAAGTCATTATGTGTGGGATCTGCGGTTTCACCGGGAAATTACAGCACAGGGAGCAAGTACTCACAGATATGATGGACTCGATCATTCACCGCGGCCCTGACAGCGGGGGCAGCCATATGGATGAGGACATCGCCATGGGCTTTCGCCGTTTGAGCATCATCGATTTAAATAACGGCGATCAGCCCATGTACAATGAGGACAACTCCATCGTCATCACCTTCAACGGGGAAATCTACAACCACCAGGACTTGCGCAGGGATCTGGAGGCGAAGGGTCATGTGTTCAGAAACCGGGCGGACACGGAGGTTCTGATTCATGCGTATGAGGAATACGGCCAGGACATGCTGAATATGCTTCGGGGCATGTTCGCCTTTGTAATCTGGGACAGCAATACGAAGACCCTGTTTGGCGCCAGAGATTATTTTGGCATCAAGCCTTTTTATTATGGGATTTTTGAGGGCAATCTGGTATACGGCTCGGAGATTAAAAGCATACTGTGCTATCCCGGCTACCGGCGGACGCTCAATGAGGAAGCCCTGGAAAATTATCTCACCTTCCAGTATTCCGTCCTGCCGGAGACCTTTTTTAAAGGGATTTTCAAGCTGATGCCGGCCCACTGCTTTACCTTCCATGAGGGAAAGCTGGACATCCGGCGTTACTGGGAGCCCAGGTTTGAGGCGGATGAGAGCAAGTCCCTGGAGGAGTGGGTTGATTTCATCGACGACGCGATGCAGGATTCCATCGAGAGCCACAAGATCAGCGATGTGGAGGTGGGTTCCTTTTTGTCCAGCGGCGTGGATTCCTCCTATGTGGCGGCCTGCTTCCACGGGGATAAGACCTTTACCGTGGGCTTCGACTACGCCAAATACAATGAGATTGACTACGCGAAGAGCCTTTCTGAGAAGATTCAGATTGACAATTACAGCAAGCTGATCACCACCGATGAGTACTGGGATTCCATCCCGAAGATTCAATATCAGATGGACGAGCCATTGGCGGACCCGTCGGCCATCGCTCTGTATTTTGTCAGCCAGACAGCGGCAAAGCACGTGAAGGTGGCCATGTCCGGCGAGGGCGCGGATGAGTTTTTCGGCGGCTACAACATTTACAGGGAGCCCATGGATCTGGCGGGCGTGAGGCGTCTGCCGGGGTGGCTTTTAAAGGCGCTGGCAGCCGCGGCCAATGCGGTGCCCTTCCATTTTAAGGGACAGAGCTTTCTGAAGAGAGCCAGCACCCCCGTGGAGGAGCGCTTTGTGGGCAACGCCTTTGAGTACAGCATGGAGGAGCGGGCCAGGATCTTAAAGCATCCCACCGGCCGGTATCCGTTCACGGAACTGACAAAGCCCTATTATGATAAGGTGCGGGATCAGGATGATGTGACCAAAATGCAGTACATTGATATTCACTTCTGGCTGATCGGGGATATTCTGCTGAAGGCGGACAAGATGAGCATGGCCCATTCCCTGGAGGTCAGGGTGCCCTTCCTGGATAAGGAAGTGTTCGAGGTGGCAAGGCATATTCCCACCCGGTATAAGGTCAATCAGCAGAATACCAAATTCGCCATGCGCCAGGCGGCGCACCGGTATCTGCCGGATATGGTGGCGGAGAAAAAGAAGCTGGGCTTCCCGGTGCCTACCAGAGTGTGGCTGAGGGAGGACAAATATTATCAGATTGTAAAGGAAGCCTTTCTTTCCCCGGCGGCGGAGCGGTATTTTCACACTGGCGAGCTGATCCGGCTTCTGGACCGGCATAAGAACGGCAAAGAGGACAATAGCCGCAAGATCTGGACAGTGTATATGTTCCTGGTCTGGTATGGGGAGTATTTTGATGCGGCATGAGATGCTGTGAATAGTAATCTTTGTAATTACACAGACTACCTCCGAGAGTATTTTACTTTTGGAGGTATTTTTTATGGTGGAGTATCTGAAAATTGTCTATGTGCGGGGCAGGCAGGTGCTGGACAGTCGGGGAAATCCTGCGGTGGAGGCCGCGGTGACGGTGCGAAACTGTATTGACGGGGAGCTGACGGAGGGGCGGGCCATCGTACCGGCAGGGTCCGGCATCGGCGGGCGCGAGGCGGCTGAAATCCGGGACGGCGGCGACGCTTTTATGGAAACGGACGTGAAGACGGCGGCACGGAATATAGAGAAATATTTACAGGAGCCTCTGGCGGGAACCGAGGTGACCGACCAGCGCAGAATTGATCACATTCTGAGGGAGACGGGCGGCAGAGAGAATAAAGAGGGGAATCTATCAGGGTCGGGAGCCAACGCCCTTCTGGCAGTGTCGCTGGCAAGCGCGGACGCGGCGGCCAAAGCCCTGCACGTGCCCCTGTACCGGTATCTGGGCGGCGTCCAGGGGCAGAAAATGCCCGTTCCCATGATGACTGTGATCGATGGAGGCGCCCACGCGGACAATTCGCTGGATGTTCAGGAATTTATGATCGTGCCTGTGGGGGCGGACAGCATGGCCCAGGGGATTGAGTGGTGTTGTGAGATTTACCGCACTTTGAAAAAAATCCTTTTCAACCGGGGGCTGGCCACCAGCGTGGGAGACGAGGGCGGCTTCGCGCCAAATCTTTCTACGGAAATAGAGGCGGTTAACTTTATGATGGAGGCCATCCACGCATCGGGGTTTGAACCGGGAAGGGATGTGTGCATCAGCCTGGATGTGGCCGCCGGAACCTGGCAGGAAAGAGGGGCCGCCGGTAACCGGGAAGGAAAAGAGGACGGCGCTCCATGGAAGGAGCGTGGAAACGGCGATTACTGCATGCCCAAGCAGAAGCGCTGCTATTCCTCCCGGGAGCTGATCCAGGAGTGGGAGGATCTGGTGGAAAGGTATCCTGTCTTTTCCCTGGAGGATCCGCTGGGGGCGCAGGATTGGGAGGGCTGGCTGGAGCTGACACAGCGGCTGGGAGACAGAACCCTTCTGGTGGGAGACGACCTGTTTGCGGATGCTCATTTGGCGGATGCTCCGGGTGAAAATGCCCGGGAGCGCCTGCAAAGGGGGATTCAGGAGGGTTGCGGCAACGCCATTCTGATCCAGCCCGGGAAAATTGGAACTCTGTCGGAGATCATGGAGCTGGCACAGCTGGCGAAGGAGCACGGCTACCGGGCCATCATATCCCACAGAAGAGGGGAGAGCGAGGACAGCTTCATCGCGGATCTGGCGGTGGCTTTGAACACCGGGCTGATCAAGACCGGCGCGCCCAGCAGGGGAGAGCGGACAGCCAAGTACAATCAGCTGTTAAGAATTGAGGAGGAGCTGTACGGCCAAGTATAATCAGCTTTTGCGGATTGAGGAAGAGCTGTACGGGGGGCAGGGGAATATAGCCTGAGTACAGGATCGCTGATATATTTGGAAGCGGCTGATTTGCAGTCAACAGAAATGTATAAACAGTTTTCTGCAGGCGTGTTTGAAGATTCTGGTTATATATATTTCAGTTGGCATTGACTGGCAACATTTGGAAAACACATTGCGTGAAGTCTTAGATTTTGATATACTTACTGCATTGAAAAACAGGGCAACGACATTTCTTTGACAGTCCATCTATCATTATAGCGAGGTTTCCGCAATGAAGAAATATTTATCAGACAGTAGGCACAGGGATACGCTTTTCTCCCTCCTCATCGTGGGGGCGGGAACCCTTGTGCTTGCTGTTTTTTTTGACGTCTGGTTTACCATCAATGACGACGTGATGCTCCGGGACATTCTGTCCGGCGCCTACACCGGCACGCCCGATGGCCATTGTGTGCAGATGCTTTATCCGCTGGGGCTTATGATCAGCTTTCTGTACCGCCTTGTGCCGGCGCTTCCCTGGTTTGGGCTTTTTATGGGCTTCTGCCACATGCTTTGTGCGTTTCTGATTTTGAAGCGGCTGCTGGCGCAGACGGACAATCCGAAAATGAAGCTTCTGCTGGCGGTCCTGGGAGTTCTGGGGATAACAGCCGTTCTTCTGGAGAAATTTATCTATATTCAGTATACTGTGACAAGCGGTCTTCTGGCGGGGACGGCTATTTTCTGGTTTGTCACAACGCCGGACAGGTGCTCCCTGCGGGATTTTAATAAACAGAATATTGTCAGCGTGGTTCTCTTCATTGTCGGCTTCTGGATGAGGTGGGAGATGGTGCTTTCCCTGTGCCCGCTGGTGGCGGCTGCGGGGATTTATAAGTGGAGCGCCGGGACAAAACAGGTTGGCCTGAGGTTTTTCTGCAGGGAAAATTATCGCAAATATCTGCTCACCGTCCTCGCGGTTGCGCTCGGCGTGGGATTGAGTCTTCTTTGCGACAGGGTGGCATACGGCAGCGAAGAGTGGCGGGTATATCGTATCTTTGACGATATCCGGACGGAGCTTTATGATTTTCGCGGCAGGGCTCCGGAATATGAGGGAAATGAGGAATTTTACGCCGGAATCGGCCTGTCTGAGGAAGAGGTAGAGCTTTTAGTCAACTATAATTACGCTCTGAGCGAGGAAATGAACACGGAGCTTGTGCAGGAGATCATGGACTATGAGCTTGAGGAAAAGGGAGTCGGTTATTTCCGGTACAGCCTGTCGGACGGCTTCGCGTACTATCGTTGGCAGATGATTCACCTGGTCGACCGCCCGTGGATGGTGGTGGTCGTGGCGGGCTATGCCCTTGTGCTGGCGGTGGGACTTTTAAACGGGCATTTTTCGGTGATCTGGCAGCTGTTTTTGCTGGGCGTCACGCGCACTTTCAGCTGGATGTATATTTTTCTGAGAGGACGGTTATACGACCGGGTCAATCACCCTCTGTATCTGGGAGAGATTTTGATTCTGATGGCCATGCTGCTGATGGAGTTTAAGCAGCTGTATTCTGAAAAGAGAGTTCCCGGTCAGACAAAACAGACGGCAGCGCAGCAGGGCCTGAGCGGAAAAGGAACTGAAACTGCCGGAAAAAGAGGCGGTGCGGCCATAGGAAAAGCTGTAACAGTATGGGAAAAGCTCCGGACAGCCCTTGGAGCAGTAGCAGTGCTTGTTTTCGGCGCGATCTTTGGTGTGTATACAGTGATCATCGTTCAGGACGCCCTGGAGGAAAAGGCTTCCATGGAGGAGGAGTATGCCGTTTATTATAAGACCCTGCAGGATTACTGCGCCGCACATCCGAACCAGTATTTCCTGATCGACGTGTACAGCTATACCACCACCTTTGAACCGGTATTTCTGGGGGAGGACAGCCTCTACCGCAATTATGATATCTGCGGCGGCTGGGCGGCGAAGAGCCCGGTGTACGCTGAGAAGCTGGCTTATTTCGGTATTACGGACCTGATCCGGGATCTGGCGCAGCGGGAGGATGTCCTTTTCATCAGCAGGGATGACAGGGATGTGGACTGGCTGGAGGCTTATTACGCGGTGAAAGGGTACGACGTGGAGGTGACCGCGGCTGACCACATAGACACGGGAGAAGACGAGGGGTATACGGTGTATGTGGTGTCACTGGCTGGATAATTTTTCGTTAGGTGTTAGTCCGTATTTGGGTCGGTGACTCAAATACGGCTTTCAAGAAGCCCTATATTGCAGGGCAGAAATATATGGTTCTGACCTATAACGACCCATTTGCGGACTAACACCTTTCGTTAAAATATAGTGAACGGCAGATTATTCTGCCGGTTGCCATATTACTATATTTTGTTGGTCTCTCATCAGATATGTGCTTGCATTTTGCCTTGGATTATAGTATGATACTTTCGTTTGGGATTGTATACAAATATACATTGATACAAACCGGATGATTTCAGCGGAAGGGATGGAACACAAAAATGGCATTGACTTTATCAACGAAGGCGGAGGCAGTGAAGCCCTCCAGTACTCTGGCAATCACCGCGAAGGCGAAGGAAATGCGCGCCAGCGGCATCGACGTTGTGGGCTTTGGCGCGGGAGAGCCGGATTTCAATACTCCTCAGAATATCTGTGACGCGGCCGTCAGGGCCATAGAAGCAGGCTTTACCAAATATACGCCCGCTTCCGGCACCAATGAGCTGAAGGCGGCAATTTCCAGGAAGTTTAAGGAATTCAACGGCCTGGACTACGCACCGAACCAGATCGTGGTCAGCAACGGCGGCAAGCACTCCCTGACCAATATTTTTATGGCAATTCTCAATCCCGGCGATGAGGTGATCATTCCGGCGCCCTACTGGCTCAGCTATCCGGAGATGGTCAAGATGGCGGATGGCGTGCCGGTGATCGTGTATGCTACGAAGGAGACTCATTACAAGGTAACCGCGGAGCAGATTGAGGCGGCCTGCACGGAGAAGACCAAGGCTGTGATCATCAACAGCCCCAGCAACCCCACCGGCATGATTTACAGCCGACAGGAGCTTTCGGCCATCGCGGACGTGGCTGTCCGGAAGGATATTTATGTGGTATCCGATGAGATGTATGAGAATCTGGTCTATGATGGTGAGGAGCAGGTCAGTATCGCCTCCCTGGGGCCGGAAATCTATGAGCGCACCATCACCTGCTCCGGCTTTTCCAAGGGCTATGCCATGACTGGCTGGCGGCTGGGCTACACAGGTTCCTCAAAGGACATCGCGAAGCTGATGGGAGCTATTCAGTCCCACGCCACCTCCAATCCCAACTCCATTGCCCAGAAGGCGGCGGAGGAGGCTTTAAACGGCCCTCAGGATTCGGTGGAAATGATGCGCCAGAAGTTTGACGAGCGCCGCAAATACATGTACAATAGAGTGAAGGATTTCCCCCATGTGGATGTGGTGGAGCCGAAGGGCGCGTTCTATGTGTTTGTGGATCTGACGGACGCCCTGACAAAGACCTATCATGGCCATCCGCTGTACGACGGGGCGGAGGTTGCCCGGTTCCTGATTGAGGACTACGCGGTGGCGGTGATTCCCTGCGGCGACTTTGGCTTCCCCAACAATATCCGCCTGTCCTACGCCATCAGCAACGAGGACATAGCCAAGGGGCTGGACCGGATTGAGAGCTTTCTGAAGGAATTGAAATAATTTCACGGCTGACATATCCGTTATCCGGGGAAATGAAAAGCGCTTCAATGGAACCGAACAGGGTTGGAAGCATTTTATAAGGAATGAAAAAATTACCATGGAAGAATTAAAACGGGTGAAAAGAGAGGTGGTCCACAGGGGCGTCACCATTGACTACTGTGAGGACACCATGGAGTTGCCCAACGGCCGGACGGTGATCTGGGATCACATCGACCACAAGGGAGCGGCGGCGGTGGTGCCGGTGTTACCGGACGGGCGCATCGTGCTGGTGCGCCAGTACCGCAACTCCGTGGACCGGTTTACCTGGGAGATTCCCGCGGGAGGGCTGAACAGCAGGCAGGAGCCGATGATCGAGGCGGCCCGCCGGGAGCTTATGGAGGAAACGGGCTACACAACGAAAAAGCCGCTGGAATTTCTGATTTCCCTGCACTCCGCGGCGGCCTACTGCAATGAGAGGATCGACGTCTTTGTGGCGGATGAGCTGGAGAGCGGCGAGAGGCATCTGGACGAGGATGAGTTTATCGATGTGAGGGCTTTTGCCGTGGGGGAGATTCAGGAGATGATTTTCGCGGGGAAGCTGCAGGATTCCAAGACTGTGGCGGCGGTAATGTCGTACGCGTGCAGGAGGGGGCTGCGGTAGTCAGCACAGAAATCGCTCAGCAGTTTATATATTTTCTCACTCTGTCTTGCAGAAATCGCATCAAGCCAGAATTATATTACGTTGCAGAAAGAAGAGATGTCATGCCCACCACATACACCCACTATAAATTCGGCACAGAGGTCATCAAGGCTTTGCCTGAACCCATCAAGGCAAGGGCGGAGCAGTACCGGGAGCTTTACGATATCGGCCAGCACGGGCCGGATATTTTATTTTATTATAAGGCGCTGATTAAGAATCCGGTGGCTTCCCAGGGCGGCAGTCTGCATCGGCAGAACGCGGATGTATTTTTTTCGCGTGCGGCAGAGATAATAAGGAGGGAAGAGAATCAGGACGCGGCGAGGGCTTATCTGTACGGCTTTGTCTGTCATTTTGTGCTGGACAGCGAGTGTCATCCGTATGTGGAGAAAATGATCCATGAAAGCGGCATTGGGCACAATGAGATTGAGATGGAGCTGGACAGGTATCTGCTTTCCGGGGACGGCTTTGACCCTGTCAGCCATGTGCAGACCTCCCATGTGCACCCTTCGGAGGAAAACGCCCGGGTGATCGCGCCGTTTTTTAATGATCTGTCCGTGGAGACGGTGCACAAGGCCCTGCGCTCCATGATTTTTTACCACAATCTGTTCCGCGCGCCGGGGAAGGGGAAGCGGACGGCTTTGTTTTCAGCTATGAGGCTGGTGGGAAAATATGAGGCCCTGCATGGAATCGTCATGAGCCTGACGCCCAATCCGGCCTGTAAGGAATATTGCCTTATATTAAAGAAGAAATATGATCAGGCTGTGCCTCTGGCGGCGGAGCTGATCACTGAGCTGGAGAGGGTGATAAACGAGGGCGGAGAACTGTCGGAGAGATTTCGCCGGGATTTCGAGGCGGGGGAAAACTGGGAGAGCCTGAGGCTGAAATTATGAGGCAGGGCAGGACTGGAGCAATCTGACCTGACATGTCAGAAAAAAATATGAGCGATATAGAAAGAGAGATTCATCCGATGAAATTTCAACTGACTTCACTGGAAAAAAAGTGGGTACTCTACGATGTGGGCAATTCCGCCTTCACCATGCTGGTGGCGACGATATTGCCCATCTATTTTAACGCCCTGGCGGGGAACGCGGGCATTTCCGACGTCAATTATCTGGCCTACTGGGGCTACGCTACCTCCATCTGCACCCTTCTGGTGGCCATTCTCGGCCCCACCCTGGGCGCCGTGGCGGATATGAAGAATTTTAAGAAGAGAATTTTTGTCCTGACCATGGCGGTGGGTGTGGTCGGCTGCGTGGCGCTGGGCTTTCTGTCCTCCTGGCTGTGGTTTCTGGGGGTATTCATTCTGGCAAAAACCGGATATTCAGCAAGTCTTGTGTTTTATGACGCCATGCTGACCGACGTGACGGAGCCGGACCGCATGGACCGGGTTTCCTCCTCCGGCTACGCCTGGGGCTATATCGGCAGCTGTATCCCCTTTGTGGCATGCCTGGGCGTGGT
Organism: Lachnospiraceae bacterium; assembly: GCA_021203305.1. GTDB lineage: Bacteria > Bacillota > Clostridia > Lachnospirales > Lachnospiraceae > RGIG6307. The sequence goes on from JAJQBK010000021.1 coordinate 30,217, forward strand.
GCTGGGCGCCGGAACGCTGGGGCTGACCACGCAGACGGCCATGATTATTGCCTTTCTCATCACAGCGCTCTGGTGGCTGTGCTCCTCCATCCCGCTGCTCACCTCCTATCGGCAGACCTATTATTCCGAGATCGGAAAGCATCCGGTCAGCGACAGCTTAAAACGGCTGGGCCATACTTTCCGGGAGCTTGCGCAGGACAAAAAAATCCTGGTCTTTCTGATCGCCTTTTTCTTTTACATCGATGGCGTTTACACAGTCATCGACATGGCTACCGCCTACGGGGAGGCGCTGGGGCTTGACACCACCGGGCTTTTGCTGGCGCTACTGGTGACCCAGATCGTGGCCTTTCCCTCGGTGCTCATCTTTGGCCGCCTGGTCAAGAGGATAACGCCGGAGAAAATTATCACGATCTGCATCTGCACCTATCTGTTTATTTCCATTTACGCGTATTTTCTGGATTCCCAGTTCGATTTCTGGGTTCTGGCCGTGATGGTGGGGATGTTTCAGGGCACCATCCAGGCCTTGTCCCGCTCCTATTTTGCCAAAATCATACCCGCCCAGAAGTCCGGCGAGTACTTCGGCATCTATGATATCTGCGGCAAGGGCGCGTCCATCGTGGGCACCGCACTGGTGTCCTTCATCAGCCAGCTTTCCGGCAGCGTGAATCTGGGTGTCAGCGCCCTGTCCATCATGTTTGTAATCGGCCTTGTGATGTTCCGCATGGCGGTCAGGGTGAACAGGGAGACGGCGTAATCAGCAGGACCTAACAGGGATAAGGCATGATCAGTCAGGCCGAAAACAGCGCGTCATTGATGAAGCACGTCCAACGGAAGGGAAAATGAATTTATGTGGTACGTCATGCAGGTACGCACCGGCACAGAGGAGAATATCAGACTGCAGTGCGGCAAAATGTTGTCTGGCAGCGCGCTGTCGAGGTGCTTTATCCCTTATTATGAGGAAAAGAAAAAGAGACAGGGAAGCTGGAAAACGGAACAGAAAATCCTCTTCCCCGGATATGTATTCCTGGATACGGAGGACATCTGCCAGGTCGCCATTGCCATGAAAAGCGTCGTCGGCCTGACCAGGGTGCTGGGGCTGAACGGGGAGGGAGCCATCCCTCTGACGGAGGCGGAAGAGGAGTTCCTGAGGCAGTTTGGCGGCGAGGATCAGATTGTGAGAATGTCCGAGGGCGTCATCGAAGGAGACCGTGTGATGATTTACAGCGGCCCGTTAAAGGGAAAGGAAGCCCTGATCAAAAGGATCGACAGACACAAGAGGAAGGCCTATCTGGAAATGGTGATGTTTGGAGAGGCGCAGAAGGTGGAAGTGGGGCTGGAGATTGTGATGAAGAGGGTATGACAGGAGCGGAAACCTGTCTGCCGGAACCAAAGTCCCAACAGTGATTGCCGCTCTATATTTACTGTTTATTGTTCAAGGCTGTTCGGATTCAACAGGAAATCATAAACGCTCATTACCAGGACGCCATCATCGTTATAATAAGGAGCCGGCGTTTCTTTGGTGATAATAATCTTCTTGAAAGCGTCATCTGTCAGCATAAGAGAACGCTGTTCCTGTTCCATCTTTGCCTGATCCGGTATCGCATACGCCGATTGAATATAGAAACGTCTGGAGCCTTTATACGGAACCTCCTGCTGGGCATTTTTGCGGATTTGCGCATTTTTTGTTCAATTAACATGGTATGGCGAAAACAGCGAACCAAATTACAATTCCCGACAGGGAATAACCTGAGTGTCTATTAAAAGGCCCTGACGCGGAGTCAGAAAGACTTTCGCGTGAGGGCCTTTTAATAAGCACTTCAGGAAGGGTGTTTAGATGAAATGGAATATCGGTCACATATCCTCACGAAGAATCTTCAGGTATTGCTCGTAAGAATACACTTTTGCTTTCGTACCTTTTGTGTTCTCCAGAAGAATACCCAGACGGCAAAAGTCTGACACATATCTGGCGACAGTATTGTATGCCATGTTAAGTGCGACAGCAGTTTTCTGAATTTCTATGATGGGATTTTGCTCAAGATAGGAAAATAATTGCATGGCGTTTTTCCTGGAGCGGGTTCCAAAGGAATCAGTAACAAGCTGTCGGTTACTGTCATGAAGCGCAGACAGTTGATCGACTGTTCGAATGGCATCTTCGGCAGAGGCAGCAACTGCACGGAGGAAAAACCTGACCCACTGCTCATAGTTCCCTGTTCGTCGGACTTCAGACATGCGATCATAGTATTCAACGCGATTTTGCCTGAGGTACCAGGAGAGATACAGTGCGGGTGAGGAAAGTACATGCTTTTCCATCAGGTAGAGGGTGATAATTAACCGCCCGATTCGGCCGTTTCCATCCAGGAACGGGTGGATTGTCTCGAACTGGTAATGGATCAATGCAATACGAATCAGATGATCTATGGAGTCATCCGCGTTGATGAATTTTTCCAGGTCAGACATGGCTTCCACCATATCCTGTGGGTTTGGCGGGATATAGCGGGCATTTCTCAAGGTGCTTCCCTGGCCGCCGATCCAGTTTTGGGAGCAGCGAAACTCACCGGGATTTTTCTCCTGACCACGAACATTCTCCATCAGGACAGCATGTGTTTCGCGGATCAGCCGATTACACAGCGGAAGAGACTGAAGACGATTTACGGCAAAATCAACAGCTCGAATGTAATTGACAACATCAGCTACATCACGATTCGTATTCTCTTCCAACAATGGGTCGAGAATATCATCTAAGGTAGCCTGTGTGCCCTCAATCTGCGATGAGAGCAGAGCTTCTTTCCGAACATACATAGACACAAAGAGCTGCATATTGGGGATGCGCTTTGTGAGACCATCCAGAAGTGTGAGCTGGCTGTGAGCAGAAATTAAAAGCTCTGTCATTTCTTCATCGATGTTTATCGGAGGGACTGGAGGAAGAGCGGAAGGGAGAAATGACTGGTAAGCCATATCTCCGGACAGGTTTGTAACAAGTTTTCCGGCGCGGATTTTATGATCCATTGAGGTACCAACCTTTCTGTGAATTTGAAATTACTGATTCGATTTTAACTGAGCCATTTCAGAAAGTCAAGAGAATTTGAAATATAGAGTGACGACGATTTCAAGTTAAAGCAAAAATCAGAAACAGCGGGGACAAAACAGGACAGTAGATTTCAATTTAGAGCTAAGTTGAATTCTGTACACCTGAGTTGTTTATTAAAAGGCTCTGACGAGCAGTCGGGATTTCTAAACGAGGTAAAAATTGTACCTGTTCCTTCATAAAAACAGATCAGAAAAGAGGTCCCATCAGATGCCTGAATATACAGCATCTGGTGGGACTTTTAAGCTGCCTCAGGCATGAAACCTGGAAGCGTCAGGGCTGGTCTGACATTCCGGCAGATACTTTCTGCTTTTCGCCCCAATAATGGAGAAGTTGCCGTCTGTGACCCGCTTATCCTCCTCACTGTCCTGCTGGTTGAGATAGTGCTCGTTTGGAAAAAATACGACCTGTTCATCGCCGGTATAATTCTCGCCAAACACTTCATTAATCAACGGAATGACCAGCTGTCTGCAGTCATTCAGCATGGAAAATGAAGTGAAGCATACCTCAGCTATAATGTTGAGGAAGGAAAAACATTTATTCCAAACAGCGAAGTAAAAGAGGTGTTTGAGGAAGCAGTCAGAGGATTGCGCTGGAAATAATTGATACCCCTAAAATACAAAAAATAAGGAGCATCAATAAAGGGCATCAGCGGTAACAGTCAAACGAGAAAAATTCATACAAAGTTTCCAAATCGCAAGTTGATATGTGGGTGCCTTTGTGGTAAGCTATTAGTACGATAGGAGGAGTTTATACGCCTGTCGGATAGGGAGGAAGAGATATCCAATGGGGCAGAATGATCATGATATTGATACAAAAGAACCTGCGAAAAAGGTTAATACGCCGTATGATGATGTGTTTCGTACCCTTTTGAATGATTGCAGAATGCTTTTGCTTCCCGTGCTCAACGAGGTTTTTGGCGAAGAATACACTGGTAATGAGCAGATTTTGTATTCTAAAAACGAACACTACCTTAATAAGCAAGATGGGGAAGAAGATGAGCGGATAACAGACGCAAGTTTTGTGGTTGTTGGAAAAGTAACGAAAAGTTATCTGTTTGAATGCCAAAGCACTTCTGACAGTAGTATGCTCGTCAGGATATTTGAGTACGCGACACAGATTGCGTTAGATGAAGGCGCAATTATAGAGAACAAGCTTAAAGTGACGATTCCTAATTCGGCAGTTCTTTTTCTGCGGAGTACCAGAAATACACCGGATAAAATGCAGATTGAAATTGAAACGCCAGGCGGATCGGTTTCATTTGATGTGTTCGTGATGAAGGTTAAGGAATATGATCTGAATCAGATTTTTGAAAAGGATTTGCTGTTCCTGATACCGTTTTACATTTTTAATTACGGAAGCCAAAAGCAGCTAGAGGAACTTGAAGAGGATTCAGAAAAGCTGGAGGCTCTGGAAAATGAATATCAGCTAATTGTGGAACGTTTGAATGCGTTGACGGAAGAAGGTAAATTGAGCGCATACTACCGTATGACGATATTGGAAATGTCCGGCAAAGTCGTTGAGAACCTTGCGGCTCAATACGAGAAGGTTGTGAAAGGAGTGAAAGACATTATGGGTGGAACTGTACTTGATTACAAGGCAAAAGACATCTTGCGCGAGGGTGAGATGGCTGGGAAAAAGGAGATGGTCATCAATATGCACAAAGACGGTGTTAAAGAAGACCTGATCGCAAAATATGCGAATGTCAGCATAGAGTTGGTAAGGAAGTGGATTGGACTGCAACCGGTATAAATAAAAACCAAATTGTTTGAGCTTAGCCCACTGTACCGACACCGCCATACGCCAGATCCATGAAAACCGTTATGACGGTGATCTGAAGGAGTATTTTGGCAATCTGCTTCTGGTGGGAATCAATTACGATAAAGACGCAAAAGGAGCAAACGCGAAGAGGCATAGCTGCGTGATTGAAAAGGCGTGATCAGTAAGGGTGAAAACAGAGTATCATTGAATGAAGCACAGAAAACAGGAGCCAGTTACGTTTTCCATAAAGGAAACGAATAATGTGTACCGTTTTGCTTTCTTCGGAGATGACATAGAACGCGAGATAGTTTTTTACCATGATGAAACGAACTCCCCATGACGAGAGAAGAGGATCATCAACCGGACGAAAGCGATCGGGCATCTGTGAAAGTGAATTAATGCCGGCTTCCGCAGTATCTAAGAGAGAATCTGCCGCATCCGGGTTAAGAAGCGTAAACTCGATATAATCAGCCGCATTGATCATATCTTGTTTTGCTATTTTGGTAATGTGGATATACCAGTTCATCTTTTCCTTGCAGCACGTATTTCAGCCATAGCCTCAGTAAAAGGCTGCGTACGTCCGGCTGCTACATCGTCCAGCCCTTCCTGCAGCAGACCGTAAAGTTCAAGGCGGCCGGTCAGTTGCTCGTAGGTTTCGACACTCATTACTGCGAGATCACCCTGACCATTTTTCGTAATGAAAACAGGTTCATGATAGGTGTGGCAGAATGTTGAAATGTCATTGTAGTTGTTACGTAAATCTGTGCTTGATTTGATAGTTGGCATAGAAAACACCTCCTTTGATAGAGAAATTATATGAGAATTTCTGTAGGATGTCAAGAGGGACGTGAAACTTATATGGATGGATTTCCAGCACAATGAGAAACTCATTTTACGGTAATGATGCGGGGATCTCAAGTCTTTTCAAAAATAAAGATACGACTTCCAGGACAATTGCCGCCGCTTATATGACGGGCATACTGCCGATTAAGAAATATGGAACGGAGTCGGCGCTGAATGATTTTCAGGAGTTTACCGCATTGGAATCCTATAATCTTGCTGAATATGTGGGATTTATGGAAAATGAAGTGAGGCATCTGTGCGACATTCACCAAGTCAGTTTTGAAGGTATGCAGGCACTGTATGATGGATATATGTTTGAGCAAATTAACCATGTATATAATCCCTATTCGGTGATGAGCGCGATAGAAATGGAAGAATTTGATACCTATTGGAATTTGTCAGGAACCTGTTTATCGCTGATGAATTACATTGGCATGGAATTTGACGGCTTGAAAGAGGCGATTTTAGAATTACTTGCAGGAGAACAAGTAAGAGTAAGCACAAGCACCTTTTTGAATGATTTTGTCTCGTTTCATAACAGGGATGATGTCCTGACGCTGCTGATCCATCTCGGATACCTCAGCTATAACGTTGAGGAAAGAAAAACATTTATTCCAAACAGCGAAGTAAAAGAGGCGTTTGAGGAAGCAGTCAGAGGATTGCGCTGGTAAATAAGAGCCATGCCTGGGTGATTGGGAAAGCGTGATCAGTCAGGGCGAAAGCAGAACCCAATTGATTTTATTGATAATTTGGAGGAATGATGCTATGGCCAGCAGTATGGAAGTGATGAATAAAGGAATGGACTGTTTGTTGGAGAAACTGGGAATCGTGGAGACGAAGCAGTTTATTTCCGTGATAATTCGAGAGCAGTTTGATTATACAAAATGAAGAGAGTAAATGAATGATGATCAGCTGAACAGTTCTGAATGGCTACCAAGGCGATAAAGAAGCAAAACCAGTACATTGGCGTCTTTTTTATAGACAAGCCAGTCTGGTTCCACATGACATTCCCGGTATGAAATATAGTTTCCGGTTAGGTCATGATCCCGATATTTGGGATCAAGGGGAAGGTCACTGGCGAGTTGATCAACGATTTCAAACAGCTTATCAGGATTTTTGTTTTGCTTTTTGGCGAGTTTGAGATCCTTCTTGAATTGCGTGGTGAACTTGATTTCGTATTTCATACTTCAAGAGCCTCCCTCAATTCCCGGATGCTGGTATATCCTTTTACGGATGGATCAGCAAGAATTGCGTCCCCTTCGCGGAAAGCAGCAAGGGTAGTTTCATTTGGAGTATCTGCTTTGACATCAAACGGTAATCCGTTTGCGCGGAGTGACTGCCTCAGGAAAATGTTGATTGCTGTGGACATGTTCATTCCGAGACTATCGAAGAGGCTTTCGCATTTCATTTTAATCTCCTCATCAGTGCGGATATTGATATTAGCCATTGCCATTTTATACTACCTCCTAAACTGAATTTGTGATATTGTAGCACAATGTGCGCACAAATGCAATATAAATAATTCCCTTCTGCTCCACATGCCGCAGAAGGGTCTTTGCCTCATATTCCAGAACTTTCCCTCCCATAATCGACATTACCTCTTTCTGAATGTTTGAATACTTTGCCGCGAAACTTAATTTAACATGGTATGACAAAATCCACAAGATGAGTCTGCGATTTTTATGCGCCTGTCGGCGTACGTTTTTAACCGGTGCATGTCCGGAATCCGCCTGGTAGTGGGAATAGATGGCGAACAGCATTGATTGATGGAATCAAGTCTTGCAACCAGTGTCTCTGCATGATATAATGTTTGCAACAAACTCTACAAAAACTAATTCGATTTTTAAGAGTTTAAATCAAACGATGGGAGATGGGATCGTGCAGTCAGATATTAAGGAACTATTTGAACAATATGGCGGCGTAATGAAGACGAGTGAATTGCGAGAACACGGTTTTTATGACAGAAGAATAAAAAAATTGATAACGGATGGTCGGGTAGAGAAAATCCGGCGTGGGTATTACCAGTATACCGGAGATGAAAACTTTACAGAAGCAGCAGTGATAGCCAGACTATTTCCGGATGGCATACTCTGCATGGAGAGTGCGCTTGATTATTATGAGTATACGGAACGTACTCCATCCGCATGGCATATCGCTGTGGACAACAGGAGTTCAAGAGAACGCTTTAGCATCGACTACCCAATTGTTAAAGCACACTTTACAGAGCCAAAACGACTTAATCTTGGCGTGCTTGATGGATGCGTTGATGGTGTGTTAATGAAAATCTATGACCGTGAACGTACAATTTGTGATTGTATGAGAAACAGAAATAAAATGGATGCCGAGGTGTTCAACGATGCGATTCAGAACTATCTGAAAGATACAGAGCGAAATATTGCAAACCTTGCGAATTATGCGAGGATACTGCATGTAGATAAAAAGGTCAGGGAGGTATTGGGAATATGGCTGTAAAAAACATGGCGGCTTTCTTAATGTTCGAATACCTTGCAGCGAGACTCAATTTAACATGGTATGACAAAATCCACAGGATGAGTCTGCGGATTTTTTGTTGAGAAAATTTTGGGGGAAACGCCTCCCGGAAAATCTTCATTGAGTTTTCTGCACTGATCATCCGCAGCCGTATGGATACATTATAGGTTAAATATCCTGGAAGTTAAGATCCAATTTCCACGCTTTCTTCTCCTGCACAACAATTCTCTGTGCCACATCATCATATTCAGCCTGAAAAAAACTAAAGTCAGCCAGCTCTTCCGTATGATCACGCAGCTTTTCCATAATCCGTTTCTTATCATATACGGACGTACCAATTCCAAAAATCACGCCTCGAAGTATTTTAGGATCATACTTCAAATTTCTATTGTCTGACTCAGAGTAGACACATAGAGAATCTGTCAGAACAGCGCGAAACTCTTCCTCATGCTCCCATGCTTTGAGTTTCCGATACGTCTTTGCATCGTATACATTCAGGTATTGTTTTCTCCATTCATCTTCCGGTGAATATGCATCATAAACGCTGCTGATTTCCTCCGTTCCTGTAAGCCAGGACGCAATCTGCTTTCGTGTAAAACGCCCCATCGCCTCAAAAAAATTACATTCTATCAATTCGCCCCCGTACTTAACCGGTCTTACAGTCAACGGCATACGAGAGTGATCTTTCAAAACCACTTTATAATTATCTTCTGTCTCCTATATCCTTTAGAATTTTACCCAATGGAACATCATCGAAACAATGAATGTCTGGAATTATGCTCTTATGGTACAGCATGTCCTCATCACTTTTAAGAAGACATAAGTCAACTGCCCGGCTCAGACTACATACGTAATTTCGAAACAAGCCCTCCCATGCGGCCTTATCGCCTTTCCAGAAAACCGTGACGTATCCTTCTATTGGATCGTTAAGCTCATCAGGCGCCGCGAAATGGAAAGTGCAGTTTTCTATTTCAAGTAATGCACTTTTTATTGATCTGTAGTGGTAGAGAATCATTGATATAATCCGCCTTTCTCACGATTCCTGTTTGCAGAAAAGCTCCATCAACTATACATTACTGCTGAGTCTCTCTGCACAGTTCCGCCAAAAACATGTCAACATCATAGTACGGCGTGTATATTCTGCGCCATCTTCATAAAAACAGATCAGAAAAGAAGTCTCATCAGATGCTCGAAGATACGACGTCTGATGGGACTTTAAGCTGCCTCAGGCATGAAACCTGGAAGCAATGGCCTTACGGTCTTCCTCGGAGACCAGCATCATGTCCATGGCTTGGTCGGCAGTCCATCCCATGGTTTTCATCAGGCTACGGACATTCTGGACTAGATTTTCAAGACGGCCTTTCTGCTGCCCCATCTGTAGTCCTTCCTGTCGGCCAATCTGAATTCCCTCCTGTTGCCCCTGCCGCAGAAGGGTCTTCGCCTCATATTCCAGAATTTTTCCTCCCATAACCGATCTCACCTCTTTCTTAATGTTCGAATATTTTGCCGCGAGATTATCCACGACCTTTTCTGACATCTCAATAATCGTCTTTTTATAGTATGTACTGATCTGTCCGCGGTATTCCAGTTCATTCAGATGATCCGCAATCATCCGAAATTCGGCCTTCAGCGCGAACAGCTTCTCTTCATTTGCGTTATACTCCTTCAATTTCCTGTCGTAAGTAAAAATGTAGAACGGCAGAAGAAAAAGAAGATCTTTCTCAAGCAACTCCTCCAGCGAATAGCGCTGCATCTGAATCACAGGGATATCATATGTAAAAAATCCATCCCGGAACTTGAAATGAATATACATCGTGTCCGGGGTGTTCCCGGTGCTCCTCAAAAAGAGAATGGCGCAGCCCGGAATCTCCACTTCCAGGGTATTGCCAACGACCTTTCCCTCATCCAGGGCAACCTGGGTGGAATACTCAAACATCCGCACCAGCATGCTGCTGTCAGGGTTGGACTGACATTCCAGCAGGTACTTTCTGCTTTCCGCCCCAATAATGGAGAAGCTGCCGTCCGTGACCCGCTTATCCTCCTCGCCGTCCTGCTGGTTGAGATAGTGCTCGTTTGGAAAAAATACGACCTGTTCATCGCCGGTATAATTCTCGCCAAACACTTCATTAATCAACGGAATGATCAGCTGTCTGCAGTCATTCAACATGGTGCGGAACACATCATCATAGGGAGTACCAGTCTGTACTCCAGCGTCCCTGTCGGCTTCCTCAGCCATCGGCATCACCGCCTTATCAGTATTGTCGCCAGCCCGCGGCGCAATCCTCTGGAGTACAGACTTATATTAACATGGTATGACAAAATCCGCAAGATGAGTCCGCGGATTTTTTTGTTGGGGAAATTTTGGGAAAACGCCTCCCGGGACCGCCGGGCAAACCGCGCACCGGTGCGCCAATCTGCACAAGGCCGGGAATATAAATGGAAAGAATTTCTAACCCCGGTTACTTGACAGATTAGCGCTTTGGGGCTATTATGAACAGGAAAAACTAAAAGAATTAGTAATAAAGAAGAAAAACGTCTAAAATAATCAGTAATTCCGGCGACATCTACTATTCTCCTGCCGCCGATGAATCCCTGATAGGATAGCACCAGGATCCGGAACGCTTCAGATCGTCGCTTCGCCGCGTCTGAAGGCTTTCGGAGGTCATAGAGCAAGCCACAACCCGCCTGGAAAGGACGGGATGGCGAAGCGCGTCCTTAATTGGAAAACAGATGAAAGCAGACAAAAACACAGGAGGAGGCTAATGAACATCATTTTACTTTCCGGCGGAAGCGGCAAGCGGCTGTGGCCGCTTTCC
>JAJQBK010000018.1 GCA_021203305.1 Lachnospiraceae bacterium
ACAGTAACTATGCGGATTTCAACGGTTTTACATGTTGAACCGTGAATAATTTAGGATTATTTTTATTCCCGGAGGCGATTTTTACACTTTGGAAACCTCCTGATTTGGGAAAATAATGTTATGCTCTGTCCGCCACTTTTGTCACAGGGCCGCATAATCCAGAAACAGAAAGTGTGTATCCGCCTCGTTGTCGATATATTCATTGCCATGGTTTGTGCCGATATAGACCAACTGTCCCGCTTTGTATGCGCAGAGCGTGGTGAAGGTCACAGGCGTCCAGCGGTGCCTCCCCAGCGGGGTAGTGGCGAACAGCGCTCCGTTGGCCACCCGGGCCACATAGAGAGAGTTTGCATAGTTGGTATGAACATACAGATGCTCTCCGTCATACAACAGAAAATTCATCTTGTTGCCGGGAGTCATCTCACAGACAAAGCTGTCCAGAAAATGAAACCGTTCCTCCGCTGTCAGCTCACGACCCGCCTCGGCGGCAGCCCCGTTGAGCCGATCAAGCAAACAGCAGAGAAGCCTCTCGCTGTCGGTACATCCCTCCTGCACATACTGGTAAGGAGCCAGCGCCGGACAGCGGAACATGGTACCGTTATGTGCCAGCGTCCAGCACCGCCCAAAGCTGTCCCTCTGAACAAAGGGGTGACAGTTTCCATAGTCTGTGGAACCTACTGTAGCCTTCCGGATATGGGCAATCATCCCTTCCGTTTCCAAAGGATGAGCCAACCGTGCTTTCAGGTAATCGCTGCGGAACGCGGGCTCCGGTTCCTTTTCCAGCGAGGCGGCGTTTCCGTGGAAAGTTGCCATGCCCCATCCGTTAGGATGCTCCGTACTGTGGGAAAAGAACTCCTTCAGCAATCCGTTCACCCGCACAGGAACTGAGGCACTGACACCGAATAATTCACACATTGGCTGCCTCCTGCTGCTGTCTGGCCAGCGCCAGCCCCTTACGGACAAAACCGCCGGAGAAGGCTTTGCGAATCTGCCAGGCGTAACGGTTTTCCCCGTCAATGAATTTTGCTTCCTCAAAATCCAGCACCTGCTGCACTTCGGCAGGATAATAGCAGTAAAACTCCCGCATCAGGGTGATGACATTACGGGCAGCATGGGCAACTGAATAAGCACGGCCGTCCGGCAGCATCAGATTCACCGTTTTCAGGTCATAGTGGGCAGCATTTTTAAAATTCTGAACCGCCTGCACCTGATCCCGGTCATTGAAGGGCTGGTCGGGCGTGGCGGCCAGCCAGCACAACAGCAGCTGAGCAAAGGAAACATCCCGTTCATCAATGCCGGCAGATGTCAGCGGATTTAAGTCAAACATCCGCAGCTCGATGTGGTTAATTCCCTCGGTTTCCAACGTATCCAGCAGGTTTGGTCCGGCAGGCTTGAGCCGGACAGGGTAATACAGCTCTGAAGGAGCCTGGAGCCAGCCCCTGCGCACATAGTCCCGGATGCTCTCCACGTAGGCGGGCAGACTGCTGTAGTCAAATATCGGAGCAAAGGCGTTCCAATACCCCAGCTCACTGCACCGCACAGACGCCAGGCCCTGGAACACATCCCCGTCAAACCGTTCTTTTTCTACATAAGAGCTGTCCAGCAAGGGACTGGCTGCGGTAATGGCAGTCAAAATCCATCCATAGGCCGCGACCCTCTTTGCCAGTGTCAGATAGAGGTTATTCTGATAGTCGATATAGCTGGACTGTCCGCTGCGCTGAAAATCCTGACGCAGCAGCTCCTCATGAAAGGAATAGTTGACATGGATGCCTGACAGTGTCATCTTATACCGGCCATACCGCTTGGAAAGGTAATTCCGATATATGGTTTTACCTGACTGCGCCCCCACAAACCGGGCCACCGGAATATCCTGCTCGTTGCGGATATAGGGCGGATTGGAGAAAGGCCACAGATATTCTCTGGGCGTCAGCTCTGCCAACGTTTTCTGAATCGTCCGCGTATGCCGCTCCAGCTCCGCTACCACAGCGTGGGGGCTGGGCTGAACGGATGTATTGATCTCCGTCTGGTTTTCACAGAAATCCCTGACAATGAATGGATTATCCATAAATGGATGAGGCGTGTGGGACAGAAAGCCCGCCTCGTCCGTCCGCAGGCTCTCTTTTTCCAGGCCAAAGCTGCCGGAAAGCAGCAGTTTTGCCAGTTCCGGTGAGTCAATCTGTAACATCTCATTACCTCCTCACAACCTTTCACGACTCTTTTTTTTCGCACCGTCTCCATAAATACATTTTGTCTCAATACCCCGATCCATCTTTGCCGCCCCTTCCCTGTTTTCCGGTTATACTGACCCGGCACGATGTTTTCGATTCCTGTAAAAACAGGCCCTGTTTCTGTCAGCCACTGAGTATGTTTCCTGATCACGCAGCTTCTGCCCGTTATGGTAACACAGACCCACAAAATGCGTCTAATACCGAAAGAAAATACCCTGATATAACCGGAGGTTATATCAGGGTATTCCTGTTTTGCGGCTTATGCAGAGGCAAGATAGCGTTTCATCGCCTCAATGTATTTTTCTCCTGTCTGGCTTAATGCAAGATTTTTCCGGGTAATATAACCGATTTCCATAGTGCTTTCCGAATTCGTTCCATCATCCTGAAAGGGAACCGCCACATAGTCCAGCCCGTTCAGCTCTTCACAGATGATACCGGAGCAAAGCGTGTACCCGTTCAGGCCTACCATCAGGTTCAGCATGGTGGCCCTGTCATTTGCAACAATAACCTGGGCGTACTCACTGGTGGAAAGAATTTCCTCAGCATCATAGAAGGAACTGTTATCCCCCTGATCAAAGGCCAGACAGGGATAATGCGCCAGCTGCTCGAAGCATATGGACGTTTCACCTGCCAGAGGATGACCCCGCCACAGGTACACATAAGCACGGCAATCCACCAGATGATGAAATTCCAGATGGGCGTTGTGAAACAGCTTCTCCATTGCCTTACGGTTAAAATCACTCAGGTACAGCACACCGATCTCGCTTTTCATGGTGCTGACGTCGTTTATGACTTCCCGCGTCTTTGTTTCCTTGATGGCGAATTCATATTTGGACACATCATATTCCTGTGCCATGTCTACGAACGCCTTCACCGCAAAGGAATAGTGCTGCGTAGAGACGCTGAATTTCTTCTTATAGGAGCCGCCCTTCCCATACTTCTTCATCAGACTTTCGTACTGGCGATAAATCTCTTTCGCATAGTGCAGGAACTCCACACCATCATTGGTCAGCGTGACCCCTTTACCACTACGATAAAGCAGTGTGACCCCAATCTCTTTTTCAAGCTCTTTGACCGCCTTGGTCAGGGACGGCTGAGAAACATAAAGCTGCTCCGCCGCCTTATTCATTGAGCCTGTTTCCGCGATCATAATAACATACGACAGTTGAATCAACGTCATCCTGACTGCTCCCCCCTTTTTCCGTCTCAGACCGACAGATATTCGGAACATATTTTATACCGATATATTACGCTCTGATCGTCCTCACTCACCCCTGTGGCAAAGGATATAGTCCGCCTGCTCCCAAAGCTCCTCGACTGAAGCCGCGCGCAGAATAAACACATGACTTCCCATACCACCGGAAAGAGAAGGCGGCGGAGTGTTTTCCAGAAGAATTTTACCGGAATACCGTCCGCGAATTTCTTCAGCAGAGTGAAGATAATTATTCTGTCCGCTTCTGGCAAAATGCGTTACATAGGATTGAAAACGATAATCCGCAAATGAACGGTTCTCATCAAAAACCAGGCTCTCCGCCCAGATCTGATACACGTCCACATTGTAGGCAAAATTCATCTTGTCCGGAATATAGCCGCCGGGAGCGCGGATGTTTACTTCCAGCCCCACGATATCTCCTTTCTTCCCCAGACTGTCTTTATCGGTGTCCAGACGAAAAAACTCGAAATGAAAAAAGCGGTTCCGCAGACCGAAGGCCTGCACAACCCGCGACCCGATCCGGTATAAATCTCTTTCCTGAATATTCTGGGTATAGCTGACATTCTCACCGTTCCCCTGCAGCATATCCAACGGCGTTACTGCCATCACCTGTCCGGTGCAGAACAAAATATTACTCTGACTGTCGGTGATCCCGTCGAAGGTCTCGACATGCCCGGGAACAAATTCTTCCATAATATAAGCCTGCGTGGGCCTCTCGCTCAAAAACGCGTCCAATTCCTCATCAGAGCGCAGCTTCCAGGTGTTTGCCGCACCCACGCCATTGTCCGGTTTGACGATCACGGGATAGCCGACCTGTGCCGCAAACTCTCTGCAGGCAATCGGATCCTCTGCCATTATGTAGCGCGCTGTCTTTACGCCCGCTCTGGCATAACCGGCCTTCATGCGTGATTTGAACTTCACATTCTCCAGCTCTGTGCTGTCAAAGCCGCTGCGAATATGAAAGTCCGTGCGCAGCCGCGCCTCCAGCTCCAGCCAGTACTCATTCTGGCTCTCGATGTAGTCAATACGTCCATATTTGAAAATATAAAATGCCACTGCGCGGTACACATCCTCATACCGCTCCAGACTGGGCAGGTAGTAATACTCTGTCAGGGCACCTCTGCATTCGTCTCTCAGTTCAGAATAAGGACAGTCTCCAATTCCGAGTACCTGCACGCCCAAACGCTGCAGCCGATCACAGAAATGATAAAAATGATAAGGAAAATTCGGGGAAAGAAAGACAACGTTCACAGCGTGGAACCTCCTAAAACCATAAGAATTGCATCCATGTGGGAATCTGCAGTTCCCAGCTTCCTTCATTGTGCTGCCCATCCTGCTGGCAGTACAGGTAAGTCCGGTCGATAAAAGGCTTCAGGTCCTCAGTGATCCACCGCAGCGTTGTATCGCCTCTCCCCCATACCTCTCCGTATATCCGGCTGTAAATATGAAACGGGCAGTACTCATGCAGCCGCTGTACATCGTCTGAAGAACACTCAATCCCGACCACGAGCAGCTTTTTGTGCCAGTGATCCAGAAAGTCCTTCAGCCCCAGCGCCTTTCCATAGGTAGCATCCTCATTGAAATACAGATTATGGCCGTCAAACATATAAAGTACCGGATAACGTTCGGTACTTTCACCATAGTCGTCAGGAAGATACAGATGTATCCTGCGCATCTGTGCCGCCGCCGGAAAATAGTAGTCAAACTTACTTACCATCAGATTCTCCTAAAACATACTAAAATAGTAGGGATAGCTTCATTATAAAAACTGTGAAGATATCTGTCAATCCATTTGAAAGTCGTCTGCAATATAAAAAACTTATAACCGGTTCTAACGAATTTTGATAAGCAGATGCTATCCCAATAACACAACGGTCAATTGAACGAGAGAAAACTCTTTCCGTGCAATGACTGCCTGGACAATTTGTTATTTGATGGAAAGGTGTAAGGCCGCCATCATTATCTCTCAGTTTCCTGTCAAGTCATGGTTTGACCTGTTCAAGGAATACACTTATGCAAATGCATGCCTCATCCGCATCACCGACAAACGCCATAGTTACAGACCTGATATGAACGATATCAGTATGCGTGAAGCTGACAAGTAGAAACTCGTAAATCCATGAACGTTACTTAAATAGGATTGAGTACGCCATTGGTTTGAAATGCTTCGATAAAATTCATTTCAATTCGTAAAGTGGCAAGGCAATGTCTTTGTGCTACAAAGACCGCTTTCGCTTGCCCTGTTGGGGCCGTCTCCGCTTCGCTCCTACGGGCAAAGCCCGCATGCTGTGCAGGTCCGCGCTGCACCGAAGGCGTCCCTTGCGGAAACGGACATCCCCCGGATGTCCAGCGCCCCCAATCCCCTTTGAACATCACCTTCGGTGATGGGCTGCGCATTCCGGAGGAATGCTTATCAAAAATACTTGTTTTATAATATCGGTATCATTTTATTCTTTAAAACATATACTGATAAGGAACCGCATGGCAATGTAAGATGGTCAGGCTGCTCTTGGATTTACTCTAAATCTGTTGACACTTTTCCAATCTTTTGCTATAGTGTGTTCAGTGATCGTGTTGCGGAAACTTGCGAAGCCCGCGGCCGGGGGAGAGCCTGCGGGTCTCTCCCTCTTTTCTTCTTAAGGAGCAGTCCATGGACAGGCAGAAGACATTTGCAGATTATGAACAGCAACTATATATCCTGCAGCAGGAGAAACACATTGTCATCTCTGATGCAGCCTCCGCCCAAAACATATTGGAGCAAATCGGTTACTTTCCTTTAATCGGCGGTTATAAACACTTGTTCCGGATACCTTTTACAAAAACCTATAAATCCGGAACCTCCTTTGAAGAGATTGTTGCTCTGTACAAATTTGATGCAGACTTAAGAGAATTGTTCTTTAAGTATCTTCTTCAGATTGAGCGACACCTGCGCTCACTTATATCCTATTATTTCTCTGAAAAATATGGAGAAGCTCAGTCTGCTTATTTGAATGTAAACAACTTCAATTACAACAGAAAGAATGAGAAAACGATTAACAAACTGGTTTCCACCCTGCAGCGTGCCGCTACCACAACTGACTATGTATACATAAATCATTACCGGGATACTTACAGCAATATTCCACTTTGGGTCCTGATCAATGTCCTCACTTTCGGAAATCTCTCCAAGATGTTTCAGGTATTTCCGCAGACGCTGCAGTCAAAAATATGCAAATCCATCGGTACCGTCAACCCAAAGCAGATGGGGCAGTTCTTATCCTGTCTTACAAAATTCAGGAACGTATGCGCCCATGGAGAAAGGCTGTTCACTTATAAAACTGTGGACGCGATCGCAGACCTTCCGATCCACCAAAAACTCAACATTCCTATGGATGAAGAACAATACATTTATGGAAAAAAAGATTTGTTCGCTGCAGTGATTGCCTTTCGCTATCTTCTCCCGAAGGAAGATTTTTATTGTTTCAAGCGCAGCTTGACCAAGCTTATTGCTAACCTGAATCAATCAGTGGTTCATGTAAGCGAAGAAGAATTATTAAAGCAGATGGGGTTTCCTCCAAACTGGAAGAATATTACGCGCTATCGCATTCAGTGACCGTTGGTCGATTATCGCCCGTCATGCTTGAAAATAAATGAAAAAAATTCCCTGCGCATCACTGTAATTCAGATTGCAATGCTGCACAGGGATTTCTCTATCTGTTTAATTTTTCAGTTTCAAATTCCGGAGGCGCTGCATTTTTATTATTTTGCTTTGACTTGCCCTCGAAAAAATAAAATCATCACTCCATCGGTACAGGAAGAAAAAGTGACACCATTGCTCCGCTGCTTCTTCTGTCAACTGTACACTGGCTCCGTCAGCACCAGTTCCTCCGCCTGCGCTTTCAAACTGTTAAGGTGCGCTACCCAGGCCATCTGTTGTGTCATCTTATCCTGTGCCGGATTCTTTTTCAGCAGCTCCGCCATCAGTTGCTCCACTCTCCTGTGCGCTGTCTCGTCGATCTCCCTCAGGTGCAGGAACAACTGCTCTGTCATCGACAGTTCGCTGTACAAAATCGGACGGTGCTCTTTTAAGAATGCTCTGTGCATTCTTCCGTATTTACCGAGCGGCGCCTTGCTGGTTTCTTTCAAAGTAATGTTCGGGATCAGGTAATCCCCGTTCTGCGTATAAGTCAGCTCCATAGTCTCTTTCTCCTTCCATGTGTTGGTAGTCAACAAGATTTTCCAAGCAGCGGCTTTCGATTTTATGTTTGCTTCTGGACATCGCTGCTCGTTGAGATGAATTTTCCTACTGTCATTTTCATTGTACTTCTCCAGAAGATTATCCGCAATGATGTCGGCAATCAGAGTATTCCACCGTGTCTACATTTCACATATAGCTAATTCCAGTCAAAAACAGACAACCGATCTAACCCGTCAACGGGACTATCCCGCTGCCTTTTTCACTGCCACTGTTCCAGCAACTCGGGGATGAGATTAGTCAGGTGAATGGATATAACGCTGTACTTACTTTGCACTGACATTCGCCTCTTGCTTATCACAGGTTCGTACCTGATGAATGTCTATGCAGTTGTCAATGTGCCTGTGCCCGTGCTTTCGCCTGGTACAAATGATTATAAATGAAAAAACTTCCCGGCGGGAGGTACTGGTAGTACCGGTTAACGCAGATTTAGTGATACTCTTAGTACCCCTTAGCGGAAATAAAGAAATTTAGCCTGCAGGAAACACTTCATTTCTCAGGAAGTAGCCCTTAAACTTGTACCGAAGTTTTCGCTCTGGTACAAGGGTATTTTAAAACGAAAAATCTCTTTGCAGGAGGGTCCTTCACACCCGGTTTGACCCGGGTTGGCGGGTGTCTTACACCCGGTAGGCGAGCGCCTATCGGGATGAGCTAATTTCTACCTTACATTTCAAAATTTTACCATTTTCCAAAAACAGCTCTTACATCTTCACCAGAATTTTTGTTCGGTATAAAGATATAGTAAAACGAAAATAACCGTTGAAAAAGGTCGTGGTACGACTGATTTAGGGATGGTCTTACGCCTGCTTTTCCAACATTGACTAAACCAATCTGACTATTCCACACTGGCAATCTCAAGTTTCCCTTTCCAGAAGGGACTCGTATCTGCCCCAGGGCTTTCGCTTGATTTAACAACATTATAAACTGAAAATAATCGTTCTGGAAGGGACTGACAGTTCCGGTTTAGCGTGACTCTTAGGTCCGGTAGACAAGCGTTTACCAGATTCCACAGACTATTTCCCTCTGGCTGTTTTAGCATTTGATCATCAGAAAACATGAAACCTTTTAGATTTTGCGCGAAGAATGCACTCAATGCGTGTATGTGGGAGTGAAATAATTCATATGATATTGACAGCATATACTGAAAATGTCTTTGTAAACAAGAATAAAAAGCGGTCTGCATTTTGCTTGCAAACCGCTCTTATCATATAATTTTGAATACAATAACAAATATACAGCTTGCTACATATCCAGAAATTCCGGCACGCTTATGATGCGTGGTGTTCTCACAAACGATTCCAGAAAGTCCTTATCTCCGGTAAGCAGCAGATCAACATTTGCGCAGACAGCCGCCCGAAGAATGGGGCGATCTTTCAGGTCGCGGATCAGGCTTTCCGTTTCTGCCTCGCTGTCGGGTGTAGGCACCAGATGAATATACTGGAGTGCATTGAACAGAAAAGCCTCCAGCTCGGTCAGCTTTTCCGGAAACTTCTCACGGAATTTTCTGTGCAGTTCATCCACAATATAATCACACATGACCGGCTGATACTCTCCGGACAATGCTTTGTTAAATGCCTGCACTGTTCTCCCATGAGGAAAAAAGGCCGCCGAAATAATAATATTCGTATCCAGCATAATTTTCATTCTTCATTTTCCTCGCGCCGGGAAGCAGTGATCCATGCAGCCACGTCCTCCTCGGAAAGGAATCCGGCTTTCTCCGCCTCGCCTTTCATCTGCTGCTGAAGCTTTTTCATCGCATATACAGCAGAATTGACGACTCTCACTGAGTCCCCCTCCACAATAAAGGTCACGCGATCACCGGTACTGACGCCGAGAACGCTGCGAATATTTTTGGGTATTGTAACTTGCCCTTTGGACATTACCCTTGCGTCATTCACCAATGTTTCTGCCATAAACAACACCTCCAAATCAAAAAGTAGGGAAGTAGGAA
This sequence comes from Lachnospiraceae bacterium, assembly GCA_021203305.1. Taxonomy (GTDB): domain Bacteria; phylum Bacillota; class Clostridia; order Lachnospirales; family Lachnospiraceae; genus RGIG6307. The sequence goes on from JAJQBK010000018.1 coordinate 9,627, forward strand.
TTCCCTACTTGTATTATATTCATTTATGAGCAAAATATCAAGGGAAATCAATAATGTCTTTCCTCTGATTTTAAACCCCGGTTTTTAACTTTCCGTTCCCTGTACAGCGGCATTTTTTTGCATTCTGTTCCTATCATGCTCAAGAACAAGAAAAAAGCAAGATTTGAACTTTGCTTTCTATGTTATAATGAGGGCGACAAAGTTTGAGCGGTGAGGAGACTTGGTCCATGAAAGAGATGATCCATCCCCGAATACGGGAATTCGCCTGCGTTCCCTGTTCGACTGTCGCCCAGAAAACCCATTCCGGTGAAAAGGGCTTGACTCAGGAGCAGGTGCGCCAGTATCGCAAAAAATATGGCGGAAATGAGCAGACAATAAGCGACAAAAAGGAAAACACCATACCGCACTGCATCCGCAGAGCATTTATTAACCCCTTCACAGTGATCCTTTTCTTGTTGGCGGTTATCCTGCTGTTCACAGATATTCTGATGCCGGAACAATACGGGCAAGGGCTTTCTTCGGTTCTTATCATCAGCCTGATGCTGGTTTTGAGCGGTATCATACGGTTGATTCAGGAACTTCGGGCAAAGCGTGTTGCCGACCGCCTGACCCAGATGGTGCAGACTACTGTCTCTGTCTGTCGGGACGGTATCTGGCAGGAGGTGTGT
>JAJQBK010000009.1 GCA_021203305.1 Lachnospiraceae bacterium
ATCCCTTATTACAGTTAATCGTTGCTGTCCGTCTAACACCTCATCTATAGCTTCATTACCATGTATCACATGTATAGGCGGAATTTTCCATCCCCTTATCACAGAATCAATTAATTTTTGCTTTTTCTGATCAGTCCATATTTCTCCTCTTTGAAAGTCTGGTTGTAAATCTATATCTCCATTTTTTATTCGACTCACGAGAGTTTCAATTTCCAAATCTGTGGATTCACATTTCATACATATTGTCTCCTTCTGTCTAAAAATTCTACAAGTTATATCACGGTTAAAGTGCCTTTGTTAAAAGCTCCCGGATAATCTAAAACCAAGATATGATTTTTAAAAACAACGACATATCCATATATTGTTCCTTTACCGAATCTTTCATGAAGCAATGTCATTCCATCCGTGCAGAAACTCACTTCATCCGGAAGAGATGTCAAATATGGAATTTCAACATGTGTTTTATTACATTCTGGAAAATTCGCAATTATAGCGACAACCTGTCCATTCCCCCAACATATATCATGCACAATCGTTCCCGCATGAATAGGAGGAGCACTTACCAGCTTTTGCTTTGATATTCCATTCAAAAGATTTAGGGATTGTTCCGCAACAATTTCGCCAATAAGTTGTTTCCACGTTGGTGCCTCCAAAATATCTCTTCTAAATTCACATTTTACAATAAGATTACGCAAATGTTCTGGAGTTGCTTTGTCTGCCTCAAACATTGCCACAAAATACCTCTGAAACTGTGCCAACGTTAACGGCACAATGTCCAACCTTTGCTTCACATCGCCTTTCGCATACCAAATTCCATGCCGGAATGTCTCTGCGGTGTTTGTATCAATCTTGACCGCAATAAACATCCCATACACTGGCTTGTCATATTTCAATACCGCATCCGATACATGTCGTCTGACAGGTTCCCCTTCCATCGCTTCCTGGCATGATGATGTTGACATTGTGACTTCTGTCAGTATCGTGAAGTCATTAAATTCACAATACAAATCGCCCTTGTCGCCTCCGGCTGCAGATACCGGCAGAAAATCAGAATCTAACCGAAATCCTCTGATTTCATATGGTTTATTAACCAGATGATCAATTGCCAGTGCCGCTCTCCAAAGCGTCCACTCAAGATATGCCGGTGTCTCGTCTTTCGGCACTTCAATCACATTTTCATCGCCATAATCCTTTTTACCGCCGCCTTTGATAAGCAACATCATATAATCGGATATTTCCTGCCACTGGTCGCGCTGTTCTTCCGCGTATCTGATTTCATCCGTCTGTGCCAGAATGTTCTCCAATCTCTGTCTGGCGATGTTGATCTCCACTGCTGTTGTCAACGGAAGATCCGATATATCAAACAAAATATGTCGCTCTTTCATCTGCTTCATCAGATCATCCAGCAATGCCTTCGCAACGCTCTTATTATCCGTCGGAAGAGGTGCGCCGACACAAAGCGTCTGATATGCCTGGAATAGCGGTACTGTACTCGCTGTTGTTTTCGCAAGCTGCTCCGCCAGGACATGCTTTGTCGGTACGATGATCAACCCTCTGCCCTTCCGCTGAAAAATGCCGGAAATGCGCAGATACCGCATATTCATATCGCTGTAGTCTTTGAAATTATCCGGTTTTTTGTCATAATGTTCAGCTCTCCTGGCGATTTCTTTTTTGTCAAATGGACGTTTCGCCGGAGCCTTCGCCCGCCGTTCTCTCAAATCGAGAATATTATCAACAACTTCTTTCACATCATAACTGGGATTGGTGGAATGCCCCCATAAAGCAAACTCCATCCGACCGATTTCAGAGGAGCCTGTTCTCTTTTCCAGTTCCAGCATAATAGCAAGCATCCATCTCAATGGAGAAAAATATCCACTTTTATCCGGCATCTGGAATTGCTCCACGCTCATAGCACGCAGAAAACACTCCTGTACAGCCGGGAGTGTATCTGCTTTCAGAAATGTTCTTCCAAAAGGTGTGATCGCATCCAATTTTCCGAGATCATCCTGCTTTCCATCTTTTTTGCTGACCTGCGGATAAATGAAGCCATTTTTTGCAAACATTAGGCGCCATTTTCGGGCATGACTACCCGAAGCATCCTTGCCGCTTTCGTTCTGAATAATTCCTTTTTCATTCAGAAGATTCATAAATCCAATCTCATTGTCATGCCCGTGAAGGCTCCCTACAAAAGAAGAATTTGCATATACAGAAAACCCTTCCTGAATACGGTTGGGATTCCGCAACCCCGTATTTCCTACAAGCCATATCTCGATCTTTTCATCTATCATCTGAACGTCCCATCAATACCCTACAAATAAATATTCCTGCACTCTGTTCCGATTGGTTTTTGCTTCTTTCTGATTTCCGAATGAATAGGTATAATCAATCGGCACTACCTCTACGTGTTCCTTATGTTTGGACATCAACGCTACCATCTCATCTTGTGTCGGCAAACTGTTGGAAGAATAAGACACAATCAAGATACTCTTTGAAAACTTCTTAAACAGTTTATCAAAGGCATCCGCAGCACCTTTTCTGGTAGGGAACGGTGTCGGATATGATTTAAACTTCTTTGTCTGTGTATTCTGCTGTATCTCTACACCTTTCCAATCTCTTGCCAGCCCCTCTACAAAATGGTATCTGCGCACATATTCATTGTCAGACAGCGGCGAGTAATACGGAGGATCTATGTATACCAAATCCGGCTGTTCCACTCTCAAATTCATCGCATCACAGTTCTTTGCCAAATTCGTCTTTCCATTATCAAAAACAGATTTATTAATAACCGTTACTGCTTCCAGGAACTGCTGCTCCAATGTTTTCTTCAAATCCAGGCGCCCATCATTATATCGGTCACCGGTATATGTAAAAATTCCTCTTGGGCGCTTTTTTGTACAGGCCCGTATCAGCGCAGTCATTGCAATCGCGCGTTTATACTGATCTTTCATTGCAGAGATGTTAGTTCGTAGCGTATCAATCAAGTCATTATCTGCATCTGAAAAATACAATCCCTGAAAAGTTTCCGCGACAAAATGATCCGACTCCTGATGCAGAAGCAACAATTCTTTTGCTTCCTCCAAAGGTAGAGTAACGTGATTATTTTCAATCATAGCCTTCGCAAAAACAGCAGACATAGCCATATAATCATTACAAATCACTGACTTTCCCTGAGCCTTAAACATATAACCAACAATTCCAGAACCGGAGAATAAGTCTAATGCTGTATCAAGTTTAAAATGTGATGCCACTGTCCAAATCTGTGTCAAGAGCTTACTCTTGGATCCCATAAACCTTGTCGGCGGATACTTTTTTACCTGTTCCGGCAAGGATTCCGGAACAAGCTGAATTAACATCCTCTTATTCGGCGGGATGGTGACAATAACATCTTCACCTTTACGCTTACTCCCATCACAGGAAATATATCGTTTTGTCGGAATGACATCAATTTTAAACGGAGCATACAGCTCATGCACTAATGGATGGTTGGAATTGGTCAGTATCACATGACAACCCAATTCCTGCAGCCGAACTACTTCCTTTGCCAGTTCAACATGATCTTCCTCATAGAATTGCTCTTTTGTGTATCTTTTAAAGTCAGCATACTCGGAAATTGGCAAATAAGGTGGATCTAAAAATACAAAATCTCCTGGCTTTGCATACTCTTTCAGGACTGAAAGATAGTCTCCACACACAATTTCTGATCTCCGCAAAAGCTCCGACGCAGCATAGAGAGCATCTTTATCACAAATATTCGGATTCTTATATTTCCCATAAGGTACATTGAACTGTCCTTTTTTATTCACCCGATACAATCCATTGAAACAAGTCTTGTTCAAATAAATCATTCTGGCCGCTGCTTCCGCTTTTGGCAATAGTGTCCAATCAACGGCTCGAACTTCATAGAAATCTTCTTTTGTATTTTTATACTGACCAAGATACGCAATCACATCTTCTACATGATCAGCTACCTGCTGATACATGTTGATCAGTTCTGGATTACTGTCCGCGATGATCGACTGCTCCGGATTCAATGCGAAAAAGAGCGCCCCTCCGCCTACAAACGGCTCAATATACCGGCCATATTTCGCCGGAACTTTCGGAATGATAGCATTCAGCATCTGTGTCTTACCACCGGCCCATTTTACAATAGGTTTTGCCTGTATTACTTTTTCTTTTTTCAAAGCCTGTTCTGCCATACTGTCCACCCTCATTTCGCTTCTTCTGTTATCTCCATGATATCACTGATGTCACATTTCAAAGCAGTACATATTTTGACGAGTACATCAGTCGTAACATTTTCATTCTTTCCCAGCTTTGCCATGGACGCATGACTGATCCCAGCCGATGCACACAAGTCCTTTTTCTTCATGTCCCGATCAATCAGCAACTTCCATAACTTTTTATAACTGACAGCCATATCTATTCACCTAACCATTCACGCCGAACATACTTTCGTTTTCTCCTGCCAGTATACCATAGGAATTCACTTTACGCAACACTCAATTCAGCGTTCGCTGATTTTTTCGCAGCCTATCATCCGCTACTGTCTCAGAGCCGTCAACAAGCCGCTAACCACCGTCTTACAGCTTTTTCATGACTATCTTAACTTCCATCATTCCGTTTTTCTAACGCAAAAATATATTCGTGAGCCAGCATCAGGAATGTCTTTTCACGCCCATCCCAATAATCGGCAGACCAGCAGTTATGCTGTTCTTTGATAATAATCTCCTTCAGAATAAACCCCACATCCGTGAATTTCTGCATGGTATTCATTCCAAGAGGTAATACATATCCCTTTCTGCGAATATCGCCAATCATAAATGCGCAGATTCCACCTTCTTTCAAAACGCGATAAGATTCTCTTGCCACCTCCTCCATCGCCTGTAGGAAATCCTCATATGCCAAATGCGATATGTCTTCCGGTATGTCCTGACTGTAATGAATAATATCCGCATATGGCGGATGCGTGCAGACCAGATCTATACTCTGGTCTTTTATGAATGATAATTGTCTTGCGTTGCCCTGTTTAGTGAATATTTTAGAAGTTTCCTGATAAGTAAAGTGAAGATTTGAATTAGATAGCTTGATAGAATTCGGATTCACATCGACGCCGATTGCATTTCTGCCTAACAGCTTTGCCTCGATCAATGTTGTCCCGCTTCCTAAGAACTGATCCAATACCCAATCATTTTTTCTGGTGTATCGTAAAATAAGATTTCGTGGTACATATGGCGACCAGTTTCCGCGATATTTTCCGGAATGTGTGGCCCAACTTCCACGATCTGGAAATGACCATATGGTGGTGTCTTCCAATTTGAAGTTTTCCGGTCTATCTCTTATGACAATCCCCCCCTTCCTTCCGCATTTTTGCAAATTATATCGCAGGAAACGACATCTGTCCATGATTATTTTCATGGAAAAGTACATTTAATTTCTATATCCCACCATTTCCTTTCACCCCATGCTCCTTCCGCCCACTCACTCTTCTTTCGCCGCCGTGCCACCGGACATGACTTTGTCTCAGAAATATTTCGTAAATTATTTTTTGTAAATTTGTAAATTTTTTCTTTACGTTTCAGTTTTTTTATTATATAATGTATCAAAAGGAAAGGAGACATCACAAAAATGACCTATAGTATTGAAGATCTATTTGATAAGAGAAGTGTTGTCGGTGCCAAGTTAGAGCAGTTATTTACAGAGAAAAAATATACAAAGGCCGAAATCTGCAGACAGGCGGAAATATCGAGGCCGACCCTGGATAAGATTCTGGCAGGCACCAGCACAAGCAAAACAAATTATGAAAAACACATCTCCAAGCTGCTGAATTATCTCGGTATTACCCCGGATATACTTCTCGGGAATTCCGGCAACACCGGCAATTTAACGCGGAAAATCAGGAATTTCCTAAAATTAACCATTGAAAAAATAGCGGAGATTACGGGAATTTCACAGGAAAGGCTGACCGAAATAGAAGCCGGTGAAAAAGCGACGGTTGCGGAGTTGAGAGATATTGCCTTATGCCTCTCTACAAGCACAAAGGCTTTGACTGGTGAATATTTTTTTGATCCGCAAATAGCGGATATGGATTATTTTGTCAGTTTCAGCGAAAATTCTGATGTGGGCGAATTCAGCGGCTTTTGGGGGCATATCGGAATTCTGGCAAGCAACACGGACCTCTGGTTATGGTTTCCTGTCACTGCAAATGCCAAGGAAAAACTGTACAGCCAAATGCAGGAAAGGCGAATCGTCATCCCATGCATGAATAACAAAGTATTATTTTTAAATTTGGATAATATAAAGGAACTCATGCTTGTGGATGAAGCCTGCGATCAGCCCTCAGGTGTAAACTGGGACCCCGACATCAGCAGCGGAGAAATTGCACTTGCCGCATACGAAGCTTTGGAAGACTATTATTTCCAGGAAGATCCCGAACAGCAAAAAGATATTTTATCTCCTTTATGTGTCTCATTTCTCAATGAATTGACAAAAAAATATGGATGGTCTGATGATGCCGTTTCAGAATTATTGCATACGACAATCATTCATTATAACGACGGAAAAACAAGAGAAGTCTGCGTGGATTTTGGTCAAAGCGAAAATCTTGTATCGGAAATCCAGACCACTTACGATTTCTGCGATTCTGATTTATATGATGATATTTTGAGCTTTGTGGACATGGATGATTTCGAATCTATACTGAATATGAAAAATATTTCCTTATTGGAACTGCCATTTGTCGATCTTGAAAATGCCATTTGCCAAAGTTTTGCCGAAATAAACAAGCTCGAATAAATTACCACCTGTGTGGATGCTCTAAAGGGCATCCACACAAATGGCAATTTTTTAAAAGTCACTCAAATTCAATCGTCCCCGGCGGCTTGCTCGTCAGATCATACAGCACCCGGTTGACCCCTCTCACCTCATTAATAATCCGGTTCATCACCCGGTTTAAGACCTCATAAGGCACCTCGGCCGCCTCCGCTGTCATAAAATCAATCGTCCTGACAGCTCTTAATGCCACAGCGTAGTCATAGGTTCTCTCATCCCCCATGACGCCCACTGACCGCATATTGGTCAGGGCGGCGAAATACTGGTTGATGTCCTGATCCAGTCCCGCTCTGGCGATTTCCTCGCGGTAAATGTAATCGGCATCCTGAACGATGCGGACCTTTTCCTCTGTAACCTCTCCGATGATGCGGATTCCCAGGCCGGGGCCGGGGAAGGGCTGGCGGAACACCAGGTATTCCGGAAGGCCAAGCTCCAGGCCGGCCTTGCGGACCTCATCCTTGAACAGGTCGCGCAGGGGCTCAATAATTTCCTTGAAATCCACATAATCAGGAAGTCCACCCACATTATGGTGGGACTTGATGACAGCGGACTCGCCGCCCAGGCCGCTTTCCACCACGTCCGGGTAGATGGTGCCCTGCACCAGAAAGTCCACGGCGCCGATCTTTTTGGCCTCCTCCTCAAAGACGCGGATGAATTCCTCGCCGATGATCTTGCGCTTTCGCTCCGGCTCCGTGACGCCGGCCAGCTTACTGTAAAAACGCTGCTGGGCGTTGACACGGATAAAGTTCAGATTATAATTGCCGGAGGGGCCAAACACCGCCTCCACCTCATCGCCCTCGTTTTTGTGCAGCAGGCCATGGTCTACAAAAACGCAGGTCAACTGGTCGCCCACCGCCTTGGAAAGCAGTACGGCGGCCACGGAGGAATCCACGCCGCCGGAGAGGGCGCAAAGCACCTTGCCGCTCCCCACCTTCTCCCGGATCGCCCGGATCGACTGCTCCACAAAGGAGTCCATCTTCCAGTCCCCGGCACAGCCGCACACATTGCGCACGAAATTATAGAGCATCTTTGTGCCCTCCGGTGTGTGCAGTACCTCCGGATGAAATTGAATGCCGTAAAGCCCTCGGGCGGTGTTTTCACAGGCCGCCACCGGGCAATCCGCACTGCGGGCCACGGAGACAAAGCCCTCCGCCAGCCCGGAAATATAATCAAAATGGCTCATCCAGCAGGTGGTATCCGGTGCCACACCGGCAAACAGTGTGGAGGAAGTATCCACCGCAACCTCCGTCTTCCCATATTCACGCTTATCAGCCCGTTCCACCCTGCCGCCAAGGATATGCTGCATCAGCTGCGCGCCATAACACAATCCAAGCACCGGGATTCCCAGTTCAAAAAGCTCCTTGCTGTAGGTGGGCGCCCCCTCCTCATAGCAGCTGTTGGGCCCGCCTGTCAGGATAATGCCTTTCGGTGCCATCGCCTTAATCTTCGCGATATCCGTCCTGTAGGAATAAATTTCGCAGTACACATGGCACTCCCGCACCCGGCGGGCCACCAGCTGATTATACTGTCCGCCGAAATCCAGTACAATGACCATTTCCCGTTTGTTCATACATTCCTCCTCACGTATTTTATGATACAAGGGACAAAAGGTCAGAAATTGAATGCTCGCATTCATATTTATGACCTTGGGGACCGCAACGACATGAGGAAGGAGCCAATTTGGCTGTTTTTCAGGCCAAATTGTGCGGATTCCGAATGGCGTCATGGATTGCGGGAGCGTCTTTTGCGGAGCAATCCATGGTATCATAACCTTTTGTCGCTTTAATCATTTTATAAAGTTTTTTCCTGTTCTATTCTAATGTAAAGCTGTCAAAGCGCATATACCGATATCACATCACATATTCAGCACAGCAGCCCCTTTACGGGCATCTCACTATTTCGTTCCCTGTTCCTGGACGTATCTTCAACCTTTCAGGAATGACTTCTGCGCACCACTTCCAGTACCGTCAGTACCTCTCCGTCCACCGTGAAATGAATATCCCACCCCGCGAACTCCAGCTTAAACACCTGATCCTCGCTTTTGCGATAGATGGGCCTGGGGTCCTGCCTGAGAATTTCCACAGCCGCCGACTGCCTGTCCGGCGGAAATTTTTGCAGCTCCTCCTCCGGAAAATCAACCTTCAGCTCATGAGTTGCAGTTTTTCCTGCAAATCCGGAGCTGGCCTCGGGATGGGCGTCGGCGTAGGGCAGGTAGGGCTTAATATCATAAACAGGCGTTCCATCCACCATGTCCACCCCGGACACATGAAGCACCGGACCCAGCTTTTCATCAAACACAATTTCATCCAGCCGGACGCAGGAAAGGCCGATCGGGTTGGGGCGAAAGGGCGAGCGGGTGGCAAAAACTCCCATGTGCACTCTGCCGCCCAGCCGCGGCGGCGTGACGGTGGCGGCCCAGTTTTTCCGCTTTGCCTGAGAAAATTCCCACAAAATCCAGATATGGGAAAAGTCCTCCAGTCCCCGGAACGCCTCCTCCTGCCGGTATTCCGGCAAAAATACAATCCGCCCCTTCAGCTCATTCACCAGGCCGCTCTGCCTCGGCACACCGAATTTTGTCGGGAAATCCGTATGTATTTTAGCGATGATCTTCATTTCCTGAGACATTCCGACCGGCTCCTGTTTCTTCCCGTTTTTCCCGCCTTCATAAAGCAGCTGACCTCAGCTTTTCCTGATAAATCTTATTTTTTCTGCCGCAGATACTTCTCCCTCGTCGCCAGGCCGCCCCGGATATGGCGCTCGCTCTTATTTACATCCAGCACCTTCCTGGCGTCCTTCGCCAGACCCGGGTTGACCGCGCCCAGCCTGTGAACCACATCCTGGTGCACCGTGCTTTTACTGACCCCGAACACCTTCGCGGCTTGTCTGACCGTCGCGTTATTTTCAATAATATAAACAGCAATGCTGGTGGCCCGCTCCGCAATATAATCCTTCACTCCATCCCCTCAGAACGCTTTTTACCATTATATGAAGCGTTCTCAGGATATATGACCCGCGCCGCGGCGGCAAAAGCCCTGTATCTACACCCGCCTTCTCCATGTATTTTGGGAAAATAAAATCAGAATCGGGAAAATCTCCAGCCTTCCCGCCAGCATATCCCAGATCAGCACCAGCTTGGAAAACACACTGAACGCGCTGTAGTTGCCCGTAGCGCCCACCACCTCAAAGCCGGGCCCGATATTATTAAAACAGGCCAGCACCGCCGACAGATTCGTCGTAATGGAAAAGCCGTCCAGCGACACCAGTAAAAAACTCGCGATGATAATCATCACATAGGCCGCCAGGTAGGCGTTCGTGCTGGCGACCACCTTCTCGCTGATTCTGTAGCCGTTGGACCGCACCACCTCTACCTTGTGGGGGCTGACCACCTGCTGAATGGAGCGTTTCGCCGATTTAATGACAAGCAGCATCCGTCCCACCTTAAACCCGCCGCCGGTACTGCCCGCGCAGGCGCCGATAATCATCAGAATCATCAGAAGTCCTTTGGAAAAATTCGGCCACTGGTCGAAATCCGTGGTGGCAAAGCCGGTCGTAGTCATAATACTGGCCACCTGAAACGCCGCATGGCGCACCGTCTCGGCCAGGGTATCATAGTAGCCGCGCAGATTCCAGACGATCAGCGCGATGCTGCCGAGCACAATCCCCAGGTAAGTGCGCAGCTCCTCGTCCTTCCACACATCCCTGAATTTCCGCAGAGTCAGCAGATAATAACAGCTGAAATTCACGCCGAAAAGCAACATGAAAACGGTGCAGACATTCTGAATGTAGGGGCTGTAGCCCGCGATGGAATCCGACAGGACGCCAAAGCCTCCGGTGCCCGCCGTGCCAAAGGCAATGCACACCGCGCTCAGCGGATCCAGCCCGCCTGCCAGGAGAAAAAGAATATCGAGCACCGTCAGGATACAGTACAGAAGATAGAGGATCGAGGCGGTATCCTTCATCTTCGGCACAAGCTTGCCCACATTCGGGCCCGGGCTCTCCGCCTTTAAAAGATGCGTGGTAAAGCCGCCCTCCTCCTGGTTCGGCATAAAAGCCAGCAAAAAAACCAGCACGCCCATGCCGCCGACCCAGTGGCTGAAGGAACGCCAGTAAAGCATACTGCTGGAAAGTGCCTCTACATCCTCCAGAATGGAAGCTCCCGTTGTGGTAAAACCGGACACAATCTCAAAAAACGCGTCAATATAAGCGGGAATTTCCCCAGACAGATAAAAAGGCAGGCAGCCTAAAAGGCTCATGGCAATCCAGCATAAGCCCACGCAGACCAGCCCCTCCTTAGCCCGGAACACGCTGCTGCTGCCGCGGCCGAACAAAAACAGCGCCACACCCGCCAGAAACGTCAGCACAATCGTTGCCGCAAAGCAGCCGACAGCTTTCAGCTCCCCGAAATAAACCCCGATCAACAGGGCCGGTATCATAAAAACAGCTTCCAGCATCAGGATCTGCCCGATAAATTTTCCGATCATTTTATGGTTCATGGCAAATCCCCGTCACACAAAGATCTCATTAAAATTGGAAATCACACCGCCACCGCTGACCATGATGACCACGGTATCGCCCACCTGAAAATAAGTGTCGCCGTTGGGAATCTCGGTGTAGGATCCCCTCGTTAAGCAGGCCACCAGCACATTTTTGCGGGTTTTAATCTTTTTCAGCGGCTCCCCGCAGTGCAGACAGGTCTCGTCAATCCGAAACTCCACCGCCTCCGCCTGTCCACCCGCGATCGAGTACACCGCCAGCGCGGCGCCGGTCTGATTTTTCATTGCGCGTACATACTGTACGATATTGTTGCAGCACAGATCCTTGGGCGCAATCGTACTGCCCAGATTCATGCTGCTGATAATGCTGCCGTTGACCTCCATGCCCCGGCCCAGCTTGGTCAGCACCTGGGGCACGCCGCAGTGCAGGGCATACATGGAAATAATCATATTCAGCTCGTCTAAGCCGGTGGCGCTGATCACCGCGTCATAACTGGAGATATCCTCGCCCTCCAGCAGATAATCCTTGCTGGCGTCGCCGCGGATAATCTCCGCCCTGGGCAGGATTTCCGCCAGGTATTCGCACCTGGACTGGTCCTTCTCAATAATCTTGACGCCGATGCCGCTCCTCTGCAAAAGCTTCGTCAGATAGACCGCAAATCTGCTGCCGCCGCAGATCAGCACGGTCCGGACCTTATGGGTGATAATATTTAAATTTTTCAGCAGCGTGCTCAGCTCGTTGGTAGCCGCGGTAATAAAGACCCTGTCCCCCTCCTTCAGCACAAAATTGCCATCGGGGGAAATGGCGGAGCCGTTTCGGACCACGGTGCAGATCAGCACGTTGCAGTTGACGGTGCGGTGCAGATCCTTCATGGCCACGTCGCAGAGCCTGCTGCCCTTCTCGATTTTCAATTCCACCAGCTCCACCCTGCCGTGGGCGAAGGGCTCCCTCTGCAGAAAGCCCGGATATTTCAAAAGCCGCTCCATCTCCACCGCGGTCTGCCTGTCCGGGTCCACCGTCATGGACAGGGCGAAAATATCCCGCATCTTATAAATCTGCTCCTGGTACTCCGGGTTCCTGATCCTGGCAATCGTATGTATATGCGGATTCATGCCGAAGGCTGTGAGGCAGCTCAGCAGATTGACCTCATCGCTGTTGGTCACCGCGATCAGCAGATCCGCTGCCTTCGCTCCCGCCTGGTCCAGCACATCCATGGCCGCGCAGTTGCCCTGAATGGACATCACATCATATCGTCCCTCGCTGCTCTCCAGCACGGACTCCTTTAAGTCGATCACTGTCAGGTCATTTCCCTCCAGAGACAACTGACGGGTCACGCTGGAGCCCAGCTTTCCGTCGCCCGCAACAATAATTTTCACCTGAATCTTCCTCCAAAGAAAAACCCGGAATGAGACGATGTGAGCTGCGGTTTGTGGCCAGCCGCGATTAACAGCCATGAACACAACAAACCTTGATAATTATTCCATTCCGGGTTTCAATACACTGGTTCAATTTTATACTTATTTCAGGCTGAATGCAACACCTTTCTCAGGGACTTCAGCGAATTCATCTTTATACAATTCATCTTTGCAGCTCCTTATGGCCGGTTCTGAATTTCCGTCTCACAGCTCCTTATGGCCAGCTCTGAATTTCCGCCTCACAGCTCCTCATGGTCGGCTCTGAATTCCCGCCTCACACCTCCATCTGCTTCCCCAGAAATCCCGCGGCGGCCTGAATCAGCTTCTGCTCCACCTCGCCAAGCTTCTCTCCCACCTTCGTTCCGATCAGGCACACGCTGCCCACCACGTCACCCGCGGAAAGGATGGGATTCACCGCCACGCTCTCGGCCTCCTTCGGCATATCCTCCAGAATGGGCACATACGCCTCCTCTCCCTTGGCCGCGACCACGGTTTCCCTCCGGTTCATCCGCTCCTCCAAAGCGTTGCTGATGGCCTGCCCCCGCATGCTTTTCAGGCCGCCGGACACCGCCACCACACTGTCCCTGTCCGTGATGGCCGCCACATGGCCGCTGACCTGTGCCAGACTCTCCGCATACTCCTTTGCAAACGCGGACAGCTCCCCAATGGGAGAATATTTTTTCAAAATAATTTCCCCCTCCTGATTGGTATAAATTTCCATGGAATCATTTTCCTTAATCCGATAGGTTTTTCTGATCTCCTTGGGGATCACGATCCTGCCCAGGCCGTCGATGGCCCGGATGATTCCTGTATCTTTCATGATGCTCCTCCTTCTATATCCCGGTATTCTTTTCCTTTTTTCTCAGTGGTATCCCGCGGAAATCTCCATGCGCTCCTCCCAAAACAGATCGGCGGCACTTTTACGCGCCCGGCTGTCTCCTGCAGCGATACCCCGCGCCGAATTTCATATATTTCGTCTGCACAGCTCATCGCCGGTACATCAGCGCTTACAAGTATAGTATCCGTAAAATAAGGCAAAATATGTGCGCGAAAAAAAGCCCCTCGCGACATTCAAACCGTTGCGAAGAGGCTTTTTTTCTTTCATTCATTTACTTTCTGGATCGCTTTCATTGACCGGATATCAGCTGATTTTCGTCTCCCGGATCCGTACTCTTTCCGTTTACAGGATTTCAATATAATTATTTTCCTTTTTCTCCGGAATGGCTTCCTTCTTGGGGATGGACAGTTTCAGGGTGCCGTCCTCAAATTTGGCTTTGATATCCTCCTGCGTGATATCCTTGCCTACATAAAAGCTTCTGCTGCAGCTTCCCTGGTAGCGCTCGCGGCGGATATACCTGCCGTTTTTCTCCTTCTCCTCATTGGAGGTGCCGGTGGAAACGGCAACCATCAGATAGCCGTCCTTTAACTCCGCCTTCACATTCTCCTTTTTGACTCCGGGAATGTTCATGGTCACGGTATAACCCGTCTCATTCTCCTGAACATCGGTCTGCATCAGGGAACCGAGCATTTCCTCTCTCCTGCGGCCCTCCCTTGTGGGGGCTCCAAAGAAATCATCCATAAAATCATCCGCAAAAATACTGGGCATCAACATAATACATCTTCTCCTTTCATGAAAACCGGGAACCTTTATTTTTTGTCCTCGGGCTGTTGTTTTGTTCGATGTATATGTTATAGCACAGTTATTAGCACTCGTCAATAGCGAGTGCTAATAATTTTTGTAAACTTTACATTAATAATCTCTAAACTTCCGATATGACGCGGGTGGCGCTGCTATCAAATGATTATTCCCGTAACCGGCGAAAGGATTTACAAATTTAAAAAGAAATTCTATAATGAGGAAAACAGGCGAAGACCGTTATGAGAACCTTCGGAATCTGACGGCCTGGAAAAGGAGAGGAATGGAAAGCATTCAATTAAAAATAAGAGAGGTCAAAGAGAGTCTGGTCACTCTGGAATGGGACGCAGTCTGCCCAAAGAAAGCCGCGCGGAGCGGGGAAGAAAGCCTGAATTCAGAGGTTTCCTACCGGGTGTACTGGGCGGACCGCTACAGCCCACATATGGAGTACAAATGCCTTGCGGAGACGGCACAGAACACCTTTACTCTGCGCAAATCCACCCACATCCCCCATTATGTGTATGTGGAGGCGGTATCCGGAGAAGAGGTCATCGCAAGAAGCGATCTTGTGAAGACGCCGGTGGGTCGGGTGCTTCATGAACAGCTGGAGAAGCTGAGCCGGGGGCTGATTGCCGTGAAGGTGAAGGAGGGGGTGTTTCTCTCCTGGAGGCTGTTCCTGGATGAGGTGACGGGCTATACAAAGACCGGCATGAGCGGCACGGATTTTATTGTATACAAAAATGGGGAAAGGCTGGCGACAGTGACGGACAGCACCAATTACCTGGACGCGGACGGCACAGCGGAGGATGAGTACGCGGTGGCGGCTATTCCAGGGGATGCCGGAGCTCCGCTTTCTGGTAAAGAGGTATGCAATTTACAGGCGGAAGAAAACTGCTCACTTTCATCAGACAAAGAACACAGCCATGCGCAGAACGGGGAGAGATCAGGGTTCAGCCGCTGTAAAGCGGTAAAACCATGGAATCGTGAAGCTCCCTACACGGAAATCCCCCTGCAGAAGCCGAAGGGCGGCGTCACCCCGGTAGGGCAGGCCTTTACCTACAGCGCCAATGACATGAGTGTGGGAGATGTGGACGGCGACGGAGAGTATGAATTTTTTGTCAAGTGGGATCCCTCCAACGCCCATGACGTGTCCCACAGAGGCTACACGGGTCACTGCATGATCGACTGCTACAAGCTGGACGGCAGGCTGCTCTGGCGTCTGGACATGGGCGACAACATCCGGGCGGGCGCCCACTATACCCAGTTTATCGTCTATGACTTTGACGGGGACGGGAAAGCGGAAATGTCCGTGAAGACTGCCCCCGGCACCCGCATGACGGTATTCAATGAGGACGGCAGTGTAAAGAGCAGCCGTTATATCACCCTGGCGCCGGAGGATGAGGCGAAGGGTGTGACCAATCAGGATAATTATGTGTGCAATGCTGAGGACTATTATGAACATCTGGCCAATGTTTTCACACACTGGCAGGACCATCCCCAGGTAAAAGCGGGGCAGTGGCCGTCCACAGTGGAGGAATGCATTGGGCTTACCTCAAAATATACTTATCCACTGAAAGAGGCAGACGCCCGGGAACTAACCGATTATTTCATGGATATATACGCGCCCTCCCTCAGCGATAAAAATAAGCTGCGGGAGTTTGAGGGCTTTATCTATGAAGGGCCGGAGTATCTGACCATGTTCGCCGGCACAGGGGAGGAGATTGAGACCATACCCTTCCCGCACCCCAGGGATGACGACGGCCTGATGTGGGGGGATTACGCTTTTCACAGGATTGAGCCCTGCAACCGGGTGGACCGGTTTTTGTCCGGTGTGGCCTATCTGGACGGGGAGCGGCCCTATCTGATCATCTGCCGCGGATATTACACCAGAACCACGATTGTGGCCTATGACTTCTTTGAGAGGAAGCATCGGGTGAAGTTCGATATTGACAGCGGCTATATTCCCATGGACAATCCCTTCCACTTCTGGACCAACCACAAGGACGGGACGGACCCGGTCTACGGCTGTATTGCCGGTCAGGGGGATCATTCCCTGGCTACGGCGGATGTGGACGGGGACGGTTGTCAGGAGATCATCTACGGCGCGGCGGTCATCGACCACGACGGAAGCGTGCTTTATTCCGCGAAAGATTATCTGCCGGACGGGCAGTTCGTGAAGCTGGGCCACGGGGATTCCATGCATGTGGCAGTGATCGATCCGGACCGGCCGGGATATCAGATTTTCAATGTGTTTGAGGAGGGGAAGGACGCTCCCTACGGCTGGGCCCTTCGGGACGCTGAGACCGGAAAGGCCTTTTTCGGAGAGTACGCGGAGAAGGATCTGGGGCGCTGCCTGATCGGCGACGTCAGTCCCAATGTGCGGGGCCTGTCCGTCTGGGTGGACGATGTGTACGACTGCAAGGGAAATAAGCTTCCTGACAAGCCTTTAAGCACCAACGCCAATATCCGCTGGGCCGCGGATCTGACCACCCAGGTCATAGACAGGGCGGACTACCAGACCGGAGAGCATATCGGTGTGATCAATGACAATACCCACGGGGAGATGCTGCGGCCGGAAGGAACCCTGACCAACAACGGAACCAAAGGAAATCCCGGCCTGATCGCCGATGTGTTCGGGGATTTCCGGGAGGAAATTCTGCTGCGCACCGAGGACAGCAGAGCCATCCGCATCTACACAAACACCGAGGTGACACAGCATAAGCTTTTCACCCTGATGCACGACACCATGTACCGCACCGGCATCGCCTGGCAGAATAACTGCTACAATCAGCCCTGCTATACAAAGTTTTATTACGCCAGCGATATGGATTTCTCACAGGTGCTGCCATGGCTGGAGGAGGAGACTAAGCCGCTGTGAGGCCAATCCAGATGCCCGGTCTTGTTCGTGTACTGCCATGGCTGAAGCCGGAAAGTCATGACTTATAGTAAACGGCAAAAACATTTTTACTTTCGGTATATACCGTATTGGCTTCAAAGTAAAATTACTAATGTCGTTCACTATAATTTATCAAAGAAGGATACAGCAAAAGAACAGAAAAAAGATCCCCCGGAACTGTCATAAAAATGGCGGTTCTGGGGGTAGTTATATTGTATGGTCAGATTTCTGATGGAATATCTTCGATCAGCTCCGCAAAATCAATGGTCAGATCCTCGAAAATATTGGAAGTGATTTTATCGCGGAAGGTGTAAGTATGAACCTGAAAGCGTTCCTGTTCCAGATAATATACCATCACAATCTCATTGGAAGGATCAATAATCCAGTATTCCCTGACGCCCGCGTCGGCATAAAGATTCAGCTTGCGCACATAGTCATGTCCGGGATTGGCGGGGGAAACGATCTCAATGATCCAGTCGGGAGCGCCGGTGCAACCCCGGTCCGTAAGCTTTGACCGATCACAGACAACGCTGATATCCGGTTCCACAGTGTTGTCACGGTCTTTTCTCAGCTTCACGGCAAAGGGCGCATGATACACGCGGCAGGAACCGTGCTTTGAATGTATATAGTTGTTAATTACTGTGTGCAATTCACTTGAGATTTCCTGATGAATCCGGCTGGGCGCGGCCAGATAGTAAAGCCGTCCGTTAATCAGCTCCGCACGGACAGATTCAGGGAGATTCCAGTAATCATCTTCTGTATAAATATGCTCCTTGGGTAATGGCATAAGAGTACCTTCCTTTCATATAATGATTATATAGTATATATGAAAAAGAAGTCTTCGTCAAACAATATTCCCACTGATGCCGCTAATTCCTCCTCTGCTCCCTCCCCTGTCCACGGTACAGCCTTCTCACGATATCACAGGCCCCCTTCGGGCGCCGGTACTCATCCACCACACCTTTATTATTGTAGCTTCGCGGTCTGGCCGCAAACCATTCCTCCTCCGTGACGCGGCAGTCGGCAAACTGCCAGATGAAAACGCCGGTCAGACGCGGATCGTTCATATAGACCTCCAGATTCTCAAGAAGAATATCCGCCTGTCGCTCCTCGCTCCACTTGCTTCGCCGCCTGTCTCTGAAACCATATACGGCTCCGCCGCCAAATTCACTGACAATCACAGGTTTCCCCGCGCCGCCCGCCTGACCAATCCACTCCATCACCCGATCATGCCGTTCCCGCACATTATCGTCCTCATACCAGCCGGAATAAAGATTAAAAGAAACCATATCCGGCAGTTCCAGACGCAGATCCTTAAAATGCTTGCATGTAGCGGAGGTCGTTGGCCTGGTCCGATCCAGATCCTTTATCTGGGAATACAGCTTTTCATAAAGCTCCCGGGCCTCAGGATGATCACTTCCGTACTCATTTAAAATACCCCAGATCACAATGGACGGATGATTAAAATGATACTCAATCATTTCCTCCACACAGTCATGGCACTGCTTCTCAAATAACGGATTCTCCAAAAGCCATTCCCGAAAACCGCGGCTGTGATTCTCTTCCCACACTAAAATTCCCCGTTCATCACACATATCCAGAAAACGTTCGTCATTAGGATAGTGACAGGTTCTGACGGCGTTAGCACCCATATCCTGCATTAAATCCAGATCCTGCGCCATCAGCTGAGGCGGAATTGCGCAGCCAATCTCGCCATAATCCTCATGCCGGTTGAAACCCTTTAAAAAAACTGGCTCTCCGTTTACGCAAAGCCTCCGCCCCATCAGGCTCACCGTTCTGAAGCCAACCCGGTCAATCAGGTCATCAAAGGCCTGGCCATCCTTCTCCAGCCGCAGCTGAAGGAAATACAGGACAGGCGCATCGGGATTCCAGGATTTCACTCCATCGAAAGCCTGCTCCCACCGCAAGGTCTTTTCCTCTCCCGCGGACAGAACACAGCTTTGCGCCTCAATGAGATAACAGCCTTCATCCTCATTCTGAGATGCGTCCAATCTCTCGCTCAGACTTCCGCGGATCGTAAATCTATCCGTCTCCTCCCCCATATTTACCACTCTGGTCTCGATCACCGCGCTCCAGCTGTCGTTTTCCCAAATGGGGGTCATATGCATATTTTCAATATAGACATTCCCAATCTGCTCCAGCCCAACCGGTCTGCTGATACCGCCATAGCTGTAATAGTCATTGGGGCGGTGCAAGGTTGACTGCTCACTGAAGGAATTATCCACCTCCACCTTCAGCAGATGCTCTCCGGGTGCCACAGATCTCACCACACCGCAAAAAGGCGTGTAAGCATTGTAATGATGCATCACATAAGTATCATCAAGCCAGACGTCCGCCGTATGGCTGACACCCTTGAAGACCAGCCTCAGATTACAGGGCTCCGTTACAAAAATCCGCCTGTAATATGTCCCTTTTCCCCTGTAATCGTTAAGCAAGGGATGCTGCTCCCAGCAGCCCGGCACCGAAAGCGTGTAATGGCCACCGTCCGCTTTAATGAATTCCCACATTCCTTCCAGCTCCTGCTGCTTTCTGATCATATGTTCCTGAAATAAACGAAGCATGATTTCTTCTCCCCTCTTCTTTCACTGTATCTATTATAGGTTTTCTTTTCCGGCTTGTAAATCCCCTCTCAAAACGGCATATTCGCTGACTGGGACATCACTGTTCACAGAGAGTTGCTATTCACAGAACCAAGACAACACTTTGCAGTATATTCCTGATATAAATGAACCATGATTTCATCCTTTCCTCAGTGCTGCTCCATTCACGATCAATCCGACTTCATGAAAACGCCAGATAATGCAAACAGCCAGGGGCATTTATCAATGACTGAAACACTCCACTGGCTGTTTGTATACGCAGATAACCATTTCACTACGTATGAGCTTCAACAATAAATATTTATATAGTGAGCGGCAAAAACTAATTGCCGTTCACTATATAAATATTCTACTGGTTCGCCTGATACTGCTCGTTCACTTCCTCAATAATGGTATCATAACCCTTAGTTCTGATGTTGTCCAGACCGGACTTAAAGTCATCCATGGAGATCGCGCCGCAGATGTACTGGGTTCTCAACGCAGAAGCTTTATCATCCAGCGTTGCACCGTTCTCAGAGTATGCGGAGGAATTTACTCTGTAGGACAGTGCAGGGTTAACCACCGCATAAGGAAGCGCCGCCTCATAAGCATCGTTTTGTGCCTGATTGATTTCGTCAGTCTGTGCATGGACTCTCTCAGTACACTCCTCAGTGGAGGGGAGGTAGGCCAGCAGCTGGTTCAAGCCCAGATAATTACCTTTCAGAGAACTATCCTCGGTATCAGTATCTACCAGATATCCATCGGAATCATACTCATAATTGACACCTTCCAGACCATACTGGGTCAGGATCGGCATCTCGGCATCATTCAGTTTATCAAGTACAGTCAAAGCCGCCTCAATCTTCTCCTCAGTGTCACATGTAGTAGCAGACAGTGTAAAATAGCCATTATAGCCGGCAGTAGCCAGGGTATGACCATTCACCGCGCCATAGAAAACCATGGTAGCATTCTCATCAGGATTCACTACAGATGCGGTCCATGTGTCTTCAGCAGCAAAATACTGCCAAATTCTTTTGCCGGAATCCAGAACATCGATAAATACGCCGTTGTCACCCTTCTTGCAGCCATCGGACCATGAGTCTGTCGGCCTGTCTACGAAGTCAGCGGGCATTAAGCCATTTTCATATATCTCCTTAATATACTCAACTGCTTCAAAATACTCATCCTGCATCCAGACGGGTACGAGCTGACCGTCTACCTCTGCCCAGCCGTTGCCACAGCCAAACCAGGTCTGGATGATATCAAACGGACCGGTATAGGAAGTCATCTCCATGCCGATGGTATCATTGGAACCATCGCCGTCCGGATCATCATAGGTGAAAGCGTAAAGCATTTCATATACATCTTCCGGAGTCGCGGAACCGTCATTCGCAAGCTCCACACCGAGCAGTTCCGCCCAGTCCTGACGATAGCACAGTCCATAACGTCCCACTACACGACTGCGGGGAAGTGCGATCAGCTGACCATTTACAGTCAGGTTGTCCGCAACGCTCTGCGCCATCTGGGACAGGTTTGGATATTTCGCCTCATCCCAGACATAGTTGTTTAAGTCAACAAAAGCGCCGTTGTTGGCAGCGGATACCACGTCACCGGTTACAGTGCCGCCCTAGGACATGATCTGCGGCATAGTCTTGGGACTTGCCAGGTACAGAGAGTTCTTCTCTGTCAAAGTATCATTCGCCACCCAGGTCAGCTCCAGATCATGGCCTACATAATCCTCGATCATTTGCATGATCTCCTCGGCATAGTCACCTACATTGTTGTTTCCTGCGTTCTGATCAATGACAGACCAGGTGATGGTCTGGCGCTCTACCGTCGTCTCAGTCTCTTCGGATCCGGAACTCGCTTCGGAACTGCCAGATTCAGAACCGGCAGCTTCAGAGCTGCTGGACTCAGAATCACTGGACTCGGAGCTGCCGGAGCCACAGGCTGTCAGCACACCGGCAGAAGCAGCTGCCATGCCGCCTGCCATCATACCCTTCATGAAATCTCTGCGGGAAATGGATTTAAAAAACATAACATTTTCCTCCTTTTTCTTGTATTATATCGTGACAAAAAACGTCACGATCCAATTCGCCGCTCGTCAAATGCATGCGAGCATGCATTTTCCTCACTTTCGCTCATTATATCATCTGAAAAGACTAATTTCTCATACTTTACAATTGATTTATCCTGTTTTTTATCTTATTATCTGATTTATAATAAGATTTATCTTTACATTACCCAATATAAAAGTTATAGTTGAAAAAGAGAGGAAAAGCCAATGATGGATGTGACGTATTCCCAGGCAATCCCCGGAATATTCGCTGAAGAATGTATCAGGAGAACAGATTCATCTATGTCCGGTTATCACTTCCATAACGGACTGGAATTTCTGTTTATGCTTGAAGGTGAGCGGTACTATTTTGTTAATCAGTCCTTTTTCCATTTGCAAAAGGGGATGGCAATTCTGATTAATACAAATCAGTTTCACAAAGCCAGTATGATTCATGGCGGCAGCCCCGGGCACCGTAGATTTCTGCTGCAGTTAAATACCAGAATACTGGGGAATTATTTTTCTTTTCCGGATTTTCCGTCAGTGAGCGAATTCGGGGACAGATATTGTGGGACTGCAAAGTTTTCGGATGAGGACTGGATTCATGTACTATATCTGATCGATCGGTTAAAAAAAAGAATTGCCTCTGCGGACCGCGGAAAGCAATTCTCTTTCATACATGATGGTGATGGAATTGATTGCGATATTTGTTCGAGCCCGCAAAAGCAGTGAAACTTCCGGTCTGGGTGAGCCAATTTCCGATTCAAAAGTGAACGATAGCATATATGAACGAATTCAGTCCATTACCATTTTTTTGCGAAACAATTGTTGTACTTCGTTGACTATTGATCAAATCGCTGAACAGTTTTATTTCAGCCGCTCCTATCTGAGTCATGTGTTTAAGGTAGTAACAGGATACACAATTGTAGAATATATCATGATTTGTCGCGTCCAGAGGGCATGTGAATTGTTAGTGAAAACATCCTTGAGCATCACGGATATTGCAACCCAGACAGGTTTCGGCAACATCACTTATTTTGAAAGAGTGTTCAAACGCACGAAAGATATTACTCCATTGAAATACAGGAAGCAAAATCAACCCCAATGAAGCGTCTCTTCTGTTTGCTGTATGCCTGTTGGTGTTATATTCTGATTATTACATCATTTTCTTTTATAAAAGAATGCTCAGAAGATTCACATCCGTGAAATCCTCTGAGCATTCGAAGCCATTCAAAATTTATTCATTTTACTGCAAAAAGCAACTGCCTGTAAGCACATTTAATAACTGCTATAAGAACGTTTGGCAATAAAATATACGACCTTCAGGTACCGCCTTACTGGTTCGCCTGATACTGCTCGTTCACTTCCTCGATGATGGTGTCATAGCCCTTGGTTCTGATGTTGTCCAGGCCGGACTTGAAGTCATCCAGAGAGATCGCGCCGCAGATGTACTGGGTTCTCAGTGTGGAAGCCTCGGAGTCTAAGGTTGCGCCATCCTCAGAGTAAGTGGAGGAATTTACCTTGTAGGACAGAGCCGGGTCAACCTCAGCATAAGGCAGAGCAGCCTCATAAGCATCGTTCTGTGCCGTGTTGAACTCATCTGTGTAAGCGTTCACACGTGCTGTGGCTTCCTCAGTGGCTGGCAGGAACGCCAGCAGCTGATTCAGTCCACTGTAGTTGCCGGCAAGAGAGCTGTCCTCAGTGTCCGTGTCTACCAGATAGCCGTTCTCATCATACTCATAGTTGATGCCTTCCAGACCATACTGGGTCAGGATCAGCATCTCAGCATCATTCATCTTGTCAAGGACAGTCAAAGCCGCCTCGATCTTCTCCTCGGTATCGCAGGTGGTTGCGGACAGGGTGAAATAGCCATTGTAGCCTGCGGTAGCCAGGGTGTGGCCGTTCACAGCGCCGTACAGAACCATGGTAGCGTTCTCATCAGGATTTACCACGGAAGCGGTCCATGTATCATCAGCAGCGAAATACTGCCAGATTCTCTTGCCGGAATCCAGCACATCAATGAACACGCCGTTGTCGCCCTTCTTGCAGCCATCGGACCAGGAGTCTGTAGGTCTGTCCACAAAGTCGGCGGGCATTAAGCCTTCCTCAAAGATCTGCTTGATGTACTCAACTGCCTCAAAGTACTCGTCCTGCATCCAGACAGGAACCAGCTGTCCGTCTACCTCAGCCCAGCCGTTTCCGCAGCCAAACCAAGTCTGAATGATATCGAAGGGGCCGGTGTAGGAAGTCATCTCCATACCGATGGTGTCGTTGGAGCCGTTGCCGTCAGGATCGTCATTGGTGAACGCCTGCAGCATTGCCAGCACATCATCCGGGGTCGCGGAATTGCCATCCGGAAGCTCCACGCCCAGCTTCTCCGCCCAGTCCTGACGATAGGACAGACCATAACGGCCTACCACACGGGTTTTCGGAATTGCGATCAGTTTCCTGTTGATAGTCAGGTTTTCCGCTACGTTCTCAGCCATCTGTGACAGGTTCGGATACTTCGCCTCATCCCAGACATAGTCGTTTAAGTTAACAAAAGCGCCATTGTTGGCTGCGGATACCACGTCGCCGGTCACCGTGCCGCCCCAGGACATGATCATGGGCATGGTCTTAGGACTTGCCATGTACAGAGAGTTTTTCTCAGTCAGAGTATCGTTGGATACCCAGGTCAGCTCCAGATCATGGCCCACATAATCCTGAATGTCCTGCATGATCTCATCGGCATAGTCGCCTACGTTATTGTTGCCGGCGTTATTATCGACAACAGACCAGGTAATGGTCTGACGCTCCACCGTGGTCTCAGCGGCCTCAGAACTGGAGCTGGACTCGGAGCTGCTGGATTCAGAACTGGAGCTGCTGGATTCAGAGCTGGAACTGGTGCTGCTGGAAGAGCTGGAGCCGCAGGCTGTCAGTACACCGGCGGAAGCAGCCGCAACGCCGCCTACCATCATTCCCTTCATGAAATCTCTGCGGGAAATGGATTTAAAAAACATAACAATTTTCCTCCTTTTATGAAAATATGTATATATGAATTCTCAGGAGGATTCTTCATCAGAGTCCTCCTGATTATTCTCATGAGTTTGCCGCACTCCCGTGCAACGTTTAAACTGGGGTTAAATCAGATCACATTTAACCCTTGACCGCACCTACCATAACGCCCTGGGTGAAGTATTTCTGCACGAAGGGATATACGATCAGGATCGGCACTGTGGCAATTACTGTACAGGCCATCTTCACCGCCTTGTCCGGAGGCGCGCCGTTGATGTCATAATCCGTCACTGTATCCGCGATTGTCGAGCTCTGCAGGATGATGGAACGCAGCATGATCTGGATCGGGAATTTCTCTGAGCTCTCCAGATAAATCATCGCGTTGAAGTAATCATTCCAGAAGCCCACGCCATAGAACAGGGAAATGGAAGCGATGACCGGCTTGGACAGAGGCAGCGCGACTTTCCAGAAAATCTGGAGGTCATTGGCGCCGTCCATATAGGAGGCCTCATCCAGCTCCACCGGAAGACCCTGGAAGAAGTTCTTGATGATAACCATGTTGAACGGGCTGATGGCGCCGATCAAAATCAGAGCCCACCAGCTGTCCCTCAGACCGTAGGAGGTCACCACCAGATAGGTGGGGATCAGACCGCCGGAGAACAGCATGGTGAAAATTACCATGTTCATGATCCAGTTGCGCCCTCTGAAATGCTGCTTGGACAGAGGATAAGCAAATGTCATGGAGAACAGCATACAGGTCACCGTGCCCAGAATAGTCAGGCAGATGGAGTTGCGCAGTCCTCTCAGAATATGCGCCGTATTAATCGCGTACTGATAGGCGTTCAGGGACCAGACAGTCGGGATGATAAAGAAAGCCCTCTCTGTCAGTTCCTTTTCCGTTGCGAAGGAACCAGCCACCACATACAGGAACGGAAGCACCATGCATAAGCCGATCAGGCCCAGGACAAGATAAATGATGAAGTCCACAACGCCAAATTTACTGACGCCCAAAGTTGCTGATTTTGTTCTACTTTTCTTAGCCATTAGCAACCTCCTCCTTTAATACAGACCGCTCTCGCCGCAAGCCTTTGCAATGCGGTCAGCGGACATAACCATGATCATACCGACAATGGATTTGAACATGCCGACAGCTGAGGAGTAGGAGTACATGCCCTGCGTAATACCTTTGGTGTAGGTGTATGTATCAAAGGTCTCAGCCCTGGCGATATTCAGGTCATTCCTCATCAGGAAGATCTGCTCATAGCCTGTGCTTAAGACGCTGCCCACACGCATGATCAGCATCATGATGATGGTGCTGCGGATAGCGGGAAGGGTAATGTGCCACATCAGGCTCCAGCGGCCCGCGCCGTCCACTCTGGCCGCCTCATACTGCTCCTGGTCGGCGCCGGAAAGGGCTGCCAGGAATACGATGGTGCCGTAACCGGTCTCACGCCAGATGTCCTGGCCCACGATCAGGCCCCAGAATGTGCTGGCATTGGACAGGATATTGAAGGTATGGCCTGTCACCATGGCATACAGCTGGTTGATAATACCGTCAGTCACGTTGAACAGCTGATAGGTCAGGGAGGCTACAATAACCCAAGACACGAAGTGGGGGATGTAAACCAGCGTCTGCACCACTCTCTTATAACCGTTATGCCTCACCTCATTTAAGAAGAGGGAAAGGATAATGGGCATCGGGAAATACAGAACCAGCTGAAGCAAACTAATGCCCAGTGTGTTGGTCAGCAGCATCCCGAAGTCGCCATTCGTGAAGAACTTCTGGAACTGATACAGTCCCACCCAGGGGCTGCCCCAGATGCCCTTAAAGGGGCTGTAGTCCTTGAACGCGATGACCAGACCGCCCATGGGGATGTAGCGGAACATGATGAAGTAGATCGCGCCGGGAAGCAGCAGCAGATACAGCCACAAATGCTGCTTCATGTAAGCGGGTGTGCTCATCTTCTGCACGCGCATCATCCGGCCGTCTGGCATCTGCATCATCCCGTTTTTGATTTTCGGTTTCTTTTCTTTCGCCATAGGAAAACCACCTTTCTGACAATTTTTTGCTGCCGCAGCAGCGTTTTTATAGTGCAATTTTACTACCGCTCACGAAATAAAGTATATAATCATCTCGTTTATTTTAAAAGAATTCTTAAATTTTTGTGCATTTTTGATGTACTGCACGCATGCGGTGTCTTTCCCGCAGAGTCCCCTTTTCTCTGCCCTCCGTTTTGGGTAAATGGGAAATCCGCTTTTTCGTTTTTATCATTTTTTCCAAAATCTAAGGGCATTATATGACAAAATCCGGGCAATGTCAATAGAGCTTTCTGAATTTCCCGGGCGTCACGCCTGTCATTTTGCTGAAAAACCGGATAAAATTCTGGGCGTTATTGTAGCCCAGCCGGGCGGCGATTTCCGCCACCGTCATACTGGTCTGGGACAGCAGTCGCTTGGCCTCGTCCAGCCGGTACTCCTCCACATAATCGCTGAAGCTTCTGCCGCCCTCCATCTTTAAGATTTTCCAGATGTAGGCGGGGCTGACCCCCAGCGCGTCCGCGCACTCCGTGATGGTGATATTGCCGTTCTTTTCGCGGATCATGCCCTCGATTTTTTCCATCATATTGTAAGAGTCGTCCTCCATCAGCCGAAGCCGGGCCCCGATCACCGGATCGATGATCTTCCACTTGATATAGCAGCGCACCCGGTTGGTCTCCGGTGCCTCGATCAGCTCGCTGTAGACCCTGCGCAGGCCCTCCGGGTAGATTTTATCGATGCTGACCCTGGTCTCCACCGCCTCCGAGAGAATCACGTTTACATATTGCATAATGCTCAGAATCGTCTCATCCTGGGAAACGACATTTTCGCTCAGATAGTGGGTAAATTCGTCGGTGACCCGATAGCACTGGTCCTTGTCCAGCGCCCGGATGGCGGTGAGGACGTCCTTTTCATAAGAAGCGGTGGACGCTTTCCCCTTTCCCCCGGCCCCCGGGAGATAAAAGTAGCAGCCCTCCTCCCTCTCATCGTCCGCGGATATCTCTCTGCCATGATCACCGAAGGCCAGGGCGTGAATACTCTCCCTGTAAGCCACATAGCTGCTGCGGTATCCCTTATGGGTGGCGGAAACCCCCATCAGGATGCTGAATCCGAACGTTCCAATGGCATAGGCCCTCATATCATGGTAAAAGTCATTGACCTTGATCAGAACCTCGCCCTCATCCTCCCCCGCGAAGACGCAGAAGATGGCGCAGGCGTTGTACACAGGCGGTATCCAGGACAGCTGCGAAAGCTCAGGCGGCATCTCCTCCACCATTTTCAGGCAGATGACGTCCTCGTCATTTTCCGACAGCTTCTCCGTCTCCTCCTCCGTGCGCAGATCCAGCACGATAACTGCGGTGGCGTAGCATTTTAACTCCTGAAGCCCCATGCTTTTGAGGCTCTCGCCCCACTCATCGTCGGAAGTGATCTCGCCCCGCATCAGGCGGAAGCCGAACAGCTCCTTCACCCTGCCGCTCTGCTGGCGCACCACGGTTTCCAGAGCCTCCTTGTCATTCTTTAAATCCGTAAAGCTGGAGGCCACAAAGTCCAGCTCATTTTTCTCCTCAATGGAATCGCCTCCGGAAATATCCTCCACCAGCTTTCCCACAGGCCGGTAAATCAGGGACGAGGTCACCACCAGCCCGCAGATGGTCAAAAGAATCAGGGTCATCCCCAGCAGGATCAGATAGGACTCTCCACCCGTCGCGCCCGCGCTGACGTCCACCAGCACATAATACTCCCAACCCAGAATCGTCGATGCTTCCTTCGACATCATATAGGAGGTGCCGTCCACCACGATACTCTGCGCTGTGCCATACTCCGTATCCGTCCCTGAAAGCCGCAGATCCCGGACACTCTCCGCCGCCATGCTGTCCGCGGCGTAGATCAGATTTCCATCCTGATCAAGAACCACTATTGTCCTTGTCTCCGTGACCCACTGGGACAGCCAGCTGCTCCATTCAGACATATCCACATTGACTAACAGCATGGCATAGACGTTGGAGGTTGCGCTGGGAAGCTTCAGCACGAGATTTAAGCCGCTGGTCTCCACCGTGGCGTACCAGGCCCTGTCCGTGGTCTCAAGAGCCTCCGATTCCCCATCGTAAAACCAGTAATTTTTGTCCACGGAATCGTTACGGTTCTCAAACAGCTCCTGAAGAAGCTCCGGATTTAAAACCTGGTCAATCGTAAACATGCCCTTGCTGCACAGCACCCAGCCCGTCCGGAAATTCACAAAGGTATAGCCGCTGATATAATCCGTGAAGAGATTGGGGCTTTTCAGCGCCTGCATGGCGTTATAATAATAGTCATAATCCGAATAATCGATCTGATTCTCCAGCACATTCTGTATCTCCGTGCTGGTCACCTCATTCAGATAATAATTCTTCAGATTGTCCAGGCGCTCATCCACTAAGGATACCGCCTGAGCCGCCTCCGTCACCGCCTCCGTAGCCGCGTTTTCCCTGATTTCCTTCCTGTAACTGAAAAAGGCGTAGACTGAGAATGTGATGTCCAGCGCAGCCGCCAGGCACAGCACACAGAGAGCCACTACCGCCCTGTACGAATATTTTCCCTTTTTCTTTCTTTCCATCAATAAAAAGCCTTCCGGACTGACCGGCGCAGCGCTTTACCGGCAGCAATCTTTTGGTCTGCCGCGCCGGGTTCAGATATTTGAATACTATTATAATACGAAAAAATCAACGATACCACGCAAAAAAAATGTAAAACCGGTCAGTTCCGGTCATTATAACAGGCCGTAAGCCCTTTTTCCAGTACAGAGGCCGATTTCACAGATTTTTCACAAAAATATACACATTCTTTCTCTGCGGACGCCTCTCATTTTACGGACGTAAAAGCGGGCCTAATCGGCCCGCTTGATTTCAGGGATATCCACCTCCGGCATCAGCTCCCGGCTAATGATGTTCAGCACATTCTCAATTCAGTCACACTCCTCCCTGGAAAAGTGCTCGCTCATTCTCTCCATCACCTTATCCACGTAGGCGGCGCTCACATTATAATAATCAAAGTATTTCCGCGTGGGCTCCAGGTGGTATTCCCGGTGGTCCGTGGGGGACTGCACCTTATTGATATAGCCTTTTCTGACCAGGCTGTTCACCTTATAGGCGGCGTTGGGCGGCGAGATCTTCATAAAGGCGGCAAACTCATTGACCGTGGGGCTGCCCAGCGCCTGAATGGTCTCCATGGCGAAGGTCTCCACCGTGGTCAGGCTGGCCTCCCGGTTCTGAAATCTCCCGAATATTTCCTGATAAAAATGAAGCTTGAATTTGGTGTATACGTTGGTAAACGCATCCGTCAGCATGGAATTACGCCTCTTTTCCTTCCGTTTTTTCCTTCTGTACGGCGGAATTTTCCCCGTCCCGCTCAGCTGTGCCCGGGGACTGCTTTTCACTTTCAATGGCGAAAATCAGCTCCGCGCTGCAGGCTAACTGTCCGTCCACCGTCGCCTTACATTCTCCAAAGCCCACGGGGCCTTTCTGTCTGGTCAGCACGCACTCCATCTCCAGCACGTCGCCGGGGATGACCTTGCGTTTAAATCTGGCGTTTTTTACCCCGCCGAAGAGGACGATCTTTCCCTGATTCTCCGGGACGGACAGGATGGCCACCGCTCCCACCTGGGCCATGGCCTCCAGAATCAGCGCTCCGGGCATCACATGCTCCTGCGGAAAGTGGCCGCAGAAAATCTGTTCATTGACAGAGACGCACTTGCGCCCCTTCGCCCACTTTCCCGGCTCGTAATCCGTGATCCGGTCCACCAGTGCCAGAGGATATCTGTGAGGTAAAATTTCCGCGATCTGATTGGAATTCAGTTCCATGTCCCTAAGCCTCCCATTTCTTCATCAGAATGCTGCCATTGTGGCCGCCAAAGCCCAGGGAATTGGACATGGCGTACCGCAGATTTGCCCTTCGGCCCGCATTGGGCACGATGTCCAGGTCGCAGGCCTCATCCGGCACCTGATAATTGATGGTGGGCGGCGCAAAGCCGTCACGCAGCGCCAGGGCAGTAATCATGGCCTCCACCGCGCCCGCCGCGCCCAGCATATGTCCGGTCATGGACTTGGTGGAGCTCATCATCAGCTTCCCTGCGTGCTCCCCAAAGGCCAGCTTTACCGCCGCAGTCTCCCCTGCGTCGTTTAAAGGGGTGGATGTCCCGTGGGCGTTGATATAGTCCACCTGCTCCGGCTCAATGTTCCCGTCCCTGAGCGCCAGCCTCATGGCCGCCGCCGCGCCGCTGCCGTCCGGCTTAGGAGCCGTGATATGATAAGCGTCGCAGGAAGCGCCGTAGCCCACGATCTCCGCGTAAATTTTCGCCCCCCGCTCTAAGGCGTGAGATAACTCTTCCAATAATAAAATGCCCGCGCCCTCTCCCATGACGAAGCCGTCTCTCTCCTTATCAAAGGGAATGGAAGCGCGATTAGGATCAGTGCTCTCGCTGAGGGCCTTCATGGAGGTAAAGCCGCCCACCGCCAGAGGCGTGATGGAGGCCTCCGCGCCGCCGCACAGGCAAAGATCCGCGTAGCCGTCCCGGATGCTGCGGAAGGCATCGCCCACCGCGTAGGTGCCTCCGGCGCAGGCCGTCACCGGGCAGCTGCACATACCCTCGAAGCCGGCCATAATGGCAATCTGCCCCGCCGCCATATTGGTGATAACGCCCGGAACATAATGTGGAGAGACACGGTCAAATCCCCTCTTCAGTCCCCTGTCATATTCTCCCTCTGTGACCTCCTGGCCGCCAATACCGCTGGATACAATTACACTGCAGCGCAGAGAATCCTTCTGACCCAGATCGCCCGCGTCCGCCAGCGCTTCCTTGGCCGCTGCCACCGCGAACTGGGTAAATCTGGCCATGCGCTTTGCCTCCTGACGACCCAGAAGCGCCGCCGGGTCAAAGCCTTTCACTTCTCCTGCCAGCTTTACCTTCTGCTGCGCCGTATCATATCCGGTGATTGGGGCAATGCCACACACACCATCCTGTATGGCCTGCCAGCTCTCCGGCGCGGTCAGGCCCACCGGCGTCACCGCTCCCATGCCTGTGATGACTACTCTTCTCTTTTCCATGATGAATTCCCTCTCCATCCTTTTTGATTTCATAACTTATCGGCCGCTTCTGTCATCCATTCCTTTTTCTGAACCATATCTGCCGAAGATCTGTATCATTCCGGCTTCCCGGTTTTTTCACTGCAAACAGCTTTCCGACACTACGTTATCTGTCAATCAGGCTTTCCCTGCCCTCAGATACCCATGCCCCCGTCCACACCCAGCACCTGCCCGGTGATGTAGGACGCCTCATCGCTCACAAGGAAGGCCACCGCCTTTGCCACATCCTCGGGAGCTCCGGTTCTCTTTAACGGAATCTGCTCCTCCATCTTTCCCTTCGCGTCCCCGGACAATGCAGCCGTCATATCCGTATCGATGAACCCGGGCGCCACCGCGTTCACCGTGACGCCCCGGCTGCCCAGCTCCTTTGCCATGGACTTGGTCATACCGATGACCCCGGCCTTGCTGGCCGCGTAATTCATCTGCCCCGCGTTTCCATGGACGCCCACCACAGAGCTGATATTGACGATGCGCCCATAACGCTGTCTCATCATCACGCCGGAAACCTCCTTCATACACAGAAAAGTCCCTTTTAAATTCGTAGCGATCACCGCGTCGAAGTCCTCTTCCTTCATCCGCATCAACAGGCCGTCCCGGGTGATCCCGGCGTTATTGACCAGAATATCGATGCTGCCAAAGGCTTTGCGGGCCGTCTCCATCAGATTTTTCACATCCGTCGCGTCCGCCACATTGCAGGGGACGGCAATGGTCTGAAATGCCTGTTCCTGCCCACCTTGAGATTCTCCTTCTGTCAGCGCAGAGCACCCACATTCCTGTTTGGCCCTGGCAGCCTCGCACAGCTC
Source organism: Lachnospiraceae bacterium (assembly GCA_021203305.1). Taxonomy (GTDB): domain Bacteria; phylum Bacillota; class Clostridia; order Lachnospirales; family Lachnospiraceae; genus RGIG6307. The sequence goes on from JAJQBK010000009.1 coordinate 32,878, forward strand.
AACCGTCTCCCGGGCCGCGCCCTCCGCCGACCGGGCGCACAGCACCACATTCGCCCCGCACCTGGCCAGCTCCACACAGATCGCCCTTCCGATGCCTCTGCTGCCGCCGGTGACAACAGCAGTCTTACCTGTTAAATCCATCTCAGTCCTCCAACTCCGCCGCCAGCTTCTCCACATCCGCCGCGGTCTCCACATTATAAGATCTGACGGAAGGATCAATCCTCTTCAAAAAACCGGACAGCGCCTTCCCCGGCCCGATCTCCACGATGGCGTCCACACCCGTCTCAATCATCCTGCGGATACTGTCCTCCATATAAACACTGCTCTGCACCTGGCGCACCAAAAGCTCCTGAATGGTCGTCTCCTTCGGCTTCACATCCCCCAGGCAGTTGAAAATCACCGGAATCCTCATTTCCTGAAAATCCACCGTCCGAAAATATTTCTTCAGCTCCTCTCCCGCGGGCGCCATATATGGAGTGTGAAAGGGACCGCTGACCTTCAAAGGCATACAGCGCTTCGCGCCCTTTTCCTTCGCCAGAGCCGCCGCCTTTTCCACTGCGTCCCTCTGGCCTCCCAGCACCAGCTGCCCGGGACAGTTGTAATTGGCGATCACCACCGTCCCCAGGGCGGACGCCTCCTCACAGGCCTCCAAAAGCGCCCCGCGGTCCAGCCCCAGCACAGCGACCATGGCGCTGTCCGTGCCCTCTGCGGCCCGCTGCATGGCGCCGCCCCGAAAGGCCGCCAGTTCCACGGCGGTCCTTCTCTCAAAGACCCCCGCCGCGTACAGGGTGGAATACTCGCCCAGAGACAGGCCTGCCGCCACTGACGGGACAATTCCCTTTTCTTTTAATAAATCCGTCATTCCCACCGCGAAGGCCACCATGCAGGGCTGGGTATATTTTGTCTGGTTGATCAGCCCCTCCGGGTCCTCAAAGCAGACCCTTTTCAAATCAAAATCTACCCTCGCCTCATCAAAGGCCGCCCGGAAGGTGGGATATTTCTCATACAAATCCGCCCCCATCCCGGCGTGCTGGCTGCCCTGGCCGGCATATAAAAATCCTAACTTCATCTCTCAACCCCACTCCTGCTGCACCGCATCCAGCACGGATATTCCGCCCGCGTACAGCTCCTCGAAAATCTGCCGCACGGGCCGGATCTCATGGAGCATGCCCGCCACCTGACCCGCCATCACGCTGCCGGTTTCCACATCGCCGTCGTTCACAGCCCTCCGCAGGCCGCCCAGGGTCAGCTTCTCCAGTTCCTCCAGGCTGGCGCCCTTTTTCTCCAGCATCAGGTACTCTCTTGTCATCCGGTTTTTCAGGATACGAACCGGGCCGCCGATGCTGCGCCCGGTGACAACCGTGTCAGAATCCTTTGCCTTCAGCAGCGCCTGCTTGTAATTCTCATGGATGGGGCATTCCTCACTGGCCAGAAGACAGGTCCCGATCTGCACCCCGCAGGCTCCCAGAGCGAAGGCTGCCGCCAGCTGTCTGCCATCGGCGATGCCGCCCGCGGCGATCACCGGAATATTCACCGCGTCGATAACCTGGGGCACCAGCGCCATGGTGGTCATCTCCCCCACATGGCCGCCGGACTCCGTCCCTTCCGCGATCAGCCCGTCCGCTCCGGCTCTCTCCAGTCGCTTCGCCAGCACTGTGGCCGCCACCACCGGGAAAACCTTCACCCCGGCCTCCTTCCACATGGAAATATATTTGCCCGGATTGCCCGCACCCGTGGTTACCACCGGCACACGCTCCTCGGCGATCACCTTCGCCATATCGTCCGTGGCCGGGTTCATCAGCATCAGATTGACGCCGAAGGGCTTATCCGTCAGGCTGCGGCAGAGCCTGATCTGCTCTCTCAGATCCTCCGCGGAAAAGATGCCGCCGCTGGCGATCACACCAAGCGCGCCGGCGTTGGAGCAGGCCGCCGCGAACCGGGCTGTGGCGATATTGGCCATACCGCCCTGAATAAAGGGAAACTCCGTTCCCAGGATCTCATTTAACTTCTGCATTGCTTTTTTCTCCCATCTTTCGAATCAGGCTTCCCATACTCCGGCGCTGTCAGCCGATAAAAGCACGGCTCATGACTTATCGTTCATCTTCGCCTTAGCTTTTATCGGCTGGCAGTGCCGGATTTCTTAACGCCATTCCTTACCCGTCACGCTAACTCCGCCAAGGCTCCGCCCCAGGTCATACCGCCGCCAAAGCCCACCATCAGCACCCGGCTTCCGGGACCGATCTTTTTTAACTCCTTTAGCTCCGCCAGAACAAGCGGAATGCTGGCCGCGGAGGTGTTGCCATACTCCTGAATATTTTTATAACACTTCTCCTCCGGAATATGGAGCTTGTGCATCACATGGTCGATGATCCGGGCGTTGGCCTGATGAAGCACAAAGTAATCCACCTCATCCATGCCGATCTGCTTTCTGGAGAGCACCTGCTCGATGTATTTCGGAATCATTTCCACCGCGAAGCGGAACACCGCCGTCCCCTCCATGGAAATCAGAGAAGGCTCCAGGCTTCCCGCGCCGGGAATGTGCAGCAGCTTCTCATCGCCTCTGCAGCCCAGCACCGTGTCCATTAAGGGCCAGCCCTCCCGGCACTCCACCACCGCGGCTCCCGCTCCGTCCCCAAACAGAATGCAGGTGCCTCTGTCCTCCCAGTTGACCAGGCGGCTTAAGGCCTCAGCGCCCACCACCAGCCCGAATTTCCGCTCAGAAGCGTTCAGCAGGCACTCCATCACATGCATGGCCTCCAGAAAGCCGGTGCAGGCCGCGTCCAGATCAAAGCAGGGAATATCCTCCGGCAGACCCAGATCTCTTTGCAGCAGACAGGCCGCCGCCGGGCAGAGGTTGTCCGCCGACAGGGTGGCCACAATGCAGGCTCCAATCTGCTCAGGAGCAATCCCGGCGTCCTCAAGAGCCGCCCTCGCCGCTCCCAGACACAGGTCCTCATGACTTTCAGTGGTACACTCATGCCGGGTCTTAATCCCGGTGCGGCTCACGATCCACTCATCACTGGTCTCCACCATCTGCGCCAGATCCTCGTTGGTCAGCACCTTCCCGGGGACACACTTTCCCAGTCCGGTGATCTTTATTCCATCCATTCACTTTCCTCTTCAAAATATTTTCTCATCGGGACAAAGAACCTGTCGCCTCATGGCCGACCCATCTCCCTGAATTTCCTGTACCTGCTTTCCTTAAGCCTGCTGCCGCTTTGCTTCATCAGAGCCGCAAATTGCGGATACAGCGCCTCCTCCAGCATTTCCACGGCCTTCGCCGGGTCCTCATGAGCGCCGCCCTCCGGCTCCGGCACAATCCCATCGATGACGCCCAGGCCCAGAAGGTCCTTCGCCGTCATCTTCATGGCCTCACAGGCCTCCCCGCTTCTGGAAGCGTCCTTCCACAGAATGGAGGCAAAGCCCTCCGGGGAGAGAATGGCGTAAACCGCGTTCTCCTGCATCAGCACCCGGTCCGCCACCCCGAGAGCCAGAGCTCCGCCGCTGTTGCCCTCCCCGGTGACCACAGAAATGACCGGCACCTTCAGGCTGCTCATCTCCATCAGATTGCGGGCGATGGCCTCGCCCTGCCCCTTCTCCTCCGCCTCAACACCGGGATAGGCGCCTGTGGTATCGATAAAGGTAATCACCGGACGGTGAAATTTCTCCGCCTGCTTCATCAGGCGCAGGGCCTTACGATAGCCCTCCGGGCCGGGCATGCCGAAATTACATTTCATTTTTTCTTCCAGGGTTTTTCCCTTCCTGGTGCCGATGACCGTCACCGGAACACCGTGATACAGGGCGACGCCTCCGAGGATCGCCATATCCTCGCGGCTCTGCCTGTCTCCCCTGCACTCAAAAAACTCCGTAAACAGGCCATCGATATAATCCTGGATGCCGGGTCGTTTCCAGTGTCTGGCGATCAGAAGCTTTTCCGCCCCGCTGAGCCGGGTTTCCCGGCCATTGCCGGGCGTTTCGCTTCTTTTCGCCCCGCGGCCGCTGACAACTCCCTTCTGATGCAGAGTCAGAATTCTGATCAGCGTCTGGCGCATCTGATTTCGCGGCACCACCTGGTCCACAAAGCCGTGGGCCTCCTGAAATTCCGCCCGCTGAAAGCCCTCCGGAAGCTTCTGGTGAATGGTATCCTCAATCACTCGCTGGCCGGCAAATCCGATCAAAGCCCCCGGCTCCGCCAGAATAATATCGCCCAGAGAAGCGAAGCTGGCTGTCACCCCTCCGGTGGTCGGGTGGGTCAGTACGGAAACATATAAAAGCCCTTTTTCAGAAAAACGGGAGATGGCGGCGCTGGTCTTGGCCATCTGCATCAGGGAAAGAATCCCCTCCTGCATTCTGGCTCCGCCGCTGGCACAGAATAAAATCAGCGGGAGACGATGAGAAGCGGCATACTCCACCGCCCGGGTAATCTTTTCCCCAACCACGGTGCCCATGCTTCCCATCATGAAGCGGCTGTCCATGACGCCCACCACACATTTATATCCGCCGATGGAGCCAGCCGCCGTCACCACGGCCTCCTTCAGGCCGGACCTTGCGCTGGCCGCCTCCAGCTTCTTTGGATAATCAGGAAACTGTAACGGGTCCGCCGCCCCCAGATCCTCATCCAGCTCCTTCATGGAGCCATCGTCCAGGACAGAATTGAGACGAAAATAAGCGCCCACCGGAAAATGGTGGCCGCAATAGGGGCAAAGATACTGTTCCTGTACAATCAGGCGCTTATCGCTCTCTCTTTGACAGTCCGGGCAGACGACCCTCTCTTCGAGGGCGTTCTGCTCCCTGACCGCCCTGTTGGCTAAAGACCTCGCGCGGTTTTTCGTAGATATTGAAGGCATGTTACTCCTCGCAGCCGCCCTTCCCTCTTATGAAAGGGAGGCCAGATAATTTACAATATCGCCAACGGTCACAAACTCCGCCAGCTTCTCCTCCTCGATCTGGATGCCAAACTCATCCTCCAGATTCATGGAAAGCTCCACGCTGTCCAGGGAATCGATTCCCGGATCATCCTTTAAGGACGCCTCCATGGTGACCTTCTCCTCATCAACAGCCAATGTATCCACAATGATCTTCTTTACCTTTTCAAATTCCATCTTCATTTCTCCTTAAAATAATTTAATTAAAATTTTTTAAATAAAATTTCAACAGCTATTCTACGAAAGTCCTCACGCTTTGTCAATACAAAAAATGAACAATCCAGACAGCAAAAGAACCGCGGATATGCACAATCCCGTGCATGATCCGCGGTTTTTGTTCTCCTGCTGTCGCTTTTTCTCCGTATACCCTGCAGTCTCTTCCAGACTATGCCTGCCCTTCCGAATCCATACGTCCGGCGGCACCCTCCTATGCCTCCGACTGTTCCTCCGCCATATGCCTCGTGATAAATTCCTTCATTGCCTGGAAGCTCTCCACGCTCAGGGTATGCTCAATCTTGCAGGCGTCCGCCTCCGCCACCGCGTCATCCACCCCGAGACTGACTAAAAAGCAGTGAAACAGCTCATGCCGCTCAATCACCCTCTCCGCGATCTCCCGGCCCGCATCGGTCAATGTGATCTGATACCCGTCGATTTTCAGATACCCTCCGTCCTCCAGGCTGTGCACCGCCACACTGACGCTTGGCTTGCTCACGCCCAGATCCCTGACAATATCGATAGCCCGCACATTTCCCTTTTTCCTGCTGATCCTCAATACACTCTCCAGATAATCCTCGCCCGATTCATGCATCCCGAATACCTCCTTTTTCCTTATTACATATACTTACCTGTATCATCCTTTTTGGGCCAATTACTCAAACGCCTTAAAAACAGGATGACGAAACATACGTACTTTTGAATATTTCCCGCCACTCAAATACTTTGATAATCACCATACAAAGTGAAGCTTTCCATCTTTTATGATATTGCAATACAGAGTGTGCAACCCTTTATATCTCAGTATAAATCTCCTTCTCCATTTTGTCCAGAATCATCTCCGCGTCCGCGAGCAGAATCCGCGCGTCCTTCTCCGCCACCCCGGTCAGCCGGGATCGGTACGTAAACGTAGGCGTTCCCACGGGCGTGAAGGTCATGGAACCGCCAAGGGAGCGGATAAAGCCCGGAATTTTGTCCGCCTCCACCTTCGCGTCAGGCTTCAGCACAAACTGCAGCCGGTTTCCCGTATTTTTGATCTCCGTCATGCGCATTCTCTGCCCACGCACCCGCAGGATGTTGATGCGAAGCAGATGCTCCACCGGCTCCGGCGCTGTGCCGAAGCGATCCTTCAGCTCCGCAAGCATATCCTCCTTCTCGTCCGCGGTCTCCACCCCGGCGATCCGCTTGTAAATATCCAGCTTCTGTCCCTCATTGACAATATATTCCTCCGGGATAAAGGCGTCCGCACTGATCTCCACAGTGGTGTTTAACTCCTCGCGCACAGGCTCGCCCTTCGCCGCGGCCACCGCCTCGTTCAGCATTTTGCAGTAAAGATCATAGCCCACCGCCTCCAGATGCCCGCTCTGGGAACGGCCCAGGATATTGCCCGCGCCCCGGATTTCCAGATCCCGCATGGCAATCTTAAAGCCGCTGCCCAGATCCGTAAATTCCCGGATGGCCTGCAGCCGCTTTTCCGCCGTCTCCTTCAGAAGCTTCCCCCTGTGATACATCATAAAGGCGTAGGCAACCCGGTTGGAACGCCCCACCCTTCCCCGCAGCTGATAGAGCTGGGCTAGCCCCATACTGTCCGCGTCATGGATGATCATGGTGTTGGCATTGGGAATATCCATGCCGGTCTCGATAATGGTGGTGGAGATCAACACATCGACGCTGCCGGTCACAAACTCATACATGATCCGCTCCAGCTCATGCTCCGCCATCTGGCCGTGGGCGAAGGCCACCCTGGCCTCCGGCACTAAGGACGTCACCGCCGCGGCCACCATGTCGATATCGTTGACCCGGTTGTATACGTAAAAGACCTGTCCTCCCCGGGCAAGCTCACGGACAATGGCCTCCCTGACCATCTCCTCGTTATATTCGCAGACAAACGTCTGAATGGGCAGCCGGTCCTGAGGCGCCTCCTCCAAAAGGCTCATGTCCCTGACCCCGATCAGGCTCATGTGCAGCGTACGGGGAATGGGCGTGGCGGTCAGCGTCAGCACATCCACGCTCTCCTTGAGCTTCTTGATCTTTTCCTTGGCGGCCACGCCAAAGCGCTGCTCCTCATCGATGATCAAAAGTCCCAGATCCTTAAATTCCACATCTTTGGAAAGCACCCTGTGCGTGCCGATGACAATGTCCGTCATCCCTTTCCGCAGATTTCCCACGGTCCGCTTCTGCTCCGTGGGCGTGCGGAAACGGCACAAAAGCTCCACAGTCACCGGATAGTCCTTCATCCGCTGGGAAAAGGTCTGATAGTGCTGCTCGGCCAGGATCGTGGTGGGCACCAGGTAGACCACCTGCTTGCCCTCCTGCACTGCCTTAAACGCGGCCCGGATGGCGATTTCCGTCTTGCCGTAGCCCACATCGCCGCAGATCAGCCGGTCCATAATCTTAGGACTCTCCATGTCCTTCTTGACAGCCTCGATGGCGGCCAGCTGATCCTCGGTTTCTTCATAGGGAAATAATTCCTCAAATTCCTTCTGCCACTCCGTGTCCGGTCCATAGATGTAGCCGTTCATCCGCTGTCTGTGAGCGTACAGATCCACCAGGTCCTGGGCCACAGTCTCCACCGCCTGCTTCACCTTCTGGCGGGTACGGCTCCACTCATTCGTCCCCAGCTTTGTCAGCTTCGGCTCCTTCCCGTCGGCGGAGCTGTATTTCTGTAATAAATGCAGTCCTGTGGTGGGCAGATAAATATGGCCTCCATCCCGGTAGGCCAGCTTCAGATAGTCCCGGACCACATGGGACACCTCCACCTTCTCAATGCCCTCATAGCGAGCCAGGCCGTACATCTCATGAACCACGTAATCCCCCACATGAAGCTCCGCGAAATCCCGGACCGGATCGGAGGAGGGCTTTTTCTTTCTCCGCGAGGTCTTCTCCGCCCCGAAAATATCCGTGTCCGCGATCACCACAAAACCGAGGGAAGGGTACTCAAAGCCATGAGCCACGCTGCCCTGCATGCAGAGCACCTCGCCGGGCACCGGCTCCCGGTACGGGTCGTCCGTAAAGACCGCCGGCAGCTCATATTCCCTGATATTCTCCGCCAGCCGCCTTGCCCTGGTGCGGGACGGGGATAAGAGCACCACCCGGCTGCGCCTTCTCTTGTATCCTGTCAGATCCCGGATCAGGGTCTCAAAGCTTTTATTATAGGAAGAAACCGGTTTGCAGGAAATCTCGTACTGCTCTTTGGGCATAAAAAGCTCACTCTGAGACGGCAGCATGGATAAGGTCAGCACATGGCGGCTCCCAAGCGCAGCGGCAGCCTCCGCGGCCGGACAGATCAGCCCCGTCTGCCCCGGCAGCAGATAGCCCTTCTCCAGACGGGCGGACATACTCTCCCGAAACTCCAGCTCCACCGCCCGGGCGTGCTCCTCGATTCTGGCGGGTTCCTCCAGAATAACGACGCTTCTGTCATTTTCTATGTAATCCAGAAGGCTTTCCGTATTTTCATAAAAATAGTGCAGATAGCTGTCCAGATTGACCACGGAATACCAGGAAAAAAGAGCCTCCTCCAGCTCCTTTGTCTGCGTGTGAATCCGATACGCCTCCTCCGTCTGAAAGCTCTTCCGGAAAAGCTCCTCCTGGGCGGCGGCCTCTTTTTTGATCCGCTCCATGCCGGCCTTCAGAAGCTCCTCGCTTAAAATCATCTCCGAAGCCGGAAAAATACGGACGCTCCTCAGCTCTTCCATGGAGCGCTGGGTCTCGGCGTCATAGCTTCTGAGTGAATCCACCTCGTCCCCCCAGAGCTCGACGCGCACCGGATTCTCCCCGGTCAGCTCAAAAATATCGATCAGGTCTCCCCGCATGGCAAACTGGCCGGGCCGCTCGGCCTGGGCGCATTTCTCGTAGCCAAGACTCACCAGCCGCTCGGCCAGCCGCGCCATATCCAGGGCCTGGTCCCGCTTAATCTCAATGATGCTCTCCTCATAGACCTTCCGCGGAATCTGGGGCGTCATCAGAGCGTCAAAGGTGGTGACAATGGTCACCGCCTGCTTTAATAAAAGCCGCTTCAGAACCCGGATGCGCTCTCCGGTCTGTTCATTGGAGTGGACGTCCGCCTGGTAAAAAATCAGATCCCTGGCCGGATACAGGCAGACATTCCGGTCATAGAAGCGCACCTGCTCGCAGATCTTCCTGGCCTCCAGCTCGCTGTAGGTCACAATGACCTTCACTCTGGCGTCCCCGCAAAGGCCGTAGGCCATATGCCACTTCTGCGCGTCAATGCAGCCGCTTAAAGACAGAATCCCCGGTCTTTTGGCCAGAAATTCCTGCATCCTGTCAAATTGTGCCAATTCATGTAATGGTGAAAATAATGCCCGCATGTTTCCCCCGCAAGTATTCCCTTCTCCTCCGCTTTCTCCGCAGCGGTGTTCTATCTATGGCCCTGATGCAGCCGGATCTTTCCAACCATTCAACGCCCGAATCTCTACTCCGCCCCGTTGCAGCAGTTCATGGCCTCGTCCACCCCCTGCTCCATAATGATTTCCACGGCCTTCACAGCCTTCTCCATGCCCTTTTGGGCTAACACTCTGTCCTCCGCGGAGAACCGTCCCAGCACATGACCGATCTGGTCGCGCCCCGCGGGTACGCCGCCCACGCCCACCCGCACCCTGGCAAACGCCTCCGTCCCCAGCTGCGCGATAATGCTCTTCACTCCGTTGTGCCCGCCGGCGCTGCCCTTCGGGCGCACCCGAATCCTTCCCGGCGGCAGGGCGATGTCATCATAAATGATAATCAGCTCTCTCTCCACATCCACCTTGTAAAAGTCCGTCACCGCCCTCACACAGTCGCCGCTGGAATTCATAAACGTCAGAGGCTTCACCAGAATGACCTTCTGCCCATTTATGATTCCCTTTCCGATCAAACCTTTATGTTTTAATTCCTTTACAGAAATTCCATACTTCTCCGCCAGCATATCCAGGGTGTCAAAGCCCGTGTTATGTCTGGTGTGCTCATACTCTTTTCCCGGGTTCCCCAGGCCGCAGATCACATACATAGAAGTCCTCCCCTCCCGCGAAATAATTATCTGCTGTTTCCGCGTTCTAAATCCGCACATCATGAATTGCTGCAAGTCAAAGCGCGGAAAGGCATAAACTTTCGAGCGATTTCTTCGCGATGGAGATGAGACTATTGACAATCGTGGAAGCCTCTGCCGAACACGATTGTCACGCCCATAGGCTCATCGGAATGCCCCGCGAAGCATGAGCTCGAAAGTTTATGCCTTTTCACGCGAAACATTTGCCGCAATCCCCCGCTCCCCCACAAATATTCCTTATTCTACAGGCAAAAGAGAGGGATGTCAAGCAATTGACATCCCTCTTACTTACCTTCTCTTACTTCTCTTACTTAAAATGCTTCTCTGGTATCCTCCGCGGAAGCAACCGCTCTCCCATAGGCCTCCAGGATTTGCTCCTGCAATGCCCTGCGCGTCTCTGAATTGATCGGATGCGCTATGTCCCGGTTCTCCCCGTCAGTACCTTTCCTGCTGGGCATGGCGATGAATAACCCCTTATCACCGTCGATCACCTTAATACCATGTACTACGAACACTCCGTCAATCGTGATGGAAACGACGGCCTTCATCTTGCCCTCGCCCGCGATCAACCTCACCCGTACATCTGTGATGTTCATTTTGATAACCTCTCTGTATAATCTCCCTTATACATGAGAATCGTTATCGTTCATTACAAGTTTTATTTCGCCCGGTTCACCGATGAGAGTAGTATTAGCACGTATTGTGTCGCGGCTTTCTACGATACAATTCTCAATATAAGTATTATCCCCGATGTAAACATCATTCAGGATAATAGAATTCTTAATTGTAACATTGTTTCCAACGTATACTTTCTTGAAAATAACGGAATTCTCCACGTTGCCGTTGACGATGCATCCGCTGGCGACCAAACTGTTCTTTACCTTGCTGCCCGCGTTGAATTTCGCCGGGGCCATATCCTCCACCTTGGTGTAAATATCGGGATATGTCTTAAAGAAGTAATCACGCATATCCTTCTTTAAGAAGTCCATATTGGTGTCATAATAATCCTGTACGCTCGCGATATTGGACCAGTATTCACTGAATTTGTAGCCGTAAATTTTCTTTGTGTCTTTGTAACGGACCAGCACGTCGCGGACGAAATCATATCTGCCCTCCTCCGCGCACTGCTCCAGAAGCTCAATCAGAAGGCGTCTGCGCAGGACATAGATGCCGCAGGAGATCTGCTTGCCGCTCTGGGCCACCGGCTTCTCCACAAACTCCGTAATGCGGCACTCGTCATCCATGCGGATCACGCCATATCTCTCAAGATTTGTATCCTCAGGCATTTCCTTGCAGACAACAGTGATCTCCGCCTTCTTTTTAATGTGGTAGTCTAACACCTTATTGTAATCCATCTTGTACACGCAGTCGCCGGAAGCAATGATCACATAAGACTCATGGCTCTGCTTGAGATTCCACATGGCCTGATACATGGCGTCCGCCGTGCCCCGGTACCAGTTCGGATTGTCGGCGGTGATCACAGGAGTCAGAACCTGCAGCCCGCCCTGCTTGCGCCCGAAATCCCACCATTTGGAGGAGCTTAAGTGTTCGTTCAGGCTGCGTCCGTTGTACTGTGTCATCACGAGCACGCTCTGGACACCGGAATTGCTCATATTGCTCAGCGCGAAATCAATCGCCCTGTAGCTGCCCGCCACAGGCATGGCGCTGACCGCCCTGTTCTGAGCCAGTACTTTCATTCTGTAGCTGTTGCCGCCCGCTAATATTATACCGATTGCTCTCATGTCCTATTCACCAACCTTTATCAGAGATTTCCCGCTAGCCATGGTGTTGTCCGGGTAGTCTTCTAAAGTGGTAATCCCAGAAACTACGCTGTTCTTACCAATCGTAACACCATTTGGAATGACAGATTTCTCGCCGACGCACACAAGGCCCTGATTGTAAATATGCGGATGTGTCTCATTAGGGACTTCCTCACCGGCGCCGATCACTACGCTGCTGCCGATCACCACATCCTCGGCGACCACGGCCTTATTGACCTTCGTATCCGCACCGATGGTGGAATTGTTCATGATGATGGAGTCCCTGACAACCGCTCCCTCCTCAATCGTCACGTTGCAGCCGATGACAGAATTATAAACCTCCCCGTAAATGGAGGAGCCCTCGCCTATGATAGACTTCTCGGCTACGCCCTTCTCACCCACATACTGCGGGGCGAGTATCTTGGAATCGGTATAAACCTTCCAGTACTCCTCGTAGAGATTGAATTCCGGAACCAGGTCGATCAGTTCCATATTTGCTTCCCAGTATGAGCTCAGAGTTCCTACATCCTTCCAGTATCCTCTGAATTCATAAGCAAACAGCGGCTCCTTCTTTTCATGCACATAGGGAATGACGTGCATGCCGAAGTCCAGATTCGGCTGGCTCTTGTTGGCAAGCAGCGCTTCTTTCAGTACGCTCCAGTTAAATATGTAAATACCCATGGATGCCAGATTGGAGCGCGGGTTTTTGGGTTTCTCCTCAAAGTCTACGATCTGTCTGTTTTCATCGGTGATCATGATACCGAAGCGGCTGGCCTCCTCCCAGGGAACAGGCATCACTGCGATGGTCGCAGCCGCGTTATTTTCCTTGTGGAAGTCGAGCATCACCTCGTAATCCATCTTGTAGATGTGGTCGCCTGAAAGGATCAGGACGTAATCGGGGTTGAAGCTGTCAATGTAGTCGATATTCTGAAAAATAGCGTTGGCAGTGCCGGTATACCATTCGGTATTCGCACTCTTCTCATACGGGGGAAGTACGCTGACTCCGCCGATATTTCTGTCCAGATCCCACGGTATGCCGATACCGATGTGACTGTTCAGTCGTAATGGCTGATACTGGGTCAAAACGCCGACCGTATCTATGCCGGAGTTGATGCAGTTGCTTAAGGGGAAGTCGATAATCCTGTACTTTCCGCCGAAAGAAACCGCCGGTTTTGCAACCTTTGTTGTCAGCACGCCGAGACGACTACCCTGTCCGCCGGCCAACAGCATCGCAATCATTTCTTTCTTTACCATGTTATCACCTCATCCAGTCCGTTTTTGTCACCTGCCGCGCCGTAACCGTCAAAGCTCTCCTGACGGCCATGACGTGACATGCAACGATTTTCTTGAAACAGGGGGCATCGACCCTTGCACGCCGCGTCCAAAGGTCTCTGGAAGGATTTGCCCGATTTCAGTGAAATGATTATAGCATACTCCTTCAAAAAAGTGAATAGAATTTGTCTTTGAATTAAAATTTTTTTGTGTATTTTTTGTGTGTTTAGCACTATTTTACAATTAGCTGTGATAAATTTTCAGCAGTTTTTACATTCGATTCCCAGGCATCTGTGAAAAACTCCCGTCAGCTTTGTCAGACCTTTTCACAGGCGCCGCCGTTTCACAGAATTCTTCATAACTGAAATTCCATCCCGGCGCTTTCTTCGCTTCCGGAAAATATCAGCTCCGGAAAATGTCTCTCCGGAAAATACTCCGGGATATGCTCCGGGAAAAACTCCGGGAAATGTCCAGCCGCCGCAAACGTTCTGATTGTATTTTCCGGCGTTTGGCGCTATAATAAGGTAGCCGGCATTCACCGCCGTTTCCCCCTGAGAATGATTTTCACGGGAGGTAGCATCGGTCTTCCATGACGGCAGTACATTAATTTCATGAGGGACATATTATGTATCAGATAGATTTTAACATACCTTCTCACATCTATTTCTGCGGGATCGGCGGCATCAGCATGTCCGGCCTCGCGGAAATTTTACTGAAAAGAGGATTCACAGTCTCCGGCTCCGATATGAGGGCGTCCGCCCTGACCGAACGCCTGACACAGGCCGGGGCAAGGGTCCTGATCGGACAGAAGGCAGAGAATATCACGCCGGACATCGACTGCGTGGTTTTCACCAGCGCCATCCATAAGGACAATCCTGAGTACGTGGAAACCATGCGGCAAAAGCTCGCTTTTCTGAGCCGGGCCGAGCTTTTAGGACAGCTGATGAAAAATTACCCCTGCCCCATCGCCGTCTCCGGCACCCACGGCAAGACCACCACGACCTCCATGATCTCCGAGATCATGATGGCGGCGGACACCGACCCCACTCTCTCCATTGGCGGCATGCTTGACTCCATCGGCGGCAATATCCGCATTGGGAACGGCCCTTATTTTGTGGCGGAGGCCTGCGAATATACCAACAGCTTTCTGAGCATGTATCCGAAGCTCGCGCTGATTTTAAATATAGAAGAGGACCATCTGGATTTCTTTAAAGATCTCGAGGATATCCGCCATTCCTTCCGGCTTTTCGCGCAGAAGGTGCCGGCGGACGGTCTGCTGATCATCAACAGGGACATTGAGAACTGCGGACAGCTGACGCAGGGGCTTGACTGCCGGGTGCGCACCTTCGGCACCGCCTCATCCAATGACTACTGGCCTCTTGCCATCTCCTCCCTGGGGGAGCGGGGCATCACGGCCCGGGTTATAACGCCGGAAGGCGAGACGGAAATTGCCCTGCGCATCCCCGGAAAACATAATATTTACAATGCCATGGCGGCTCTGGCGGCGGCGGACGCTGTGGGAGTCAGCCGCCAGATTTCTCTGAAAGCGCTGCGCGGCTTTGAGGGCAGCAGGCGGCGCTTTGAGTACAAGGGCGAGTTTAACGGCGTCACCGTCATCGACGACTACGCCCACCATCCCACGGAGATTACCTCCACCCTGACCGCCGCGGCGGACTGCCCCCACAACCGGCTGTGGTGCGTTTTCCAGCCCCACACCTATTCCCGGACCAAGGCCCTGATGGAGGACTTTGCCCGCGCCCTGGCAAGGGCGGACGTGGTGGTGCTCTCGGACATCTATCCCGCCAGGGAGACGGACAATCTGGGAATCAGCTCCGCCGACCTGCAGCGGAAGATCTCCGCGCTGGGCACGGAATGCTACTACCTTCCGGATTTCGAATCCATTGAAAAATTTCTGGTAAAAAAATGTATCCACCGGGATATGCTCATTACCATGGGCGCGGGAGATATCGTAAAAGTGGGTGAGGCGCTGATCCGGGCTTAGGTTATCCACAATTCCACAGGGGCGAAATCTGTCGAATCCACAGGATTATCCACATATCCCGTAAAAAAATCCTGTTTTCATTTGGAGATTCTTGTGCTACACTATAGTTCATCAAAGAAAAGCAGGCCATCCCAATGAGAAATACATGTGTCCAGCTCGCCTCCCAGTCCGAGGTGACTGTCATTCCCAATACCGTGATCGACCAGGTCATCCCTGAGGCCAACGAGCTTCAGATAAAGGTGTACCTGTACATTCTGCGCCATCAGGCGGATTCTGATCTGCTGCAGATTCCCAGAATGGCGGATTTTTTTAATGAGACGGAGAAGGACGTCGGACGAGCTGTCAGATTCTGGGAGAATAAGGGGATTTTTGTGCTCACGCAGGAGCAGTCCGCCGTTCAGGATACCGCCGAACCGGCCGACGATGCCGGATCACCGGCCGTCCCCGCCCGCCCCAGGCTCTCCCGGGACGAGGTACACCGGCTGTCCCTGGACAAGGATTTTTCCGAGCTGATGTTTCTGTCGGAATCCTTCATCGGCAAGCCCCTGACGGCACGGGATGTGGAGTCCCTGCTCTTCATCACGAAAAACCTGGGGTTTTCCAATGAGCTTCTGGAATACCTTCTGGAATACTGCGCTTCTCAGAATAAAAAGAATTTCAAATACGTGGAAGCCGTGGCCATTGCCTGGTCTTCCCAGGGGATCACCACCCCTCAGGAGACAAAGGAGCAGAACCAGGCGTACAGCCAGCAAATCTATGGCGTCATGAACGCCCTGGGCAAAAAGAACGAGCCCACCCCCGCTGAGACTGCCTACATTCAAAAATGGTATCAGGAATATATGATGGAGACGGATGTCATTGAGGAGGCCTGCCGCAGGACGGTACTGGCCACGGACAAAAACCGTTTCCAGTACGCGGACAAGATCCTGCTCTCCTGGTCACAGGCCGGCGTCCGCAATGTATCGGACATCGCGAAAGCGGACAGCGCCTATTCCAGAAAGCGCCACGCCGCCCCCCGCAGAGCCGCCCAGCCCGCGTACGCCGCCAACAATCCGTTTTTGCAGCATACACAGTCGGATACCGACTATGACAAGCTGGAAAAGCTGCTTTCATAGTTACTATTCACAGCCGACTGGGGAGATATAAACAGGCTCGTCAAGCGTATTGTGCTTGTAAGGGACTGTTTATATCTTCCAAGGTGACTGTGAAGCAGTCACTTTCCCTCATAAGCAAAAAGATGAGCGGCGTTTTTTGCCGCGTCGGACAGCTTGCTGGACGCTTTTGCGCATGTGGGGAAATGGCTGTGAATAGTAACCTTTAACCGGCAAAAGGAGGCCGCCGACTTGCCCACAGCTTCAGACTCTTTACAGGCAATTGCAAAGGAATACGAGGATCTGCGCCTTCAGAACGAGAAGCTGCAGGCTGACAGGCAGGCTGAAATCTTTCAGAAGCTGCCTGATTGCCGCGCCATCCATGAACAGGCTATCTCCCTGAGCATGGAGCACGCCATGAAAGACCTCTATGGGAAAGCGAAGGATGACGGAGAGTACCATATCCGGATGCGGGAGCTGCGAAACCGGAAGGAGAAGCTTCTCTCAGACGCCGGTTACCCCGCGGACTATCTGGAGCCCATCTACCGCTGCCCTGTCTGTAAGGACAGGGGCTTTGTGGACGGGAGGCCCTGCTCCTGCTATGAGCGCAGGCTGCGGGAGGCCCGTTTCGCCCAGTCCGGGATTCAGAAGCTTTTGGAAACCCACA
The DNA here is from genome assembly GCA_021203305.1 of Lachnospiraceae bacterium. Taxonomy (GTDB): domain Bacteria; phylum Bacillota; class Clostridia; order Lachnospirales; family Lachnospiraceae; genus RGIG6307. The sequence goes on from JAJQBK010000009.1 coordinate 49,849, forward strand.
ATTTCTCCACGCTGAGCTATCGCTACTACGAGGGGGAGGATCTGGCGCGCTTTCAGAAAGCTGTAGCCGCCTGCCGGGAAATGACGGCTCATTTTGACACTCAAAAGGACAGTCTGCTTCTCTACGGAACTGTGGGCTGCGGCAAGTCCTTTTTGTCCGGCTGCGTGGCCAAAGAGCTGCTGGATCAGGGCTATTCCGTGATTTATTTCAGCGGAACCGCTCTTTTTGACCATCTGTACCGCGATTCTCTTTCCAGCGGAATGCAGAATCTGTACAATTATGACCTGGTCATCATCGACGACCTGGGCGCCGAAATGACAAACAGCTTTGTCACCACCGCGCTTTTCACCTTTATCAATGAACGGGTGCTGCGGCAGAAGGCGACGATTATCTCCACCAACTTAAATCTGTCCGAGATCCGGGACCGGTATTCCGACAGGATTGCCTCCCGCCTCGTTCAGAATTTCAAGATATTAAGGCTGTCCGGGCCTGACATCCGGATTTTGCAGCGAATACAACATGAAAGTGAGGATTAAGCATTGGCCATCGCCGAAGAAGAACGCAACCTGAATACTATACCTGTAGGGACCCTTGGCATTATCTCGCTGAGAAGCTGTGAGGATTTAAGCCGGAAGGTGGACGCCTATCTGGTGAAATGGAGAGAGGAGCGGGAAAGCGAGCACAAGGACAGCCTTCCCTTTGCCGGCTACCAGAGAAAAACCTATCTTCTGAAAGCCAATACACCCCGCTTCGGTTCCGGGGAGGGCAAGGGCGTCATTTTGGAATCCGTGCGCGGCTACGACCTTTACATCATGGTGGATGTGACCAACCACAGCATGACCTACTCCCTGTTCGGGGATGATAACCACATGTCCCCCGACGACCATTATCAGGACTTAAAGCGCATCATCGCCGCCGTGGGAGGCAAGGCCAGACGGATCACCGTCATCATGCCCTATCTTTATGAGAGCAGGCAGCACAAGAGAAGCGCCAGAGAATCTTTAGACTGCGCCATCGCCCTGCAGGAACTGGTGCGGATGGGTGTGGACCACATCATCACCTTTGACTCCCACGATCCCAGAGTGCAGAACGCCATCCCGTTAAACGGCTTTGAGAACGTGCCGGCCAGCTACCAGTTTATCAAAAATCTGCTCCGCCATGTCAGGGATCTGCAGATTGACGCCTCCCATATGATGGTCATCTCCCCAGACGAGGGCGGCATGAAGCGGGCCATCTATGTGGCCAACGTGCTTGGTCTGGACATGGGAATGTTTTATAAGCGCCGGGATTATACCCGGGTGGTGAACGGACGCAATCCCATCCTGGCCCACGAGTTTCTGGGCTCCGATGTGGAGGGCAAGGACATGATCATCATTGACGACATGATCTCCTCCGGCGAGTCCGTCCTGGAGGTAGCCGCCGCCCTGAAAGAGCGAAAGGCCGCCAGGATCTTCATTTTTGCCACCTTCGGCCTGTTTACCGGCGGGCTGGATGCCTTTGACAAAGCATACGAGGATGGGATCATCACCCGGGTGCTGACCACCAATCTGATTTATCAGAAGCCGGAGCTTTTGGAGAAGGAATGGTATCTGAGTACGGATTTAAGCAAGTATATCGCTTATCTGATTGACACGCTGAATCACGATTCGTCCATCAGCGAGCTGCTGGACCCGGTGGCGAGAATTCACCGGGTGGTGGCGCGGTATAAGGCGGGGGAGGAAATCTGAGGAATGAATCGCGGGTGGACGCACAGCGTCCACCCGCTCTTTTTTCTTAATCCAACGCTTCCTTCAGCAGCCGGTTCACCATCGCCGGATCGGCCTTGCCCTTCATGGCCTTCATGGTCTGTCCCACTAAAAAGCCCAGGGCTTTCTGCTTGCCGCCCTTATAGTCTGAAACAGACTGGGGGTTGGCGGCCAGCACCTCTTCCACGACTTTTCTTAAGAGTCTCTCATCGCCGACAGTCTTTAATCCCTTTTCCTCCACATAGCTGACCGGATCTATATTTTCCTCAAACATGACCTCGAATACCTCCTTGGCCACGGAACCGTTGATGGCCTTCTGCTCTGTCAGGCCGATCAGCTTCGCCAGGTTTTCGGGGCTGAACCGCAGATCGGAAGTATCCATGTTTTTCTCCCGGCACAGGCGCAGGGTCTCGCCCATGAGCCAGTTGGATACCTGCTTGGGCTTTCCGCAGATGGCTGTGGCGGCCTCAAAAAGATCCGCCAGGGCTTTTTCACCGGTCAGAATCTCAATGTCATAGGCCGGCAGGGCAAACTCCTCGGCGTAACGGGCCATCTTTTCCTCCCGGAATTCCGGCTGTCTGTCCTTTATTTCCTGTAAAAGGCTATCGTCCACCTGGACGGGCGTCAGATCCGGGTCCGGGAAATAACGGTAATCCTGGGCGTCCTCCTTGCTTCGCATGGGGTAGGATTCCCCCTTGTTATCGTCAAAGCGCCGGGTCTCCTGGACCACCTTTTTGCCGGATTCTATCAGATCGATCTGGCGTTCTCTCTCACAGGCGACGGCATGGGAGATGGTGCGGAAGGAATTTAAATTTTTCATCTCCGTGCGGGTGCCGTATCCGGACGCGCCCGCCTCCCGCACGGACAGATTCACATCCGCCCGCATGCTGCCCTCCTGAAGCTTGCAGTCGCTGACCCCCAGATACTGAATCAGCATCCTCAGCTTTTCCAGATAGGCAATGACCTCCTCGGCGGAGCGCATGTCCGGCTCGGACACAATCTCAATCAGGGGGACGCCGGAACGGTTGTAATCCACCAGCGTCCGATCCGCCCAGTCGTCATGGACCAGCTTGCCCGCGTCCTCCTCCATGTGAATCTCATGGATTCCCACTTTCTTTTTGCCGTCTTTGGTCTCGATCTCTACCCATCCATTCCGGCAGATGGGCAGATAAAGCTGGGAGATCTGGTAATTCTGGGGGTTATCCGGGTAAAAATAATTTTTCCGGTCAAATTTGCAGTAACGGGTGATGTCGCAGTTAGTGGCCAGACCCACGGCCACGGCATACTCCAGCACTTTTTTATTCAATACAGGAAGACTTCCCGGCATCCCCGTGCAGACCGGGCAGGTGTGGGTGTTGGGAGCCCCTCCAAAGGCGGTGGAGCAGCCGCAGAAAATCTTGGTCTTTGTGGCAAGCTCCACATGAACCTCCAGGCCAATCACGGTTTCATACTGTTTTGCCATGGTCAGGCCTCCTTTCCGGCTGAAGTCACAATGCCTGCTTTATCGTCTGTCATATTTCCGTTTTTCCCGGTCTGACTGTTTTTTCCATCCTTCGCTTCCGCCCTGTTCAAAATGCTCTTTCCCATGTCATTCGTTTCCGTATTCTTCATTGTCTGCTCATAGGTGTAAGCCGCCTGCAGCAGCTTTTTCTCCGAAAAACAGTCTCCGATCAGCTGCAGGCCGATGGGCAGTCCCTGACCGTCCCTCCCGCAGGGCAGGCTGATGGCCGGCAGCCCCGCCAGATTCACGGAGATCGTGTAAATATCGCCCAGATACATTTTCAGAGGATCGGAAAGGCTCTCGCCCAGCTTCGGCGCCGTGGTCGGGGAAACCGGTCCCAGGATCATATCATATCTGGAAAACGCCTGGTCAAAAGCCTGTTTGATCATGGCCTTGACCTTCAGAGCCTTCAGATAATAGGCGTCATAATAACCGCTGCTGAGGACGAAGCTGCCCAGCATGATCCGGCGCTTGACCTCCTCGCCGAAGCCCTCGGAGCGGGTTTTTTTGTACATTTCATGGAGGCCCATGCCCTCCCCCGCCGCGCGGTAGCCGTACTTGATGCCATCGAAGCGCTCCAGATTGGAGCTGGCCTCCGCCGCCGCGATGGTATAGTAGGCGGGAATGGCGTAGTCCACCAGACTTAAATCAAACTCCTCCAGAATGGCGCCCTCTGCCTCCAAAACCTCCGCCGCGGATAAGACCGCGTCCTTTACCTGCCCGTCCAGCCCTTCTGAAAAATAATCCCGGGGAATGCCGATTTTCATCCCCCTCACGTCTTTTACGAGAGCCGACATAAAATCCGTGTCCTCCCGCTTCATGGAGGTGGAATCCTTCTCGTCATGGGAGGCAATCGCGGACAGCACCGCGGCGCAGTCCTCCACATCCCTGGTCAGCGGGCCAATCTGGTCCAGAGAGGAGCCGTAGGCCACCAGACCATACCGGGAAACAGTGCCGTAGGTGGGCTTCATTCCCACCACGCCGCAGTATCCCGCGGGCTGGCGGATGCTGCCGCCGGTATCGGAGCCCAGAGCAAAAAAACACTCTCCCGCGGCCACGGCGGCGGCAGAACCGCCGGAGGAGCCCCCCGGCACCCGGGTGATATCCGCCGGATTTCTGGTTACGCCAAAATAAGAAGTCTCTGTGGTGGAACCCATGGCAAACTCATCCATGTTGGTCTTGCCGATGATCACCGCCCCCGCTTTTTTCAACAGCTCCACCGCCTCCGTGGAGAAGGTGGGTACAAAATTCCCCAGAATTCTGGAGCCGCAGGTGGTCAGCGTTCCCTCCGTGCAGAGATTGTCCTTGATTGCCACCGGCACCCCGGCTAAGGGCCCCGTCAGCTCCCCGGCCTCGATTTTCGCCTGCACCTCTACGGCGCTTCGCATGGCTTTTTCTTTTTCAATTGTAATATAGCAGTGATACGCTTCTTCCTTCTCCTCGATCCGCTCAAAGACCGCCGAGAGCGCTTCCGGAGCAGTCGTCCGGCCTTCACGAATTGCACAAGACAACTCTATCGCAGTCATATCCAATAATTTAGATTTCCTACTTTCCATTATCACAATCCACTCCCTGTGAAATTTTGCAAAACAGAGCGGGAAATATATAAACTGTTGAGCAAAACAATTATTATTTTCCGCGACTCTTTGCATTTTCCCCTACTCAAACGTCCTCGGCACTACAAACATGTTATCCTGCTCCTCCGGCGCGTTGGACAAAAGCCTCTCGCTGTCATCCCCGTTGGTCACCACATCCTCCCGGAACACATTCTGCACCGGGAACACATGGGACATGGGCTCCACGCCCTCCGTGTCCAGCTCATTTAATTGATCAATATAATCCAGCATCCGGCCCATGTCCCTTTTGGCCGCCTCTTTCTGCTCCTCATCAAGGTCCAGCTTTGCCAAAATGCTGACATATTCGATGGTCTCATCCGAAATCACATTTGCCATCTATTCCACTCCCTTCCTTCGCAGCATCCGCCGCTGCTTACGGCATCATCTTTTGAAAAGCGCCTGTTTTACGGCTTTCCATGACATTCCCCGCTTCTTTTCTTCTCAAAAGCTAATCCCTGACTTTGATATGCACCTCTCTCAGCTGCTGCTCTGTCACCTCGCCGGGGGCGGAGCACATCAGATCCTGGGCGGAGCTGTTAAGTGGGAAAGCGATAACCTCCCGGATATTGCTCTCCTCCCTCAGCAGCATCAGCATCCGGTCGATGCCGGGCGCCATGCCCGCGTGGGGCGGCGCGCCGAATTGAAATGCCTCGTATAAAGCTCCGAATTTGGTCTTCAGGGTCTCCTTGTCGTAGCCCGCTATCTCAAAGGCCTTCTCCATGATCCGCATGTCATGGTTACGCACCGCGCCGCTGGACAGCTCCACGCCGTTGCACACAATATCGTATTGATAGGCCAGCACCTCCAGCGGATTTTTCGTTTCCAGTGCTTCCAGCCCGCCCTGGGGCATGGAGAAGGGGTTGTGGGTGAAGCCGATCTTTCTGGTCTCCGGGTCCGGCTCATACATGGGGAAGTCGTTGACATAACAGAAGCGGAAAGCCTTTTTTTCTGTCAGCCCCAGCTTGTCGCCCAGCTCATTGCGGATTTTGCCAGCGTAATAATTGGCCATGTCCTCCCTGTCCGCGATAAAGAAGATGGTATCGCCGGGCTTCAGTCCCGCCAACGTCCTCAGCTCTTCTTTTAATTCTCCCGGAATAAATTTGTCGATGGGGCCCTTGTAGGATAAGTCCTCCATCACCTCCAGATAGCCCAGGCCGCCCATTCCCAGGGAAACCGCGAACTGCAGCAGCTTTTCATGGAAGCCCTTGCTCATTTCCGCGTGAACCGTGATGGCGCGGACTGTTTTTTTCAAAAAGGCGCGGAAGGTACATTTCTGGAAAAAGTCCGTCAGATCCAGAATCCGCAGCGGATTCCTCAGATCCGGCTTATCCGTGCCAAACTCCAGCATGGCCTGCCTGTAGCTGATAACCGGATAGGGCGCGGGCGTAATCTCATAGCCCTCGGGCGCGAATTTTTCAAAGGTGGCGGAAAGGACCTCCTCTCCCACCGCGAACACATCCTCCTGGGTGGCGAAGCTCATCTCGAAGTCCAGCTGGTAAAATTCCCCCGGGGAGCGGTCCGCTCTGGCGTCCTCATCCCGGAAGCAGGGCGCGATCTGAAAATATCTGTCAAAGCCGGAGGCCATCAGCAGCTGCTTGTACTGCTGGGGCGCCTGGGGCAGAGCGTAAAACTTTCCCTTATATTTGCGGGAGGGCACAATAAAGTCCCTGGCCCCCTCCGGACTGGACGCGCACAAAATCGGCGTCTGGATCTCCAGAAAGCCCAGCTCCGTCATTTTCTGCCGCAGAAAGGCGATAACCTGAGAGTGGAAAATAATGTTGTCCCTGACCTTCGCGTTTCTTAAGTCCAGGTAGCGGTACATCAGGCGCAGATCCTCCCTGGTCTCCTTAGAGGTCATAATCTCAAAGGGAAGAGGGCGGTAGACCCGGCCCAGTACCTCCACGCTATGGGCTTCCAGCTCGATGGTGCCGGTGGGAATGCGGGGATTGTTGGTATCCTCATCTCTTTTTTCCACTGTGCCCTCCACGGAAATGCACATCTCTTTGGCCAGGCCGCGCAGAAGGGAGGTGTCCCTCATAACGATCTGGAGCACGCCGTACATATCCCGCAGATCCACAAAGGAGACGCCGCCGTGGTCGCGAATATTCTCCACCCAGCCGGCCACCCGCAGGCTCTCTCCGATGCGGTCCTCCGTCATTTCCTTCAGCGTCAGGTCACGATAACAGTTTTTCATAATAATCTCCTTTTTGAAATGCTCAGATGAAGCGAAGTTCTGCCCGTAGGGCATGCCGTGCAAGTGTCCGCCAGAGGCTCCGCCTCACTGAGTGTTCAATGCAAACAGCCCCGGACATAGCCAAAACCATATCCGGGGCGAATAGTCATACTTATCCGCGGTACCACCCGCATTCACAGATCGCTCTGCCTCAAAACCGCATAACGGACGGCTGCCGTACAGCCCTACGCCATCCCCTGTCAGGGGCAATGCTTTCAGACTGTCTGCTCCAGAGTGTTCCCCATATCAGCTTCCGCAAACGGCGCTCTCAGTCGGTGACGCCGTATTCCTGTCGTTTCCCCTGAAAGGAGTCTCCTTCACTGCATTCTTGCAAAAGAATAACACATCGTGAAACAGATTGCAAGCAAAAAATCAGTCCGATAACCCAATTGCTCAATATCATGATTAAAACGACAAAAGGATATGACACTCGGATTTCCTCACAGAGCGCCCTACGGGTGTCCGCGCTTCGCGCTCCTGAAATCCGAAAAACATTCGCGCCGCTCTCACCCCTGATACCACTTCGCCTGTTCCCGCCAGATTTTTGCATAATCGCCCTGCGCTGCCAGCAGTTCCTCATGCGTTCCTGTCTCCACGGCGCGGCCGTCCTTCATGACCACAATCCTGTCAGCTGTACGGCAGATACCCACTCTATGAGAAATGATGACTGCCGTGCGATCCCTGGTAAGCTCCAGAAAACGGATCAGGATCTCGTATTCCACCAGCGGATCCAGAGCGCTGGTTGGCTCATCCAGGATCATCAACGGGCATTCCTTAAACAGGCCGCGGGCAATGGCAGTCTTCTGCCACTCGCCGCCGGACAGCTCCCGGCCACCGAATTCCCGGCCCATCTGCACATCCACTCCGCCGATGCTTTCTATCAACTCCTGCATCCCGGCATTCTCAATTACCCTGGCCAGCCGCTTTTCATCTGAAATGGCAGCAAGGTCGCTGATGCAAATATTTTCCCGCATCGTAAAATGATAATGGACAAAGTCCTGAGGCACAATAGAAATATCCTTTAACAATTCCTTACGACGCAGTGTTTCCACATTCTGCTCATCATAAAAAACGCTCCCTGACGAGGGCTGATAAACACCTGAAATCACTTTGGAAAGAGTAGTCTTACCGGAGCCGTTTTCTCCCACAATCACCACATGTTCTCCTTTACGGATGGTCAGATCCACGCCCTTTAAGGCCTCTGTCTTAGCCCCTGGATATTGAAAATGCACACCCTGCAATCGTATTTCCCGCTCAAAAGGCCGATAGCTTTCCTCTCCATCAGGCTGTGACTTTAATTCAAAGAAATCATAATATTCCTCCACCCGGTAATACATCTGCAGTACGGTCGGAATCTCTGAAAAAAGCGAAAGCTGTCTGCTCTCCAGGGTGCTGACCGCGGAGAAACAGGCCGCGAAAACACCGATTGCAATCTCGCCATGCAGCAAAAGAACCAGGGAAATCAGAATATTAACCGCAAAACCGATGTTTTTCACGGCCACTCCAATGACAGCCAGCTGTCGGTCTTTTCGTCTGACTTTCACAAGCTCCTCCACCACCTGCCCGTTATCCTCCGCCCACTTTTCTTTCAGGTAGGAAGAGAATCCCAGCACCCGCATTTCTTTCACAGAGTCCTTGTTGCAGAAAAGTCTCCACAGATAATGAATCCTGCGATGCAGCGGTGCCTGGGCGCGGGTGATGTCGCGCTCCTTTCCCTGCCGGTGCAGTGTCATCACGAAGCGCGGAATAAAACTGAAAATGGCGCTCGGCAGCAGGAAAAGAGAAAATTTTGCCAGCACCACCATACAGCCGATGCAGGTGACAACATGATTCAACACGTCCATCAGCATCAGTGGGAACTCTGTCAGCGCCTCATAATCTGAGTACGCTGCTTCCGCTTTCTGAAAAGTATCCAGAACGCCAGGCTTTTCCATCTCCTCCAGACTGATATGACTGGCATGGTGGAACATCTTCCAGCCAAAATACTGCTCTTTTCTGGCATGCGAATAGGTCAGCATCCATCTATCCACAACGGATGACAGCTGCGGAAGTCCGATCAACGCACTGAGCATGAAAATCTGAAACCAGAAGCGCTGCGTCTGTATCGCATTCATATCAGAAACCAGCTCAAAAATATTGGCTATCACCAGTGGAATTGCGATACTGGTGGCCATCTCCACCACAATGACTATAAGATAAACCATATAATAAAGCCGCGAAAACTGTATCATGTCCCGCAGACAACATTTCAGATACCGGACAGGTTTTTCCATTTTATTGTAAATGCTTCGGCTGGCATTATCTGTTTCAATCTTCATCACCCGCCTCCTTATCCGCATACCAGGAGCTCTGAGCCAGATACATGGTCCGGTAGAGGCCCTCCTGTTCCATCAGTTCCGCATGACTTCCAGACTGCACAATCCGACCTCCGTCCAGCACCAGAATACGATCCGCCATCCTGGCACTGGCCAGCCTGTGCGAAATCATGATAGTGCCTCTTTTGTGGAAAATCTGCGCAAAGTTCTCATACATCCGGCTTTCCGCCACCGGATCCAGGGAAGCTGTTGGTTCATCCAGAATCACATAAGACGCATCTGATAAAAAAGCTCTGGCCGTGGCAAGGCGTTGCCACTGCCCTTTGGACAGATCCACTCCATCCGCCTTCAGATGTCCCAGGTTTCTGTCAAGGCCACCCTCTTTTAGCAGTTCTTCGCCGCCCGCCACCAAAAGCACCTCCCGGATGATTTCATCCTCATGCAGATACTGCAGATTCCCAAAAGCCACATTTTCCCGAAGAGTCAGTTCATAACAGCCGAAATCCTGAAACACCACTGTCAGAAACTTTCTGCGCAGTTCATCGCTTAAATCACGCACATTCACGCCGCCGATCATCACTCTGCCGCCATCCGGTTCATATAATCCGCACAGCAGCTTGATAATAGTGGATTTCCCGGCTCCGTTTTCACCCACAAAAGCGACCCGCTCTCCCTCTTTGATCCGGAATGTGACGTGCTTTAAAACCTGCCGGTCCGTTCCCGGATAGGTAAAGCTGACGCCCTCAAAAGCAATATCCTGATGAGAAACGGCAGTCACATTTCTTCGATCCCTTCTCTCAGGCAGTGCCAGAAAATCCCGGAAATAATCCAGACGTTTGGCGTATTCCATCATTCTGGCCACCTGCCAGGAGGAGTTCTTGATTTTGGTGGTCAGGGAGGGGGCTGAATTGATGGCCGCGGTAAACTGTCCCAGGGTAACCGTTCCATGCAGAAAAGACCATGCCAGCGTAATAATCAGAAAGACCGAATATACCACTCCAAGGGCCTGACTGCCGCCGCTCATCACGGTCGCTTTCTGACCCTCTTTCATGGTTTCCTGAAGCACCTCGCCGCTGTATCGGTTCCATTTTTCTTCCATCAGCTCATAACTGTTAAAAACCTTCATCTCATAGATCGCGTGCTTATTGGAGAGAAGATTTTTCAGATCAGACATTTTTTTCTGCTGACCAGCTGTGTCACGCATCACCTGATCCACAATATAAGCGGAAGCATAATTCATAAACATCATCGGCACTGCCAGCAGTATAAGTCCCAGACCTGTCCAGACGGAAATCGTCATATAGACCCAGAGCATGGAACCGATGGATACAAGCATCTGCACCGTCATAACCGTATAAATGAACACATCACACAGCGTATTTACCGGCTCACGCTCCCTGCTCATCCGCTGTAAAACCTCCTGCGCCCCCTGATCCTCAAAAACGCTGTACTCCAGATTTTCCATTTTTTCCATGACTACAGGCGAAAGCTTCTCGGTCAGTTTTGCCTCGATAGGCGTTCTCTCATATCCCGCAAATTTTTGCAGCACGCCCCAGGAGAACATCATTCCCACCAGACAGATGCCGTAAATCAACATCTGGCGAAAACCATCGCCGCTTTGCGCGTACAAAATGCCGCTGTCCACCAGCCTTTGTATCACCACGATCTGCAGACCTGAAAAAAGCCCGGGGATATTGTAGCCCAACACCAGCAGCGCGGCATTCACCGACGCGTACCGGAAGGCATATCTCACGGACATCCAGCAATTTCTCAATATCTTCATTCTCAGGCGTCCTCCTCCCTTTCGCCTGTATCTTAGCATGGCATTTGCATGCCTCGAACGATTCTGTCATTTTTAACCGAAAAAATGTCATTTTCGGGATTTCTGTTCAAAGCCGCCAGAAAAGGGGTAACCCGACTCGTCAAACTCCAAATTCCATCCTGACCACCGCTGTGAAAGCTCCTGACTCTCTGTTGACAGCCAGACTTCCTCCATACCGATGAGCAATCCGCTCCACGCTCCTAAGCCCCAGCCCGTGACCAACGACATTATCTTTGTCTTCCTTTGCAGAAGACAGTTCTTCCGATGCGGAATTCACCACACGAATATCATAAAACGTCTCCTGCCTGCGAATGAAAATCCGGATAAAGCTCCCGCTCTCCAGCTTTTCACATGCCTCGATGGCATTATCCAGCAGATTTCCCAGCACCGTGCAAAAATCATTCGTAGCATCCCTCAGCTCTGAAAGCGGACAGACTTCCACCGTGACAGAAATATCCTCTCTCTTTGCCTGATAAATTTTGCGGCTTAATATCGCGTCCACAGCGCTTGAGCCGCTCCGAATGGGCAGCATTCTTGCCTCCGCGTCCTTTTGAAAACTGTCCAGATACTCCTCCATCTCTTCGTATCTATGATCTTTTGCCAAAAGTTCCAGCACCCCGAGCTGATTTTTCAGATCATGCCACAGCTCCCTGGTCTGCTGGTACTGCTCATCCACACTCTTTAAATAAGAATACTCCTTTTGCTCACGCATGCGTTGAGTCTCCTCCTGTTTTGCCAGCATAGCCTTTTTCTGACAGCGGCCATACGCATATTCTGAGGCAAAGAAAAGTAAAAGCAGGCCACAAACCACCGCGAAAGACAGATAAAACGGCAGCGTCATGGCAAAAATCAGCAGCAGCATCTGCAAAGCCAGACACAAATTCCAGATCCAGCCGGTCTCCTTTTCCTGCTGCTCCAAAAAACTTCGCTCATCCTGCACTGTCTCTGTCCCATTCAGATTCCCGCTCGTAACCAGTTCCGTCAGTTCCTCCGTCCGGATTGGCAGAAAACAGGGAAACAGCAGTGCCTCTGTCATCAAAATCTGCATGTACAACAATAGAGAACTGATTTCTCCACCGGCCCGCACGCCGGAAATGACAACGGTGCAAAGGCGGATCACACCGATACTGTAAATCTGATAGCGCAAAAAACGCCGAAGCAGCCCGGCCGCTTTCTTTGAAAAAGCGCCGCTCTTCCGACGGGCTTCGACGCATAATTTCATCATATAAAAGAGCAGGTTCACTATGTATATAAAAACACCAAACTGTAGCTCCACTTTTCTCTCCCATCACCGCTATCAACCGACTCCGTCCAGCAAAAGCCTCCGGTTCACCTCATCCCTGTAAGCCCTGCTGATCGGAATCACCGCTCCATTTTCCATCCGCAGCTGCTTTTCCTTCCACCCTGCCACATGGCGTATCTGCACCAGATAACTTTTGTGGCAGCGAAGAAAAGCGTCGCTGCAAAACTCCGCCTCCAACTCATCCAGCTTCCGATAAAAATGATACGTCTGCTTTTCCGTATGCAGATATACCATTCTCTTATTGCTCTCCAGATAATAAATATCCTTTTTTCTGACCCGGCAGGTTTCCCGCTCGCAGGTAAACTGAAAATAATCCTCCGCGGCCAGTTCCCTGCGGCAGTCCTCCATCACCCTTGTGATTTCTAACTCCATCTGACTTTTTAACAGATATCGAAACGCCCTGACCTCATAGCCTTTCTGCACATAGGAGGAGAGGCTGGTCAGAAACACAAGGAGCGAGCCGCACCCGGCTTTGCGCAAAAGTTCAGCTGTTTCAAAACCGTTCAAAGTTCCATTGGTTCCCTGATTTTCAGATACACTTTCTCCCTGAATGCGTTTTTGCGGCATCCCCGCATCCAGCAGAATATCCAGAAAAATCACATCAAACAGACAGCCATTTTCCCAGGCTTTGAGAAGCGCTTCGCCGCTTTGATAAATATCGATATCCAATTCATAACCTTTTAAAATACTGTCCGAAACAAGTAAATTCCGGATATGCTCCGTAAAAACCGGTTCGTCATCACAGACCGCAATGTACAACACCATTCCATCCCCTGTTCATTTATGTTTATATTGTTCTTTCAGATTCCTGTACATCATCAGATCAACAGAGACATACGAAAAGAATGTACAGCTTTCGCGTTGGAACTTACTGCCGGCAAAATATCATATCTGTTTATGACATTTTGCCGGCCGCTGGTCAATGTAATATCCTTCAATGTACATCTGTCACTGAAAACGATATATGAATATAACTGGCCGATTTCTATTCCAAGATATTTGCTTAACCATTTCAAATGCACTTTGTTCTGGATAATCGGATTGAAAAAGTGTTCCTTCCGCGATTTACGCTCCAGCGAACACATCCGTTTCGCGGCGGCTCCTGAGCATCAAAAAATAAAACTCAGGCAGCGTGTTTTTCCTGAAAATTGTTCTTTTCAACTCCTGCACCCTGAACGGAGTATAACACAAATATTTATGGAATGTGGTCGATATATCGACCTTTTTGAAGCAAGCTTTTACAAGATTTTATGGAGATTCTGTCTGTTTATTCATCTGTATTATACTTTCGCTCCTCTGTAAAAAATCCCTCCTTCATAATACACTGTATAAATACATTTTAAATGGCGGACTGCTGTCTCTGTCTGTGTTATTGTTTCCTGCTTCTTTATCATTGACAGGCAGCCCGTCTTTTTACTGCCAGCCCTCCGGCAGATACTTCACAGTATTGGCAATCATATCGTCCGCCAGCTTTTTCACCTCCGCCTCAGACGCCCGGCCTTTCACCAGCGGATCATTCAGGAACGCCTGATAGACAAGCTCTCTGTCGCAGGTCAGGGCGGCCTTCAGGGTATATTCATGATTTTCAATATGCGGCATGAGCAGGCTGCGAATGTTCTCCGGCACCGGTCCCGCGATCAGAGGCTTGATGGAATCACGGCCAAACACCGCGTTGGTCTCCACCACCGCGGAGGCGGGCAGATTGGGAATCTGCAGGCCGGTATTGGGAATATTGACGTTGCTTATCACCCGGTCCAGTCCGCACAGCGCCCTGATCAGGAGAATGCCTTCCTCGCCGGTGGGCTTTAGCTCCACCTCCTCCTCAAAGCCGGCAAGCCGCCTGCTTCTCTCCAGGCGCCTCTGCAAATGCTCTTTTCTCCAGTCCACGGTGGTCAGGCCGAATTTCCAGCTCTTCACCGTCTCCGGATCCTTCAGATACTCATCGCCGGGCATAAATTCCGCCAGATGCCGGTCCCCCGCCGCGGCGATCAGGCCATAGCGGCGAAACAGGTCAAATTTCACCCGATGGGCGCAGGCAAAGGTATTGTTGGCCCAGTTGGAGTCCACCGCGTCGTACCCCTCCTCATAATGCTCCTCCACATAATCCCGGTAAACCGGAAAAAGATCAATCCCCCTGTAGGATGCCTGGTCAAACCAGGTGAAGTGGTTGATTCCCAGCACGTTGACGTGGATATCCCTGCGGTCAATATTTTCCAGGCCAAAGGTTTCCTCGCAGATGCCCTTTAAAACCTTCTGGGTGCTGAACACCTCATGACAGCAGCCAAAGGCCTTGATCTGCGGGAAAACATAGCACAGCGTCTTCACGCACAGGGACATGGGGTTGGTATAGTTGATCACCCAGGCGTCGGGAGCATACTCTCTGATAGCCTCCGCAAAGCCCACAAACATGGGCAGGGTGCGCAGGGCGCGGATGGTGCCGCCGGGGCCCGCCGTGTCGCCCACGGACTGATAAATTCCCAGCCGCTCCGGCAGATGAACGTCGGACTGCATTTCATCAAAGGTGCCCGGCAGAATGGAAATCACCACAAAATCCGCCCCTGTCAGCGCTTCCCCGATGGTCTTACATGTCGTGTAAAGCCATTTGCCCACGGCATCCGGCCTGGCGGTCAGATGATTGCCGATGACCTCGTTATTATGCGCGGCCTCCTCATCGATATCATAGAGCCGGATGGTGCCGCTAAGCGAGTCATCCATAGCCAGATCCGTCATAAAGGTCCAGGCCCAGCCTCTGGATCCGCCGCCGATGTACGCGATCTGTAAATCGGTTATTCTGTTATTTTCGTATTTCACGTTATTCTCCTCCTGATTTAAAATATATGTGTTTTCATCCCCGTAAAACAATGGAATGATATCATGAGCAAAGAACGCTCATGATCCAATTCGCCGGTCATTATATCACAGTCTCCGAATTCAGACAAGGCACAACAGCCGGTATTTCAGCCCGGTATTTCAGCACAGGTTTCCTTTTTTCTTTTGCCCGGCATGCAGCGGAACTGCCGGTGGCGGTTTCGTTGCCGGTATCATCTCTATTGCACAGAAATCACAAAACAGATATTTCTTTTCCCACTCCATACTGCGAATCCTGAGTATCCGCATATCATGACTTCGTAATGCTACAAATCACAGCCACTCATCAAAATTCTCTTGACATATCCACGAAATTATTTTACATTTATCTCCGGATATTGACCGGGACAAAGCCGGGGCAATGGCTGCAAAACCGCCTGCCCCTTTTGCCGATCTGAGCGGGGTCATTCGATCCTGACCGCGGTTCCTGTTCCGATGAATATCCGGATTTTTGCCAGGGGAGCAATCGCTGAGAATGGGCCGGCGCGCAAGCGTACGCCGGACTGCCCTGACCCTTATCACTTGAACCGGGTAATACCGGCGTAAGGAGGCAACCATATGGCACGCGCCCGGCGCTTTTTGATGCAGCGGATTTTTCCCTCTGTATCATCCCGCGATAAGCTCCCGCCGCGCCGCCATCCCGCTGCTTCCTCCACTATACCAAAGGAGGATTTTTTTATGTCAATCGTCAACTCAGATCTCGGTCTCACCACATTCGGCTATGTGCTGTTCGGCATCATCGCCGCCGCTTTATTGTTAGGAGCCGTATTCCTTTACGGCAAAAGCAGCCACCAGAAGCTGTCCACCAAGCAGCTGGTCTTCTGCGCCGCCGCTCTGGCGCTGGCCTTCGTCACTTCCTACATCAAGCTCTTCGCTCTGCCCTACGGCGGCTCCGTGACCCTGTGCAGCATGCTTTTCGTCTGCCTGATCGGGTGCTGGTACGGCCCCGGCGTGGGCATTATGACCGGCCTGGCCTACGGAATCCTGCAGTTTTTACAGGAGCCCTACGTTCTGGCGCCCTTCCAGGTCTGCTGCGACTACATTTTCGCCTTCGCCGGCCTGGGCCTGTCCGGCCTCTTTTACAAAAGCAAAAAGAACGCCCTTCTCAAGGACTATCTGCTGGGCATCCTTGTCCGGGGCGCTTTCCACGCGCTGGGCGGCTATCTGTACTGGATGGATTACATGCCGGAGAACTTCCCACAGTCGCTGACCGCCCTCTATCCTGTTATATATAATTACTCCTTCATCCTGGCGGAGGGCCTGATCACCGTGATCATCATCAAGCTGCCGCCTGTGGAGAAGGCGCTGGCCCAGGTCAAAAAGATGGCGGTCTGACAGGGCACGAAATCCCGTGGAGGCTTTAACCCGGAAAATACAGATACATACGCGAAGGGGCCGGACTCTACCAATGATAGAATCCGGCCCTTCTGTCTTTTTTTATATATGAAAAATACACTGAAAAATACTTTTTCTTTAAAAAAGACAACGTCAGGATCAAAAGTATTTGACCCAGGTATCAACAGATGAAAGGTATCAGCAGATGAAAGAGCAGAATATATGCTCCCCGCTTTCCGATAAATCTAAAGTCTGACTTTATTTTACCCGTATTATTTCTGTCTATCAACCAAATTTTAGTAATTTACGGTTTCTCAATTATAACATGGTTCACCAAAATTTAATAAAATATCCTGTGACGATTCGACTCTTCCATGCATATATAGGGTAAAGGCATGCAAATAAAGTCCACGCATGTCGGAATTTGCGGTTGATGTTTACTTATTTTTGTGGTATTCTGATGCTGCAGGAAGGAGAACCCTGCTGTTTTGAAAGAGAAATTAACACCTGATGTTGTTCTGAAGAATTACTGGGACGGTGATGACGAGTTCACGGATTTTTTTAATGCCGTGCTATTTGACGGGGACTGTGTCATCCATTCCCTGAACGATACGGAAAGAGACACGGCTGCCGCAGTTGTGCTTGAAAATAAGGAAAAGACATCCTCCTTTGAAAATTTCCGTGACAACATCAAAATACAGCTGCTGTCAGCAGACTCCGGTGCCAAACCCGCGCTGTTCTGTCTGGAATCACAGAGCTATATCAACTATTCCATGCCTGTGAAAGTCATGGGATACAATTACGGTACATATGACAAACAGCTTCGCAAAAACTCAGAAAGGTACACCGGCACCGATAGTCTGAAAGGAAACGAATATCTGTCCTCCATGAGAAAAGAGGATCGGTTTATGCCTGTTGTTACCATTGTGTTATACTACAATAAGGAAGCCTGGGACGGACCCTCAAACCTGAAAGATATACTGGACATTCCCTCCCCATTGAAAGGCTACGTCAGCGACCATCCATTCCTTCTTATAGAAGCCCGTGATTGCGAGCTAAAGTTGCATAACACTAACAACATTCATTTCTTCCGAATGCTGCAGATCGCCCTGAACAGTAAGCTATCCTCCAGGGAGGGGAAAGCGAAGCTGAAGCAATACGCTGATGAGCACAGACCATCAAAAAAAGTTCTGATCACTCTTGCAGGGGTATTGGGGACGGCGATTGACTACAACAAATATGAAAGAGAGGACATTACAATGGAAACAATTTTTGACGACATGTTCATGGAATGGGAAGCTAAGGGAGAAGCCAGGGGAGAGGTCAAAGGAGCGAAAGGCCTTATCGAAACCTGTCAGGAACTGGGATGCTCCGACCAGTACATTATTGAGAAGCTGCAGACCAAATTGAACCTTGCCAGGAGCAAGGCAGTAGAATTTATGGAAAAATACGGAAAGCAGCCTGCATAAAGAATAAGCTCATGCCTCTTCTGTCCAAAATGGCGCCCTTTGGGGCGCCATTTTCAATCTGCAAGTCATTCCCGGTTATTTCATTTCCACCGGCACCTCTTCTTCCAGACAGAAGGAATACAGAATAATCTCCTTCACCTTTTTTGCCAGGGCCTGTTCAATGGCCCTGGTATAATACTGCATCTGGGTGTGGTATTTGTCTACCAGCTCCTGCCCGTTCTGAATCCTGTCCGTCTTATAATCCAGCAGCACCACCCCGTCCTCCTCCTCAAAGAAAGCGTCGATGATTCCCTGAATCAGCACCAGCTCATCCTTCCATTCAGACTGCATTCTCCGCCTGTCACTGTTTTCGGTTTTATTCACCCGATCATCCTTCGTTCCAGCTTCTTCCGTCCGTCTGTCATCCGCTCCGGACTCAGCAGTTTCGGTTTTATTCACCCGGTCACCATTCGTTCCGGCTTCTTCCGTCCGTCTGTCATTCGCTCCGGGCTCAGCAGTCCTGTTCACCTCCCCCGCGGGCACCCCCAGGAAAAAGGACTGCTCCTTTTTCAGTGTCCCCGCCCGGGCGGCTTCCGCCATGCGTTTTGCCAGAGAGCTTTCCCCGAAATGATGCATCTTTTCCGTGGAAACGCTCTCCTTCTGTCTGAGGGCAAGGCGGCCCTCCTGTGCCATCCGCTCCATGAACCGCTCCCAGGCCGCGGGGCTGTCCGGCAGCGCGGTAAAATCCGCCAGTTCCAGCACCCGGTGATAAGCGGTGCCCACCGCCGCGCCGCCCAGTCCCTGAGTCTGTTTGATAAACTCCGGCACACAGGGCACCAACCGCTCTGTCTCAAACATTTCCGCTACGCCGCCCAGCTCCTCCTCCATGGCCGCCAGCTTCAGCTCTGACACGCTGGTTTTTCCGTTCATTTCAGTCAGCTCCCGCCAAGGGTACTGATATTGCAGTGCCGGATTTTCCCCGGTGATGCGGGATACTTCTTTTTCATCCTCATTGAAAAATAATTCCTCCAGTGTCTCCTTTCGTCCGGACTGCTCCGCCGCCTCCATAATCTCATTTTCCGCCAGATCGTCCGCGGAAAAAAGCCGATAGACAATCGGGCTGTCCGTGTCCCAGGCCAACAGGCACAGGTCCAGATAGGACCGGGCTGAGAGAATGTCCGACAAAAGGCAGGTGCCATCCTGACGGCGCAGGCTCTGCTCCCTAGGATGAATTCCCGCTGTCTCAGGCAGGAGGCCTCTGCTGCCTTCCTCCCCTGCCTGCGCGTTCGCTTCCCGAACCGGAACCCCCGGCTGCCCGCCTTCCTCCTGAACAAACACCTCCTCCGCGTTCTTTTTATATCCGCAGAGAATCAGCTTCTCCTTCGCCCTTGTCATGGCCACATAAAAAATTCTCTGCTCCTCCGCCAGAATATCCCGCTCCATTTTCAGGGAAAGGGCGCTTTTTTGCAGGGTTTTGTTCCGGCTGCGTTGCACAGGTGAAATATAATCCACCCCCAGTCCCAGATCGTTGTCGATCAGCAAAAGCTGCTGCCGGTCCCGCATGGTATAGCTGTGAGCCATTCCGCCCACAATGACAATGGGGAATTCCAGCCCCTTGCTCTTGTGAATGCTCATCATGCGCACCGCGTGGGCGCCGTCCGTTGCGGAGGATTCGCCGTAGTCGATCTCCTGGCGGTGAAGCTCCCTGATATAATTAACAAAGGAAAACAGACCGTGCTGTCCCCTTGCCCCAAACTGCGCCGCCCGCTCAAGCAACAGCTCCACATTGGCCGACCCCTTCTCCCCGTCCGGTAAAAGGCGCATCCGCTCCCTGTAATGATATTCATTTAAAATATTCCGAAGAAGCTCCTCCACGCAGCAGTACTCCGCCTGGCGGCGGTATTTCTGAATAGAATCCGCCAGCTTTTGAATTTTCAGGGAAGCCGGATCATTGGGATTTCCCGCGACAAAGCCTAATAGCTTTCCCCACAGACTTTCTGACCCGGGCAGATCGGCGCCGTGTCCTTTGAGTTCGTTAAATGATTCCTGCTCTTCAGCCTGCTCCTGATCCCCGATTTGCTCACATTCACCGTCCTGCCCTGATTCCTCTTCCGTTCTTTCCTGCTCACCGTTCTGTCCCGAGCTTTCCATCTGCTCCTGAACTTCACTCTGTCCTGAGTTTTCTGCCCGCTCCCTGTCATAAATCTGTACCCTCGCCAGGTCCTCCTCCGTCAGTTCCCCGAACAAGGATATACACACTCCATACATGGGAATATCCGACAGAGGATTCTCCACGCACTCCAGAAATTTGACCAGATTCTGCACCTCCTTCGCGTCAAAATATCCGCTGCCGCTGACAAAGGACAGGGGAATATTTTCCCTGGCGAAGACCTCCCGGTATGCCTCCTCATAAAGAGATGGTGAGCGGAATAAGAGGACGATGTCATCCAGCTCCACCGGACGAAGGGCGGTGCGGTCATCATTGGAAATCCTGCCCTCCCGGAGAAGCTCTTTGATCTTTTTGGCGGCGGAGTACGCCTCCAGGCGTCTGGCGTCCAGGCCCTGGGGGAGCTCCCCATGGGAGATAATACATTCACAGGCGTATCTGTCATACCTATACAGGTTGGATGTCCTTCTCCCTGGATACGCTTCGTCCGGACAGTCATCCTCCGCTCCCGAATGTGGCGTATCTTCCGCTCCCGGGAAGCCACCTTCCATTCCCGGATGTAGTTCCTCTTCCTCTCCCGGGCAGCTCTCCCGCGGATGTAGTTCCTCTTCCTCTCCCGGGCAGCTCTCCCGCGGATGTAGTTCCTCTTCCTCTCCCGGGCAGCTCTCCCCCGGATGTAGTTCCTCCTCCTCTCCCAGGCAGCTCTCCCGCGGGTACTCCGCCCCCGGATACAGCGCCGCGTTTTCATCGTAGGCAATCCCCCCGCTCTCCATGGTCATCGTCGGGGAAAACACACTGTTGACCGCCTCCAGCACCTGGGGGCGGCTGCGGAAATTCTGCTTTAAATCGATGCGCACGCATTTTGGATTTTCCCCGGCGTACTCCTGATATTTTTCCATGAAAAGCTCAGGCCGGGCCAGGCGAAATTTGTAAATGCTCTGCTTCACGTCCCCCACCATGAAGCGGTCATCGTCCCGGGAAACCGCCGCGGTCAGATATTCCTGCACCAGGTTGGAGTCCTGGTACTCGTCCACCATGACCTCCGCGAACTGCTGCCTGTAGCTTTCCGCCGTCTCCGTCACGCAAAAACCGCCCTGGCCGTCGCTTTTGAGCAAAATCTGAAGGGCCATATGCTCCATGTCATGGAAATCCACATATCCTCTCTCCCGCTTGGCCCGCTCCAGGTCATACATATAATCCAGAGTCACCTGTACCAGCATATCCAGCGCCCGCTTCGCCCCGGCATTCTCCACCTCCATGGACTGGGGGCTTTTCCCGAAAAAGTCAGCGCCAAGCTTCTCCAGATTTTTTTTCATTTCCGTGCGGCGCTTTTTTACCTGCTCCCTCTTGAAGGGATCCACAGACACATCCTTTTTGGCGGAAAGTCTTGCAAACTCCATGGCCGGCAGATACTGCCCCAGCTGCTTAAGAGAATCCAGGCCGCACAGCTTTTCCACATATTCCAGCTCTCTCTCCAGCGTGTCCACATACATATAGGGGCCATCCGCCTCCATGGCCATCCGGCAGGCAGCTCGATAGCCCTCCCGGTATGAAGCAAGAAGCCCCTGAATGTGAGAGAGCAGAAAGGCTCCCGCCGGACGGGCCGTAAACTCCTGCAGATTAGTAAAATCATAGTCCTTCTTCCGTTCCTGAAGCCATTCCTCCGGGAAGGGCATGCTCATAGCCCGCTCATAAAGCTGGTCGATATCCTCCTCCAGAGCCGCCTCACGTCCGGTATGACATAGATATTCCACCATATACAGAAAGTCCGGATCCTCCGCGGCAAAGTACCGCTCCAGCAGTTCCTCCTTCACCTCTTTGCTCAAAAGCCGGATCGTCGCCTCCTCCGCCACTGTAAAATCCGGCTCCAGCCCGATCTGCTCAAAATGATTTCTCACCAGATACAGGCAGAAGCTGTGAATGGTGGTGATCAGCGCCTGGTGCACCAGCACCGCCTGCCGCTGCAGATGAGCGTCCTGGGGATGCCGCTCCAGCTCCCGCTCGATGGCCTGGCCAATTCGTTCCCGCATGCCCGCCGCCGCGCTGTTGGTAAAGGTGACCACCAGCAGCCGGTCGATGTCCAGCGGATGCTCCCGGTCCGTGATCCTTCTGATAATGCGCTCCACCAACACGGCTGTTTTGCCGCTGCCCGCCGCCGCGGACACCAGAATATTCTTATTTTCCGTCTCGATCACCCGCCGCTGATCCGGGGTATATGTCACGCTCATGTCTCCTCCCGCAGGATTTCCTGCATTTTTGCCAGTGCTTCCCCCTGATCCATGACCGGAATCCTTCTTTTCTGACAGCCCGGCAGCTTTTCGTCATAGCTGCAGCACCCCTGGTAGGGGCAGTAGGTGCAACCCTCCTCCGTTCCCTGCCGGTAGGGGCTTGCCTCAATATGACCCTCCTGAATCTGCCGTCCCAGCTCATCAATCTTGTACTCGGAATACCGCTCCATCAAAAGCAGCTCCTCCTCCGTGCAGGCCTTTGAGCCTCTGGCAGCCTGTCCGTCCTTATTGCGGGTGAAGGGAATCACATCAGAAATCTTCTCAAAGGTGTGATCTAAAAGCTCCACTGCCTGTGGCGAATCGTTCAGAATTCCCCTGGAGCGCTGTTCTCTTAAGCGAAGCGCGGGCAACTCATCCAGATTTTCGGCTCCCTCCATATCCACCACCGGGTCCGCCACCCGATAATAAAACATGGCCGCCGGACGCACCTTTTTGTCCGGATTTCGGGCGGCCAGCTGTTTCGACGCCATGTCCAGATAAACCGTCAGCTGCAGCTGCAGCCCGGCGTACAGACTGTCTACAGAAAACTGCTCATTGCCGGATTTGTAGTCGATGACCTTCACATAAACCTCCTGCTCCCGCTCTGCGACGTCCACCCGGTCAATGCGGCCCTCCAGCCGCATGAACAGTTCCCGGGAGGAATTCCACTGACAGTCCACCGAAAATGGCAGCTCCAGCCCGTAGGTTTCAAAGCCCCCGGCCTGCATATGCTTTTGCAGCACCTCCACCGTGCGCCGCAGAATCCGACCGGCTCGCTTTAAGGCGTAGCCGTTTCTGGCCTTGTCCAGAATCAGCTCATCCCCGTAGAGCGTCCGGATTTCCTCCAGCCTCCCGCTCAGCTTTTCCTCCGCGAAATCCGCCGGAAAGCTCTGCCAGTCATAGCCCGCCTCCATCAAATCTCTCCCGAAGCCCGCCAGCACATCGTGAAAAATATTGCCAAGGTCCACGCTCTCCAGTGTGTATTCCTTCGGCTCCCTGAGCCGCAGGCCGTATTTCAGGAAATGCGCGTAGGGACAGGCCGCGAAATTCTCCAGCCGGCTGACGCTGCCGTAGAGCACGCTTCCGTACAGCTCCCGAGCGGTCTGAGAAGAGATTTTTTCCTTCCCTCCCTGCCGGAACGCCCCCTCAATATAGGAAGTGACACCTGTGTCACCGTAATATTTCCTGAATAGTGTCAACAATTCCAACAATTTGTCCGTGTCAGCTTCCGAAAGACCGCCCTGCACATACCTTTGTAAAAGCTCCGCCGTCCTCTGCGGTAGCTCGCCCATATACTCCGGCCTCCCCTCCCCCGCCGGCCTTGCCGTAAGCCCCGGGAACAGCTTCTGCACCGTATGGATAAAATAAGAGGGACGCAGCTCCTTCAGCTCATTGTCCAGAAGAGAATAAAACAGATAGAGCTCCTGGCTGGGGCTGGTCAGCTGCTGATACAGATAAAAGCGCTGACGGAACTGCAGCTGTCTGCGGCCGGGCGCCAGCTCCACGCCCCGGCTCAGCAGATATTCCCTGTCCAGGTCAGAGAGCATGCCGCCTCTGCTTCCACTTCCCGGAATATTCACGTCATTGACGCCCAGCACCAGAAGCACCTTCACCTGGGGCAGCCTGGTGCGCTCCAGATCACCCACCAGCACCTGATCCAGCCTGGCGGGGATCACGCCTACCCGCAGCTCCTCAAAGCCCGCCCGCAGAATCCGCGCGGTCTCCGAAAAGTCCAGCTTCTCCTCCCCCATCAGGGCCGCCATCTGGTCAAACAGCCCCATCAGCTTACTGTAGGCCTGCCGGTATTCCCTGGCTCTGACCAGGTCGCCCTGAAGCTCAAACTCCTCCTCCATGGTCTGCAGCTTCTCCTCCGCCCTCGCAAGCGAAAGAAAATCATAAAGTGCCGTCATCTGGGCAAGCACCGAAGCCTGCCGGTCCCCAACAACCCGAAGCAGGGGGGCAAGCTCCGCCATCAGCCGCTCCCGCAGCTCGTTGACCCTCACCAGATCAAAGCGGCTGCCCAGCTTGGTGAACGGTCTCTCCCAGGCGCGCCTTCCCCGGATTCCTGCCTGATTCAGATATAATTCCAACAGGTCAGCTTCCTCTCTGCCAATATCGGACAGCCCGCTTCTGAGATAACGAAGCACCGCCGGGAAGGCAAAATCCTTTTCCAGAATTTCCAGAAGGCCCTGCATAAATTCCAGCAGTGGGTTGGACATCAGCCCCGCCGTGGCGTCCACAAAGCAGGGAATGTCCATCTGCGCGAAAGCTTCCTGCAAATGACGGCTGTAGGTATCCAGACCAGCGCAGATCACTGCCGTATCCCGGTATTTCAGTCCCCGCTCCCGGACCAGCTTATGCAGCAGAATAACCGCCTGGCGGCTCTCCTGAGCCGGGCTGGAGGCGTATCTGATCTGGATACGCCGGCATTCCTGCCCATAAACGGCGTTGTCATACCGGAACAAGTGACGCTCCAGAAAGGTGAGCTCCGTCTGGAGCGGCTCCCCGCTTCCGCCTGAACGCTGCGACTCTGCCTGCCCCTTCTCCCTGCTTTCACAGGAATAATACGATTCCGCCTGAAACCGCTTCCCGCTTTCGCAGGAATAATACGACTCCGTCTTCACCCCCGCGGCCTCCGCCAGCTTTTCCAGCTCCCGGACAGTCTTCGCCGAGGTATAAAAAAGCTGCTGCTCGGCTGTCACCCCTGCCGGGTCGCAGTCCATGGTCAGGGCCACATAGCAACGGGATGACAGCAGCATGATTTTCTGCACCAGAGGCAGCTGCACCGGCGTAAAACCTGTGAAGCCGTCAAACGCCACCACGCTGCCCCGGATGATTCCGGATTCTCCCAGTCTGCGGGTAAGCTCCGGGTAAACGCTCTCCCCGGTGCGGTATTTATTTTCCATCTCATGTAAAAAAGCGCCATACAGCTTCTGAATATCCGCAAGCCTTGCCTGTAAGCCCCTGCGCCCGGCGGCAGCCTCAACGAGCTCCCCCATGCCCTCCGGAGTAATACCATACTGCATAAACTCCGAAATCAGGCCCTTCACCTCTGACACATAGCCCTGCTTTTCCATCAGGCCGCCGATGGCGGGCAAGTCGGCAGACAGGTCAGAGGACAGCTTCCGCAGAATCAGATTCTTGCCGGTATCATCCAGCGCCACCAGCTCCTCTCCCCCTAACTCCTCCTTTACCTTATGGTACAGCCGCCCGAAGCTCAGCACATCCACGTTAAACAGGGCATGTCCCGGATGGAGCTCAACCATCCGCCGCTGAATCTGCATGGTATACTGATCCGGCACCAGCAGCACGTACTGCCGCCCGGGATTTTTTATCGCTTCCGAAATCATATGGTGATAGAGGGCGGTACTTTTTCCGCTGCCGCTGCCCCCAAGGATAAATTGCAGACTCATCTTATAAAACCCTCATTTTGCCAGTGTTCACCTGGCTCTACAGATAAAATTGCGCTTCCAGATTTTCCACTTACTGTCTGACACTCAATCATTATCTTATGTAAAAGCCGTTTCAAATCGGGTACTGATTATACATATCTCTGCAATACTAATTCAGAACAGCCTTCAATACTCTCAGAGCGTTCTCCCCTTTGATCTTGTCAATCACGCTCTCTGTCATACCCGCCTTCTTCATGGTGTCAAATAACCGGGGCAAGTCCCCGCAGTGAGGCATTGCCGGATTGGTCTCAATGCCGTCAAAATCACTGCCCAGCGCCAGCACATCCTCCCCTCCCACATTGATAATGTGAAGGGCGTGCCTGACAAAATCGTCCAGGCTGACCTTCGTTCCGTCGTCATTCAGAAAATCCGCGGCAAAGTTCAACCCCATCACCCCGCCGTGCTCTGCCAGCGTCCGAATCTGCGCGTCCGTCAGATTCCTCTTATGCCCGCAGACACTCCGAGCATTGGAGTGGCTTGCCACAAAAGGCTTACGGGTACAGGCGGCTACATCCCAGAACCCGGCGTCTGACAGATGGGATACATCAACGATGACTCCCATCTCCTCCATGGCCTCCACCATTTCGATTCCCCGCCCGGTCAGTCCCGGATACTCCCCCTTCACCTTCCAGTTCACCGCCTCCGGCACAGGCGTCTCCTCCTTCGCCCCGGGATAACCCAGCTCGTTGGGGAAATTCCAGGTCAGCGTAATCAGCCGGACGCCATACTCATAAAACTCCCGCAGCTTCTCAACGCTGCCCTGCAGCACGCCGCCCTCCTCAATGGTCAGCATCCCTGACAGCTTTCCCGCCGCCTGATTTTTCTCAATATCTGAGAATCGATACACCGGCTCTATGTATGACTCATTTTCCTTCATGCATCTTTGAAAAAGCTCCGCCAGCTTCTTCCCCTTCTCATAAGGGTCTTCGCCCCTCCCCATAAAAACAAAGGCCGCGAAGCATTGCAGCAGATAACCGCTCTGATGCATCCTCTCCAGATCCAGATGGCCCTCCCGCCTGTACAGGCTCTGGGGCTCCCCCTGCTTTTCCATGCGCAGCATCCGGCTTAAAGTGTCACAGTGCAAATCAATAATGTTCATCATCCTGTCTCCTTATCTTTGATGTCGGCAAACGGACATCACTACATATAAAAGTCAATTGCTCCGCTCTTCGAGCTCCCGCAATCGTGACCTATATTCGCAATCCGCCCATTCTCCTTCAGAAAATAGCTGCTTGCTCATACAAGTCAGCCATACGCTTAGCCGTGCAGGCACGGCACAAGCCTGGCTATTGACAACACTTTTACAGTAAATTTCATTTCGCATCAGGTCAATTTATGCTATGATAAAAACAAGTATAACACCATTCCCGGCTCAATGGAAGAAAGGCATTTTAAAATATGAAAAATCAAGTGACCTCAACCGCCCCGGCGCTGGCCGATCCCCATCCCCCGAAAAAGCTCGCCCTCGTCAGCGACCTGACAGGGTACGGGCGCTGCTCCCTGACAGTGGCCCTTCCCGTCATCTCTCAGCTGGGCGTTCAATGCTGCCCGGTGCCCACAGCTGTTTTTTCCAACCACACCGGATATCCGGCCTGGCACATGACGGATTATACACCGGAGCTTACAGCTTATCTGGGCGCCTGGAAGGCGCTTGACTTTTCTTTTGACGGAATTCTGACCAGCTTTCTGGGAAATCAGGCGCAGGCTGACCTGATCCGGCAGTTTTTAACGGATTTTAAAAAGGAAAATACCCTGTACATCCTGGATCCGGCCATGGGAGACAATGGCAAAGCCTACGCGACCTGCGGAGAGGAGATTCAGGAGAGCATGCGCTCACTGACTGCCCTGGCGGATGTAATCACACCGAACGTGACCGAGGCCTGCCTTCTGACCAACACGCCCTGGCGTCCGGATTTTTCCCGAAACGAGCTGGTCACACTGGCGCAAAGGCTGCTTTCCATGGGGCCAAAGCAGGTGGTTATCACCGGCATTCCCTGCAAAAGCTTCATCGGAAATCTATGTATGACAGATAAAGAACCCCTGTCAGAAAAAATATCCGCCTCTGAAAGCCGCCATATACCGTCAGAAAAACTGACCGCTTTCCTGCGCACCAAAAGAGTCGCCCAACCACGCCACGGCACCGGCGATATCTTCTCCGCCATTCTGGCCGCCGAGCTTTTAAAAGGAACTCCACTGAAAGGAGTCTCCCAGCCCGGAGTGCCGTCAAAAGGAGCCTCCCTGACAGAAAAACCGTTGAAAGCGCCCTCGCCGACCGGCGCCCCGTTCCCCAGTCAGGAAACGCTCACCGCCGCCGTCAAAAAAGCCTCCGGCTTCGTGAGAAAGTGCCTGCTTGTGTCCGACGCCTGCTCTCTCCCCGAACCGGAGGGTGTATGCTTTGAAAAGGTGCTGTATCAGTTAAGATAAATAACAACTGTCTTCCATCTTTATCACGAATATTTACAAAACGGACATCACCATATGTAAAAGCCGATTGCTTCGTGCTTTCAGCACTTTTACAGTAAAATTGCAAATAGGACGATGTATCGACTACATGAAAAAAACTTCTGTGATATAATTTTCCTATGGAGGAACAGTCTGCTTCTACCAATTCAAAAGATGCCCGAAAGCAGTTGAGAAATCAAGGGGAATAATATATAATGAAACAGGGTGCAGACTACAAATTATTATATGATCACCATCCCAATCGATTCCCTTACGCAATGTTTAAAGGATGCCAAAACCGGAGAGGTATATGAAACCGAGGTCATCGAATTAAAGCGTAAAAGCTTTCTGGCAAAATTCAATTCCAGAACAGGATGGCATGTAAACTGGAGTAAATTTTCAAAAGAGGTAAGCGTATATGCTCTGGTATTAAAAGGGACAGTCGACATTCAGGGAATGGTTGCTGTCTCTGAAGACCGTACTGCGCAGGGCATATATATCAACTGGGCCTGTGCATCTCCGGAAAACGATACCTATTTTAACGGGAAAAGAAGATTTTACGGCGTAGGAGGCCATCTGCTGGCAATCGCCGGAGAAATCTCGTCAAAGTACGGATATGGCGGTTTTATTCACGCAGAAGCAATGGATCGAGTACTACTTGAACATTTGTGTAATGAGCATGGAGCAATACATATTCCGTTGCCTGAGCATCCATATCATTTTATTATGGATGAAAAAGCAATGAGCAAAATCCGGGAGGAATATCAATATGAATGGTCAGACGACAAATATTAATTATAGTGAACGCAGAAAAGCCATGGAAAAATATATAGAAACTCATGACCCCTATCATCCGGCCGCATCTACAATCGATCTGCACGCCCTTACAGCATACGCGGATCAGAAAAACATTCCTCTATCAGAAGTAAAAGAAGAGGATATTCTAAAATTCAAACGCAGCTGAAGTATTTTACAGAGCTTCAACCTACACTATTATTTGAGTCCGGTGCCTGGCGCCGGACTCATTTGTCTGCTGCAATGAACCCGCATGGTCTCAGATCTCCGGATTCTCCCCGATCATCCCGATGTAGGCTCCTTCATCCAGTCCGCCGTCCTTATGCCCGATGAGCCATTTATTGCGGGCCGCCAGCAGCCGGTCCTCCGTCACCGGGCCGTCCGTCTGATGAGCGCACTCAAGAGGAAGGTTCGTGTCCTTTGGAAGCACCACCGCCACCTGGAAGGGCAGCCCAAACGCCCGGCAGGGCGCGTAATGCAGGGTAGTAGCGTACACCTCCACCGCCACACCAGCCGGCACCAGAAAGGCCTCCACCTTCCCGGTATCATAAATGAAATCCTCCGTAATATCCTGGCGGCTGCCCAGCAGCAGCACAAAATCGCCGGTGGACACGTTGATTTCACTGTCCCTGTGATACTCCAGCGCGTTCAGCTTTGTATTATAGCCGTTGCAGAAGCCGATCTGGATGGGCATCTCCCCGTAATAAGTCTCAGAGAGCCGCTTCATCAGCGGGACCGCCTCCAGGCTCGCCACGGAAGGCTCATAGACCACGCCCTCCGTCACCGGCGTCTTGGCCAGCGCCGCCACAAGCTCTGAAAAATCCAGATGGGTGATCACTGTGCCGTATTTCTTAAATTCAGGGTCTGTCACATTATAGATTTTCATATTTTCCTTTCTGACCTGCTTTCCCGCATTTTCAGGTCCGGTATTCTGTCTGATTTTCCCACATAGCACCTTTAAAATACCCCGGTTTCTCTGCTGATCCGTTTGCAGCATATTGCAGATTCCCAATTCTCCGCACTTGCTGTTTTCCCGCATCTGCGCCGGAGAACCGTCCGCCGGGCGCTCACTCTCCGTAAATCTCGGAATAGCTCTTCTTTAACGCCGGATACAGCTTCACAAACTGCCTGTACTTCTCCTCATATCGTGCCGCCAGCTCAGGCTCCGGACGCACCTCGTCCACCACCCTGACAATCCGCGCCGCCGCTTCCTCCACGCTGCCGTACACGCCGCAGGCCACCGCCGCCAGCATGGCGCCACCCATGGAGGGGCCCTCCTCCACCGCGGGTACCTGCACTGGGATATTGAAAATATTGGCGATCATGCTTTTCCAAAGAGGGCTCTTCGCGCCGCCGCCGCAGATCTTCGTGGAGGAAATATGGATGTCCTGGCTCTTTGCCACCTCAAAGGAATCCCGCAGGGCAAAGGCCACGCCCTCCAGCACCGCCTGGGTCATATCCGCCCTGGAGGTGTCCATGCTCATGCCGATAAAGGCTCCCCGGGCGCTGGGATCATTGTGCGGAGACCGCTCGCCCATCAGATAGGGCAGGAAAAAGACCATATTTTCTCCCAGCTTCTCAACCCCCGCCTGTTCTCCGCTGAAATCCTGCGTGGATAAAATATCCTCCATCCACCACTTATTGCAGGAGGCCGCGCTGAGCATGCAGCCCATCAGGTGAAAATGTCCGTCCGCGTGGGCAAAGGCGTGCAGAGCGTTCTGAGAATCCACCAGGAATTTCTCAGAGGAAATAAACAGAGTGCCGCTGGTGCCCAGGGAAAGATTACACTGCCCGTCGCCCACGGTACCGGTCCCCACAGCCGCCGCCGCGTTGTCTCCCGCTCCCGCCGCGACCACAACGTTATGTCCGATTCCAAGCAGATCGGCCACATCAGGCTTCACGCAGCCGATTTTTTCATAGCTCTCAAAAAGCCGGGGCAGCATGTCCTCGGAAATGCCGCAGATTTCACACATCTGCGCTGACCATTTTTTATTTTTCACATCCAGAAGAAGCATCCCGGAGGCGTCGGAATAGTCGGTGCTGTGGACGCCGGTCAGCCGGTAGGCCAGATAATCCTTAGGCAGCATGATTTTTTTGATTTTCTGAAAATTCTCCGGTTCATTTTTCCTAAGCCATAAAAGCTTCGGCGCTGTGAAACCGGCAAAGGCAATATTGGCCGTATATTCGCTTAATTTTTCCTTTCCGATTTCCTGATTTAAATATTCGCACTCCACCCCGGTGCGCCCGTCATTCCACAGAATCGCCGGACGAATCACCTGATCCTTCTCATCCAGAATCACCAGTCCGTGCATCTGGCCGCCGAAGCTTATGCCCGCCACCAAAGACCTGTCCTGTCCCTCCAGCAGCTTGCCAAGGCCGGCAATGGTCTGTTCATACCAGTCCTCCGGGCGCTGCTCTGACCAGCCCGGCTTCGGGAAAAAGATCGGATACTCTCTGGAAACAATCTTTAAAATTTCGCCGCCCTCCGACATCAGCAGAAGCTTCACGGCGCTGGTGCCCAGGTCAATTCCTATAAAATTCATGTGTCCTCCATTCCGCCGCGGGGTTCTGCGGCCTCTCCTCTCCTCATCACAGCTGAAGTGTCATGTCGTCACAGCCGCCTGAACGCACCGTTCTCCGTCCGCGCCGCTTCACCGGAGAGACTTATTTTTCCTGAAGCCATTATAGCAAACCGTTCCGGTTCGGACAATCATTATTAAGAAAATATTAAGGAAAACATTCATTGTCCCTGATTGAAAAAGAAGGGCAAAGCTGGTAAACTGGGAAAAGAGATTGCCGCCCCTGCGGCAGCGAAGGATTCATTTCCCCGCGGACAACATGGCGAAACATGCCAAAGGTGTTATTTGACGGGAGAAACGAAGGTGACAGCGACATGAAACAGAGACTTCTGACAGTTCTGTTGGTTCTGGCGTTTACGGTATCCGTCTCCGCCGGATATAATTCAAATTCTGAAATAAGCGAAGGAATGGAAACCTCTTCACCTTCCTCCGTAGTTATCATCGACCCTGTGGGAAACATTGACCTCCACGAATACGTCGGCCTTACGGAGGAAAATACCGACACAACCGGGAACTACAACCTTGCGAAAGAGGATACCGGCACAGACAGAAGCGTCGACCTTGCGAAGGAAAATACCGGCACAGCCGGAAGCGCCGCCGTTCTCGAGGAAAACACGAACGCCTTATCAGATACCGGCAACGCCGCCGTTTCCATCCCCGCGGATGAAAACGTCACCATCCAGACCAACACGGAGGCCGTCACCGGCACCTTCCACTACGAGGAGGCCTACAAGGTTCTGACCATGGTAAATGAACACCGGGAGGAAATCGGGGTATCCCCCCTGACCTGGGATGAGGATATGAAGGAAGCCGCCCGGATCAGAGCCGCCGAAGCGACCCTCTCCTGGTCCCACACCCGCCCAAACGGCGAACCCTGGTACACCGTCAGCTCCCTCGTCAAGGGGGAGAACCTTGCCAAGGGCTATAACAGCGCCGAGGACGTCTTTGCCGCCTGGATGGAGTCGGACGGCCACCGGGAAAATATGGAGTGGGTTCTGGCAACGACCATCTATGTGGCTTATTTTGAGACCGCCACCGGCGGATACTGGTCCATGGAACTGGGGTATTAATGCCCGACGCCGTATGAGCAGACTGTTTTACAAAAAAACGGTTAAAATACAAAGCCGCTGCGCAAAGACGGTTTCTGGTCTTTCCGCGGCGGCTCCACTTTTGTCGTCAACATTTGTACATGGGGTTTCTTGCGATTTCTGTCCGCAAAAAGAATTTCCCCTTCATGCAAACATTACGGAAGAGGCTCTTTGTACAGCTCCTCCAAAATTTTGTCAAGATCATAGTCCGGCGCGTATTTCTGCGCCGCTTCCACAATTTCGTTGATCTGGGATAGTTCGCATTCCAGGGCATCTGCAATCTCTTCGACTGTCTTGCCTTTTGCAAGCTTGCGTTATCATACATCATCCGTACCCGGTTGTCACGATATTCATTTGTTTCTTTTCCGGCAATATCCGGTACCCTGTTTTTCAGGAAACAAGAGACATATTCTTCTGCTGTTCATTCAGGATTTCAATTACTTCCCCGACAAAACTGTCCATCTCCTGTTTTGACCTGCTTCCCCGCATTTTATTTTCAAGGATTTGCTCAATTTTTCCTGTCTGGTTGTTCATTATTACAATCCTGTCACCGAGTAAAATCACCTCCTCAACATTATGTATGACAAACAAAAAAATGTACACTTGCCTACCAGCCGGGCGAAATGCCGGGGCATAAAACATAATCCGTCCGTCACGCACAAAGGCCTGAATCGCGAGAATACCGTTTTTCATTCCCAGATCAGAGAACATCTCACATACTTTGTCATGAACTAGCCTGCTTTTCCGCCCGCGCATCTCAAATATTCTATCATATCCGTCACCGCCTCAAGGTGAGAAAAATAATATCCGGCGAAATTTTTCCCACAAAAAAAGGCACCATCAAAATGACAGTGCCCTTTTTACAGACAATTTTTTTATAGTATGCCCAAATACCGTGAATAACAACAAAAGCTCAGATAAAACACCGAAACCTGGTTTTCCCTCCTATTCCGTCCTCAGCGCCGTCACCGGATCCTTTTTGGCCGCGGAGGCGGAAGGAATCAGTCCGCCGATCAATGTCAGTACCATGCTTAAGATAACCAGAATGAACGCGTACCGCGGCATAAGCACCGCGCTGACATCCGTAGTATCCGCCAGGCGATGAATCAGGTAGTTGATCGGCACCAGCAACGCGTAGGAAACCCCGATGCCGATCATGCCGGCGCAGAAACCGACAATCAGCGTCTCCGCGTTGAAAATCTGCGAAATATTGTTCTTCGAGGCGCCGATGGCACGCAGAATGCCGATCTCTCTTGTGCGCTCCAGCACGGAAATATAAGTGATAATGCCGATCATGATCGAGGACACAATCAGGGACACCGACACAAACGCAATCAGCACGTAGGAAATCACGTCGATGATTGTGGTGACAGAGGACATCAGAAGCCCCACCGTGTCCGTATAGGTAATGACCTGCTCCGACTTTCCCTCATCCTTCATCCTCTGATTATACGCGTCCAGAATGCCGAGTACCATATCCTTGCTCTTGAAATCCTTCGGATATATGTCGATTTCCGACGGATTGGCAAAATCCAGGTAACCAAAGCTCGACAGGTTTGAGTCATAGCTCGTGGAGGAAGAGAGAGACGTCAGAATTTCCGCCAGGCTTTCACTGTCCAGATTGAATTCAAACGCTTCCGCCAGTGTATCCGCGTCGATTTCAAACAGATCCTCCATGCTGGCCGTCATCTCCTCCATCATCTCGGTCATGGCGGTCTCGATACTGTCCGCGATCTCCTCCATGATTTCGGTCATCACCTCTGTCATAGCCTCCGTGATTTCCTCCTCGATTGTCTCCATCAGTTCCGTCATGATTTCAGTCATCTGCTCCTCGATCGCTTCCGCGATCACATCCATCAGCTCTGTCATCATACTCGTGATGGCTTCTTCAATGGCGGCGGTCAGTTGGCTTTCCAGCTCCGTGGTATCAATCATGCTCATCAGGCCGCTCATCAAAATCTGCGAAGCGGTGTCACTGCTCAGATAATCCATAAAACTCAGGCCATTTTCTTCCATATAAGATGTAAAGCTCTCTGTCAGCGCCGTCATGAGATCTGAGAGAGCCTCCGCATCGACGGTGATGTTGGAAGATGCACTGCTGCTGTTATCATTGATATTTCCCGTTTCTTCTGTCGTCTCCACAGACGAGGAAAGGCGGGTATATGTGTAAGGCGAAGCGGATGTCTTTTCCGCATTTTCAGGAAAAGACGCGCTGCCTTTAAAAGTCGTGTAAGATAAATTTGTGAGAGGAACCGCAGTTGAGGATGCTGTTGTGCCGCCGCTGACGCCTTCTATTTCCTTTTCTGTATTTGTATCCGTATTTGTGTCCGTATCTGTATCCGTCTCTGTGTCCGTGTTCGTGTCTGTTTCCTCTTCTGCTTCTTCTGTCTCCTTTTCTGTCTCCTCGTTCGCCTCTTCGTTCGTCTCTTCGTCCGTTCCGCCGCTGCTTATACCGGCCAGAATACTGGCTATCATCTTATTTCCATAGTCTTCCATCCACTCACTCAGCAGCTCCTGCGCCTCTTCCGTTTCCAGATAGGCCGCAAAAATATCCTCCAGGCTGGAATACTCCTCCGGCACATAATCCCAGTACCCTTCCATGAGCGCTTCCATCAGCGCCTCCATTTCCTCATCTGTCGCGTTAAAAGAAATACTCGACAGCAGACTGCTCAGATCCAGACTGCTTAAATCCAGCTCCAAGTCCATATCACTCAGATCCAGGCTGCTTAAGTCCAGATCCATATCCATATCGCTCAGGTCCAGATCTAACTCCAGGTCCGATAAATCCAGAGAATCCAGATCAATCTCCAGAGAATCCAGATCCAGAGCGTCTGTCAGACTGTCCATGTCAAAGAGATCCTCCAGATCCCCAAAGTCAAACGCAGCCGCCAGGGCATCCTCGTCAATCGTCAGAATGGAGCTTAAATCAAAGTCACTGCTCTCGTCCCCGAAGGGGTCTCCGGAAAGCACATTGATATCCGGGGTTGCCATCTGCGCTTTTACGATCTCACTGGCCGCAGCCTTTTTCACAATATATGTAATCAGCGAAGACGGATAATTAATCCCTGAACTCAGCGCCTCACTGGACGCATCTTCTACGGGCTGCACAATTCCAACGATAGTCAGCTCCTCTCCGTTCGCAATCACCTCATTCATATAGGAAGCGTCATCGCTTTTATCTACCCAGACTTCATATTCGCTGTCATAGGCATAGCACTCCGCGCTGGTAATCAGTTGAAATGTAATCCCCAGAATTTCATCATAACTATATGTATCCTCGATGGATGTGGCAGAGACATCCGCCCCATCCTGATACTGCTTCACCAGATTTTCCAGTATACTGTAATCCTCCAGCCCCAGCATATACAGTATCAGGTCGCTGACGCTGCCGGAGGAAGTGAGCACAAGCACACATTCATTGTAGGATTCAGGCCAGCGGCCGGCCTTTACCTCATACTGACTGATATAAAGCTCTTCATTTTCCGGCATCTCGTAAAAGACATTCATGCCGGATACATAGGATGTCATCAAACTCATGTAAGACGAGAGCGAAGAGGAAGCGCTGACACTGCTCGAGGAAGAATAAAGAGAATTGGGATTAATCTGTCTGTAGCTGTCCCCGTCCTCAATGTAAATCTGCGGTTCAATGTCGTAAATATATTCGATTCCCTTCACATAATCCTCAATGCCGCTCTCCCCGCTCTCCAGATACTCCTTCAGCGCCGCGATGTCATTGCTGCTGATACTGGAAAACATGGCGGAAAGCACTTCCGTGACAGTGATCTCATCCTCCGCCCTTTGTGTCAGAGAATCCACAATATTATCCTGGGTACTCATGATGGAGGTCAGGTCAAAGCCGCTTGAGGTGATCTGAACGGGATATTCAGACATTGTCTCCTCCTCGATGTTCTGTATATAGTCATTGACACCGGTGGAAATGGACAAAATCAGGGCGATGCCGATAATGCCGATAGAACCCGCGAAAGCGGTCATAAAGGTTCTTGTTTTCTTGGTAGCGAGGTTATTAAGGGAAAGTGACAAAGACGTCAGAAAAGACATGGAGGAATGCCCCATGTTTTTGTGTTCCGGCTCCGCAAGGGCGGCTTCATCCACCACGTAAGGGTCGGTATCGCTTTTGATCTGCCCGTCCTGAATACGGACAATTCTGGTGGCATACTCCTCGGCCAGCTCCGGGTTGTGCGTTACCATCACCACAAGCCGGTCCTTCGCCACCTCTTTTAAGAGCTCCATGACCTGGATGCTGGTCTCGGTATCCAATGCGCCGGTGGGCTCGTCGGCCAGCAGGACGTCAGGATTGTTGACAAGCGCACGGGCAATGGCAACGCGCTGCATCTGCCCGCCCGACATCTGGTTGGGCTTTTTGTGCATCTGGTCGCCCAGACCCACTTCTCTCAGCGCATCCTGCGCGCGGCGTCTTCTCTCCGCTCTGGTAATGCCGGAAATGGTCAGCGCCAGCTCCACGTTGGACAGCACGGTCTGGTGGGGAATCAGATTATAGCTCTGAAAAACAAAGCCGATGGTATGGTTTCTGTAGGAATCCCAGTCCCGGTCGGTATACTTCTTCGTGGAAATTCCATTGATAATCAGGTCGCCGCTGTCATACCGGTCCAGCCCGCCGATGATATTGAGCATGGTGCTCTTGCCGGAGCCGCTGGGCCCCAGGATCGCCACAAACTCGTTGTCCCGCAGATTTAAGCTGACCTCGTTCAGGGCGGTCTGCACCAGGTCGCCGGTTTTATATTGTTTGCTGATATTATGTAATTGAAGCATGGCTGTCCTTTCGAAACGGATATGGGATTGGCACTTCATTTCATAGCCGCCAGAGTCTTCCAGACAGCTACTCTGTCAGATGATGAAAGCGACAATAGGGTATGATACCATGGGTTGCTAAGCGCCGGTGGCGCTTGTTCAGCAACGACCGGAGCGAAGCGGAGACCCCCAGAGTCATAAATACGAATGCGCACCCGTAGGGCGTACCTTGCGTAAGCATTCGATTTCTGACCTTTTGTCCCTTGCACTGTATCATAATATCATAAAAAATTCACAATGGCACCCGGCTATGAAAATTTAATGGTTTCGACAGGCTTTATTAAGAATCCGACACTTTCCCGCCAATTTGTCCGTTTCAGGGCAGCCGTCTTCTCAGTCTCCTCCGAAAAGCCAGCCCTGCAAAGAGGAGCCCATATTATTCCCCAGCTGCTGAAGGGTCTCAATGGCCTCATTCAGATTAATCAGCATCTCTGAGAAAGCCTCCGTATCCAGCCCCTGAATCACCTCATTGACAGCGTCCACATCCAGGGAATTGACGGTTTCCGCCAGCTTCTCCCAGTCGATATCCGCCTCGGCGATCTCCTGCGTCGCCTCATCCAGATTGGTCATAATGCTGTTGAGAGTCTCCATGTCGATTTCCGCAAGCTGCTCCGAGAGCGGCTCCACTGTCGTCTTCACCGTCCGCTGCATCCAGAATACGACCACAAACAGGATCAGCGTCACGACAATGGAAATCACTGTGAGAATTCTGGTCAGGCGCAGTTCTTTCCGCAGGCTTGTGATGATTTCATCTGTTTCGTTATTCATGGCAAAATCTCCTCCGCTTAAGCTTCCCTGTTCTTTTGATAAAACTCCTCCGCGTACCGCACAGTGTCCATGGCGTCCTTCGCATAAAAATCCGCGTGAATCATGTCCGCGTATTCCTGGGTCAGCACGGCGCCGCCCACCACCGCTTTCACCTCCGGAAGCGTCTCATGCAGCTGCCGGATGGTCTCCTCCATGGCCGGAACCGTGGTTGTCATCAGGGCGCTTAAGCCCACCAGCTGACAGCCGGTCTCCCTGGCCTTCTCCACCACCGCTTCCGGCGGCACGTCCCGGCCCAGATCATAGACCAGAAAGCCATAGCTTTCCAGCATGACCTTGACGATGTTTTTGCCGATATCGTGTATATCGCCCTGAACGGTGGCCAGAATCACCGGCCTGACGCTTCCGTCATTTTCCGCTGCCGGCGGCATAATGGACTTCACGATCTCAAAGGAGGCCGTGGCCGCCTCCGCGCTCATCAGAAGCTGAGGGAGATACATTTTTTTCTGTTCAAAGGCTGTTCCCACAGTGTTCAGCGCGGGGATCACATGGTCGTTGATCACGGACAGCGGCTCCATCCGGCCGACAAGCGCCCGTGTCTCAGCCTGGGCCCGCTCCTTTAACCCCATGCGGATGGCGTACTGAAGAGGGCTTTCCTGGACGGCGCCTTCTCCGCCACCCGGGCTTACTGACCCGGTCGTTCCATCATTGCCGGAATTTCCCCGCGGCAGCCCGGACATTGAGCTGCCCGCTCCTGATGCGCCTGTCTGGCTGTCAAAAGCCCCGGTTACAGGCACACCTGTTTGGCCGGTCGCTCCCGCTGCTCCTGTCGTCCGCCCACTGGCAATGCTGGCTCCGCTGCCCGCCGACGCCGGATTCATCGGATGCGCCGCCGCGTATGCGATATAATCCGTACAGTTTTTATCATACACCCTAAGCGCCCGGAACGCGTAATACACATCCATCATCGGCCCGGAGAATGGATTCATGATAGCGCAGTCCAGCCCCTCTTCCAGAGCCATGGCAAAGAAGGTGGAATTGATGCGGTCTCTGGCGGGCAGTCCAAAGGAGATATTGGACACGCCCAGGCTGGTGCCGAGGCCCTGCTCCTTCAGAAGCCGGATGGCCTCAAGCGTCACCCCGGCGCTTTGCGCGTCCGAGGAGATGGTCATGGCCAGCGGGTCCACAATCAGCTCCTTTCTGGCGATACCGTATTTTGCCGCCTCCTCCGCCACCCGCATTGCGATTTCCACTCGTCCTTCGGCGGTCTGCGGGATGCCGTCCTCCCCGATAGTCAGCACAATCAGGGCGCCGCCGTATTTTTTTACCAGCGGGAGCACCGCCCTCATGCTCTTTTCACTGCCGTTGACGGAGTTGACCAGCGGCTTTCCGTTATACAGCCGCATGGCCCGCTCCAGCGCGGCGGGGTCGGAGGTGTCGATCTGCAGCACCGCGTCGCTGACCGCCTGCACCTGGCTGATCACGGCGCACATCATCTCGGGCTCATCAATCTCCGGCAGACCCACGTTCACATCCAGCACCGGCGCCCCCGCGTCGCTCTGACGGATGGCTTCCTGTAAAATATAATCGAAATTGCGGGTGCGCAGAGCCTCCTTCAGCTTCTTCTTGCCGGTAGGGTTAATGCGCTCCCCGATGAGAACCGGCCCGTTTTTTAATTCCACAGCATGAGTATAGGAGGAAATCAGGGTACGACCCTTCGGCTCCGGCAGTTGATAAGGCAACTCCCTGGTTTCCTCAACCACCCTGCGCATATACTCCGGCGTGGTGCCGCAGCAGCCGCCCAGAATCGTGGCTCCCGCCTGGGCGATCCGCACCATATATTCCGCGAAATCCTCCGGGCCGATATCATAAATCGTCTGCCCCTTCACCACCCGGGGAATACCCGCGTTGGGCGTCACAATAATGGGAACCGAGGCGTA
This sequence comes from Lachnospiraceae bacterium, assembly GCA_021203305.1. Classification (GTDB taxonomy): domain Bacteria; phylum Bacillota; class Clostridia; order Lachnospirales; family Lachnospiraceae; genus RGIG6307. Next base: position 90,360 of record JAJQBK010000009.1, read on the forward strand.
TTCCGCAAAAGCAGGCACCAGGGAGAGCATCTGGTCCGGACCCAGGGAGCAGTTCATGCCCACCGCGTCACACCCCAGTCCCTCCAGCAGGGCGATCATCGCCGCCGGATCAGCGCCGGTCATCAGCTTGCCGCCGGAATCATACACATTGGTGACAAACACCGGCAGATCGCAGCTTTCCTTCGCCGCCAGCACCGCCGCCTTGGTCTCATAGCTGTCGTTCATGGTTTCAATCAGAATACAGTCAGCGCCGCAGTCCGCCGCCACCCGCATATTCGCCGCAAAGACAGAAACCGCCTCCTCGAAGGGCAGATCGCCGATGGGCTGCAGCAGACGGCCTGTGGGGCCCACATCAAAGGCCAGATACCGGTCCGGATAATCCTTTAAGGCTTCCCTGGCACAGGCGAAGGCCGCCCGGATCAGCTCCTCATAGTTGTCATATTTCAGGCAGCTGACGCCAAAGGTGTTGGTGGAGATGACTGTGCACCCCGCCTCCAGATAGGCGCGGTGAAGCTCCATGATTTCCGCCGGGTTTTCCAGATTCCACAGCTCCGGTCCTTTGCCGCCTGAAAGACCGGCGGCCTGAAGCATGGTGCCGGTGCCGCCGTCAAGGTAAATGCGCTCTTTTTTGATGCGTTCAAGAATGGATGGCATAATTTCTCTCCCTTAGCTGCTGTGAATGGCAGCTCCCTTATCAACAGGCCGTGCAGAAATACATATCCGCTTCGCGACAGTTCCTTACCTCTCCCGTATCCCCACCACCGCCGTCACCGACTTGGTGGGATACATAAAATACGCCTCCGACAAGGTAATCCCCAAAAGCTTCCCCGCGTTTACAAACTGAATAAATCCCGGCTGGACAGACAGGGGCACATCGCCGTAACCCGGGGAAAAGCGGGGCGCGCAGATACAGCCCGTCTCCCCCATCACTGACGTCGCGATCTCCCGGTTGGCCAGGTCACACAGTGCCTCCGCCGTTGCCGAGGAAAGGGCATTCACCACGAAGTGCCTGGCCGGGGAGGTCACCGACAACCGCTTCATCAATCGATCCACACCCGCTCCCAGAGTCGCCGCAAAGAGCACCGCCTCCTCACAGCCCCTCAGATTTAAGGTCAGGGCATGACTGTGAAATTCCCCAAAGCCCAGATCCAGCCTGTCCTCCCCCGGACGCATCACCCGCGCTCTCCTGAAGCAGTATCGATAGCTGGCCGCTGAAGAAAACAGCTCCTCACACTCCTCCCTGAGTCCCGGCTGCAGCGCCGAAACCGGCTGACCGAGCCGGGCCGCAAATTCTCTCTCACTGATATGGATCTGCTCCCCGGAAACCTCCCGCAAAACCGCGCTCATCAGATGATCTCACTCAGATTGGACTGCAGCGCGGCCGCCACATCCGGCTTGTTCATGGAATAAACATGTACCGCATTGATTCCGTTGGCGTACAGGTCGATGATCTGCTCCGTGGCATAGATAATGCCCGCCTGCTTCATGGCCGCCGGCTTGTCGCCGTAGCGGTCGATAATGTAGTGGAACCGCTGGGGCAGGGAATTGCCTGAGAGGGCGATGGAGCGTTTGATCTGCTTCGCGTTGGTGACAGGCATAATCCCGGGAATCACCGGCACCGTGATGCCCGCCTCCCGGACCCGGCGCAGGAAATTATAGAAAATATTATTGTCAAAAAACATCTGTGTCACCAGGAACTGGCAGCCCGCGTCCACCTTTTCCTTCAGATGGCGGATGTCCTCCACACTGTTGAGGCTGTCCGGGTGAACCTCCGGATAACAGGCGCCGCCGATGCAGAAAGGCCCGGCCTCCCGGATTTCCCGGGTCAGCTCACTGGCATAGTGATAGTCCAGGCTGGTCATGTCCAGCCCCTCCGGGATATCGCCCCTGAGAGCAAGCACATTCTCGATGCCCCTCTCCTCTAATTCCGCAAGCTTCTCGGCCACATCCTCCCTGGTGGAGGAAACACAGCTTAAATGAGCCAGTGGCGTAACCCCCTTCGACTGCAGAAACTGAGCAATCTCCATGGTATATTGGGATGTCCCGCCTCCCGCGCCGTAGGTGACGCTCATATAGCTTGGGTGCAGATCAGCAATCGCGCCCGCCGCCTTCATCACGGACTCATAGGTGGCGCTGGTCTTCGGCGGAAATACCTCAAAGGAAAGGCTTGGTTTGTCGCCGGTAATAATGTCGATGATTTTCATTTGTGGAACCTCACTTTTCTGATTACTATTCACAGTACCCTTTTCTGATACGGTTTTTTACGATTATAGTCAAAAAAAGCGGCAAAATCAATACATCCGCCGCTTTTTCATCCTTCATCTTCTGTTATATTCCGTTACTGTGAACAGTTTCATCTCCCGTTAAGCATTTCTCACTTTCAGCCCCTCAGTATCACGCACTGATTCCCTCTGGACTCAAAGACGCTCTCAAAGTCCTCCCGGCTGTATTCCACCAGCCCGGAGATGGGGTCTGCGATGGTGACAGTATCCTCCGTGTATCCAATCAGAACCGCTCCATGGTTGTTGCTGCTCCATTCCACGTATTCGCCCTCCTCCGTATACCAGCCGGCGGTGGAATAGCGCTCCACCATACCAATGGTCACCCATACGACAACCGGCACATCCTGACTGACCAGACGGTACAGTTCCTCCACGGAGGCACCCGTCATGTCAACCGCCGTCAGGGAGCTTCCCACATCCTCAAGATAGCTGTTCGCCGCGGTCAGAATCGCTTCCGTGCCGCAGATATATCCTGCGTCCGAAAACGGATTTCCCACAAAATACTTATTTAAATCCGGGCCATACTTCAGGCCGTCGCTTCCATAGTAAAAAACCGCGTCCGCCGTCGGCAGATAATCCGAGGCCATGACCGTCTTGTCCACGTCAAAGCCGTAATAATGCAGCGCCATGGTCAGCGCCACAACCTCACAGCCGGTGGGCAGCTCCGGCATCTGGTAAATAATCTCAAAGTCCTCGATCAGATGTCCGCCGCCGTCAGTATCCACGCCGTCCGCCGAATTCCCTGGTCCGTCTTCGCCGTCCGGCGCATTCTGATCCTCCCGGCGCGCCTCGTCCCCGGCAACACCATCATCCGGCCCGTCAGATTCTGCCTCCGGTGCCCGTTCCGAGGCGATTTCCAGCCCCTCTTCATTCTCCTGTGGCTCTCCGGCCTCTCCCGCTGCGGCTTCCGGCCCCGCTTCATTCTCTCGCGGCTCTCCAGCCTCCCCCGCTGCGCCTCCCGCTTCTGATTCATCAGCCGCGTCTGTTACATCCGACGCTTCCCCGGCTTCTCCTGAAGCGACGAGCGTATCTGACGCTCCTGTCAGTTCCGCCAGCAATTCTTCAACCGTCGTCTCACCGGAATCCAGATAACTGTTCACTCCAAAGGAAGAAATACCCACGATTAAAACCAGTACAACTGCAACTCTAATTTTTTTCACCTACGCCACTCCTGCCATGCCCCGGCGCAGCGTTTCGTAAATAACCGATTATTTTGAAAACGCTGCACTGGAAATGTCACAGCCGCCCAAAACCCGGACAGGCCATAATAGCGTTATTATAATAAAAAGTTGTGTATTTTATGTGTGTATTCTACCCCCGATTCGCGAACCGGATCACCCCGGCACGGTTTAAGGCCGCCATCACTGCCGGAATCAGCACCAGCTGCAGTATAATCCCCGGAATCGCGTTCAGAAGCGCTCCCGCGATGAACATCTGCCAGGTGAAGGCGCTGCCGCCGATGCCCATCATGATAACGCGGACCGCGCCCCACACCATGCGGCCAGCAATCATGGCTGTAATCAGACTGACGTAAAGCACGGCCACATTCTGCTTCCAGAAACGTGCATACACAAAACCGATCACCGCTCCATATGTCGCCAGCTCAAAGGCCATGCCCAGGCCATTTGGATAAAACACAGGCATTCCAAAGATGGCACCCCGAAGCAGGGGCGTGATAAAGCCTACGATCAGGCCATACTGCCAGCCGCAGATCAGGCCGCAGAACAGCACCGGAATGTGCATGGGCAGCAACAGATTCCCGATCTGTGGGATTCCTCCCGTGATAGTAGGCAGGATAATACCAATGGCCAAAAACATTGCCGCCAGTACCATGTTCTGAATTTTTGAGTGTTGTTCGTTCATTTTCCATTCCTCCTCATGAAAAGATGAAAGCAACAAAAGGGTATATCGTTGCGGTCCCCAGGATCATAAATGCGAATGTCCTAAAGGACTGGCTTCGCGTCGCACACCCGCAGGGCGGTACCTTGTGCAGGCATTCGATTTCCGGCCTTTTGTCCCTTGCATTAAAATACTCAACAAAAAAAGGCGCATCACTTCTCTTCTGAAAAGTCATACACCTTCCTGGTATACTGTTCTGATCTATTCTGCTCCCGCTCCCTGCCTCAGAATCTACCGGCCTTCTCACCGGATTCCGCTTGCCTTACAACCAGGAATCTTCAGACTCCTGACAGGTATCCGCGATCTGATCCCTGCAATTACAGCGCTTCTGCGCCCCGTGGCCGCTTCCTGCGAGCCTCTGCCAGTATATCAGTTCCTCCCGGTTTCTGTCAAGAGATTTTACGCACCTCCTCAACCACCTCCTGCAGCAGCCGGCTGATATTAAACTCACTGACCCCAGCCACAATATTATCGCAGTGATTAACCGGGATCAGAATCCTCTTCGCGCCGCTTTGGCCGACAGCCGTGGCCATTTCAGGGGTGATCTCCCCGTACATCGAATCCGCGATTACAATACCGATGGGTCCGATAATCAGATCCGCCCTGCGGCTGCAAACCTTCACCGCGTTCTCTCCGGTAGCCGCGTGATCCGCCCCGGCCTTCAACATGGCCGCAGTCGCGGCGCTGTTCGTTCCAACCGCTGTGATCTCGCTCCCCGGGAAATTCTGCTTCAGGACTGTTACCAGCTGGCGGCCAATTCCGCCGCCCTGCGCGTCCACAACTAAAATATTCATGCTTCCTCCTGTATTCATATCCGACATTTTTCCTCCTGTATTCGTATCCGACATTTTTTCTTGAAAATCCATACTGCTTTTGATAAAATAATCTGCGTAACCGGTAACTGCGGTTTGAGGATTTTTCCTTCACAAATGAGAGGGAAGGAAACTGCGCTGCCATACTGTGAGGTTTTCGTAACGGAGGAAGTAAAATGGCAGATTCCAATATTACCAAAAAGGTGCTCGCCCAGGCCCTGCGCGAGCTCATGGACGAAACTCCCTTTGAAAAAATCAATGTGGCTCAGATCTGTGAAAAATGCGGCATGAACCGGAAGAGTTTCTATTACCATTTCAAGGATAAATACGACCTGGTCAACTGGATTTTCGACACGGAATTCATCTCTCTGATGACCGAATGGCAGCAGGAGGACGACTGGGGCTTCATTGAACGCGCCTGTCACTATTTTTATGATAATCGAAGCTTCTACCGCAGAGCGCTGACAATTCAGGGGCAAAATTCCTTCTCCGATCACTTACACGAATTTACCTATCTCCTGATCAAAGATCGAATGCAGACCATCTCCGGCCATGATGACATCCATCCGATGTGCATTAATTTCCTGACGGACGCTTTCGAGGCTGCCCTGATCCGATGGCTCACTGACAAAAACTGCATGCCGGCGGATCAGTTTATCCAGATCTTCCGTACCCTGATCGAAAAGACAGCCCTGGAAGTCTGTAAGCAGATGGATTCCATCTCTTAATTTGCTGCCGCCTGTCTTTTCTTTGGAAACGCTCTCTTCAAAATCTGCGCCAGATCATTTTGAAATATATTCAGCGAAGCCTCCCGGGCGCATTCCTGCGAAGTACACAGATATCCATCCACGTCAAAGCCCGCGAAACAAGCGTCGCCGGAAATGATGGCGTCCACCCGGCAGCTGTCATACCAGGATTCCCAGGGTATCGTCTGGAAAAGCTGTTCATTTCTCGCTCTCTCCACATATGCGGCTGCCCGCTTCCTCGCTTCTTCGGAGCATCCCGGTGAGGGAATCAGGCCTGTCAGCACTGCGTGTACCTGCTCCGCGCTGTAAAACAGATCCCCCTTCAGAATATCCTCCACATCCTGATCTCCATAAAACTGATACGCGCCGTAGAGGAACCTCCTTTCTCTGAGAATGTCAAACGCTCCTGTCTGCTCCTCATCATAGCGGACAACAATCATGATATTTCCGATCTGGGCAACGCTCTCCAGAAAATCCTCCGAAATATTCTCCGGTTCGCAGATCAATACAAAGGCGCTGTCCTTATGCTCTCTTATCAGCGGAAGAATTTCCACAAGCAGCCCGTCCGCAGCCAGCAGCCAGGTATAGATTCCCAGCTTTTCCCCCTGAGAAATCACACGGCTGTACTGCTTAGGCGCCTCCAGAATTCTCTGCGAATCCAGATGCCAGAGCACGGACCAGGGAATATTAAATCCCAGCGCCGTCTCATTCTTCCTGATGACGTCCGCCCCCTCAGTACAGCTGTTACATCCCACATTCATACCAAACTGCAGTATTCTATCATGATCCACATGTGTCACCACATCCTTGATCAGGTCATAGTAGGGGCTGTTTTCGTTCTCCAGCATCCTCTGCGCCGCTTTAAAAAAATCATTTCTGAAGCGCCCCTCTGAAAAATTCAGCGCCATGTCCACCAGTCTGCGGATACTTCGCTCCGGCGAATCCTCGATATCCTTCAGGGTATTTTTTACAACCGCCTCTATCAGTATACGGGAAATTGTATTTGTCATCTCTGTGTTCCTCTCCGATTGTCTGATTTATATTTCAGCTTATTCTCCTCATTCTCAATTTCAAGTGGCAAATTTATTTTTTGTCCAAAAAAGTAACACTTCAGCCTTTGTGTCCAAAAACGCCTCGTTTTCTTTCTTTTGTCAGATTTTGAGACCCGGCGGTTTTCGTGTCCCATGACTTTCCGGGAATATTTTCCTATAATCGGAATACATTCAAAAGAAAGGACGAGATATCATGAGTAAGGCAACTTCAGTATCTAAAAGCATGCAAAAATTTGCAGTCAATAAAGCGTTAAATTATGTGGAAGGCAATCCGGAGGAAAATATACCAAAACTGATGGAGCTGGTGGATAAATTCGCCCCGAATGGGTGGTTTGGCTCCCAGAGGGACGCAATCCGCACCGCAATCGATGAGAAAAACAACTGGTATCAGCTGATTTTGAAGCTGTATGACCTGGACCCGGGCGTGTGCAGGGCTTTCTTTCAGAATTTCATCTTCAACGCCTCTCTCGAAGGCTTTGCCACACAGAATGTGGTAAAGGAGCGGGAGGGCTGCAACGTGCCCTAGGCCATCCTGCTGGATCCCACCTCCGCCTGCAATCTCCACTGCACCGGCTGCTGGGCCGCGGAGTACGGTCATCAGTTGAACCTTTCCGTTGAGGACATCGACTCCATCATCCGCCAGGGCAAGGAGGTAGGCACTTACATGTACATTTATACCGGCGGCGAGCCCATGGTGCGCAAAAAGGATCTGATCAAAATCTGCGGGATGCACCCGGACTGCGAATTTCTCTCCTTCACCAACGGCACCCTGATCGATGAGGAATTCTGTCAGGAAATGCTGCGGGTGAAAAACTTCGTGCCGGCCATCAGCCTGGAGGGCTTCGAGGAGGCCAACGACTCCCGCCGGGGCGAGGGCATTTATCATAAGGTAAAGAACGCCATGGATCTGCTGAAAGCCCATAAGCTGCCCTTCGGCATCTCCGTCTGCTATACCAGCCGCAATTACGCGGATATCTCCAGCGAGGAGTTCTTCGATTACATCATTGACAGCGGCGCCCTGTTTGTCTGGCTCTTCCATTATATGCCTGTAGGCAACGGAGCGGTTAAGGAGTTGCTGCCCACACCCGAACAGAGGCAGGAGGTTTTCCACCGGATCAGGGAATTCAGAAGCACCAAGGCTATCTTCTCCATGGACTTCCAGAATGACGCCCAGTATGTGGGCGGCTGTATCGCCGGCGGCAGAAATTACCTGCATATCAACGCCAAGGGCGATGTGGAGCCCTGCGTGTTCATCCATTACTCCAACTGCAACATCCACGACACCAGCCTGCTGGACGCCTTAAAGAGCCCGCTTTTCATGGCTTACCACGACAATCAGCCCTTCAATGAGAACATGCTGCGGCCCTGCCCCATGCTGGAGAACCCGGAGTGCTTAAGAAAGATGGTGCATGACACGAAAGCGGTCAGCACCGACTACGAGAGTCCGGAAAGCGTGGATGATCTGTGCGACAGGACCACAGAGTACGCAGAAACCTGGAAGCCGACAGCGGTCGAACTATGGGAAGCGACGCCCCACCATAAGCCGAAGTCCTTCTACGAGGATTAAAACAGCTCTTCCCCGCTAAAATACCATTGTTCCTTTATCCATACAGAATGTTCCGGAGCCTTAAACGGTTTCAGAACATTCTGTTTTTGATTCTCCCGGCATGATATTCCATCCTTTCCCTCCGGTTACAGCCTTTCTTTCGTCATCCCAGCGCCACATCCAGGATCATCATCAGCACAAAACCCACGGAAAAGGAAATCACACCGATATTGGAGTGCTCCCCTTGGGAAATCTCCGGAATCAGCTCCTCCACCACTACGTACATCACGGCTCCCGCCGCAAAGCTTAACAGATACGGCAACGCCGGCACCACCAGCCCGGCCATGGCCAGGGTAAATACAGCCGCCAAAGGCTCCACTACCCCGGAGAGGAAACCGCAGACAAAGGCTCTGCCCTTACTCATCCCCCTTGTCTTCAGAGGCATGGCGATGATGGCTCCCTCGGGAAAATTCTGAATGGCAATGCCCAGAGAGAGCGCCAGCGCCCCCGCCGCCGTGATCTGCCCATTCTGTGAGAGCGCGCCGGCATACACCACACCCACAGCCATCCCCTCGGGGATATTGTGAAGCGTTACCGCCAGCAGCAGCTTGGTGGTGTCCTTCAAATTGCTCCGCGGCCCCTCCGGCTCCACGCTGTTCTGGTGGAGATGGGGCGTTATCTCATCCAGAAGAAGCAGAAATAAAATCCCAATACAAAACCCGACGGCCGCCGGGAAAAACGCAAAATTTCCCAGGCCTTCCGACTGCTCAATGGCGGGGATCAGCAGGCTCCAGACAGAGGCCGCCACCATCACTCCCGCCGCGAAGCCCGTCAGCATCCGCTGTACCTGTACGCTCATCTGATTTTTCATCAGGAACACACAGGCCGCGCCCAGTGTCGTTCCCAAAAGCGGTATCATCAGTCCCAGAAAAATGTCCATGTTTTATGATATCCCTCTTCATTCCGCCTTTGATTCGTTACTGTTCACAGTAACTTTGATATAATATTATTCAAACTCCGGCCGACTGTGCCTGTCCCATCCGCAAAGCATCAGCCCCGCCGCCGCCACAAGAATCATCCCCGCAAATCCGGTCAGCCGCACCGTACCCGAATCCGCTCCCGTGTACGGCAGCTGCAGAGCCGCGGTGTTGACAATCGTGTACGTCACTTCATAATAATATACTTCACCCGTTCCTGTCAAATTATTTCCACTGTCAGTCACAACCCGCGGGAGCGTCACAAGAAACGCCTCTGCCATCATGGAATATCCGGCCCTCGTCCGTACCTGAGTCACCCGGTAGGTGCCGGACTCCAGACTTCCCACGGAAATGGCGCCGTCTCCATCCGAGGTATAAGCCCTGGTCTCATTGCCGTCCTGGTCCGTGAATATCGTGCCGTCGCCTTCCAGATATTCCCACCAGCTCTCCCCGGAGTCAGCATCTGTCAAATGCCTTTCAATTGTAAAAACAGCGCCCTCCAGCGCGGTGATCTCATCCCCGGCAAGCACGATCAGGTTCAGCTGGCACATATCCTCCGCAACGGAAAGAAGCATTGTTTCCGTCTCGCTGTCAGCGTCGGCTTCCTCTTCGGAGACTGTCTCCGGTTCCTCCTCCATCAGAATCACCGCAATGCTTTCCTCCGACTCGTTTGCGCCATCCCCGGCACTCTCCTCCAGACTCTCTTCCTCATCGCTTCCGATGCTCTCCTCCTGTTCGTCCACGTTACTTCCGGC
>JAJQBK010000037.1 GCA_021203305.1 Lachnospiraceae bacterium
CGGCAGTCTTTCTTACTCTGTACTCTGAAGAAAATGAGAACAGCTGGAAGGAAAAAGATTTAGAGGGACTCTCGCAGTTCCTTGCGGAAGAGTTTGCTTGCACATGGAAAGGATATGCAGTCTGGGATGAAGGAAACGGAACAGTGGATTGTTATTACCGCGCAGAAATCACCCTGACTCCTGATAAAGATGCAGTCGTTTCTGATAAGGAACTGTCGCAGTTGCTGAAGAAGAATCCGTTCATGACAAAGGAAGCCATCCATCAGTACTTCGAAGAAAATATCAGACAATACCTTGACAGTGAATTTGAAGAATACTGCACATGCGATGACTATTATCAACCGGTTGTAGAGGATTTTGAAATAGGTTCCTATGTATCCGGGTGGTGTGGGATGCATGGCTTTGAAATGATCGCCTGCGATGGCGACGGTGAAGACGGAGGGTATGAGCCGAAGCTCAGGAATGGCTGGTACTGAGGCCGTTTAGTTGGAAAAGTGCTGGAGATTAAGCGATATCTGGCAACGTGAACCACTATGTTGACGGAGAGAACATCCTTGGAAATGATTCACGCAAATCAAAACAAATGTTCGACATTCGCGGTGGGGTGTGGTATGATTAAAGGAGAAAAATTTTGTGAGACCTTCTGAACTGTTTAAAGAGTTAACAGGTAATACAGCTCTTTATAATATTCAAGCGATAGATAACATACCTTCCATTATGAAGAACGGTATACTATCGCACGAAAAGGCGGAGAGGATTGAGCACATATCCATAGCAATGGCGGATGTACAGGAGAAAAGGAGTTTAATATGTATCCCGGATGGAATGATGCTTCATAGATATGCTAATTTATATTTCTCCTCATGGAATCCAATGCTGTCCGCAAAAAGGGGCGAGAATGATAACATCTGTATTCTGATGATTAGCAGTGCGGTTCTGGACATCAATGGAGTAATTATATCGGATAGAAATGCTTCCAGTCAATATGCCAGTTTTTATTCTCCTTTAGAAGGATTGAGGGCTATCAGTTTTGATATGGTATATGCCCGTTCCTGGATGGATGATGATTATTATGAGTATCTGAAAAAGAAGTCTATAAAATGTGCGGAAGTCCTGGTTCCCTATAAAATACCATGTGAATTCATAATCTGTGCGGCTGTTGCCAGTGATAATGCAGCGAGAAAAATGGAGGCCGCCGGTTTTGACAGGCAAATCTATGTTAAGCCATTGGCTTTCTTTTAGGAGGTGGCGGAGATGCTGGTAAAGATTGGAAATATTTTTGAGAGTAAATGCTCTGCACTGGTTAATACTGTTAATTGTGTCGGTGTCATGGGAAAAGGAATTGCCTGTGAATTCAAGAGGCGTTATCCCGATATGTTTATGGATTATGTTTTGAAATGTAGTAAAGAAAACGTCAAACCAGGGGTTCCATACGTATATCATGATAAAGATGGCCTGGTTATAATAAATTTCCCGACAAAGGATCATTGGAGATCACCTTCCAGATTGTCTTACGTTGTGAATGGGCTGGATTGGATTGTGGAAAATTATGAAAAATATCATATAAAGAGTATAGCTTTTCCACCGCTCGGTTGTGGAAATGGAGGATTATCCTGGGATATAGTAGGTCCGGTTATGTATCAGAAGCTTAGTATACTTCCGATTCAAATTGAAATTTATGCTCCTTTTGGAACACCGCAAAAGGAACTGTCAAAGAGCTTTTTGACAGGGAAACAGGTAGTAGACGAAGCCATTGGAAGCCGTAATATGAAAATTAATCCAAAATGGTATTTGATTCTTGAGATCATAAGAGAAGTAAATAATCGCAGATATTCTTTAAAGGTTGGGAGAACGATTTATCAAAAGATATGCTTTGTTCTAACCAGAAATGGTGTTGAAACTGGTTTTAATTTTTCAAAAGGGACATATGGTCCTTATTCTCCTGGAGTGAAAGAGAGCATTGAGACGTTGGCAAATGCGAATCTTATAATAGAAAAGCAATTAGGGCGAATGATTTCTATGAGTGTGTCAGATGATGTTGTAATTGACAAAAACAGCTTTACGGCAGCGGAATGGGAAGCAATGACAAAAACAGTAGATTTGTTTGGACGGGTCAAAAGTACAGGTCAGGCTGAGGTGATTGCGACGGTTCTCTTTTCTTATGATCAATTGGTTATGGAGAAAAGGGAGGTTTCTGACAAAGATGTGTATGACTACGTCCTTGACTGGAAACCTCGCTGGAAAGAGGAAAAAGAGTTTGAAGTCTGTGATTCTATTCATAATCTGGCGATGTTGTCTTTAATGGATGTAACTTTCAGCCATCAGTTGATGGAAACCGTTTAGTGTCGCGCGGCAGACTGTGACAGCCGTTATTAAAAACGAAAACCCTTCTCCCCAGCTGGATTGATAAGGTTATGGGTTTGGTTTAATCCAAATGTGAATGGAGGATATTCTATATATGAAAAAGAAAAATTTGCCGTTAGGCTATGATGATTTTAGCGAGGTCCGCAAGGCGGACAGATATTTTGTTGATAAATCCATGATGGTAGAAGAGTTCCTTGTCTGCGGCGACAAGGTTTCGCTGATCACCCGCCCGAGGCGTTTTGGCAAAACCCTGAATATGACGATGCTGCGGGATTTCTTTGATATCACAAAGGACAGCCGTGACATTTTTGATGGGCTTGCGATTATGGATACGGAGTATGCGGAGCAGATCAATTCCAGGCCGGTGATTTATTTTACGCTGAAGGACTGCAATGCGCAGACACCTCAGGAGCTGGCGGCTGCACTGTGTAATGCGTTGCTCACGGAGTATGGCAGATATTACACAATTGCCAGGGATGTTTCGCTGCAGCTGGCAATTTTTCTCAGATTTGAAAATGCCTATCAAAAAATATATGATGGAACAGCCACGCTTACGGAGCTTTCAACGAGCGTTTCCCTGCTGGAACAGGTTGTGTCTGAGATATACGGGAAGCCTGTGATTCTGCTCTGGGATGAGTATGACACGCCAATCATGAGCAGCCACCAGTACAAATATCATGACCAGATTTCAGCGTTTATTGCCAATTTTTACGGCAGTGCCCTCAAGGGACAGCAGCATCTGGAGAAGGCGCTTTTGACAGGAATTCAGAGGGTCGCGAAGGAGAGCATTTTTTCAAAGCTGAATAATGTGATCGTTTATACAACACTGGATAAAGATTACGCGGCGTATTTTGGCTTTACGGAGAAGGAAACGGAAGAGCTGCTGGAATATTATGGATATTCCCTGAACGACGATGTAAAGCGGATGTATGACGGCTATCACATCGGAGACCAGGATATCTATAATCCCTGGTCAATTTTGAATTATTGTAAGAAAGGGGAGCTGCGCCCATATTGGGTGAATACCTCCAGCAACAGCCTGATCCGTGAAACCCTGAAAACGCCGATGAAGGGCTTTCGGGAGAAATTTGAGGAACTGATTGAAAATGGATCTGCCCGGGTTGATATTAATCTGGAGACGGCATATCAGGAGTTGAAAACCCCGGCAACGCTCTGGGGGCTCTTCTGCAACGCTGGTTACATTACTGTCAGAAAATCTGTCACTCCGCGGCTTGCTGAAATCGCTGTCCCGAATGAGGAAGTAAAAGAGGAATTCCAGGATATCGTCTCCGAATATATTGGTGTGGAAAACAGTTATTTCCTTGAAATGGTTCAGGCGCTGACAGAAGCGGACTATGAATGCTTTTTTAAAAATTATAAGGCTATCATCCTGAACTGCACCAGCTACTATGATTCTGTTCAGAATGCCGGTCAGTTTGAGAATCCCTACCATATGCTGACCCTCGGCATGATGATTTCCCTGGACTCCCTGTACCAGATTAAGAGCAATTATGAGACCGGGGACGGCAGGGCGGACATCCGGATGATATCGAAGGAGCCTGAGAAAAGGGCGCACATTATTATTGAGTTTAAGTGCACGGATGATGTGGAAAAGGGCGCGCAGGATGCCTTGGAGCAGATACGGGAAAAGCGCTACGCAGAAGGTCTGCGGGCGGAAGCGCCGCAGGGCCAGATACTCTGTCTTGGAATTGCGCATTTTAAGAAGAGATGCGCGATGAGGCATGAACTGGCGTGAGGACTGAAATAGTAATTTTACAGAAGAAGCGGAAGCGCTTTTTACCGGAGGATATGCTGACGCCTTTTATCTGTACTATCATGCATATCAAGGTGCTGTGACAGGGATCTTTTAGGGGGAGCATTGTGTCATTTGTATCTGTCAATTTCTTTATCTTTTTACCGATCGTCTTTGCCTTGTATTGGGCGCTGCCGTCGAAGTACCGCTGGGTGGTTCTGTTGATTTCCAGCTATTATTTTTATATGAGCTGGAATGTGAGATATGTTGCGCTGATACTGCTGACGACCGCGGTATCCTATGGCTGCGCGAGGCTGATGGAAAAGGCCCAAAGCCAATCGGTCAGAAAAGCGTGCCTTACAGGCTGCCTGTTTGTCTGCCTGGGCTGTCTGTTTATATTTAAATACTTTAACTGGTTTTTTGAGAGCCTGGACACTGTTTTTTCATGGGCAGGGCTTTCGCTGCATCCGGTAACGCTGACTCTTCTTTTGCCGGTTGGCATTTCCTTTTATACTTTTCAGACGTTGAGCTATGTGATAGACGTATATAAGGGGAAAATTCCCGCGGAACACCATTTTGGAATGTACGCGGCTTTCATATCTTTTTTCCCGCAGCTTGTAGCCGGGCCGATTGAAAGAAGCGAAAATCTGCTCCCGCAGATAAAAAAGAAGAGGAGCTTTTGCTATGATCAGGCGTCGTATGGCATCAGGCTGATGAACTGGGGGTTCTTCAAAAAGGTTGTAATTGCGGATATATTGGCTGTGTATGTTGATATTGTTTTTGGGGATATTTCCGCGTACTCAGGGCTTGCGCTGATTTGCGCCGGAGCCGGTTTCGCCGTACAGATTTATTGTGATTTTTCAGGATATTCTGATATTGCCATTGGAACGGCGAAATTATTCGGCATTGATCTGATGACAAATTTCAAAAGCCCTTATTTTTCAACGTCGATTCAGGAGTTCTGGCACAGGTGGCATATTTCGCTGTCTACCTGGTTCAGAGATTATGTGTATATTCCGCTTGGCGGAAACCGCTGTTCAAAGCTTCGTCAGAAATGCAATATCATGATTACTTTTCTGTTAAGCGGGCTGTGGCACGGAGCCAGCTGGACATATGTGATCTGGGGCGGCTGTCACGGAATTCTGCAATGCGCGGAAAAGCCACTTTTAAATAAACGGGACAGAATGAAATGGAAGCGCTTAGGCCAGTTTACAGCGTGGGTGGTCTGCCTTTCCCTGTGTACGCTCGCGTGGGTGTTTTTCAGGGCTGAAACAATCGGTGACGCGTTTTATTTTTTCATTCATATGTTCGATGGAATGCCTGATGTTATTTGCTGGCTGAAAGACGGCTGGCACATGGTAAGGGCGGTGTATTCCTTTTTTACGGTCTGTGTGCTGGCATTTGCGATGATGATATTGTTTGTCTATGATTATATTTCATTGAAGCATGACTGTATATTGCTGATGGGGAAATTACCGAAGATTGTTCGCTGGACAGTCTACATAACGATTTCCGTGATCTGGATTTCCGCGCTTTTGCTGTCGATCAGCAGTGAATCGCAAAGTACATTTATTTATTTTCAATTTTGATGATACAGGGGACAAAAGGCCGGAATTAAGGGCAGCATGCTTTTTTGCCGCTTTGATCATGGCTTGGGGCATTATAATGGGTAAATTTATAAAAAAGGTGCTGCTTGCGGCAGCATTCATCGGGATTATTCTCCTGGCGGCGGTTGCTTTTTTCTTCGCGGTCATTTCTCCGCAATACCTGTATGGCTATCAGGCGGCGGTACTGGACAAAATAGAACGGCTGGAATCACTGGATTCTCCGAAAATCATATTAGTGGGAAATTCCAATATAGCCTATGGAATTTGCTCGGAGGATATCGAGGAGGCCTTCGGAATGAGCGTGGTGAATCTGGGCCTGCATGGCGGCCTGGGAAATGAATTTCATGAGAACATGGCGAAGTATAATATTCAGGAGGGCGACCTTGTGATACTTTGCCATAAATCCTACTCTTTGGAAGCGGGAACTGTGGACTGGAATCTGGTCTGGATTACAATTGAAAATCATTTCCATCTCTGGAAGCTGGTCCGGCCTGAAGATTATCTGAATGCGCTGGAGGCCCTGCCCAAATATATAAAAAGCAGCTTTTATCTGTGGCTGAGAGGGGAAGGAAATGTAGACGATACGACGACCGTCTATTCACGGTCAGCCTTTAATGAGTACGGCGATATCTCGTATCCCAGAATGGAATTGGAATACACCTTTACGTATGGGTCTGTTGACGTACCCGGAGTCTCGGATGAGGAAATGGAACGGGTCAATCAGCTGAATGCTTACTGCAACGATATCGGCGCTACCCTTCTGATTGCCTGTTATCCGATTGCGGACGGGGAATTTACGCCGGATCATTCGGCATATATTGAATTCTGGGATGAGGTTTGCGCCGCGGCTGACTGTGACGTGATTTCGGATATTGAGGATTATTTTTTTGATTACAGTTATTTTTATAATACAGACTTGCATCTGAATGACGAAGGGGCTAAACTCAGGACAGCCCAGTTGATAGAAGATTTACGGGAGTGGCAGGAAGGGCAGGGGTGAATTTCGGATTTTTGCATATACGAAGTCTGTTGCCTTATGGTATAACTGCCGGATATAAAAAGAGGAGGGGCGTCTATGTCATCCATCGCCATCATTACGGCCCGCGGGGGCTCCAAACGAATACCGAAAAAAAATATTAAGGAGTTTTGCGGGAAACCGATCATTGAATATTCTATTCAGGCAGCGCTTCAAAGCGGCGTCTTCGATGAGGTCATGGTGTCCACGGACAGCGGAGAGATCGCTCAGATTGCCAAAAGAGCCGGGGCCAATGTCCCTTTTATGAGGAGTGAATTTACCAGCAGTGATTTTGCAACCACGAAGGATGTGCTGAATGAGGTGCTTTCCTGCTATGCGCAGAATTTCAGAAGGTTTGAGGTCATGTGCTGCCTCTATCCTACCGCTCCCTTTGTGACTGCCGAAAAGCTGCGCAGGGCGTATGAAATTTTGCAGGAAACCGGCGCGGACAGTGTGATGCCGGTGGTGCGTTTTTCCTATCCGCCGCAGAGGGCGCTGGTGATGAGAGATGGGATGCTTCAGTACCAGTATCCGGAGAATTTCAGCAAAAGGAGCCAGGATCTGGAGCCGATTTATCATGACTGCGGGCAGTTTTATTTTTACAGGGTTTCTGAGGATTTGTCTTATAATACGGACAGCTTCGCGCCCATCATCGTGCCGGAGACGGAGGTGCAGGACATTGACCACGAGGATGACTGGATCATTGCGGAGATGAAGTATCGGCTGATGACGGGGATGGGCAGACAGTAGGGAATGTTCTTTAGCTTTCGCGCCGGGCAGCAGGGACCGCTCTTTAGCTTTCGCGCCGGGCGGCAGGGACTGCTCTTTGGCTTTCATGCCAGGCGGAACTGTCGGTAAAAAAAGGGAAAGGCAAGACGATTCATGATCGCGATTTTATCAAATATTAATATAGACTATGTGCTTCGGCTTGTCTCGAAGGAGTATGAGGCCGTGCCCGCGGAGGGCTATGGGGATATCTGGGGCAAAATGCTGGACTCCAATTCCGCTTACTGTAAATGTGATCCGGATATCACTTTTCTGATCATGGATATTGAGCAGCTGCTGAATGAGCAGGCGACGATAGATGGCGGGGCTGAAAATGGTCGGCTGGCGGATGGAAAGCAGACAAGTGGGCAGTCAGTCAGTGAGCAGTTGATAAAGAAACCGCTGATAAAGGAACAGTCAGAGGAGGCAGCCGCGTATTCGCTTATCGACAGCTGGTTTGATATGCTGCAAACCCTGATCAGTCCTCTGAAAACATATTTTGTGTCAGATGTGACATTTCGCTCGCCTGTGCTGGCGGACAATGACTCTTTTTTTATGGAAAAGACGGAGCGCTACTGGATGGAGAGGCTGGACGGCGTCATGAGAGAGCACAGGAATGTGCATGCTCTGAAGCTGTCGCCGCTCATTCAGCAATATGGAAAGAGGAATTTTTTCTCGGAGAAGCTGTGGTATATGGGGAAAATTCCTTATTCCAATGAGGGAACGAAGCTGTTCGCCGGGGAAATCTGCCGCCTGCTTTCCCTTATAAACAGAACGCCGAAGAAGGTGCTGGTCCTTGATCTGGACAATACGCTCTGGGGAGGCGTCCTCGGAGAGTGCGGGGCGGAAGGCATAGAACTGTCGGACGACCATCTTGGAGCCGTCTATAAACAGGTGCAGCGGAAGCTTTTGCGGATGAAGCGCTCAGGAGTGCTGCTGGCGGTCTGCTCCAAAAATAATCTGTCGGATGTGGAGGAGGTCTGGGAGAAGAATCCTCATATGCTGTTAGCCAGGTCGGATTTCGCGGCGGTCAGGATCAACTGGACGGATAAGGCGGACAATCTGGTTAGCATGGCACATGAGCTGAATCTGGGGCTGGATTCCTTTGTCTTTATTGACGATATGCCCGCGGAGAGGGAGAATATTCTGGCCCGCCTGCACTCCGTGGTTGTGCCCGGTTTCCCTGAGAAAATCGAGGATTATCCCGCCTTTATGGATAAGATTTACGCACAGTATTTTCAGACCCTGCGTATGACCGGGGAGGACAGGGAGAAAACCCGCCAGTATATGGAGAATGTCAGGCGCGAGGAGGCCTCCCGGGGCCTGACCTATGAGGAGTTCCTGCGTTCCTTACATCTGGAAGCGGAGAGAGTGGGGCTGGACGAGGCCAGGCTGGATCGGGTGGCGCAGCTGTTTGCCAAGACCAATCAGTTTAATCTGACCACGCACAGATATTCCGGAACAGATCTTGAAAAAATGCTTCGTTCGCATTATGATATATATGCTTATCAGGTCAGGGATAAATTCGGCGATTACGGACTGGTGGCCGTGGCTGTAGTGAACACGGAGGTTCCGGAGATCGACAGCTTTCTGATGAGTTGCAGGGTGATGGGGAAGCAGGTCGAGAGCTTTGTGATCAACGAAATAGAGGAGGATTTGCTGCGGCGGGGCTTTACTTTTTTAAGGGCCGGATATATTAAGACAAAGAAAAACGCGCCGGTGGCCGAATTGTACGAGAGCCTTGGCTATCAGACTGTTTCAGCAACTGAGAATGTGAAAAATTATTGCATTGACCTGACAAAAAGGCCGGAGAGAAGGCACTTTGTCAATCAGTCAAAGCAGCTGTAAACAGGAATGCTTTTTGAATTCCGGAAGCGTGAGGCGCGTTGAAATCCGGGCCTTTTGTCACCTGAATAATTCAACATTAACTTGAAAGGAAAACAGCATGAGAGAGACAATCCTGAAGGTTTTGGCGGCGTCCATGGACATGGATACTGAGGATCTGAGCGAGTCCACCGTCCTGGCCGGGCTGCCTGATTTTGACTCGCTTCAGTTCATTATGGTGATTTCAGAGCTTGAGGAGAATTATCATATTGAAATTCCTCTTGACAAAGCGCTGGAAGTGAAGACGGTGGGCGATCTGATCGCCTGCGCGGAGAAAAAGTAAATGAATGTGACCATGACTCTTTTGCGAAAAGAGGACCTTGCCCTGGTGATGGACTGGCGGATGCGCCCCTATATCACGGAATATATGTACACCGACCCGGTGCTGACCATGGAGGGACAGCTGAAATGGTTTGGGCGCATTTCCGCCGATCCCACTCAGAGAAACTGGATTATCCGGTACGAGGGTCAGCCGGTGGGCCTGATCAATCTTGTGGACATTGACCGGGTTAATTCCCGATGCGTCTGGGGATATTATGTGGCGGAGAAGGACTGTCGTTCATTGAAGCTGGCCACGTACCTGGAGTGGAATCTGTACGACTATGTTTTTGAGACGCTGAGCCTTCACAAGCTTTGCAATGAGACCTTCACGGCCAATAAGCAGGTGGTCAGGATGCATCAGCTGTGCGGTAGCAAAGAGGACGGCGTACTGAGAGATCATATCTGTAAAAACGGGGTTTACTATGATGTGTCCATGGGCTCCATTCTTGCCGGGGAATGGGCGGAGAAAAAGAAAACCGTAAAATATGAGACGTTCTCTTTTGAGTGAGTGTATGAATTTGGGGGAGTATTTCCATGAAATTACTGGATTACATGCAAAATAAAAAAACCTACCTGATTGCTGAGATGAGCGGCAACCACGGAGGCGATCTGAATAAGGCGCTGGAAATCGTTCACGCGGCCGCGGCCGCCGGGGCGGACTGCCTGAAAATTCAGACCTACACGGCGGACACCATCACCATCAACTGCCACACGGAGCCTTTCTGGATTCGGACCGGCCTGTGGCAGAAGGAGTATCTGTATGACCTGTACCTGAAGGCCTACACCCCCTGGGAGTGGACGCCTCTGCTGAAAGAGGAGGCGGAAAAGTGCGGCATGGATTTTTTGTCAACGCCCTTTGATTTTACCGCGGTGGACTTTCTGGAGAGCGTCAATGTGGGATTTTACAAGATCGCCAGCTTTGAGATTGTGGATATTCCGCTGATCAAAAAGGTGGCAAAGCTGGGAAAGCCCATGATTATTTCCTGCGGCATGGCTTCCGTGGAGGAGATTCAGGAGGCGGTGGACACGGTGCAGGCCGCCGGGAATCCCAATCTGGTGCTGTTGAAGTGCTGCAGCGCCTACCCCACGGATTACAATGTCATGCACCTGAATACGATTACGGATATGCAGAAACGGTTTGACGTGCCGGTTGGGCTGTCTGACCATTCTGTCGGTACGCTGGCAGACATTGCGGCAGTGGCTCTGGGTGTGCCGGTGATTGAGAAGCATATCTGTCTTTCCAGGGAGGACAAGACTGTTGATGGCGCTTTTTCCCTGGACAGGGAGGAGTTTCAACAGCTGGTGGCTGATGTGAGAGCCGCGGAGGCGGCGCTTGGCGGTGTTCATTACGGCCCGGACCCCGAGGAGGCCCAGAGCTATGCCCACAGGCGAAGCCTGTTTGCGGTTCAGGACATCAAAGCCGGGGAAGCATTCACCTCGGAGAATATCCGCTCCATCCGTCCGGCCTGTGGGCTGCACACCCGCTATTATGAAGAGCTGCTGGACGGCAAAAGGGCCGCCAGGGATATTCCGTTCGGAACGCCTCTTTCCTGGGATGACGTGGCGGAGCGGTGATTTTATGATACTTTAATCATTTTATAAAAAGTCAATATTGTGCTAGAAAAAGCACATTTCCTCAATTTATTCAGCTTCATAACAGGCATAAAATAAGACCGATAATCCAGACATAAGATTATGGAGGTCTTATTTTATTATGAAAAAAGCGTTGATCACAGGCATTACCGGGCAGGATGGCTCATATCTTGCGGAATTTCTGCTGGAAAAGGGGTACGAGGTTCACGGCATAACCCGCAGGGCGTCCATCTCTAATACAGCCCGCATTGATCATCTGATCGCACAAAATGCGGTTACACTTCACGATGGAGATTTGTCTGATTCTTCTTCTTTAATCAGGGTCATCAGCCTGGTACAGCCGGATGAGATTTATAATCTGGCGGCTCAGAGCCATGTACAGGTATCCTTTGATGTACCAGAATATTCCGGGGATGTGGACGCCATCGGTGTGCTGCGCATTCTGGAGGCTGTGAGAATTCTGGGACTGACGCGGAAGACGAGAATTTATCAGGCGTCCACCTCGGAGCTTTACGGAAAGGTGGAGGAGGTTCCGCAGAAGGAAACCACGCCCTTCCACCCTTACAGCCCTTACGCGGTGGCCAAGCAGTACGGCTTCTGGATTACGAAGGAGTACCGGGAGGCCTATGGAATGTTCGCGGTCAACGGGATTTTATTTAATCATGAATCCGAGCGCAGGGGAGAAAATTTTGTCACCAGGAAGATCACCCTTGCGGCAGGACGTATCGCGGAGGGGATTCAGGATCATCTGGAGCTGGGCAACATGGATTCCCTCAGAGACTGGGGCTATGCCAAAGATTACGTGGAGTGCATGTGGCTGATCATGCAGCAGGATGAGCCGGAGGATTATGTGATTGCCACCGGCGTTCAGCATACGGTCAGAGATTTCACGGAGAAGGCCTTCGCGGCCAACGGCATGACCATTCGCTGGGAGGGGAGCGGCCTGGAGGAAAAGGGCTATGACGCGGCCACAGGCAGGCTGCTGGTGAGTGTCAGTCCGCAGTGGTTCAGGCCTACAGATGTGGACAACCTCTGGGGCGATCCCACAAAGGCCAGGACGAAGCTGGGCTGGAACCCGCAGAAGACCAGCTACGAGGAGTTGATTCGCATTATGGCGGAGCATGACCGCATTCTGGCAAAGCAGGAGCGGGCCGTGAAAGAGGCTCTGGAGCAGACAAATCAGTAATGGGAGATGAATCTTAAAATGATGGAAAAGAACGCGAAAATCTATGTAGCCGGCCACCGCGGCATGGTGGGCTCCGCCATTGTCCGGGAGCTGGAGCGTCAGGGCTATACCAATCTGATCACCCGGACTCACAAAGAGCTGGATCTGACAAGACAGGATCAGGTGGAGGCCTTCTTTGCCAAAGAAAAGCCGGAATATGTGTTCCTGGCAGCCGCGAAGGTGGGCGGCATTGTGGCGAATGAGAGCGCCCTTGCGGATTTTATGTATGACAATATGATTCTGGAGATGAACGTGATTCACGCGGCCTGGCAGAATGGCTGCAAAAAGCTGGAGTTTCTGGGTTCCTCCTGTATTTACCCCAGGATGGCGCCCCAGCCCATGAAGGAGAGCTGTCTTTTAACAAGCGAACTGGAGAAGACCAATGAGGCTTATGCGCTGGCCAAGATCTCCGGTCTGAAATACTGTGAGTTCCTGAACAGACAGTACGGGACGGATTATATTTCCGTGATGCCCACCAACCTGTACGGTCCCAATGACAATTATCATCCGACCCATTCTCATGTGCTTCCGGCGCTGATCCGCCGTTTTCATGAGGCAAAGGTGGAGGGAAAGGCGTCTGTCACCTGCTGGGGAGACGGCAGTCCGTTGCGGGAGTTTTTGTATGTGGACGACCTTGCCAATCTGTGTGTATTTTTGATGAATCATTACAGCGGAAATGAAACCGTCAACGCGGGAACCGGCAAGGAGCTGACCATTAAGGAACTGACGGAGCTGGTGGCGAAGGTGATCGGCTATGATGGCGAGATTCTCTGGGATACCAGCAAGCCCAACGGCACGCCGCGGAAGCTCCTGGATGTGTCCAAGGCCACTGCGTTGGGATGGACCTACAAAACGGAGCTGGAGGATGGAATCCGTCTGGCCTACGAGGACTTCCTGAATAACCCCATGAGGGCTGAGAGATAAGGCTGTAAATAGATAATCCTGGATACCCATGTAGGCCGAGGGTAAGCGAAGATAACCCTGGATACCCATGTAGGCCGAGGGTAAGCGAAGATAATCCTGAATGCCCATGCGGGCGTGGAAAGGTAAGAGTATGAACATTATTCTGCTGTCCGGCGGGTCCGGCAAGCGGCTCTGGCCGCTGTCCAATGACGTCCGCTCCAAACAGTTTATCAAAATATTCAAAAAAGAGGATGGAGAGTACGAATCCATGGTGCAGCGGGTTTACCGCCAGATTAAAGCGGTGGACACGGACGCGGTGGTGACCATCGCCACTTCCAGGTCTCAGGTTTCCACCATTCACAACCAGCTGGGGGAGGACGTGGGCGTCAGTGTGGAGCCCTGCCGGAGAGATACCTTCCCGGCCATCGCCTTGGCTACGGCATACCTGAAGGAGGTCCGGGGCGTAGATGAAAATGAGCCGGTGGTGGTCTGCCCGGTGGACCCTTATGTGGATGACAGCTATTTTGAAACCTTAAAGAAGCTCAGCGTCCAGGCCGGGAAAGGAGAGGCCGGTCTTGTCCTGATGGGCATCGAGCCCACCTACCCCAGTGAGAAATACGGCTATATTATTCCGGAAAATAAGGACGCGGTCAGCCCGGTGAAGACATTTAAGGAAAAGCCGGATATGGAAACCGCCCGGAAATATATTGCCCTGGGCACTCTGTGGAACGGCGGCGTTTTTGCCTATCGTCTTAAATATGTGCTGGACAGGGCCCATGAGCTTATTGATTTTACGGATTACGCGGATTTATTTGCCAGATATGACACTCTGCCAAAAATCAGCTTTGATTACGCGGTGGTGGAAAAGGAGCCGGCAATTCAGGTCATGCGCTACTGCGGGGAGTGGAAGGACCTGGGAACCTGGAATACCCTGACAGAGGCCATGACGGAGCCTGTTATCGGGGACGCGGTTCTCAATGACGTCTGCGAAAATGTCAGCGTGATCAATGAACTGAATGTGCCTGTGGTCTGCATGGGCTTAAAGGATATGGTGGTGTCTGTCAGCGCGGAGGGTGTTCTGGTGTCCGACAAGGAGCAGTCCAGCTATATCAAGCCCTATGTGGATAAAATAGAGCAGCAGATCATGTTTGCCGAGAAGTCCTGGGGAAGCTTCCGCGTCCTTGACGTGGAGGAGGACAGCATGACCATCAAGGTGACGCTGAACGCGGGCCACAGGATGAATTACCACAGCCATCTGCACCGGGATGAAATCTGGAATGTGATTTCCGGCGAGGGAACCGTGGTGGTGGACGGCATGGAGCAGAATGTAAAGGCGGGGGATGTGGTCACCATGCAGGCGGGCTGCCGCCATACTGTCAGCGCGGTCACGGAGCTGAAGCTGATCGAGGTACAGCTGGGGAAGGAGATCAGCGTACATGACAAGCAAAAATTCGAGCTGGACGCCTGATCCGGCAGCCGGGCATCAGGGAAATGAGCCATTTCTCCTTTCACCCGCGGGGAAGGATTATCTCTGGGGAGGAAATCGCTTAAAGGAGCAGTTTTCCAAAAATATGGACCTGAATCCCCTGGCGGAGACCTGGGAATGCTCCACCCACCCGGACGGACCAAGCACCGTTATTTCCGGAAAATATCAGGGACAAAGGCTGGACGAGGTTCTGAGAGCCTGTCCTTGGCTGAAGGGCACCCGCCATCAGAATACGGACGGACTGCCGGTTTTAATCAAGCTGATCGACGCCAGGCAGGATTTGTCCGTGCAGGTGCATCCGGATGATGAATACGCCAGGGAGCACGAGAACGGTTCTCTGGGAAAGCTGGAAATGTGGTATGTGCTGGCGGCGTCCAGGGACGCGAAGCTGGTATACGGCTTTTATCATGATATGGACCGGGAGACCGTCAGGGCCGGCATTGAGAACGGCACCATTGAGAAATATTTACAGAAGATTCCCGTCAAAAAGGACGACATGTTTTTTGTGCCGGCGGGGCGGGTTCACGCCATCGGCGCGGGGGTTTTGCTGGCAGAGGTGCAGGAGAGCTCCAACCTGACCTATCGGCTGTATGATTACGGGCGGATGGATAAAGACGGAAAGCCCCGGCCTCTTCATGTGCAGAAGGCGCTGGAGGTGGCGGAGCTGAAAGGAAGCTCCAGCCCCCGTCAGCCCATGCGGGTCCTGAAATTTCAAAGAGGACAGGCCTCGGAGTTTCTGTGCAGGTGCAAATATTTTCAGGCGGAGCGGCTGTTAATCAACACGGAGCAATGCCGGGAGATGGCCTGTTTTCAGACGGGAAGCGCCTCTTTTCAGGTGCTGCTTTGCACGGAGGGCTGCGGCGTGCTTTTCTGGCAGGGGGGAATGCTGAATTTTTACCAGGGAGACTGTATCTTTGTCCCGGCTGCTTCGGCGGAGATCAGAATTCACGGGAAGGCGCAGTTTCTGAAGGTGGAGTGCTGAATTTAGGATAGACTTCTTTTGCCGCGTATGCTACAATAGTCCGGAAAGCGAGGAAGCTTGCTGTTTGGCAGCGGGTAGTTACAGATATGAAGCTCAGTGAAACCGACAGGGAAAAGGAAAAATCCCGGGCGCTCGCCGTTGAGAGCCTACAGGAAAACCCTGATACGCAGCATCTGTGGGCGGCTCTCGTGGAATTCGAGGGCCGTTCTTTTTTTTACTGCCAAAAATCTGGAGTTTACTTACGCGATCAGGGGCGGGGAGCTTTTTGTCAGCCGCAAGGAAAAGTCCATTACACGGGCCACGGTGGAGCTGGCCTTTTGGCGGGCTCTTGAACTGAAGGAGGCCACTACGGGACCCAAGAAGCTGGGCGTCTTTGGCGCCAGTTATCTGTATCCTGTTTTTATCGAGCTGGGGGTCATCCCCCGCAGAAGCTGAGGAGGTGAGGAAGATGGATTCCGCGCTTTTTACCAACAGCCTGGTGCAGTCGTCAAGAATTATTTACACCCCTTCCATGTTTGCCAGAGCCAATCTTTTATATTTACAGGAAATCGGTTCCTTAAAGGCCATCAGTCCCCATACCTCCGGCCGCTCTGATCTCTCCTCCTACCTGTTCTTTATCGTGCTGGAGGGAGCGGGAGAGCTGACCTACAACGGTACCCTTTATCAGCTTTCCGCGGGGGACTGTGTTTTCATCAACTGCAAAAATCCATATTCCCAGAGCTCCTCGGAGGAACTCTGGACATTAAAGTGGTGCCATTTTTACGGCTCCAATCTGGCGGGAATTTATAATAAATATGTGGAACGGGGAGGATATCCTGCCTTTCACGCCCAAAATCCGCAGGCCTATGTGAGACTGCTGGACGAGCTCTATACCTGTGCGGATTCCGACGCGTATACCAGGGATATGCGCATTTATGATAAGCTGAGCACTTTGACGGCGCTTTTGATGGAGGAAAGCTGGCATCAGGATGCAGGGACGTCAGCCTCATCCAGAAGAAATGTGCTGGAGATCAAGGACTATATTGACGCCAATTATCGGGAGAAGCTTACTTTGGAGGGGCTGGCCGGTCTTTTTTTTATCAATAAGCACTACCTGGCCCGCTGTTTTAAGGAGCAGTGCGGCTCTTCGGTGGCAGTCTATATTCAGCAGGTGAGAATCACCCACGCCAAAAGCCTGCTGCGCTTCTCGGAGGATACCATTGAGAAAATTGCGGAGGAGTGCGGGATTCCTGACGCCAATTATTTTGCCAGAGTATTTAAGAAGGTGGAGGGGATCACGCCGGGAGAGTACAGGAAGCTCTGGAAGGGAAAGCAGCGCTTTGATCAATGATTTTCTACAGAAATTTAATATTCAATCAGATAGACTTCCGAAATGGAATGTGATAGAATAATCGGGTGGCGCACAGGAGAGCTTTTGGCTTTCGCTTCCGGTTATACGCTTAAGAGAACAGGGGGAGAGGCTTGAGTGGAACCCAAACAGGACATCGTCCGCATGATCAGTGATCAGAGGGATCATCTGAGCAAGGGGCAAAAGAAAATAGCGGATTACATTTTGGAGCACAGTGAGGACGCTTCCTTCATGACAGCCCAGGAGCTGGGGAAGACATTGGGAATCTCGGAATCCACTGTGGTTCGTTTCGCGTCCAGAATCGGGTATAAGGGGTATCCACAGATGCAGGAGGCTCTGCAGCGCTACACCCGGTCCCGATATCGGATGGTGGCTGCGCCGGAGCTCTCGGAGAAGGCCTTTGATACCTGGGGCGTCATCGCCTCGGTTTTTCAGTCGGATATGGAAAAGATCAGCGAGGCCATGGAGAAGCTCTCCGAGGCCAGATTCGCCTATACGGTGGATCTGCTGCTCTCCGCGGATCACGTTTACATTGTGGGATTGCGCAACAGCGCGCCACTGGCGTCCTTTCTTCATTTTTATCTGAATATGATCCGCCCTGACGTGGTGCTGCTGAATACCACCGCGGCCACGGAGCTTTTTGAGCAGATGCTTCATATCGGCAGCAAGGACGCGCTGGTGGCGATTTCCTTTCCGCGATATTCCATCCGCACCCTGAAAGCGATGGAGATGGCCAAGGATCAGGGGGCGTCCATTGTGGCGCTGACCGATTCGGATCACAGCCCCATGACCATGTATTCCACGGTGGAGCTGTACGCCAGGAGCAATTTAAACAGCGTGGCTGATTCTCTGGTGGCGCCCATGTGCGTGCTGAACGCCCTGATTGTGGCCATGTGCCTGAAAGCGCCGGAGCGGGTCACGAAGGAACTGAAAGCCCTGGAATATGCCTGGGACAATTATCAGGTATACTCCCATGATGAGATTAACCGGATTGATATCGACGCCGGTTTTGGAGTCCAAAAAGAGAAACCGGATGAGTAAATGTGTGGTAGTCGGCGGCGGGGCCGCCGGTATGATGGCCGCATATCAGGCGGCGGCGCTGGGACAGAAGGTCCTGCTCCTTGAAAAAAATGAAAAGCTGGGCAAGAAGGTATACATCACCGGCAAGGGCCGCTGCAACCTGACCAATGCCTGTGAGACAGAGGATTTTTTTCAGTCTGTGGTGACCAACCCCAGATTTTTATACAGTGCGGTCTATGGCTTTGGTTCGCGGGATATGGTGGAGCTGCTGGAGCAATACGGCTGTAAGACGAAGGTGGAGCGGGGGCTTCGTGTCTTTCCGGTGTCCGACCATGCGTCCGATGTGATTTTTGCCATGCAGCGGGCCATGCAGGCTGTGGGCGTGGAAGTTCGGCTGAACACGAAGGTAAAGCGCGTTCTGGTCAGAGACGGCGCGGCGGCGGGGGTGGAGCTTTCCGGCGGCGGGCGGCTGACCGCTGACCGGGTGATTGTGTGTACCGGCGGCGTTTCCTATCCTTCCACCGGCTCTACCGGGGACGGCTACCGGTTTGCCAAAGAGGCAGGTCTTTCAGTGACGGATCGACGTCCGGCGCTGGTGTCCCTGATTTGCCGGGAGAACTGGTGCAAAGACCTGATGGGGCTCTCACTTAAGAATGTGCGGGTTACCCTTTACGCGGGGGCGAATTCAGCGGGTTCCAGAGAAATTTTTCGGGATTTCGGGGAGATGCTGTTCACTCATTTTGGGGTCAGCGGTCCCCTGATTCTCTCGGCCAGCAGTTATTACCGCCAAACTCCAAACATTGCGACTTTGTCCATCGATTTAAAGCCGGCCCTGACCATGGAGCAGCTGGATAAGCGTTTGCTGCGGGAATTTGAGGAAAATAAAAATAAACAGTTCAAAAACGCTCTGGACTCTCTGTTCCCGGCAAAGCTCATCCCCGTGATGGTCGGCCTGTCCGGAATTCATCCGGAGAAAAAGGTCCACGAAATCACCAGGGAGGAACGGCTTGGGTTCGCGGCGCTGATCAAGGCTTTGCCGCTGACCGTGACCGGCACCGGTGATTTTAGCGAGGCCATTATCACCCAGGGTGGCGTGGATGTGAGGGAGATCAACCCCTCCACCATGGAATCCAGGAAAATAAAGGGATTATATTTCGCCGGCGAGGTGCTGGACGTGGACGCCCTGACCGGGGGCTTCAATCTGCAGATCGCCTGGTCCACCGGGTATCTGGCGGGTTCGAGCGCGGAATAGAAAAGGAGACAAATTTACATGAGCTTTTGTATTGCAGTGGACGGCCCGGCGGGGGCGGGAAAGAGTACCATCGCAAAAAGGCTGGCCGGAGAGCTTGGCATTGTGTACGTGGATACGGGTGCAATGTACCGGGCTATGGCGTATCATATGATTCAGAAGGGCACGGACCTTGAAGATCAGGAGGCTGTTAGCAGAGACTGTCAGGACGCGGAGATTTCCATCGTCTATGACAAGGGGGAACAGATGGTGCTGCTGAACGGGGAAAATGTGACTCCGTACTTAAGGGAGGAGTCCGTGAGCGGGAAGGCTTCCGTCTGCAGCGCCAATCCTGACGTCCGCAGACGGCTGGTGACTCTGCAGCGCAAATTCGCGGAGCACACGGATCTGGTCATGGACGGCCGCGATATCGGCACCTGTGTTTTGCCGGACGCTGAGCTGAAAATTTACCTTACCGCCGGTACCCATACGCGGGCTCTGCGCAGATATAAGGAGCTGACCCGGAAGGGAGAGAACTGCGACCTGGAGCAGATTGAGCGGGATATTGCCGAAAGAGATTACCGGGATATGCACCGGGAGTTTTCCCCGTTAAAAAAAGCGGCTGACGCGGTGGAGGTGGATACCTCGGATATGACCATCGGACAGGTGGAGGAGGCCATTCTTTCCCTGGTTCGGGAAAGACGCGGGGCGGCGTCGGAAAGCCGGGAAAGCTGATACAGCGACATGTTTATAAACAGGCCGCCGGAAAAAGGCGGAGAACCGGAGAAAAGAATGGAAGTAAAGCTTGCGAAATCCGCCGGCTTCTGTTTTGGCGTCAAACGGGCCATGGATATGGTATACCAGCAGATCGGCACAGGCAAGAAAATCTATACCTACGGGCCCATCATCCACAATGAGGAAGTGGTGAAGGAGCTGGAGGAGAAGGGCGTCACAGTCCTGAATCCTGAGGAGATTGACAGGATTTCGGAGGGAACGGTGATCATCCGCTCCCACGGGGTGGAGCGGGCGGTTCAGGAAAAACTGGCCGCCAAAGGCTTGGAGTCCGTGGACGCCACCTGTCCCTTTGTGAAAAGAATTCATTCCACTGTGGAGAGGGAGAGCCGACAGGGCAGACAGATCATAATTGCGGGCAATCCGGAGCATCCGGAGGTGCAGGGAATTATGGGCTGGTGCGAGACTCCCGCCATTGTGATAAAGGACGAAAATGACGCCCTGAATTTGGAGGTTGTGCCAAAAAAAGAATATTGTGTGGTCGCGCAAACGACATTTAATTACACAAAATTTCAGAAAATAGTTGAAATCATAAAAGAAAAGATTTATAATGCTCTTATTGTGGATACTATATGCAATGCTACCGAGGAAAGACAGACTGAGGCAAGGGAGTTATCCCAGGCCGCTGATGCAATGATAGTCATAGGTGGAAAGAGAAGCTCGAATACCCGCAAGCTGTACGAGATATGCGCTGACTGCTGTGAAAATACATACTACGTCCAGACGGCGGCGGATTTGAGGTTTGAGCTACCTGAATCTGTTGGATTTGTTGGTATTACTGCAGGGGCTTCCACCCCCAACAATATAATCGAGGAGGTTCAAAATTATGTCAGAATTAACTTTTGAACAAATGCTGGAGGAATCATTTAAAACAATTCATACAGGAGAGGTAGTCAGCGGTACAGTGATTGACGTGAAACCCGAACAGATCATACTGAATATCGGCTACAAGGCAGACGGTGTTCTGCCGAAGAACGAGTACACCAATGACGCGACCGTTGACCTGACCCAGGCTGTAAAGGTTGGAGACACCATGGAGGTAAAGGTTTTGAAGGTAAATGACGGGGACGGACAGGTTGCCCTCACTTACAAGCGCCTGGCCGCGGAGCGCGGCAACAAGCGCATCGAAGAAGCTTATAATAATAAGGAAGTGCTTACCGCGAAGGTTACCCAGGTGCTGGACGGGGGCTTAAGCGTGTCGGTGGAGGGCGTTCGTATTTTTATTCCCGCGAGCCTTGTTTCCGATACATATGAGAGAGACCTGTCCAAGTACGCGGATCAGGAGATCCAGTTCGTGGTGACGGAGTACAATCCCAAGAGAAGACGCTACATCGGCGACAGAAAGCAGCTGATCGTTGCCAGGAAGGCCGAGATGCAGGCGGCGGTGTTCGCACGCATCAAGGAGGGCGATATTGTGGAAGGCACGGTCAAGAACGTGACTGATTTCGGCGCTTTCATCGATCTGGGCGGCGTGGACGGCCTCCTGCACATCTCCGAGATGAGCTGGGGCCGCATCGAGCATCCCAAGAAGGTGTTCACCGTCGGCCAGGAGCTTAAGGTCCTGATCAAGGAGATCAACGGCACCAAGATAGCCCTGTCCTTAAAGTTCGATGAGCTCAATCCCTGGAGAGACGCCGCGGAGAAGTTTGCTGTCGGCACCATTGTCACCGGCAAGGTAGCCCGCATGACCGACTTTGGCGCTTTTGTGGAGCTGGAGCCCGGCGTGGACGCTCTGCTGCATGTATCCCAGATTTCCAGAGAGCGCGTGGAGAAGCCCTCCGACGTTCTTTCCGTAGGACAGGAGATCACCGCCAAGATCACGGACTTCAACGAGGAGACCCACAAGATCAGCCTGAGCATGAAGGCTCTGCTTCCTCAGTCTCAGAGGAACAGGAAGGAGAAGGAGCCGGAAGCGGATGTGGTCAGCGTGGATATCGAAGCGGAGATCGCGAAGCAGAAGAAGGAGGACGCCGAGTAAGGCGGTTCTATCCGGTAAATGAATATATGAAATGAAGCCCGCAGGATCGGAAAAGGTTCTGCAGGCTTTTGTAATAAAAAGAATCGATTACGGGGGCACCAGATGTCCGGGGGCATCTGTTCAGCGCAAACCGTGGCGAAGATCAAAGAGCGGATAAATCGACTCTTTTATGGTGATGTCCGCATTAGCAGACGTGTCCGTTTCGCAACGGAAAATATCAGGTATTTTGGATAATCTGCGTGATCAGATGCTCCGCGTATTTCTGAAACAGCTCCTTATTTTTCTTGGTATCCGCCGTGATTTCAAACCAGGATACGCTGTCCTTTAAATCCGACTTGTAGTAGGGCTCCACCACCGGGGAAAACTGCTTCAGGAAATATCCCCTGCGGCGGGTGTAGCAGGTGGCGGCGGTGGCCTGTTCACGGTATTCCTTCTCCGCGAAGGAGGCCACGGACTTGTGGTAGGCGGCGTCCAGCGCGGGGATGTAGTAGTAATTTTTATAATTGCTGTAATAATATTTCAGTTCGCCGTCCAGCACCGGCACCCTAAGCAGAAGCTTCGCGTCCTCAGCCAGCAGGAAAATGCCATCGTATTGAAGGGAGAGGGTCTGGGGCAGGGCACTTTTCAGCGTCATCTCCATGGTCAGCTCGTAGACGGCCTCTCCCCGGTGGTTTTTGGTCCTGACCATGGCGGCCTTTCTGATTTTGGGAAGCTTCCGGAGGATGTCCCCGTAGGAGAGCATGGGCAGAATGGCCAGAAGCCCCTTCATATCGTCCCGGTTGTGCTGCATCAGCATATCCCGGATCTGGTTGTCAGGCTGATCGACGTAGGCTTTGTAAAACTGAATTAATTCCCCGCCATTATAGGGATCCTCCCTGTGCAGTCCCATGAATTCCTCCACGGTGCGCTGCCTGCAGTCGGGCAGGCCCAGCCTGTCGCGCCAGGGGCTGATCTGTCTGTAGAGGTCGATGCTCTGCAGGCTGTCCAGAGGGAGATCCACCTCATATTTCTCCGCCTTCCGCATCAGATAGGAAATATCGAAACGGGAGCCGTTGTAATGAATTACCGCGGAATATTTTTCCAGCATCTCACTGAAACGTACTAAAAGGGCCTTTTCCTCCTGGGGTGATTCCGCCATCAGCTGCTGCAGATACCATTTCCCATCATGGAAATCAGCCAGTCCGATCAGGTAAAGCTGTGTCGCGGCCGGAGAAAATCCGGTGGTCTCGATATCCAGAAATAAAATTTCCTCCCAGGGAGCGAACTGCTCTATGGGGTAAGCTGGGGTAAACTGCTCCAGACATTCTCTGGAAATATACATGGCGGCCTCCTGTGGTGTAATTTCACGGAAGATATTATCAGCCCTTTACAGGCAAACTACGTCTGACAGGTCTGCATATATCTTCTATGGCGTCTGCGAATAGTAACTTTAAAAAACAGTATACCATGAACTTTCCGCAAAAGGTAGAGGAAGTTTGGCAAAAACTTTATGAAATGTG
Organism: Lachnospiraceae bacterium; assembly: GCA_021203305.1. Classification (GTDB taxonomy): domain Bacteria; phylum Bacillota; class Clostridia; order Lachnospirales; family Lachnospiraceae; genus RGIG6307. The sequence continues at coordinate 23,764 of JAJQBK010000037.1, forward strand.
GCATTGAAAGGGAATTTTGTTTATGGTAGAATGTTCACGATGATTTTTCAGAATAAATATTGTGAACACAAAGGAGACGAGATATGCCTGTTTACTACCATTCCACAAGAGACAGCGGCGTCACGGCCACGGCCTCCCAGGCCATTCTGCAGGGACTGTCTAAGGACGGCGGCCTGTTTGTGCCGGATCACATTCCGGAGCTGGACAAAAGCCTGGAGGAGTTATCCCGGATGGATTACCGTCAGGTGGCCTATGAGGTGATGAAGCTTCTGCTTTCCGATTTCACGAAGGAGGAGCTGGAATATTGCATCAGCAGCGCTTACGATCAGAAATTTGACACGGAAGCGATCGCACCGATGAGATATGCGGACGGGGCATATTTTCTGGAATTATTTCACGGGCGTACCATCGCCTTCAAGGACATGGCGCTTTCCATCCTTCCCTATCTTATGACGGTCTCAGCAAGGAAAAATCAGGTCAAAAACGACATTGTCATCCTGACCGCCACCTCCGGAGACACCGGCAAGGCGGCTCTGGCCGGCTTCGCGGATGTGAAGGGGACGAGGATTATTGTATTTTATCCCAAAAACGGAGTGTCCGCCATCCAGGAAAAGCAGATGGTGACTCAGAAGGGGGATAACACCCTTGTGGTGGGGATCCATGGCAACTTTGACGACGCCCAGACCGGCGTGAAAAAGATTTTCGGCGATGAAGAGCTGGCAGAGACCCTGGATCAGGCCGGTTTCCAGTTTTCCAGCGCCAATTCCATCAACATCGGCCGTCTGGTTCCTCAGATTGTTTATTATGTGTACGCGTACACCAGACTTCTGGGCGAGGGTAAGGTTAAGGCCGGGGAGGAGATCAATGTGGTGGTTCCCACGGGCAACTTCGGCAATATTCTGGCGGCCTATTACGCGAAGGAGATGGGGCTTCCGGTTCATAAGCTGATCTGTGCTTCCAACGACAATAAGGTGCTCTACGATTTCTTCTCCACCGGTACCTATGACAAAAACCGGGAATTTGTGCTGACCACATCCCCGTCCATGGATATTCTGGTCAGTTCCAATCTGGAGCGCCTGATTTATAAGATTGCGGGGGAGGATGCGGCTCAGAACGCGGAGCTCATGAGACAGTTGTCCTCCGGCGGCGTATATTCCATTACGGATACCATGCGGGAGGGGCTGAAGGATTTTGTGGGCGGCTGCGCCACTGTCAGCGAGACTACAGAGACCATCCGGCACATTTATGAGGAGGATCAGTATGTGATTGATCCCCACACGGCGGTGGCTGCCTGCGTCTATGAGAAATACGTACAGGAATCCAATGATGGCCATGTGACGGTCATCGCGTCCACCGCAAGCCCTTATAAATTCACCAGAAGCGTCATGGAGGCCATTGACCCGGCCAGCGCCAACGAGGAGGATTTCGCCCTGGCGGACAGGCTCAGCGAGCTGTCCGGTGTGAAAATCCCGGCGGCTGTGGAGGAGATCAGAAACGCGCCCGTATTGCATAAGACGGTCTGTGAGAAAGAGAAGATGACGGACGTAATTCTGAAGTTCCTTCATATAAATTGAATGACAAATATATTTTCTTTTTCAGCATATACCGTTTGGCCTTCAAAGTGAAATTATGAATGTCGTTCACTAAAGATTCACTATAGATTGAGGGCTGTGAGGCGAATTCTTCCGAGCGCAGTTCATGAAGCAATATAGTGAAAAATACTGAAAAAATGCTGAAAGAATTTTTTTGTACGATTTTATGAAAGTGCATTGGATAAAGTTTATAATTTTTTCACGAAGCTGTTTGCTAAAATTTACAAAATGTACTTTGATTTTTTTTTATCAATGCGTATAATTGAGAATGGGTTACGGGGGAAAGTCCCTGTGACATCCTGAAATGTGTGAAACCTGTAATACAGATGACCTGACAGCCACATAGCCATATGGTTTCAGAACTGTGATACAGGTAATGATACAGTATCAAAAATAAAAATATAAGAAAGAAAGAGGAATACCAAGATGGCAATTGATTTGACAAAGTATGGCATCACCGGCACAACGGAGATCGTGTACAATCCCTCCTATGAGTTTTTGTTTGAGGAAGAGATGAAGCCGGAGCTGACAGGTTATGAGGTTGGCCAGCTGACCGAGCTGGACGCTGTAAACGTAATGACCGGTATCTACACGGGACGTTCTCCCCAGGACAAGTACATTGTAATGGACGAGAATTCCAAGGACACCGTTTGGTGGACCACCCCCGAATACAAGAATGACAATCATCCCATGAGCGAGGACGTCTGGGCACAGGTAAAGGACATTGCGAAGAAAGAGCTCTGCGATAAGAGGCTGTTCGTGGTAGACGCGTTCTGCGGCGCCAACAAGGACACCCGCATGGCGGTTCGCTTTATCATGGAAGTGGCATGGCAGGCTCATTTCATCAAGAATATGTTCATCCAGCCCTCCGCCGAGGAGCTTGAGAACTTTGTACCTGACTTCACCGTTTACAACGCTTCCAAGGCGAAGGTGGAGAATTACAAGGAGCTGGGCCTGAATTCCGAGACCTGCGTGGCCTTCAATATCACCAGCCGTGAGCAGGTCATCATCAACACCTGGTACGGCGGCGAGATGAAGAAGGGCATGTTCTCCATGATGAACTACTATCTTCCCCTGAAGGGAATCGCTTCCATGCACTGCTCCGCCAACACCGATATGAACGGCGAGAATACCGCCATCTTCTTCGGTTTGTCCGGCACCGGCAAGACCACCCTTTCCACCGATCCCAAGAGACTGCTGATCGGCGATGATGAGCACGGCTGGGACGACAACGGTGTGTTCAACTTTGAGGGCGGCTGCTATGCCAAGGTGATCAACCTGGATAAGGATTCCGAGCCCGACATCTACAATGCCATCAAGCGCAACGCTCTGCTGGAGAACGTGACCGTGGATGAGAACGGCAAGATCGATTTCGCTGACAAGAGCGTCACCGAGAATACCCGTGTATCCTACCCGATCAACCACATTGAGAATATTGTACGTCCTGTGTCTTCCGCTCCGGAAGCCAAGAACGTGATTTTCCTGTCCGCGGACGCTTTCGGCGTTCTGCCTCCGGTATCCGTTCTGACTCCTGAGCAGACCCAGTACTACTTCCTGAGCGGCTTTACCGCGAAGCTGGCGGGCACAGAGCGCGGCATCACCGAGCCCACACCCACCTTCTCCGCATGCTTCGGCCAGGCATTCTTGGAGCTGCATCCCACCAAGTACGCTGAGGAGCTGGTAAAGAAGATGGAGAAGAGCGGAGCCAAGGCTTATCTGGTCAACACCGGCTGGAACGGCACCGGCAAGCGTATTTCCATCAAGGATACCCGCGGCATCATCGACGCGATCCTGAACGGCGACATCAAGGATGCCCCGACCAAGACTCTGCCGATCTTCAACTTTGAGATTCCGACGGAGCTGAAGGGCGTTGACACCAACATTCTTGATCCCCGTGACACCTATGCGGATGCCTCTGAGTGGGAGACCAAGGCTGACGATCTGGCGGGCCGCTTCATCAAGAACTTCAAGAAGTATGAGAGCAACGCGGCCGGCAAGGCGCTGGTAGCGGCAGGCCCTCAGAAATAAATTCAGCGTGACTTAAATCACATACAAAAGAAAAAGAGCACCCCGGCGCGGTAACGCGAAGGGGTGCTTTGATATTGATGAACAGAAAATAAAAAACCAGAATGGAGCCTCTGCCGATTGACTCCTAGCCAAGGCCAGGTGGGTGACCGCAGCATGCACTTTTGCCTTCCCCTGCACAAGGATAAATCCGGAGGCCTGACAGCTGTACAGCGATATAGGAATCCCGTTTAAAGTAGTTGTAGGTTCAAAAAAAGCAGAAGCCGTTTGCCATTCTGGCTGTTCATATTATATACAATTTACGGAGGAAAAACAACTCCCAATTTTATACTTTTCAGTTTCTTTTCACTGTCGCATAATTTTATAAATCCGGACATAGCTTATATCAAAGACAAGTCCGGGGAAAGATATGCGAAAATACAAAAACAGTCAGGAATTGAAGGCTCATTTCAGGCGCGTGCGTCTGAAATGGGCTTTTTGGCTGCTGCTTGCGGCGGGTCTGGTTGTTTTTGCCGGGATATGGACCGGCAGGAATCAGGAGTCCCGGGAAGCTGAGGAGCCAGAGGAGGCTGGGACGTCAGTGGTGGAAATCACCATCGAGGATATCGAGCGCCTGACAGAGAGTCCGGACATCAGGGTACTCATACAGTCCGGGAATTATGCCGGAATTTACCATACCTCCGTGACGGTCAGCTTCTCGTCCGGGGGATATCTGCTTTTGTATCGGAATGGGGGTTGGACGAAGAAGGAGATATCCGCGGGGGAGGCTGTCACGGTGGCGATGGATGGCGGCGATTATCAGCTGAGCGGTGATATGATGGCCGTTTTTGTGCCGGAGAGCGCTGATGGGCGGGTGACTGTGGAGAGCATTACGCGAAGCCGCGATATATGCAGTTACAGCGGGAGGATGGAAATTTCGGCGACGGACCAGGGACTGGCGGTGGTCAATGTACTGCCTCTGGAAACCTATCTGAAGCTGGTGGTGCCCAGCGAGATGCCCGCAGGCTTTGACGGGGAGGCCCTGAAAGCGCAGGCCGTTCTTGCCAGAACGTACGCGTATAAATATCTGCTTTCCCCGGCTTATGAGGAGCTGAATGCCCATGTGGATGACAGCATTTCTTACCAGGTGTATGGAAATCTGGAGGAAAATGAAGTGACCAGCGCGGCTGTGGAGGAGACCGGGGGAGTGCTTTTATTTTACGAAAATTATCTGGCGGAGGTATACTATTACTCCACCTCCTGGGGCTTTGGCACAGACGGCACGGTCTGGGGAGGAGAGGGCCAGCCTTACCTCGCCGCCCGAAGGATCGGCCCGGGCACTCTGTATAACAGCGCCAGGGATCTGACAGGGGAGGCGGCGGAGCAGTATCTGCTGGAATATCTGAAGGTGGAGGCCGTTTTTCAGAAAATGATCGATGAGCCCTTTGTGTCCGCGTATGAATCGGAGCTGCCCTGGTATCGGTGGGAGGCGGAAAATTCTCAGGTGGATGTATCTGAAATGGAAAGCCGCCTGAAGGAGAGATACGCCTCCGACCCGACAGCGGTGCTGACGCGGACGAAGAACGGCGATTTTGAATCAAAGGCAATCAAAGGAATTGGAAAGCTTCAGAATCTGGAGGTTTATGAGCGGGGAGAGGGCGGAATTGTGGAGAGTATCCTGATTACCGGCAGCGAGAATACATATCTGGTAAAGAAGGAGTATAATGTCCGCTATGCGCTCTGCTCGTCAGATGTGCTTATTACCAGGCAGGACGGGACGGAGGTAGAGGGAAATCTTTTGCTGCCCAGCGGATTTTTTTACATTTTATCTACCAATTTGGGGCAAAATGGGTTATCATATACCCTGTACGGCGGCGGATACGGCCATGGTGTGGGCATGAGCCAGAACGGAGCTGACCGGATGGCCCTTGCGGGCCTTGGGTGCGAAGAGATTCTTTCCTTTTATTTTCCGGACACGAGATTGGTAAAATATGAAAAAAGTAATCAGTGAAGTCTATCATTTTGTCCATGGGGCCAGCGAGCATGACCTGGCCAGCAACGCGGCGGCCACGGCGTTTTTTACGCTGCTGTCCTTTGTGCCGATATTGACGGTTGTCAGCAGTATTCTGCCGTACACAGCGGTGACCAAAGACATGGTGGTGGAAATCATCAGTGCTGTTTTCCCACAGGTGACCGAGAGCTTTTTTGCCTCTCTGATCGAATATATTTACGATACAAACGCGGGAGTCATTTCCTTTTCCGTGGTCATTGCCGTGTGGTCGGCGGGGAAGGGGATGCTTTCTTTAATCCGGGGGATGAATGAGATCTATCATGACAGGGAGGAGAGAGGGTATCTGAAGCTTCGGCTGATCTCCAGCCTTTACATGGCAATTCTGCTGGTCGCCATCCTGCTGGTGCTGGTGGTAGGCGTCTTCGGACAGAGCATCATCCATTTCCTTTTTGCGGATTTCCCGTTGATTCTGGAAGCCTTTGAGCATTTTCTGAGCTACCGCTTTCTTCTGTCGATTATTCTTCTCGGCGTTGTATTTACATTGATGTATACTTATTTGCCGAACAGAAAAATGCAGTTAAAAAAACAGCTCCTGCCGGGCTTTCTGGCGGCGGCCTGCTGTACGGTGTTTTCCTACGGCTTTTCCATTTATGTGGATTATTTCAATGATTTTTCCTATTACGGGAGTCTGAGCATCATCATTATTATTATGTTCTGGCTTTATTTTACCATGTACATAGTGCTGTACGGGGCTTATCTGAGCCGGGTAATGAACGGGGAGGGCGATTTCAATGAATGTGGTTAAATTGGATTGACATCGCAAAAATAAAAAGCTATCATGGGTAACTGAGGCTACACTATATAAAAGGAAGGAAAAAGATACCTGCAGAATGTATGGAGTGATTTGACCGATATTTCCTAAGGTATCTGACCTTTGAATACATTACACAAGGGAGGACAACATGGAACAAAAGAATATCTGGAATAAATACGACGAGGAAACCTTGAATAAGGTCAACGCGCTGTCGGATGAGTACCGCGGCTTTCTGGACAACGGGAAGACCGAGCGGGAGTGCGTTGATGAGACAGTGGAGCTGATCGAGGCCGCGGGCTATATTTCCCTGCAGAAGGCTGTGGAGGAGGGCAGAAGGCTTTCCGTGGGAGATAAGGTCTATTATGTCCATATGAATAAATCCATCGCCATGTTTCAGATCGGCACAAAGCCTCTGACGGAGGGCATGAACATATTGGGGGCGCACATCGATTCCCCCAGAGTGGATGTGAAGCAGAATCCCCTCTATGAGGACAGGGAATTCGCCTATCTGGACACTCATTATTACGGCGGCATCAAAAAGTACCAGTGGGTGGCGATGCCCCTGGCCATCCACGGCGTGGTGGTCAAAAAGGACATGACCACCGTGATTGTGAATATCGGGGAGGATGAGGACGATCCGGTCTTCTTTATTTCAGATATTCTGATTCATCTGGCCCAGGAACAGATGAAAAAGACGGCGGGCCAGGTGATCAACGGGGAGGCTATGGATCTGACGATCGGCAGCCGCCCGGCGGACTGTCAGCCGGAGAAGGAGTCCCAGGAAGCTTCTGAAGGCCTGGAAAGCGCTGAAGGGGAGAAGGCCGCACCCGAGAAGGACGCGGTCAAGAAGAGAATCCTTGAGATTTTAAAGCAGGAGTACGACATCGAGGAGGAGGACTTCCTATCCGCGGAGCTGGAGATCGTGCCCGCGGGCAGAGCCAGGGAGGCCGGCTTTGACAGAAGCATGATTCTGGCTTACGGACAGGATGACAGGGTCTGCGCCTTCACCTCCATGAAGGCCATGCTGGATCTGGGCGTCACGGAAAGGACCGTGTGCTGTCTGCTGGTGGACAAGGAGGAGATCGGAAGCGTGGGCGCTACCGGTATGACCAGCCTGTTCTTTGAAAACGCGGTGGCGGAGCTTCTGGAGCTTTGCGGAGGATATTCCGATCTGGCGCTGCGGCGCTGTCTGCAGAGAAGCTGTATGCTCTCCAGCGATGTTTCCGCGGCCTTTGATCCGCTATACGCCGGCTGCTTTGAGACCAAGAACGCGGCCTTTTTCGGACATGGCATCGTGCTGAATAAATTCACCGGCAGAGGCGGAAAGAGCGGTTCCAACGACGCCAACGCGGAGTATGTGGCGCATCTGCGCCATATTTTTGAGAAGGAGGACGTCTCCTTCCAGACCGCGGAGCTTGGCAAGGTGGATGTGGGAGGCGGCGGCACCATCGCTTACATCCTGGCGGGATACGGCATGAACGTGATCGACAGCGGCGTGCCCGTTTTAAGCATGCACGCGCCCTGGGAGGCCACCTCCAAGATTGATATTTATGAGGCGTACAGAGGATATATTGCTTTCGCGTCCGACGCGGACTTATATTAAAGGTTACTGTTTGCAGTCTGCCTGGCATGTATCATCAGACTCATCAGGCTTGTTTGCAAGTGAAGGATGACACATGTCAGGTGATTTTTCTCTTGCAAAGAGTTGAAGGATAGACTATACTAAGCATAAGTCGCGACGACCCACCAAATACAGGAGGTGCTGCTTATGCTTCAGGCAACAAGCTGTGGCGGTGTGGTTATTTTCAGAGGAAAAATCCTTCTGCTGTACAAGAATTATCACAACAAATACGAAGGATGGGTATTGCCAAAGGGAACTGTGGAAGAAGGCGAAACGTTCGAACAAACCGCCTTAAGAGAGGTATTGGAGGAAACCGGGGCCAGGGGCAGCATCAAGAGGTATGTGGGAAAGAGTGAATATACCTTTATGGTGCCGGAGGATACAGTATCAAAGGAAGTTCATTGGTTTTTAATGTCTGCGGAAAGCTACTACAGCAAACCACAACGCGAAGAATATTTTGTAGATTCCGGCTTCTACAAGTATCATGAGGCCTATCATCTGCTGCGTTTCTCCAATGAAAAGCAGATGGTGGAGAAGGCCTACCATGAATACGTGGAAATGCGCAAACGGGGTCTGTGGGATACCTGACAGGCGGTACTGCCGGGAGGATGCTCCACCGGCGGGAAGCGGGGAACCCCGGATGAAAGGATGCTGTATATCCTGATGGATCTGAAACGGCAGGATTCTTTTCCTGCCGTCTCTTTTTTCAGAGATTAGTGTTCACAGCCGCTTTCAGAGGAGACGTGATATGCGAGTCAGTCAGAAGCTGCTTTGGAGCAGCAGTATCGATGATCCGGACCCGGACGGGCTGCGGAATGATCTGGTGATGGGCAGATTGCCGGACAAGTATTTTTGCCTTGTCTATACGGTCAGCTCCACGCTTGAAATTTATTCCTGGCGCATGCTTCATTATAATCCGCGTCTGCTGCGGGAGGATGACTGCGTTGTGGGAATAGCCGCGTCCCGGGAGGAGGCTTATAATCTGGTGATGGAGGTCATGGATCAGATTTACGCGCTGGGAAGGTATGAGAGTCTGGCACAGTTTATGGAAGCTCAGTCAGGGGTAAGGCATTGATTACGATTTTGCTCACAATACTGAAAATCATCGGCTTTTTTTTGCTGGTCATTCTGGGGCTGGTTCTTCTGATCCTTTGCCTTGTTCTGTTTGCACCGGTTAAATATCGGGCGAAGGGGGCAAAGCATCCGGAGGAAATGGATGTCAGCGCCTTTATTTCCTATCTGCGCCCCCTTGTCAGGGTGAGGGTCTCTTACCCGGCGGAGCAGATCGTTTCCGTGAAGATTTTGTGGTTCGATCTGCTGAAGCCCAGGGAGGAAAAGAAGGGCGGAACGCGGAAAGAAAAGGCGGCCGGGAAGAAAACGGACCGTGATAAAAAAAAGCCGGACGAGGCCCCGGAGCAGCAAAAGCAGGATTCGGGGCAGACGGAGCGGGATCATAAACAACCGGGACAGGTTCAGGAAAGGCCTGACAGGCTAAATCCGGAGGACAAGGAGATTCGGCCGTCCGCGAAATCGTCCGAAGAGGAGGAACCGGTTGCACGCCTGGAGACTTTTTCGGAAGAGAGTTCGGATCAGCAAAATGATCCTGAGGATAAAAACGGCAAAGAAAGTAATACGGGCAGGAAAGAGCCTGTAGAAATGAACCCGGAGAGGGATCAGAGCAGTCAAAAACGGGAAGGACGGGACCATCCGAAGAAGACAGAGAAAAAGACAGATAAAAAAGCGTCTGATTCTGAGGAAGCCTCCGGGGAAAAAGCAGAGAATAAAATCGTCGCTATTGCGGCGCTCTTATGGCAGTATAAGGAAATGTACCCGGATGTCCTGGGGAAGGTATTCAAAGCGTTGAAGACCATTTTGCCGCGGAAGTGCAATATTCACCTGATCTTCGGGACAGGCGCGCCGGAAAGCACCGGCTATCTGTACGCGGCCTACTGCGCCCTGGGGGAATACCTTCCGGGCACCATTGAATTTGAACCGGTATGGATGGAGTCTTATCTGGATGTGGAGTTTGAGCTTGGCGGAAAGATCAGACTGATCCATTTTGTAACGGCGGCAGTGAAAATCATTGCGGATAAACGAGTGAGACATTTTATTTCTGAGATAAGGAGAATCTGAAATGGCAGACAAGCAGATAAACGGTATGATCGATTCCCTGCTGCAGGGGATTGACGGGCTGGTCTCCACCAAGACGGTGGTGGGAGAGCCGACAAAGATTGACGACACCATCATTATTCCACTGGTGGATGTTTCCTTCGGGATGGGCGTGGGCACCGGCGCTTTGACGGATCCAAAAAAGGAGGCTGCCGGCGGCGGAGGCGTTACAGGCAAGATGTCCCCCAGCGCGGTGCTGGTGATCAGCAATGGTATGACTAGGCTGATCAATGTCAGGACCACGGACAATATTTCCAGGGCGCTGGATCTGATTCCGGAGATCATTCATAAGATTAAGCCGGACAAGGTCAGCGATGATGAGATTCTGGACAGCGCTTTCCCGGAGGATGAAGAGTAAATACAGGGCAGCGCCCCGGCGGGACAAGGTCTCCTCTTCTCAGGGAGTGCTGTAATTTCTCTTTCCGAAAATCGCGGTGCCGACGCGGATCATGTTGGAGCCGCAGGCAATGGCTTCCTCAAAATCGTCGGTCATTCCCATGGACAGGTAATCCATCTTTACATTGGGAAGGTCGAGTATGGCCAGGCCGTCATACAGCTGGCGCATTTTCTGAAAATAAGGGGTATTGCCGGTCTCCTGATCCGCGATGGGCGGAATGGCCATCAGGCCCCGGATGCGAAGGGAGGGCAGTGCGGACAATTCCTCCACGGCGGAGGTAAGCTCCTCCGGCAGGAGTCCACTTTTAGCCTCCTCCCGCCCGATGTTGACCTCGATCAGGATATCCTGGCACAGATCCTTTTTGGCGGCTTCCTTCGCAATGGCTTTTCCCAGATGGACGCTGCCCACGGATTGAATCAGGGATACCTTCCCGATCAGGTATTTGACCTTGTTGGTCTGCAGGGTTCCGATAAACTGCAGATCGGCCCCGGCGTAGGCGTCCTGCTCATATTTGTCCAGAAGCTCCTGCACTTTATTTTCACCGCAGTAACGGATACCGGACCGGATGGCGGCCTGCACGCGCTCGGCGCTGTTCATTTTGGTGGCGGCCAGCAGGAGGATTTCCTTAGGGTCGCGCCCGGCTAAGGCTGCGGCATGGTCGATTCTGGCCTGAATTTCCTCGATATTTGTTTTTATGGTGTTTCTTTCCTGTTCGGTCATGGAGGGTCTCCTTTTTTGGTATAAAATAATTGTTGATATTATACCACGAACATGAGACAGGAGACAAACATTTATTATAAAAGTGTTCTCAACAGACAATCAGATGGGGTTGCGTGCCTGTGGCACGCGTTTTGCACAGAACGAAGCGAAGCAAAGAGGAGACATTTACACAAGGTATACCCTTCGGGTATATTTGCACAGGTGATTGGATATCAGAGAACTTTTATATGTTGTGATGTTCGTACCAACGAACATGCCCGTTTTTTAACAGGCGGCCGATAATGGAAATGCCGGGATTTGCTGTTTACGGTGGGGTAAAATGTTATGAAATTTGTAATCCAGAGGGTAACTCACGCGGAAGTGACGGTGGAGGGGAAAATTATCGGCAGCATTCAGAAGGGCTTTCTGGTGCTGGTCGGCGTCTGCCAGGAGGATACAAAGGAAACTGCCGATAAAATGATCCACAAATTGACGGGGCTTCGCATCTTTGAGGACAGTCAGGGCAAGACCAACCTGGCGCTGCGGGATGTGGGAGGAGAACTTCTGCTGGTTTCCCAGTTTACCCTGTATGCCAACTGCAAAAAGGGCTTTCGCCCCAGCTTTATCGAGGCCGGCTCCCCGGAGCATGCCAGGGAGATGTACGAATACGTTGTCGATGAGTGCCGCGGACAAGGCTTTTGTGTGGAAACGGGCAGCTTCGGGGCGCATATGAAGGTATCTCTTGAAAATGACGGTCCGTTTACCATTGTCCTTGACAGTTCGGCGCTGTAGGAATGACATGATATCATGAGCGTAAGAAAGCCCGAGGGAGCCTGCTCACTTGCGAGAAAGGCAAATTGGATTATGGGCGCCTTTTGCTCATGATATAGTGAGAGGAAGTTCGTATTATGCGGGAAAAGGCACAAAAGCTGAATGGTCTGCTCATCACTGTTTATCTTCTTTTAATTCTGGCTGTGCTGCCGCTTTATATGCAGGATGGCCTGGTTTCCATCGGAAGCGCAAAGTATTATTTTTTTCGGGACAGAACTCTGCTGTTTGTGGTGCTGATCAGTATCTGTTCCGTTTTTTGCTTTAAAGCATATAAGGCGGATAAAATAAAATTGTCAGTGCTGGACATTGCGGTTCTTTCCTTTGCGGCGGTTTCTTTTCTTTCCTTTTTATGCAGTGACGATAAACAGACCGCTCTGTGGGGCTTTGACGGCTGGTATATGGGGCTGATATCCCAGCTTTTGTTTGTGTGGATTTATTTCGCGGTATCCCGGTGGTATGACGGGGAGGAATATATATGGATGATCGCCGGAATCGCGGCGGGAGTGGTCTTCCTGCTGGGGATACTGAACCGGATGAACATGGATCCGCTGGGAATATACGAGGGTATAAGCAACTGGGAGTGGAATCACAATCACCTGCTGTCAACAATCGGGCATTATAACTGGCACTGCGGATACGCCAGTGTAACCGCAGGCATCAGCCTGTATTACGGCTATGCCGGGAAGGGCCTTGCCCGCGCTTTGGGGCTGCTTGGAGCCTTTCTCACATTCGCGACGCTTGTGAGCCAGGGAAGTGAAGCGGCCTACCCGGTATTGCTGGTTCTGATGTTGATTTTGTTATTTGTTTCCCTGAATAATCGTGAAAGCCTGATCAGATTCCTTTTAGTAAGCATGCTGCTTCCGGCTGCCTGTATTTTCTGGCAGCTTATGGAACAATTCTCTCCCATGGAACTGAATCTGATTGAGGACGGTTCCATGGACGGCTTTCTGTTTTTTAAAGGCTGGCCGGTGATTCTTGCTTTGTGCGCCGCCCTTTATTTTATAGAATTATTTCGGGAAAAATCACGAAAAAAGGACTATGCGGCGGATGGCAGGCTGAAGAAGTACGCGTTTGCTGCCGTGATGATCATGGCGGTTCTTGGAGTTGCCGTTTTGATTGCCTGTCAGCTTTCCGATGATTTCTGGCAGCTGCTTGGCGGCAGTAGCCTTCTGCGTTTTAGCTATGGCTGGGGCAACAGCCGCGGCGGCTTATGGTATATGGCTTTTTTTGGCTGGCTTAGCGGAGGCCTTAAGGAGCTTTTGGCTGGTGTGGGCCCGGACTGCTTTTCGAATCTAATATATTCGGCTTTTGATGTGGATTATTATGTGGCGGATTCCGGACAGGCGGGAGAGCTTTTTGCCAACGCGCATAACGAGTGGCTGAATATGCTGGTCAATGAGGGGGTGCTGGGAGCTGTGGCCTATGCGTCTGTCTTTGTCTGCGCTTTCCGGAGAATCTGGAAATATAAGGCGTCGAAAGGAATTTTGCTGGCGGCCCTTCTGGCATTGGGCGGGTACATGATTAACGGCGTATTCAGCTTTCAGCAGGCGGTATCTACTCCGTTAGTTTTCGCGGTGCTGGGGATGGCGGAGGCCGATATCCGGCGGGGAAATATTTCATAATGTTTGAAAACACAAAATCTGGTTATTATTCGGGACTTGTTACAATAT
>JAJQBK010000012.1 GCA_021203305.1 Lachnospiraceae bacterium
CTAAAGTATTGAGTTTTCAAGGTTCATCACACCAAATGGTGTGGGAAGTTTGAGTAAATAATTGAGTATATAAAGCCTTCCCACATTCGCCCCGCCGCCGCAACCGATCTCAAGGATGTTCAAATTCAAATCGCTTTCCAATGTCAGCTGAGACAGCCCCCATTTAGCAAGTGCCCAAAAGGAAATAACGGCTCCGGTGATAGCAACGGTGTAACAGCTCTCACTCAAAGCCTTTTTCAGCTGAAGTGTCTGCCTGGAAATATCCATTCAGGAAGCCTCCCTCTGTTACTCGCCAATTCCGTCAGTGCAGGAGTCATCTTTGTGTAAAAAGTTTCTGCAGAATTCTCTGTAGTTGTAATCCTTACCCGGTCGGCAGAGCACAGCAAAATCAATGGAGTCAAACAACTGATCGCTCCCCTTGCCATTAAATGAAAGGTTCTGTATCGCGTGATAAAATAAATTAGACACAACGGCAGCGTCATTGCCAAACACACCGCAGCCAAAAGCACCCAGAATCAGGTGACGGTAATTCTGCGACGCAGCGGCCAGCAGCATCCCCTGAATACGGTGGCAGAGCATCCCTTCATACTCCTGCTGCGACATTCCTTCCAGACCCATACGGATCATCGGCGCCGCGCAGCTCATAACGGAAATCGGGAAAGGCTCAGAAAGTAACTCAGAGGAACCATCCTTGAGGACTTCGACACAGGGAGAAATTATCACACCGTCAGAGCCCATGTGCGTTTTTCTTGAGTTGTTATAATCATAATATTTTTTCGCTTCATCGCTTTCCAAAGATAGCAGGAGAGAAGTCCGGCGGCAGAGGTCTTCCTCCTGTGCGCTGGCGCCTTTCCGGGTCTGTCCTCCGGGATGTGTGGAGCTTGCCAGATTCAGGACTAAAACTTTCGGATCTGTTTCTCCATTCTCTTTCGATTCTGAATACTTTCTCTGCACAAGAACGAGAGCATCGATATTTTCACAGCCAAACGTACAGCCTGATTTTGTCAGCGTCTGGCTTTCGCTGCTTTCCACATCATCTGAGGAAGAAACAGTTTCAGCGGCAGTTTCAGAAGAAGAAGTTTCCTCTGTCCGCAGCACTTCTATATCCTCCGGCAGAAACACCTGTATTTCCCGCATCTGTTCTGAAGAAAACCGCAGTTTTATTTCTTTTCCATCTTTTTCAAAACTTCCTTTTTCCAGAATACCAAGCGTGTCCTCCAGTATCTCCATGTTCTTTTTTCTGCGCATTTCCTTCTGCCGTTCTCTCTCCTGGATTTTTTCTTCTGAAAGCCCCTTATACTCCGCGGCACGCATCTGCGCCGCCATCTGTTTCATGCGCTCCTCGTCAGATAATTCATTGTTTGTCTGCTGCTTCGCCATTACTGTTCCACCTTTCTGCCAGCTTATGAAATACATCATCGGAGCCTTCCCGGATGTTCAGGTCCGCAATCCCGTCAAAACCGGTATGCCCCGGGTTGATCTGCACAATCACAGCGTCCCTTCTCCGATAATCCCAGTAAACGTCTCCATAGTTGCCCCGTGTCCCGATGACCAGAATCAGGTCCGCCTCGGAAATCCACTTCCTGGCTTTCCTGACATCTTCGTTCCACACGCTGATATGACTGTAAAGCGGCCACGGCAGGATTTCCCCGCCGCACGCTTCACACTTTGGAAGTTCCTCCTGCTTCCAGATCTCGTACCCGTCATAATGACGGCCGCAGCTGGCGCAGCAGTTGACCTGCAGGCTTCCCTGGATCTCGGCTACATTCTTTGATCCGGCAATCGTGTGCATACAGTCCACATTCGTCGTGATAATCCCGATGAGTTTTCCCTCTGCTTCCAGATCCGCCAGGGCATAGTGAGCAAAGCTGGGCTGATAGGAAAACATGCTTTCCAGATAGGTCGGCAGGAATGAACTGTAACCATCCCCGGAACGACGCCTGCCGCCGCGGCCGGAGAATAGCATCTGCCCGTATGTGACACCACCGCCGGCAACGGAAATACCGGCTCCTGTCGTTGCGACAATGCTGTTGCTGTGATCAATATAGTCCGCCAGTTGCTGTATTTTGTCCATGCTCTTACCTCCCCTGAAGCTTCTCATAGGCGTCAGCTCCTTATCCGTTCATAACTGCATCCAGCACGTCAGAAACCATATGTACCGGAATGATTTCCAGATTTTTCTTTACCTCCGCGGCAACCTCATCGAGGTCGTTTTCATTTTCCTGCGGAATAAAGACGGTTGTGATACCAGCCCGCTGTGCCGCCATCAGCTTCTCCGGAAGTCCTCCGATCGGCATCACGCAGCCGCGCAGAGATACTTCTCCTGTCATCGCGATCTTTGGCGAAACTGTTTTTTCTGTCACAAGAGAAGCGATGGCAGTCGTGAGCGTAATTCCCGCTGACGGACCGTCCTTCGGCACTGACCCAGCCGGGACGTGGATATGCAGATCGTTTTTCTCAAACAGCTCCGCTTTCTCAGGATACATGCTTTTCACAAGACTGACCGCGATCTGCACGGATTCCTTCATGACATCGCCAAGCTGCCCTGTGATAATGACGTTTCCTTTTCCTTTTGTAAAAAGCGCCTCAATAAACAGGATATCGCCGCCGGCCTGGGTCCAGGCAAGCCCTGTCACCACACCGGGCTGTTTTTGCTCCAGAAGATGATCATGCAGGATCGGCTTCATATCGAGATAAGTCTGAAGCTGCCCGGCGGTCACAGAGATATGTTTGTGATTTCCTTCTACCAGACGCACGGCAGCCGCACGGCAAAGGGTATCCAGCCGCTTTTTGAGTCCGCGTACACCGGCTTCCATCGTGTAATCGGAGATGATGGCGCGCAGCGCGGCGTCGGAAATTTTCATATTTTCCTTTTGAATCCCCATTTCCTCCATGGCTCTCGGGAGCAGATGTCTTTTGGCAATCTGAAATTTGTCCGAAGCCGTATATCCCGGGAACTGGATAACCTCCATCCGGTTTAAGAACGGCTCCTGAATGGTGTCCGTCGTATTTGCCGTACAGACAAAGAGCACATCTGACAGGTCATACGGCACATTCATGTAATGATCTGTAAACGTACTGTTCTGTTCCGGGTCAAGAACCTCCAGCAGCGCGCTGGATGGGTCGCCGTTATAATCCCTGCTGAGTTTATCCACTTCATCCAGAACGACTACCGGGTTTGAGACGCCGCTCCTTTTGATGCCGTCCATAATCCGGCCTGGCATGGCCCCGACGTAGGTGCGGCGGTGTCCGCGGATCTCCGCCTCATCACGGATGCCGCCCAGACTCACGCGCACATAGGCTCTTCCCAGCGCTTTCGCGATGCTCTGGCCGATGCTGGTCTTGCCGGTGCCCGGCGCACCGACGAAAAGAAGGATGGAGCCGGACTGCTTCTGATTCAAGGTCATTACAGCAAGCTGCTGAATGATTCTCCGCTTTACCTTGTCCAGGCCAAAGTGATCCGCGTCGAGAATCTTTTCGGCCTCTTTTAAGTCAACCGCCGGCATTTCTTCCTTTTTCCAGGAAAGGGACGTTATAAAATCAAGATATTCATACAGCATCCCATACTCATGGCTGTCCTGTCCCTCCTGCTTCATACGGTTTAAGACCTTCACAGCTTCCGCGTGGGCCGTCTCGTTCATCTGCGCTTCTTCGATTTTTTTCTCGAACTTTCTCACATCGGACACATTTTCCGGATGCATCTCGTCCAGCTGATTCTGCAGAATCTCGATCTGTTTGCGGATCGCCTGTTCGCGGTAGGCTTTTTCATTGATGCTCTGCTGGGCCGCCGCCGCTTCCTTTTTTACTTTGTCCGCTTCCAGATACTGATAAATGGCCTGTTCCATTCGTTCCGTCCGCTCGGAGAGTGTGTCAGCCGCCAGGATCTGATATTTTTCTTCGTTGGAGTTGATCATCTGATCAGACAGGGAAGCCGCCATCTCCCCGAGGGAATCCCATTGCCTGATGAAATTGCGGGCAAGCATCCCCATCGGAGAATTCTGAATGCTGTGGACAAACGCTCCCCTGACATGATCGAAACGTTTCCCGGCCTCTTCCTCCGTCAGATTGTCCAGATCCTGGCGTTTGCTCAGGGTGACTTCAATTCTGTCTGCCGTGACATCAATCGTTTCAATGTTGACGCGGCTGTCGGTTCTGACTCTTACATTTCCTTCCTGGTCAACGGACTCAATCGTGCCGGTAAGTCCGATGGGATAAAAATCCTCCGCCCGCATCTGTTCCCGCGGCCTGTTTTCTTTCAGCATGAGAAGCGCGGCCGTATCGCCCGCCTGCGCGGCCGTCTGAGTAATCTCCTTAAAATATTCACTTTGAAAATACAGGTCGATTCCCGGGACAATCACAATATTATAATAAGGAATAATAATCATAGTCGCTTACCTCCTTTGTGTGAAAAAAACGCATGGCTTCCGTTCCACCCGGTCTTTCCATCCGATTCGCAAGCTTTTTCAGCTTTCATTTGTTTCACTTTCATATGATTATTAGCACAATTATCAGCACTCGTCAAGAAAGAGTGCTGATAATTTAGACTTTTTTTCGATTTCCGGAGAGGAAGGACTTTGTCGGCTGTTATTCCTTATCCCATAAGCGGAATGTTCGCCTGTACGCGCAGTCATTTGGCAGAGTGGGATTAAACAACGCTGTAAACAGATTCACTTTTCCGCAGTGATTGCATTTGCGGAAACGATCCTCATATACTTTGCACAGATGTGTTTTTTCATCCAGATTTTCACAGGGGCTGTCATAGTGAATCGACACGCGCCCCTTTGCCCAGACAGACCGGCTGTAACAGCATTTTCCGCAGCGATTGCATAACGAATCCCAGTCCTTTCGCCATTTAAACCAGGTTTTAAAAATACGGAACCACATTTTTTATGCCTCCAGGCATTATCCCCGCGGAAAGTTTCCGCAGAATTCTCATAAACGCCAAATCCCGTCACCCATGTAAAACCGCATCCAGGGCTTTGGCGGCATCCGCACGGATATTCAGATCCGCCATCCGGTCAAACTGTGTCTCGGACGGATTGATCTGCACGAGCTTTGTCCCTGCCTTCATGCGGCTTAAATATTCGCTGCTGCGGAATCCGGTCGTGCCAATGACCAGAACCAGATCCGCCTCGGAAATCATATCGGCGGCTTTTTTCATATTGTCAGAAGAGGCATCTGCCGTCGCCCTGAAATCTCTGCAGAATGCGGTCGGCATCAGCGGTGCGCCGCATTTTGAGCAGCGCGGCATATGCCCCCGGTTCCATACCTGATAATCAAAATAACGGCTTCCGCAGTCCGTGCAGATGTTATCCCGGAAGCTCCCCTGAAATTCCACCACATTCTGAGAACCGGCGATGGTATGCAGGCAGTCCAGGTTCTGTGTGACAATGCCATAGATTTTTCCCTGCCTTTCCAGCTCCGCGAGCTGTTTGTGTACGGTGCTCGGTCCCTTGACAAAGGTCGCGTCCAGGAAGGAATCTTTCATCACCTTATAAAATTCCTCGGGGTTTTTGCGGACATAAGAGGCGGAGAAAATGCGCCCGGCATTCAGTCTGCCGACACTCTGCTTCAGTCTGCTCATTCCATACAGATAAGAAATTCCCGCTCCGGTAACGGCAACGGTTTTACTGCTTTGATCCATATATTCTTTTAACTGACTGTATTCACTTTCCATTTTTCTTTCCCTCTTTCTTAAAAGACAACACCCATCAAAGAAAGCAGTTTTCCTTCGGTGGGTGGTGTCTGTTTTGCCATAGCATACGATGAAAGCTGTCAGAGGCAGGTTTCGTCGCTGAATCGTGGTATCCCGTTATCAAATGTAGTTTGCGCTGAGAGAAACGGTTAATTCCCTGGGCTCAGAGCTACCGCTCTTACTGTAGCCGACAGCAGCGGCAGAGACAGGCTTAAAACCTTCCGGAATTCCCAGCTTCGCGCAGATAGCCGGATTCTTCGCCGCGGCCTGCACACCACCCCAGAGGTAAATATTGTCTACCCCGGCATCTGTCGCGGCGATCAGCATATTCTCGATCACGCATGCGGCGTTCGCGCATTCAATGCCCGGCGCCATCTGCTTCTCCGACGCGGAAACTATGATCACAACTGGTGCGCCATAGAAGAAATCGCGGGGTTCCATTTTCATGGCGGCCGCGGTGGACTGATTGATCTCGTCAAGAATCTCCCTGCTGCGGCATACCGTCAGATGAAGAGATTTCCGGTCATTCCCGCCGATCGGTGCCTGGCAGCCCGCTTTCACGATCGTATCTACCACTTCCTCCGGCACTGCCTTATCCGGGTCAAAGTCCCTGGTGGATTTTCTTTTTGCAATAGCTTCTAATGTCTGCATAGTGATTGCCTCCTTATTTAATGTAATTTAAGTAGCTACATTATATTGCGGTATAAACGTAATGTCAAGAGTTACAATTGATTTTCCCTGAAAATTCTGTTTTACTCGCTTCAATACTTATGCAGGAGAGGAAGCATGATGATTTACGGTATGGTGCGGACAAACATTCCTGATCCGGTAAAGGCGACATGAAAAGACCGCAGGGGAAAGAAGCTCCTGCGGTCTTTTAAAGTGCGCCCGGCGGGCGCACGTTCTAACGGGTGAAAGTCCCGAATCCGCCCGGCAGTGGGAAGGATATAGCTGAACACCAAGGTTCTCGCCGCGAGGTTTAAGAGGGCTGAAGGAAGGTGTAGGCAAACCTCTGCCCCAACGCACAGAAACCATTTACAGGCTGAAACAGGAGGATAAGGCTGCTTTACAAGTCGAAGTCCAATAACTGCACGGAATCCTGCACAGTAGAAATGGTGGGGACATGGAGGAAAAGAGCGTGTGAGTACCCGGGGAGGTCTCACGGACGTGACATAAACGATATAACATTCGCAGTCACGGAGTAAAGCTTGCCGTGAGAAGTCAGCAGAAGCCATAGTACCGGAACAGTTACAGAGGTTCCGGGAAGGGCTGAACAATAGGAGGTGCCATTTCCAAATGGAAACCGGACACGGAATCAAGTACAGACAACTTCATATAGAAGACTACCTGCAAAAGATACCTGCGGAACAGGGAAGGACAACAGGAGTGTACGCCCATGAATGGATTACCGGGAACCCTGACACCAACACGGACTTTTGGACGAACAACCTGTTGGATACAATTCTCAGAAGCGACAACCTGAACGCTGCCTATGAGAAAGTAAAGGCGAACAGGGGCGCAGGCGGCATCGACAGGATGCAGGTGGATGCACTTTTACCCTACCTGAAAGACCATCGGGAGAAGTTGGTTCAACAGCTGAGGGAGGGGAAATACAAGCCCAACCCGGTTCGGAGGGTAGAGATACCCAAGGAGGAGAAAGGAAAAGTAAGGAAATTAGGAATACCCACGGTGGTGGACAGGATGGCGCAGCAGGCAATCGCACAGGAACTGACACCAATCTACGAGGAACAGTTTTCC
Source organism: Lachnospiraceae bacterium (assembly GCA_021203305.1). GTDB lineage: Bacteria > Bacillota > Clostridia > Lachnospirales > Lachnospiraceae > RGIG6307. The sequence goes on from JAJQBK010000012.1 coordinate 7,454, forward strand.
GATAACAGCTTCGGATTCCGCCCCAAAAGGGGTGCCCATGACGCGCTGAAAAGGTGTAAAGAATACGTCGATGAAGGGTACGTATACGTGGTCAGCATGGATTTACAGTCATACTTTGATACCGTTAACCACAGTAAACTGATAGAAGTGCTGTCGAGGACGATCAAGGACGGCAGGGTCATATCACTGATACACAAATATCTGAACGCAGGAGTCATGGAAGACGGAGGTTTTCATGCTACGACAGAAGGTGTACCGCAGGGCGGTCCACTCAGCCCACTACTTGGGAATGTCATGCTAAACGAACTGGACAAGAAGCTGGAACAAAGGGGACACAAATTTGTCCGGTACGCCGATGACTGTATTGTTTTCTGCAAAAGTCAGAAAAGTGCAGAGCGGACTCTGAACAACATCGTACCATACATCACCGATAAACTATTCCTGAAAATCAATCTCCAGAAAACGACAGTAAGCCACGTTAGTAAGATAAAATACCTTGGCTATGGATTCTACCGATACAGAGGGAAATGCAGGCTGAGGGTACACCCAAAATCGGTGGCTAAAATGAAAAATCGACTGAGAGAGCTGACGACCAGAGGCAACAAATGGAGCAACGCGGAAAGAGAGAAGAAGCTCAGGGAATATACGGCTGGGTGGATAAACTATTTTCGCTATGCGGACATGAAAACTCTGATGGCACAAACGGACGAATGGCTGCGTCGTCGAATTCGGGCGGTGTACTGGAAACAATGGAAAAGAGTACGCACAAGATACAGAATGCTACGAGCGCTACATCTACCAGAGTGGAAAGTGCATGAGATGGCGAACTGTCGGAAAGGAACGTGGCGAGCAGCAAAAATGCTGAACGGTGCGCTCACGAAAACAATAATAGTGGACAGGCTGGGATATCCATCCATGACTGACCACTATCTAAAAGTACGTGTAAACTATTGAACCGCCTTGGTACCGAACGGTATGCCAGGTGGTGTGGAAGGGGGACTAATCATCCCCCTATCCGATGCTGGTCACAGCCGGATTTTGTCAGAGATCTTCAATAAAGGGGATTTCCCCGTCCTCCTCAAAGGTTTCCTCCCCCAGTTCGTTGATCACGGTTTTTCCCACCTTCCCGTACTGGTAAAGCTGATCGAGGAATTCGATGGCGGCGCGGATTTTTGTGCGCAGCAGATATCCGCCGGATTGTGTGGATTTTGCCAGAGTGTCCGCGGACAGATTGGGAGTCCAGCCGTAGGCCAGGCCGTGAAAATCCTGGATTTTTAAAAGGACCTCATTGATTTCATTTCTGGTCAGGGGGAGAAGCTGCTCCGCGTCATTTAAAAGATTGAGTACTGTGCGGATGGGCTCTGGCTGCTCCGGAAAAGCGGCTTCCAGATTTTCATATTCATGCTTTCCCTCAATGACGTCCTCACTGTAGGAGGCGCTCAGGGCGAAAAGCGTGAAGGTGGACTCCGGACAAAGCTCCGGGAGCAGGAAACTGGCCATGTTTCTGTAAGCGTTCAGGCGTGCTTTTTTGCCAAGGCGGCCCATCAGCTCCGTCTCATCCACCAGGATCACCCAGCCCTGATAGCCCATCTGTACAAAAAGATGGCTCATAAAATGAAAATAATCCGAACAGTGCTTCGTTTTGGTAAAGTTCACATTATATTTTGCCGGCTGGCCGAAAATCCGCCGGTAAATCTTTTTTAACGGCGCATTGGCGATGAAGTCGCCCTCCATATCGGCCTGCAGAATAAATTTTTCATCCGCGTCCTCGGTATTGAGATAGGAGCGCAGGAGGTAATACAGCTTGTCCGTCTCCAGATGCTTTGCCGCGTAGAGAAGCATTTCGTTGGCCACGGGACTGCCCGGAGAAATATTTTCCACCTCATGCATGAAGCCGGGCTGCTGGCGCCGGGGCAGGTAGGTGTTTTGAATGACCTTCTGATAAAATAAATAGAGCTTGTCCATAGGGGTTTCTTTGCTCAGAGAGACATAGGAGACCACCATGTTGTTGGAGCTGGCCATATTAAAAATGGTATTCAGAAGGTGGGTTTTGCCCTCGCCGTACTTGCCGCTGATGATTTTGCCGCCGGATTTCTGATGTTCACAGACCTGATCCAGCTGAGCGGAAAGCTCCTTCATGATTTTGGGGCGCGCTTCCGAAAAACAGGCGCCCACGGCCCGGGAGGGAACGCCGGAGCGCAGGGCCTCGATCATGTGCCGGGCTTCAAAATCGTATGTTGTGCCGTTGCTTGTATCAATCATGGTTCTTTGCCTCCATCGCGTTTAAGATGAGCTGTGCCATGCCTGTGTTTCCGGTGCGGGCCTGAAGGGCCAGAGCCCTTGCGCTTTCCTCATCCAGAGGGGCGCTCATCTGGCTTGATCTGCGTTCGGCCAGATTTTGGGAGATGGCGACTATAATCTCAGGAGTATATTCCTGCAAGGCCAGGCGATCCAGGTCTATCATATCGGAGAACCGGTTGAACCTTTCGCCCACGATCTCATTCTGGATGCGCATCCAGAGAGCCTGATAGGATTTCAGCCCCGCGTTCTCGTTGTCGATCAGTTCCCGGTTGAAGGCGTAGACAAAGAAAAGATGGTGCATGCTGTCAATATCGTCGATCAGCTGGCGGATGCTTTCGTAGGTGTCATCCCGCTTCATTTTGGTATAGTGCACGGTTTCCAGGCTGGTGCGGCTGATGAGGATTTCCATATCGTCTATGGCCACAAACAGGCCGGAATAGCCGCCCATGTGGATGACCTCCGCCAGGGAGCGAAGCATATTGCGGGCGTTGTACCGGGTGATTTTGGCAGGATAGAAGCCCAGGGCGCGAAGCTGGGAGAGCTTCACATTGCGGTCACTCTGAAGCCATAAAAGAAGCAGCTCCTTATTCTGCTCCTCCAGCGTGGGGTATCCCAGGATGCTGCCGGTGAGCATGCTGCAGGCCAGGGCGAAATTATTGTCCAGAAGTGGGTCGTCCATAAAAAGGCTGCGCAGCTGGGAACGGATTTCCCGGCGGGTCACCGGATCGGCGGAACCGTTTTTGGAAAGATAATCGATGAACTTCATATCCTCCGGGATCTCATCAGGATCGTAGCCCATCTCCCGGATGACGCACAGGCTGGCCGCTTTCAGGCAGTCCATGATATCGCACTGTCTTAAAATTTCCACGTAAATTTCGCGGAAATCGTGCATCCAGATATCTTTGGCGGAAAAATATACGGTTTTATAATTTTCCTCGCGGGCAAGCCCGCTCATCAGACGGAGGAAGTGGGTTTTTCCGCTGCCGCTGCGGCCGGTGACGAATTTCATTTTGCTGCCGCCGTCGCGGATGTATTCCCGCAGATATTTTTCCTGCCAGAAATCGGTCAGGAAATCGATTCCGCAGGAGGATAGGGTGGTGGTTGTCTCGGGTTCAGGCATAGGTTACCTCATTTCAGAAAAAGCAGATGGTTGCCAGGAACTGTTCTCTCCCGTTGGCATCGAGAATGCGGATGGCCTTCTGGCCGTTGCGCGCGGGCCCAAAGGCAAAGACCCGGCCGTTTTTAGTAGTGGTCATGCCATTCATAAATTCCGCGTAGAGGCGGGCAATGTCGTAGGAAAAGCTCTGCAGATCGTAGTCTTTGCGGAAACGGCTCATGGGGGTCAGAAATTTATACAGGTTTGTCAGATACATGTTGTAGCCGGGCTTTCGGTTATTTTTGGCGTTGGCCAGGTCGTAGGCGGCCGCCAGCTCCTCCGCGAAGCCCTCCGCGTTGAAGCGTACCTTTTTCAGCTTTTCCTGATTGGTCTTTACCGTGTTCACAAAGCTTGAGGGCCGCATACACTGGATGCGCTTCTTGTCCAGGTAGACATCCTGATTTTCCACGTCCAGGCGGACGCGGTAGGGGAACATTTCGTAGACAGGGAACTCTCCCTGGATATCCAGCTCGTTTTCTCTGCAGATATCCAGCATCTGGGAAGCAAAGTCGCCGCTCTCAAAGTAAGCCCTTGTGTCGAAACCGTTGACGGAACTGCTGAGGCTTTCGATGGTGGAGGACAGGTCCGCGGCGGCCTGGGTAAGGGATGTCAGGTCTTTGGAGAGGCTTTTGATATCCCCGCTTTCCGCCTCTTTGGAAATGGCCTTCTGTAATTTCTGAAGGGAGGCAATGCTGTCTTTCAGGGATTTTTGATCAGGCGCAAGAGCCTGATAGAGGTCTTCATAATTCATGGATGATCTTCTTTCGTATATGATTTTGTGTTATGGGAGCCGATGGAGATGTGATATCCGCAAAACGGTTCTCGTTCCTCCCAGTATATATGAACAGGGCGTATTTTTCAACAAAAAGCGGTGTGTTTTTCGATATTTTTCAGCATTCCGGAATTGTTTTTTGATGGAATGTTTCACATATCCCGGAAATTGTGATATCATGAGCCCGAGGGAGCATATTCACTCGCGGCAAATGGCAAATGTTATCGTGATTTCGGACGAAGGAGGCAGCCATGGAAAAATCTCTCTATCAATGGCAGGAAGAGTGCCTGAAGCGCTGGCTTTCTAAGGGCGCGAGAGGTATGGTGCAGGCTGTCACCGGTTCCGGGAAGACTTATCTGGCCATGTGCGCCGTGGACGCGCTGGAGGAAAAGCTCGAACAGAAGGTTTTCGTTAAAATTGTGGTGCCTACATCCGCGTTGATGAACCAGTGGGCAAAGGCGCTGCGGGAGCATCTGGCTTCAAAAGAGGAAGGCGAATCGTGCGGCAGTGCGATGGGCAAGATGGAAGCTGGCCGGGAGACTTCTGGAAACAGCATTGGCCTGAGGGGAGGCGGGTATAAGGATCCTGCGAACCGCAGATACATGATTTATGTGATCAACTCCGCCCGCTATGAGCTGGCGCGCCAGACGTTAAAACAGCTGGAAAACGGGGAGCCGGTATTTTTGATCGCGGATGAATGCCATCATTACGCGAGAGGGGAAAATTCTCTGATTTTCGAGTTTCAGGACAGAATTTCCATGGAAAAAGCGCCCTGGTATTCTCTGGGCCTGAGCGCGACCCTGCCCTGGGGGCAGGAGGGAGCGGCGCTGACAAAGGCGTTGGGCCCCCGGATTTATACTTACGGCATGTCAAAGGCGGCGTCCTTAAAAACTGTCAGTGCCGTTGATATTTTTCACGTGTCGCTTTCCTTCCGGGAGGAGGAGCTGGAGAACTATGAGGAAATTTCAGACGAAATGCTGCACTGTTATACGCAGCTTTTGAGGTTCATGCCGACTTTGGGCAAAATGAATCTGCGGGAGCGGTTTGAGGAAATCCGGCGGCTGAGCGCGGGGAAGGACCGGACCGGGCGGCTGGCGCGAAAATATCTGAATCTCACCTGGCAGCGAAGGAAGCTGGTGTGCCTGGCCTCCGACCGGATTGCCTGTGCGCAGGAGCTGATCCGCCGTCTTCCTCAAAACGAAAAGATCATGATATTCGGGGAGCGCATTGCGCAGGCGGAGGAGCTGTATCAGCTTTTATATCGGGAATATCCCGGACGGGCAGGCCGGTGCCATTCTGAGATGGGAGAGCAGGCAAACCGCAATACCCTGGAACGGTTCCGCACGGGAGAGTTCCGTATTCTGGTTACCTGTAAATCCATGGACGAGGGCGTGAACATTCCGGACGCTTCCGTGGGCATTATCCTGTCGGGAACCTCCGTGCAGCGCCAGCGCACCCAGCGCATGGGCAGGGTTATCCGCAGGACGGAAGGGAAGGAGCGGGCGGCTCTTTACTATCTGCATGTTACGGAGAGCGCGGAGGATGACTGTTATCTGCCGGATACCGGGGACAGCCGGATTTTTGAAATCGCTTTTGTTTCCGGGCGGAAGAATTTTTCCAATCCGGAGTATGAGGATGCGGCGGTACAGGTGATAGATGACATCAGATACAGCGGAGCGGACGACAATACCCTGCGGGAGGTACACCGCTGCCTGGATATTGGCCGTGTCCGGGGGGACTGGAGGAAGGCGCCGGAGGAGCTGGCCCGCAGGATTAAAGAGGCGGCGGAGGTGAGAGAAAGGAATTACTGGGTCTGTATGAAGCGGGTGGAGGATAAGGCGGAGAAAAAACAGCGGGGATGAAAGGATTTACTTATGAGGAAATACAACGGGATAATAATCATGCTGCTCACTGTGCTGCTTTCCGGCTGCGGACCGGTGCGCGAGGCCGCGTCCACGGTCATGCGTGTGGAAAAGGTGGAGGTTGGCCAGACTGCCGGGGAGAGCAGTAATCAGGAGGATGCGGAAGCGGCAGAAGATGCGTGGGATGACGGATTGCCAGAGGGAGCACAGGAAGAAACATCCGGAGGAGCTGAAACGAACGCAGAGGCGGCGTCCGGGGAGGCTGGCAATGAAACAGAGCCGGTTTCTGATAACGCAGTGTTGCCTGATGATGTAACGGTTTCCGGGGATGAATTGACTCAGGATGATGTGACAGAGGCCCGCACAGTGACCCTCCGGGCCGTGGGGGATGACCTGATTCACAGCGGCTTTTACAATTACGCGCGGGCGGCGGGCTGTGATTATTCCTTCATGTTTGAAAATGTCAGCGACGTGATCAGCGAGGCGGACATTGCCGTCATCAATCAGGAGACAATTTTTGTCAGTGATCCGTCCCAGTACAGTGATTATCCTCTGTTCGGGTCGCCCACAGGGATTGGAGACGCTTTGATTGAGGCCGGTTTTGACGTGGTGCAGCTGGCGACGAATCACTGCCTGGACAAGGGTCTGACAGGGATTAGTGACACGGTGAATTATTTTTCAGATAAGGATGTGCTGGCAATCGGCGTTTATACGGATGAGGAATCCGCGTCAGAGATACCTCTTATGGAGAAAAACGGGATTACCTTCGCTTTCCTGAATTATACATACGGAACCAACGGCCTTTCGCTGCCCAACTCCTACTGCGTGAACACTTTTTCCGATGAGGATAAGGTGAGGGATGATATCCGCAGGGCCCGGGAACTGGCGGATATTGTGGTGGTGCTGCCCCATTGGGGAACGGAGTATGCCTGCCGTCCGGATTCCTTTCAGGAGAAGTGGACGGAAATCTTCCTGGAGGAAGGGGTGGACATTGTGATTGGAACCCACCCTCATGTGGTACAGCCATATGAGATGCTCACCGGGGAGGACGGACATCAGATGCTGGTTTATTATTCTCTGGGGAATTTTATCTCTTATCAGGATGAGATGGAGAGGATGCTGGGAGGCATGGCGGATATCACAGTCACCATTTCTGACGAGGGCGTCAGCTATGAGTACGACCTAGTGCCGCTGGTTACATATATTCACAGCGGCGTGGGGACGACTACATATTTTCTGTCCGACTATGATAAGACGGATCACAAATATGGGGCCACGAAGGAAAATATGGCGGAGCTTTTTGAAGAGATTATCAATTGGGAGGCGTGATCGCAATAAATCGCAATAAATCCGTTCAGAAACCATGAAACAGGGCGGAAAGAATGTCTGCTTATCGGAGAGCAGTTAATAATTAGGATGTTTCTTTTTATGAGGAAGACTTTTGAGTATATAGAGAGGAAAAGAATATGAGAATTCTTCTGGCGGAGGATGAGCGGGATTTAAACCGCATCATCACGCAAAAGCTGACAGCGGACGGCTACAGCGTGGACAGCTGCCTTGACGGAAAGGAAGCCATCGACTGTCTTTCCTGTACGGACTATGACGCCGTGATACTGGATATTATGATGCCCGGGGCGGACGGCTATGTCGTGCTGGCCTCCCTGAGAAACGCGCAGAAAACGACCCCGGTGCTTTTTCTGACTGCCCGGGATTCAGTATCAGACCGGGTGAAGGACCTGGACAGCGGAGCCAACGATTATCTGGTCAAGCCCTTTTCCTTTGAGGAGCTGACTGCCCGTATCCGGGCCATGATCCGCACCTCTCACGGAAGCGTGGGCAACGAACTGGTGGTGGGGGACCTGGTCATGGACTGCGCGGCAAAACGGGTGATGCGCGGGGGAGTGGAGATCATGCTTTCCGCAAAGGAATACGCGCTGTTAGAATATCTGATGCACAATGCCGGCATCATTCTTTCCCGGGAAAAAATTGAGGATCACATCTGGAATTATGACTATGAGGGCGGTACCAATGTGGTGGACGTGTATATCAGCTATCTGCGCCGCAAAATAGACGGCGGGCAGGAGAGGAAGCTGATTCATACTGTGAGGGGAAGAGGCTATGTGATTCGGGAAGAGTAAAATCACGGCAAATGTCGCTTCTTGAGCGATTGCTGCTTTGTGATAAAGACGGCTTTCCGGGCAGGCACTATTTTGTCCGCAGGATGCCGTTTTCTGACGCAGCGAAGAAAGGAGCCTCCGGTTGAGGAAATTATCCATCCGATTAAAAATTACACTCTGGTTTTCTGTCATTCTGATTGCGGTGGTGGCGCTGACCTATCTTGTGATCTTGTCCGTCAGCGGCCAGATCATTCAGAAAACCATCCGTGATAACCTGATACAGACTGTGGAGAGCAATGTGGATGAGGTGGAATATTATTCCTCCTCGGACTTGGCTTCTATGAATGATGTGGATTATTACGTTCGCTACGGAGACGGTTATATCGAAATAGACGACGACTTCCTTGATCAGGTCAACGAGGTCTATACCTCTCTGTGCAGCGCTGATGGTACATTGATTTACGGGGAAAATCCTGTTATCCGGGAGACTGCCGGGCTTGCGTTTTCAGATTCTCAGGTACAGAGGATTACTGTAGATGGAATTCTCTATTACGTTTTTGACAGAAAGCCGGAAACAGAGGGGCTGGAGGATATATGGCTGCGCGGCGTGGTTTCTGAAAATCAGGGAGACGCGGAGATGTCGGATATTTCCCGGTATTCCCTGATTCTGTTGCCCAGCCTGGTGCTGGTCGCCATCATCGGCGGCTACCTGATTGCGTGCCGTATCCTGCGCCCGATTCGCCAGATCGCGGATACCGCGGCGCAGATTCAGCAGGGAGATGATTTAAAAAAGCGTATTGAATTAAGTGAGGGGGATGATGAGCTGCACCGGCTGGCGGAGCAGTTCAATGAAATGTTTGCCCGGCTGGAAACCTCCTTCCAGACCCAGCAGCAGTTTGTCTCCGATGCTTCCCATGAGCTGCGCACTCCGGTGGCCGTTATCAATGCCCAGTGCGAGCTGGCTCTGGAGCGGGAGCGCACCACGGAGGAATATGAGGAAGCCCTGGATGTGGTCTGGCGGCAGGGCCGCAAGATGAACCGCCTGATCAACAGTATGCTGGATTTCACCCGCCTGAAGCTGCAACCTGAGCGGTACGCAAAAGAAAGGGTGAATCTGTCCGAGCTGACGGAAAGCGTATGCCAGGATATGGCGCTGATCCGGGAGAAGGAGATTACTCTTACCTGTGAAGCGGAGCCGGGGGTGTATTGCAATGGGAACCGGGAGCTTCTGACCCGGCTACTCTCCAATCTGATCAGCAACGCCTATCGTTATGGAAAGGAGAAAGGATACATTAAAGTATCGCTGACTGCCGACAGAAACGGGGAAATCACCCTGTCCGTGGAGGACAATGGAATTGGCATCTCTGAGGAGGATCTGCCCAATATTTTTCATCGCTTCTATCAGGCGGACGCCTCCCGCACCGGAGGGGGAAGCGGGCTGGGCCTTGCCATGGCGGAGGAGATCGCCGCTTTCCATGATGGGGAAATTTCTGTGGAAAGTAAATCCGGGTGCGGGAGCAGATTTTCTTTTCATCTGAAGCAAGCGGAAAATACCCGGGAATTCAAAAAATAATTTTTACAGTTTTTCAGATACTAATGTTCTTCTAATGTTTGGCGGGTATACTGTAGTCAAACAAAGACAGGAGGACAATACGATGAAGGAGATCATTCAGAAATTTTTTGGAACTACGAAAAAAGCCGTCATATCGACCACCTGCGCTCTTGTGGTGCTGGCTCTTGTAGGAACAGCAACAGCCTATGCGGCGGTCAACAGAAGCACAGCGGGGGACAAAACCTCACAGGTTTTTGAAACGGCGGATACCAATGACTCAACGCAGAGTGACACTACAGCTTCCACGGAAGCAATCACAGCCGATGCGGCGAAAGAGGTGGCTCTGGCGGACGCCGTCACATTTACGAAGATGGAGCTGGATTACGATAACGGCATGATCGTGTACGACATTGAGTTCTATGCGGAGAATGTAGAATATGAGTGTGAAGTCAACGCGAACACGGGAGCGATTTACAGCAAGTCCAAAGAGACATACGTGACCTCAGGAAGTGCCGGGAGTACAGCGGAAGCCGGTTTAGATACTTCCGCGGAGACGAGCACCGCGGCGGCTGATGCAGGCGGGACAACGACTGCCTCTGATACCACGGCGACAACCTCTAATACGACAGCATCCGCGGAAACCGCCTCGACTGCGGGAACTACGGCGAATACTACGGACAATACCACAACCTCCGGCGGGACCACATCAAATTCCGGGACGACCTCAACGGGCAGCACAGGCACCACAACGAACAGCACGGATATCACGCTGGACACCGCGAAAAGTATCGCCCTGACGGACGCGGGGGTTTCCTCATCGGATGCGACATTTACGAAAGAAAAACAGGATTATGAGAACGGGGTGCGTGTCTATGACATCGAATTTTATACCTCTTCCGGGGAATATGAGTATGAGATCCGGGTATCTGATGGCACTATCGTAAGTAAGAGCGTTGAGCAGTATACTACTTCCGGTTCGGGAAGCAGCACCGCATCTGACTCTTATATCAGCGTGGATGAGGCGAAGGAAATCGCTCTCAATAAGGCCGGCCTTTCCTCCTCCGATGTAACCTTTAAGAAGGCGAAGCTGGACAGGGACGATGGAATCATGGTTTATGAGATCGAGTTTTATTACGGCAGAACCGAGTATGAGGTCAAGGTCAACGCGACCACAGGCGTGATCGTGGAGTATGAGGTTGATACCTGAGATGAATATTAGCAGCAACTAATTGTCAGAAAGAATAATATCCGCCCGGAAATTGCCTTGCAGTTTCCGGGCGATTGTGTATAATAGGAACGTGAGCAACGTTGCACATCAGGTTTATAGATGAAAGGCGGCGCGGCCCAACAGAATAATAAGGAGGAGATAAACTCATGGCAAAAAATTATTTCGACCTGACCGGACAGGTGGCGGTGGTCACCGGCTGCTCCAGCGGTCTTGGCGTCCAGATGGCGAGAGCACTGGCAAATCAGGGAGCGAAGATCGTGGCTCTGGCCCGCCGTAAGAACATGGTGGAAGAGGTGGCCGCGCAGCTGACTGCTGATTATGGTGTGGAAGCTATCGGCGTTCCCTGCGATATTACCAGCACTGAAGCGGTGGAGGCGGCGGTACAGACGGTTCTTGACAGGTTTGGTCGTATTGATATTCTGATCAATAATGCAGGTACCGGCGCGGTGGCCCCCGCGGAGGATATTACCGATGAGCAGTTTTCCAATGAGGTCAATATCGACCTGTTTGGAAGCTTCAAGATGGCCCGCGAGGTGGCGAAGAAGGCAATGATTCCCGCCGGCTACGGCCGTATCATCAATATCGCCTCCATGTATGGCCTGGTGGGCAATAAGATTGCTCCCGCTTCTCCCTATCACGCGGCAAAGGGCGGCGTGGTTAACCTGACCAGAGCGCTGGCCTGCGAGTGGGGCGAGAAGGGGATCAATGTGAACGCCATCTGCCCGGGCTATTTTGAGACCCCGCTGACCAAGGAGACTCTGGAGACTGAATTCTTCCAGAATTACGCTCACACCATGATCCCGCTGGCACGCTACGGTAAAGAGGGCGAGCTGGACACCGCGGCAATCTTTCTGGCATCTCCGGCCAGCACCTATGTGAACGGCTGCATCCTGCCGGTGGACGGCGGCTATACCAGCCTGTAATCACAAGATAAGAGAAAAACGGTACCTGGTTATAACTTTTGGTTATGACCGGGTATCTTTTTCGTGTATTTGACAGTTTATGACATCTGTGCTAGTGTCAGAACCATGGGACAATATTCGCATAGGAAAAGGCTTAAAGAGTGTTTTGAAAAAGGAGGAAAGAGAGAAGTGACAAGGGATGAAGCATGGGAATTGTTAACCGAGTATAATCAGGATGCATTCCATCTGGAGCACGCTCAGATCGTGGAGCAGCTGATGCGGTATTTCGCGGAGAAGCTGGGTTATGGCGATGAAAAGGACTTCTGGGGCATCGTGGGACTTTTACATGATCTGGATTTCGAGAAATATCCGGACCAGCACTGTATCAAAAGCCAGGAAATCATGAGGGAGAGGGGCGTGGACGAGCGTATCATTCACGCCACCGCCAGCCACGGCTATGGTATAACAGTGGACATTAAACCGGAGCACGAAATGGAAAAGGTGCTCTATGCCGTGGATGAGCTGAGCGGCCTGATCGGCGCGGTGGTGCTTATGCGCCCGTCAAAGAGTGTGCAGGATCTGGAATTGAAATCCGTCAAAAAGAAATTTAAGAGCAAGGGCTTTGCAGCGGGCTGCTCCAGGGAAGTTATTCAGCAGGGCGCGGACATGCTGGGCTGGACGCTGGACGACCTGATCACACAGACTATCGAGGCGTTGAAGACGTTTCAGGATTGAATAAAAGGCGTCGGACGGGAGCCGGAAAGAAGCAGAGCGGCGCACGGGAAAAAGCAATGCAAACATAGAAAAATGTCAAAAATATATTATAATCTTCCTGGAAAACGCACAGAACAATAGTGGGAGAATAAGGTCACTGCCTGTATCCGAGGAACAGAGTTGCTCCCGGCTGACATACCTGCCGCATTTGCCCGTCGGAGATCAGATACGCTTCCCCATACAGGGTCTGCTCCCCATTCTCGACCAGCAGATAGCTCCCGTCCACGATGGCATAGAATTTGTGTCCATAGCTGTCCGCGTAGGTAATATCCTCGAACAGCCGTCTGCCGTCCAGCACATCGTCCTTCACGGCCTGATAGTGGGGCAGGATGTTGATATCCGTGATATCCAGTCCGTTCAGAAATTTCTGATAAGCGGGATCAACGCTCTCTCCCTCTTCCTCGGGCTGGGCATACACAAGCTTTGCGCTGTTCATGGTGCCGGCGCTGATGCCGATGACAATGCCGTCATATTTTCGCAGAGCCTCCCGCAGGCCGATTTTTTCAAAGAAAGCGTGCTGGGCGGGCACATGTCCGCCGCCAAGGATCAGGAAATCGTAATTTCCGAGTCTTTGAACCTGAGAATAGTCGCGGCTGTCACAAACCTCCAGGCTGCCCACGGGAAAGCCGCTGGCCGCAAACGTATCCCGCATGGAGGCGCAAATGCCATCGTTGATTTCCGAAAGGTCCGGCATAGCGCTCAGCAGCAGGCCATTTGCCCCGTCCTTCCAGTATTTTTTTAAGCTGTCCGTAAATCCATTTGCCGGATTCAACGGCACAATACTTCTATGGTCTGTTTCTCTGTAACGCCCGTTCGGGGAGCTTGTCAAAAACGCGATCATTCCGGCACCTCATTTCATTTCTTTTCTCTCACCTTATGTAAAATCCGATAATTTGTCAAGTTATAGTCAAGAAACTCTTTCAAAATTTCCCGGAATATATTAGAATGTTATCGGCTGCATCGCGAACAGACTGCCATCAGCTTTTATGTACAGTCATATCCGCGCCGACTGACGTGTTCGTGTGTTACTGTTCACAGCAACGTTTGTATTTCAAATATCATGAAGAAGAGACATTTATGAAAAACACAACCCTGTGCTATATTGAGCAAAACGGCGCGTATCTGATGCTGCACCGTACAAAAAAGAAAAACGACTTGAACGAGGGCAAGTGGATCGGCGTGGGCGGCAAATTTGAGCCTGACGAGATGCCGGAGGAATGTCTGCTCAGAGAGGTGAAGGAGGAGACGGGACTGACACTTTTAAAGTACCGGCTCCGCGGAATTGTGACATTTGTGTCAGACCTGTGGGAGACAGAGGTGATGTTCCTGTATACAGCAGATGCCTTTGAGGGAGAAATTACAGATTGCGCGGAGGGCGAGCTGAAGTGGATTCCCAAGGAGAATATACCGGAGTTGAGGCTGTGGGAGGGGGATGTAAAATTCCTGCGGCTTTTGGATGAGGACAGCAGATTTTTCTCCATGAAGCTGCGCTATGAGGGAGACAGTCTCAAGGAAAGCGTTGTAAATTTCTGTACATAATGTGTGATGACTTGAGGAATTTAACTGCGGCATCAGGATTTTTAATGTTGGAACAGAGAATTTACTGCCGAAAAAGGAAAAATGTTATATGTTTGCGCTTTTGTGCTTCTGTATAAAATAATGAAAGGATGATCACCATGGATTTTCTCAGAAAAGACCGGGAGATTGATATGCTTGAGGGGCCGGTCTTTAAAACAATTGTGATTTTTGCGCTGCCGATACTGGTTTCCTATTTGTTCCAGTCCCTTTACAATATGGTGGATACCATGATTGTGGGGAATGTGCTGGGGGATAATTCTCTGGCGGCGGTAGGGTCCACCGCTTCCATTTACGAGCTGCTGGTGGGCTTTGGCATGGGACTGGCAAATGGCATGACCATTGTAACCGCAAGGGGTTACGGTTCCGGAGATAAGGAGCTGGTCAGAAAATCCGTAGCGGGCTGCATCACTATCGGCCTGGTTGCCTCCGTGGTAGTGGCAGTGCTTGGCTATCTGATTTTAAAGCCGTTATTGACGATCTTGAATACGCCGGAGGAAATTTTTCAAGAGGCCTACGACTATATTTCCATCATTGTGATTTTCGGTATTGTCATGTTTGCCTATAATCTCTGTTCCAGTCTGCTGAGGGCTATTGGCAACAGCGTGATGCCGCTGCTGTTTTTAGTCTTCTCATCCTGTCTGAATATTGTGCTGGATCTGATCTTTGTGCTGGCGCTCCGCATGGGGGTAAAGGGCGCGGCGACTGCCACAGTGCTGGCACAGACTGTTTCCTGCATATTGTGTATTATTTATCTCTGGAAAAAGACGGAGATTCTCAGGCCGGCCAGGGAGCATTTCCGGTTTGACCGGAACCTGTATAAAGATCTGTGCAGTCAGGGCTTTGCCATGGCAGTTATGGGGAGCATCGTTTCCGTTGGCTCCATCATCCTGCAATATGGCATCAACAATCTGGGAACTCTGACCATAGCGGCCCACACTGCGGCCAGAAAGCTCTGCTCTTTCGCTATGATGCCATTCGGGTCCATGGCTATGGGGGCGGCCACCTTTGTATCCCAGAACAGAGGAGCGGACAAGGGAGAGAGAATCCTGAAAGCGATCAGATCCTGCTGTCTGTGCAGCGTAATCATGGCAGCTGTTATGAGCGTTATTTTGTATTTTACGGCGGAGGGAATTGTGCGTCTGATTTCCGGCTCCAGTGAGGCGGAGGTCATTGAAAACGGCTCTATGTATCTGATTATCAACGGACCGTTTTACGCTGTGCTGGGAATATTATTCACTTTGAGGTATTCACTGCAGGGCATCGGTTCCAAATTGCTGCCGTTGATCTCCAGTGTAATTGAGTTCACGGGAAAGGCACTGTTTGTCATTTTTCTGATTCCGCATTTCGGATATATGGCGGTGATTCTCTGTGAGCCGGTGCTGTGGTGCTGCATGGCAGCGCAGCTTCTGTGGGCGTATAATCACAATCCCTATATTAAGGAAACCAGAACCAGGGTGAAGACGGTCAAAAGGGCGATCCGCAGAGGGGAGCGGGTATATCTGGAGAAAACGGAAAAACCGGCGCAGGGAGAAACAGCAGAAGAACCAAAGGAAGAAGCTTAAATATGTCACTTAGAACTACAATCCGCAAATACAGGGAGAAACCCTGGGATCAGAAATATTTAAAACAGTGGGGCTTCCAGAAGACCTATAATCAGTGGCTGGAAGAACAGGTGAAGGAGCTGGGGAATCCCGAACCGGAGGAAGTGTCGGTGGAAATTGTTTTGCTGACGGAAGGGGAGGGCAGGCTGTCCCTTTTCGCCGGCGCTGTGATAAATTCATACATGGCGTCTCATCCGGAGACAATGCTTCTTTACGGGGATGAGGACGTGGAGCTGTCCGAAAATGTGTATGGCAATCCTTGGCTTAAGCCGGACTGGTCGCCGGATACCTTTCTGGATCATGATTATCTGGGGGCCGTTGTGGCGGTTCGCAAAAGCTTCTATGACCGGGCAACGGCAGCAGGATTCCAAAAGCCGGGACTGACCGGAACAGAGGAAAAACCGGGCATAACAGAAGAAGGAAACCAATTTTTCAGGGGGCAGACTGTGGAAAAGAACGCCGGGTATCCGACCCGGATGGAACTTCTGGCTGCGGCGGGAGGCTTTGCTCCTGATTGCAGATCCATAACTCATCTGCCCTGCGTTTTATTTCATCGGAAAGAAGACTGGCAGCCCTGTGCGAAGGAGCATAAACCGGTGGAAATTCCGGATTTGTCCGGGGAGCTGGTGTCGATTATCATTCCTTCCAGAGATCATTATGAGATCCTGAGCCGCTGTCTGGATTCTGTGCCGCCTACGGTCAAAGGGATTCCTTATGAAATTATTGTGGTGGACAATGGCAGCGGTCCGGAGACCAGAGAGAAGGTGGAAAGGAAGCTGGAGAAGCTTTTATCAGAATCGGAAGCCTCCGGCTCCATGCTCCAAAATACGTCTTATATTTATGAGCAGAAGACCTTTAATTTTTCCAATATGTGCAATACCGGCGTTGCTTCCGCGAAAGGAAATCTGCTGCTGTTTTTAAATGATGACGCCGAGGCGATTGAGCCCGGCTGGCTGGAGACCATGGCGGTAAAAGGGCTTTCCGACTGGGCCGGAGCCGTGGGAGCCAAACTGCTTTATCCCGGAGGGGATCAGATTCAGCACGCGGGCATTACCAATATTATCATCGGGCCCATGCACAAGCTTCAGTTCCTCTCCGACAGCGGGGAATATTATGACGACAGAAACCATGGCGTCCGCAATATGCTGGCTGTGACCGGCGCCTGCCTTTTGATAAGGTCGGACCGCTTTCGGGAAATCGGCGGCTTCGAGGAAAGTCTGCGAGTGGCCTTCAACGATGTGGACATCTGCTATTCCCTTTATGATAAAGGCTACCACAATATCAATTGCAATGACGTCCGGCTGTACCATCATGAATCCTTAAGCCGCGGAAAAGAGGAATCTGAGGAGGACCAGCGCCGCCTGACACGGGAGCGGAATATTTTGAGCGCCCGCCATCCCGGGCTGGAGGGGCGGGATCCCTATTACAATCCGGGACTGAACTGCCGTCTGCTGGATACCAGTGTGCATCCGGCATGGGAGGATGGAATCATCCTGAAGGATGTGAGGAACAGGGAGTCCTGTCAGATACCGGAAAACGCAAGGACCGACGCCTGCCTGCGCTGCGTCTTTGAACTGCATACCACCCGGCAGATGCAGGGCTGGATTGTGGTGCTCGGCAGCGATAACGCCTGCTTTGACAAGGCGGTTTTGCTGCAACCTGTGTCCGAGCCGGATAAAATATATAAGGTGGAGTACACTGACCAGTACCGCGTGGATCTGGAGCGTAACATGCCGGATCAGAAAAATGTGGGGTTGTCCGGCTTTGCTTTTGAATTTGACCAGCACCTCCCGGCGGGGGAATACCGTTTGGGGGCGATTGCCAGGGACCGGCTTTCCAGACTCTGCCTGGTGAACTGGGTGGGGCATACCTTTGAGGTTGGAAGATAACGGCAGAGCTGCCGGCTGCAAAAATGACCGGAAAGAGCGGAAGCCGGGCAAGCGCACAGGCTATGAATATAAGGAAAAGTGAGAGTTTGATGGAAGCGGAAACAACGATACAGGAAATTCATGCCCGGCCCGGCCAGCGGATTCTGGTTGTGAGTGACGTCCACGGACATATGGACAACCTGTTTCAGCTTTTGAAAAAACTGAATTACACACGTAACGACCTTTTGGCGATCATCGGTGACCTGGTAGACAAGGGACCGGACAGTCTGCGGACCTTGCGCTACATTATGGAGCTTTCCGAGCGGGGAAATGTGTATGTGTCCATGGGAAATGTGGACCTGCATCGATATTCTGTTCTGACTGATGTGTCAGAGGAGGCGGATCGAAATTTTCTGAGTCATGCCGGATGGGTGAAGGATTACTGGAGCGGTGGGCTGATTCCGGATATGCTCTCGGAATTGGGGATTGACATAAAGCACCTGACGGAAGAAAACGCGGGCGAGACCCTTGCGAAGCTGAACGTGCATTTTCAGAAGGAAATCGCTTTTCTGGGCGGACTTCCCACAATTCTTACCATGGGGAAGTATATTTTTGTGCATGGGGGCATTCCCACTGAAAATCCGGATGAGCTTGCGGGGACGGCTGCCCTGCCGTTACTGAAAAATGACGATTACCTGAACAAAGGATGCAGCTTCGCAGATCATATTGTGGTGGTTGGGCACATGCCGGTCTGCCTGTACCGGCATGGGAAAGATGACCTGTCGCCGATTTTTCTGAAGGAACGGGGAATTATCAGTATCGACGGCGGCTGCGGGGTGAAAAGGCACGGACAGCTGAACGCCCTGGTGATTCCGGACCGGAATTCGGATATGGAAGAGATCAGATGGGATTTTTGTGATGAATTTCCGGCGGTGCGGGCGATGGAGGAGCAGGAAGAACAGCCCGGCATGATTCAGATTCAGTATTTTGACAGTGAGGTGGAGGTACTGAATTCTGAAGAGGATGTCATGTGCGTTGGAAATGAACCTCAGCAGGAGACGGATATCCGATATGGCACGCATATCACGCAGGAGCCGCTGCTGCAGTTAAAAAACATCGGCACTGGTCAGGAATTTACCGCCCCGGCGTCATTTCTGTGGGAATATCAGGGCGTAAAGCACTGCAGCGATTACTGTGATGAGCGGCTTTTGGTTCATCCGGGGGATGAATTGCACATCCTTGCTTATACCTCAAACGGCGTTCTGGCAAAGAAAAAAGGCCGGATGGGTTGGTATTATGGCGCATACGAAGAGCTGGACAGGAAGCTGCAGCGGATGGAGGGCGCACCCGCACAGAGCGAGGCTGCCAGACGCAAACGGGAGGTGGATACTTATTCCCTGCTGGATCAACTGGGCATCCGTTATGAGAGAATCGACCACCGGGAGGTTCGCACCATGGCGCTCTGCGCTGCCGTGGATGAAGCGCTGGATGCGGTCATCTGCAAGAATCTGTTCCTCTGCAACCGGCAAAAGACCCACTTCTATCTGCTGATGCTGCCCGGCGACAAGCATTTTCTCACCAAAGAGCTGTCCGGCCAGATTGGCAGCAGCCGGTTGTCTTTTGCCTCTTCTCAATATATGGAAGAATACCTGCATATCGCTCCCGGCTCTGTCAGTGTCATGGGCCTGATGAACGACAGAGAAAACCGGGTGCAGCTTCTCATTGACAGGGAGGTGCTGGAAGGAGAATATTTTGGCTGCCACCCCTGCGTCAACACCTCCAGTATCCGAATGAAAATGCGCGACCTGATTGAGGTTTTCCTGCCGGCGGTGGGGCATGAGCCGGTGTATGTGGAGCTATAGCTTTTTCTCGTAAGCTTCCAGCTGATGAAATATTCCGGCAATTTTTACATTTGTCAAATTCTTTGAAAAGATTACAACACAAAACAGGCATGACCATAAAAATCATGCCTGTTTTCTGAGATATATCTTTAAAATTGGAGGGATTATTTTTGCTTTTTACCCGAAATACCTCTTCAACAGCCCTTCCAGCGCCTTGCCGTGTCTTGCCTCATCGCGGGCCATCTCATGAACAGTGTCGTGAATCGCATCCAGATTGTTCTTCTTGGCGCACTTGGCCAGCTCCACCTTTCCGGCGGTGGCGCCGTACTCGCATTCCACTCTCCAGGCCAGATTCGCCTTGGTGGAGCTCTTCATATTGGGCTCCAGGTCCTCGCCCAGAAGCTCCGCGAACTTGGAGGCGTGCTCGGCTTCCTCATAGGCCGCCTTCTCCCAGTAAAGGCCGATCTCCGGATAACCCTCGCGGTGCGCGATGCGGGCCATGCACAGATACATGCCGACCTCAGAGCACTCACCCTCAAAATTCGCTTTCAGCTGGTCAAAGATGTATTTCTTGTCCTCTTCACTGATGTCGGGATTATTCTTCACAGTCTTGTCATAGATGCCGTACTCATGCTCCGCGGCAAGAGTCATTTCGCCCTCAACGGCCTTGAACTTGTCCGGGCCGACATGGCACACCGGGCACTCAGCGGGAGGGTTGTCTCCCTCGTAAACATAACCACATACCTGGCATACATACTTCATAATAAAATCCTTTCCTTTCCATAAAAATAATAAGAGTAATAAGTGGGACAGTTCCTAATGTGTTTTCAGACAGGCAGGACAGGTGCCGTAAAACAGGATCGCCTGCCCGGTGACAACACCGTCATAATTACTATTTGCCTCAGACAATAACCGCGGTGCCTCCATCCGGATATCCTGAACACAGCCGCACTTTGTACACACGATGTGATAGTGCTCTGATGTGTCCGCGTCGAAATGATCTACGCCGTCCCCTACGTTGATCCGCTGTATCTCGCCCAGTTCGGTCAGCAGGGAGAGATTGCGGTAGACCGTTCCCAGGCTGATATTGGGGAACTGGTCCCGGACGTGCATGTAGACCGTATCTGCGGTTGGATGATCCTTTCTGGTCATCAGGAAGCTTTTGATGCATTCCCGCTGCCGGCTGTGCTTCACTGTCATTGTCATTTCCTCAATAATAGTAATCGTTATCGTTATTATAACAGGAATTACAGACTTGTCAATAACTTTATTCTTTTTTTATATATTTCACGTAATTTTTTTTGTCAAAGACAGTGAATCATGGTAAAATACCCACGAAGGGGTTAGTACGTTGTCCCTGTTCATGGGGATAGGGACGGAACCGCACCTGGCGGACTTAAGAAGGCCCATTGAAATATATTTTCTCCATTGGTGAGGTTGGCAATTCTATGAAACTGAAAACGCGAATTCTTGTGACACTGGTGGTGATTGTGGCCGTGCCTCTGATCCTGATATCTGTCACATTCCTTCTGGTCGGCGGATATTTTCTGAGGAGAAATATTGTCGATGTGCGTCAGGAGATTTCTACAGAGATAGAGTATGAGGATGACGGAACCGTTGTCCTGATGCCGGATATGCTGGAGAGTTACAGGCAGCTGGTATCCTTCGGGTTCCTGAGATCCATGTTTATTTCCATGGTTATTATCCTGATTCTGACCAGCGTTATCTATTCCTGGTGGATTTACAAGGGGGTGCTGAAGCCTGTCGATGAGCTGAATAACGCCATGCAGGAGATCAAGGACGGCAACTTTGAATACCGCCTGGAGACTCTGGGCAAAGGCGAGATCGGCGACCTTTACCGCAATTACGAGGACATGCGTCTGCGCCTGAAGGAGAACTCCGAGGAGAAGCTCCAGAATGAAAAGCAGAATAAGGAGCTGATCAGCAATATTTCCCACGATCTGAAAACCCCCATCACCTCTATTAAGGGCTATGTGGAAGGGATCATGGACGGAGTGGCGGATACGCCGGAGAAGCTCGACCGTTATGTCCACATTATATATAATAAGGCCGTTGACATGGACAGGCTGATCAATGAGCTGACCATGTACTCCAGTGTGGATAATAACCGCATCCCCTATCATTTCCTGAAAATTGCCGTGCGGGAGTATTTTACAGACTGCATCGAAGAAATCGGAATGGATCTGGAGAGCCAGAATTTCACATTAAATTATGAAAATCTGGTTGCGGACGATACCATGGTCATCGCGGACCCTGAGCAGATCAAGCGTGTGGTCAATAATATCGTCAGCAACAGTGTCAAATATATGGATAAGCCTCACGGGGAGATCAGCATCCGCATTCTGGACGAGGTGGACTCCATCCGGGTGGAGATTGAGGATAACGGCAAGGGCATCGCCCAGAAGGATCTGCAGAATATTTTTGACAGGTTCTACCGGGCGGATTCTTCCAGGAATTCCAGCACCGGCGGCAGCGGGCTGGGGCTTTCTATTGTGAAGAAGATTATACAGGATCATGGCGGATACATATGGGCCACCAGCAAGGAGGGGGAAGGAACCTGTATGCACTTTGTATTAAGAAAATATACGGGGCAGGCCTAAGACGGTACAGCGCCGGCCCGGCATAAGGAGGACGAAGATGAGCAGAATTTTAATTATTGAGGATGAAGTGGAAATCGCCGACCTGGAGAAGGATTATCTGGAGCTTTCCGGATTTGAGGTCGCCATCGCCAATGCCGGCGATACGGGACTTGACATGGCGTTAAAAGAGGATTTTGACCTGGTGGTGCTGGATCTGATGCTGCCCGGCATGGATGGCTTTGAGGTCTGCAAGAGCATCCGGGAAAAGAAAAATATCCCGATCCTGATGGTTTCCGCCAAGAAGGATGATATTGACAAGATCAGAGGGCTGGGCCTTGGCGCCGACGATTATATGACCAAGCCCTTCAGCCCCAGTGAGCTGGTGGCGAGAGTCAAGGCACACATGGCCAGATATGAGCGGCTGGTAGGTAGCCACAGCAAGGAAAATGACATCGTGGAGATCCGCGGCATCCGCATCGACAAGACGGCCCGCAGGGTTTATGTGGACGGGGTGGAAAAGGTCTTCACCTCCAAGGAATTTGATCTGCTGACATTTTTGGCTGAGAATCCCAATCATGTATACACTAAGGAGGAGCTTTTCCGGGAAATCTGGAATATGGAGTCTGTAGGAGACATTGCCACCGTAACAGTCCATATCAAAAAAATCCGGGAAAAAATTGAGTATGATACCGCGAAGCCTCAGTATATTGAGACAATCTGGGGAGTTGGCTACCGCTTCAAGATCTAATGAGCAAAAATGAGGAAAATGCATGCGCGCATGCATTTGACGAACGGTGAATTGGATCGTGACGTATTTTGTCACGATATAATGTATGAGAACGAGGATTTTATACGAGGATGAGAGACTTCTGGTGATTTACAAGCCTGCCGGGCTGGCGACGGAGAGCGCCGGGGTGGCACAGGCGGATGTGGTTAGTGAGCTGAAGTTTTATCTGAGCCATGGCGCGGGTGTTCCCTGGCTGGGACTGGTTCACAGGCTGGATCAGCCGGTGGAGGGTCTGCTGGCAGTTGCAAAGGACCCTGAAACCGCTTCCGTATTGAGCAGCCAGCTGCGGACGGGACAGTTGAAAAAGTCCTATCGCGCGGTTCTGTATCTGCCCAGAGGGACTGGACCGGAGCCGGGACTGGTGACGAAGCTGACAGATTTCATGGGAAAAGAGGGCGGCAGAGCCAGAATTGAAGCGGCTCCGATTTCGGGAGATATCTCTGGAATTGCAGAAAGAAAGGCGTCCGGTGGGAAATCCTCAGAAACGAAAGAGGCCATATTAACGTACAAAATTCTGAAACGCCATGAAAATACCGCGCTTGCGGGAATTGAGCTGGAAACCGGACGCTTTCACCAGATCCGCTGCCAGATGGCTTTTCACGGAATGCCCCTTTTGGGCGACCAGAAATACGGAACTGCGGAGAGCTTGGAGGCGGGCCGTGCCATGGGTGTGAGAAATGTGGCTTTGTGCGCGGACAGTCTATGGTTGATTCATCCAAATACAGGAAAAGAACTGCGCTTCACCATAGAGCCTGAGAACGTGGCTTTCCGGGAATTTGCTGTTTCTGATGGAGGAAAGGCACAGATGCGTTAGAAGTGGATTTGGGTTTCACAATGCGGGAGGCTCTGGGGAGCCAATTTCAGGAAACGCATTGATGTATCAATAATTTCCTTCTTTTTGCTGATACTATGTCTGACGAATGAAGGCATATTTGCGGGTACGGACGGAAGGGCAGACACAGGATGGGGCATGGCGCGGGGCGAAAGAAAAGATCGATAGGTACACTATTGCTGATTACAGTAATAGTGTATTTTTTTCTTACCATCATCTGGAAATATTTTGGCCCGGTGATTTTGGCCTTTCTTTTTCTCATGGCTGTAAACCCGGCGCTGGACAGGCTGGGCCGCAGATGGCGGGTTCGGCGCGGCGCGGCGGCTTATCTGGTGCTTTTGATTATCATTGTGATTCTGACCTATGGCGTATGCTTCGCGTTGCTTCCCTGTCTTCGCTGCTGTGATTTTGGCTGGTGTGTCCGCCTCTGGAATCAGGAATATGTACAGAAAGCAATAGTCTGGCTGCGGGAAAAAGGCCTCGGAGATATGACAGAGGTGTCATTCGCGGCGGTAAGGTGGGTTGGAAGACTTTTGTTTTATTTTGGAGCCTTTGCCCTGTCGGCGTTTCTGATGGCGGGGCTGTATGACCGGATTGTGGAGGGATTGAGAGGGATTGCGGGCGGGAAGCTGGTTCTGGAGCTGTGCGGGGACGTGCTGAGCTATGGGAGAGCCTGGCTGAAAACCCAGGGGATCCTGATGCTGGTCATGACGGCCGTCCTCTGTCCGGCATTATGGCTGATTGGCATACCAGGTGGAATCTTCTGGGGACTGGCGGCGGGATTCCTGGACTTCCTCCCGGTTTTCGGTATTGGCAGTGTCATGATTCCTCTGGCGCTGTGGCAGCTTTTACAGAAAAACATGGCGGCGGCCATTGCCTGTGTTGTCCTGTATTTTGTCTGCTCTATTCTTCGGGAAACGCTGGAACCGAAGCTTCTGGGCGGCAGTTTGCGGCTTCCCGCTCTGGGAATGTGGATGTCAGTGTTTGCGGGGTTGCAGCTGTTTGGCGCCAGCGGGATTTTTAAGGGACCGGTTGCCTATCTTTTAATCGACGCGGCCTTTCGCAGAGTGAGCGCGCCGGGGAAGGAGAGTGGCGCACAGGAAAATATATAAACCGCCCTGTCTGGCAGAAATCAAATGACATATATCGTAACTGTGATAAAAAGTGCTTGACACGGTTATAAAATTATTCTAAAATTTGAGCACATGAGCGAAGAACCGGGCAAGTACGTAAGACTGGGCAGCAGAGAGGGAATGGATGGTGCGAATTCCTGCCGCATATTACGGAAACCCTCCGGGGAGCTGCGCGTGAAAGCGCGACGCAGGCAGGCGTTAACGGCAAAAGAGTGTATGTGAGAGCATAAAACAGGGTGGTACCGCCGGATTCCGGTCCCTTGAGGAAGGAGCGACGTACTGCCCTTTTTGGTTTCCGGGGAGAGCCGGAGAAACGCACACCTGACGGAATATCAGAAAAGCGCGGTGGATTTTTCCATCGATGAAAAATATTCCACATGTGCAGCCGCACAGGTGAAAAATATTCAGGAGGAGAGAAGAGAAAATGGCTGACAAAAAGATGGTGGAGGCAATCACCTCGATGGAGGAAGATTTCGCCCAGTGGTACACGGATGTGGTGAAGAAGGCGGAGCTGATCGATTATACCTCGGTCAAGGGCTGCATGGTCATCAAGCCTGCCGGCTACGCGATCTGGGAGTTGATTCAGTCGCAGCTGGACGCCAGATTCAAGGAAGTAGGTGTGGAGAATGTTTATCTGCCAATGTTTATTCCGGAGAGCTTATTAAATAAAGAAAAGGACCATGTGGAGGGCTTCGCGCCCGAGGCAGCCTGGGTGACCCACGGCGGCATGCAGCCCCTTCAGGAGCGGCTTTGCGTGCGTCCTACCTCGGAGACTCTGTTCTGTGATTTTTATAAAAATGACATTCATTCCTACAGGGATTTGCCCAGGGTTTATAATCAGTGGTGCAGCGTGGTCCGCTGGGAGAAGGAGACCCGTCCCTTCCTGCGCAGCCGGGAGTTTTTGTGGCAGGAGGGGCACACGGCCCATGCCACCGCCAGGGAGGCGGAGGAGCGGACGCTTCAGATGCTGAATGTGTACGCTGACTTCTGCGAACAGGTGCTGGCCATTCCTGTGATTAAGGGACGCAAGACGGAGAAGGAGAAATTTGCCGGAGCGGAGGCAACATATACGATTGAAGCTCTGATGCATGACGGTAAGGCGCTGCAGAGCGGCACCAGCCATAATTTCGGCGACGGCTTCGCGAAAGCCTTCGGCATTCAGTTCACGGATAAGGATAATACCTTAAAATATGTCCACCAGACCTCCTGGGGGATGACCACCCGTCTGATCGGTGCGATCATTATGGTGCACGGCGATAGCCGGGGGCTGTGCCTGCCTCCGAAAGTGGCGCCAACCCATGTGATGATCATCCCCATTCAGCAAAAGAAGGAAGGGGTGCTGGAGAAGGCCGCTGAGATGAGAGACCGCCTGCTTGCGAAAGGCTTTCGCGTCAAGGTAGATGATTCCGACAAGAGCCCCGGCTGGAAGTTCGCGGAGCAGGAAATGCGGGGCGTTCCGGTCCGGATTGAGGTTGGTCCCAAGGATATCGAAGCGGGCAGGTGCGTGGTCTGCAGAAGAGATAATTTTGAAAAGATCGACGTGCCGTTCGACGAGCTGGAGGAGAAGGTCGGGGAAATCCTGGAATCCATGCAGTGGGATATGTTGGAAAAGGCGAGAAAGCATCGCGATACCCACACCTGGGTCGCCCGGAATATGGAGGAGCTGGAGAATATTTTCGCGGAAAAAACCGGCTTTGTGAAGGCCATGTGGTGCGGCGACCAGGCCTGCGAGGACAAGATTAAGGAAAAATTATCGGTAACCAGCCGCTGTATGCCCTTTGAGCAGGAGCAGCTTTCTGAGACCTGCGTCTGCTGCGGCAGACCGGCGAAAAAAATGGTTTACTGGGGAAAGGCGTATTAATTATGAAAAGAGACGACTGTATTTTCTGCAAGCTGGCAAATGGGGATATTCCCACCAGAAGTGTGTACGAGGACGATGAATTTAATGTGATCATGGACGCAAGCCCCGCGTCAAAGGGCCATGTGCTGATTTTGCCAAAGGAGCATTACGCGGATATCCATGAGATTCCGGATGAAACAGCCGGAAAGGTGATGATACTGGCAAAGAAGATGGCGGAGCGGCTGACGAAGAATTTGAACGCTGACGGTATCAATATTGTGCAGAATAATGGCGAGGCCGCGGGGCAGACGGTGTTTCATTTTCACTGCCATTTAATTCCCCGATATACGGGCGGTTCATCGATAGTAACATGGAAACCACAGGAGCTGCCGGCGGAGGAGATGGACGCCATTCAGAAACAGATTCTGGGATAAGGGCGGAGAAATGTGGATGAAACGGGACAGACTGTCGGTTCGGGCAGTGTGGCCTGACACTGGCTTTAGCGGACACAGGGGAAACAGATGAGAACAATTTCAGTTTCGGAAATTACAGACAATATCCGGGAAATGTGCATTGAAGCCAATCACTTTCTGACGCCGGACATGAAAGAAGCTCTTGCCGACGCAAGGCAGGGGGAGACCTCCGCGCTGGGATGCCGGATTCTGGAACAGCTTCAGGATAATTTAAAGATCGCCGGGGAGGACATGATTCCCATCTGCCAGGATACCGGGATGGCGGTGATTTTCATGGAGGTGGGCCAGGAGGTGCACTTTGAGGGAGGCAGCCTGGAGGAAGCGGTTCAGGAGGGCGTCCGCCGGGGCTATGTGGAAGGATATTTGCGCAAATCTGTGGTGAAGGATCCCCTGATCCGGGAGAATACGAAGGACAATACTCCCGCGGTTATTCATTATCAGATTGTTCCAGGGGATCAAATCCGCGTTACGGTGGCGCCGAAGGGCTTTGGCAGCGAGAATATGAGCCGTATCTTTATGCTGAAACCGGCGGATGGAATAGATGGCGTGAAGGAAGCGGTTCTGACCGCGGTGAAGGACGCCGGCCCCAACGCCTGTCCGCCCATGGTGGTGGGAGTGGGTATCGGCGGAACCTTTGAAAAATGCGCGCTGCTGGCGAAGCAGGCGCTGACCCGCCCGGCGGATGTTCACTCTGATATTCCCTATGTGGCGGAGCTGGAGAAGGAACTGCTGGAGAAAATCAACGCTCTCGGTATCGGCCCCGGCGGCCTGGGCGGAAAATATACGGCGCTGGCAGTGAATATCAATACATATCCGACACATATCGCGGGACTTCCTGTGGCGGTTAATATTTGTTGCCATGTGAACAGGCATACGGTACGGGTTCTGTGAAAGCAGGAAGTACGCGGCGTGAAGCAATCGATATTTAGCGATATCCGCGTCAGCGGACATGTCCGTTTTGCGAAAACGCCGTACCAGGTTTCATCAGGAGATACTTATGGAAAGGCATATCATGGCGCCGCTTTCGAAAACCGCGGCGGCGGAACTCAGAAGCGGTGATTACGTTTATATAACAGGAACATTATACACAGCCAGGGATGCGGCTCATGCGAGAATGCATCAGTCTCTCGCGAAGGGAAACGGGCTGCCTTTTAATATAGAAGGAAACCTGATTTATTACATGGGGCCGTCTCCCGCCAGAGAAGGGCGTGTGATCGGCTCCGCCGGGCCGACTACGGCCAGCAGGATGGATAAGTATACCCCTCAGCTGCTGGATCTGGGACTGGGCGGAATGATCGGCAAGGGAAAACGTTCCCAGGCGGTGATCGACGCCATTGTGAGAAATCAGTCGGTTTATTTCGCAGCCGTTGGCGGCGCGGGGGCACTCTTATCCAAAGCAATTAAATCCGCGGAAGTGGTGGCCTATGACGATTTGGGCACGGAGGCAATCCGGAAGCTTTGGGTGGAGGACTTCCCGGCAATTGTGGTGATTGATTCTCTTGGAAATGATCTTTACGCGAAGGTGAGCCGGGGCTGAATTGCATTTAGTGCCCATGCTCTAAAATTTTTACAACATCTTGTGGGGCTTTTATTTGCTCAAATTTTAGTGTGCTTTTTCTGAAAAAACTCGTTGACAAAGCAAAAATTGATATGTATAATCAATAATGCTCTCTCAAAAAGGGCAGTTACACAATTACATTGGTAGCGGATGTAATTCAGCGTGCGGAAATACTCAAGTGGCTGAAGAGGCGCCCCTGCTAAGGGTGTAGATCGGGCAACCGGTGCGAGGGTTCAAATCCCTCTTTCCGCGCTCTTTTCTGTCTCCAAAAGACAGGAAAATAATTAAAAAAGTTGTTGACAAGCGAGGAAACCTGTGATATATTATGATGGTTGTCGCTG